>NZ_VZOV01000007.1 GCF_008801915.1 Cupriavidus gilardii
CGCCAGTGCCTGCGCCGCCCGCACCTGCGGTAGTCGCGGTCGTGTCAGCGCCAGGACCGCGCGCGCCGCCGCCGCTGGAGCTGCTGCTGCGGCGCCGCCGGCCAGGCTGCCGCCAGTGCCGTTGCCGCCGGCACCGGTACCGTTGGCGCCCCGGGCGCCGACACCGACGCTGGCCGCCAGGGCGCCACCGCCAGTGCCCGTGCCGTTGGCGCCACGGCCCGCGGTGCCATTGGCGTTACCGCCATAGCCGCCGCGGCCCGCCGTCGCGCTGCCGTTGTTGGCATCGCCCGCGGTCGCATCGCCAATCGTTGCCATGCCGCCGGCACCGCCGTTCCCGCCAGCGCCGCCATTGCCGCTGTTGCCGCCATTGCCGCCGGTGCCTCCCATGGCATTGCCGCCTGTGCCGGCGCCACCCGCACCGCCGGCGCCCCCGCCGGCGTTACCCAGCTGACGGGCGACGTTGCCGATATGGCTGACGGTCAGGCCGCTGACCGTGCCGTTGAGCCGCGTCATGGCGACCGCACGGCTCGTGTTGAAGGCGTTGGAGAAGTTGGCGGTCGAGGTGGAGCCGTTGTTTGCCGCAGTCGTGCCAAGGCCCTCCGCCCATGCGCGTCCGCGGTTCTCCGAATTGGTCTTGGTCGTGGTGGTGGTGTCGTTGTCGGTGACATTGACATTCACCGCCACGGCATCGTCGGTTGCGGTCTGTGCCAAGGCGTGCCCTGTCACCCCGAGAGTCAGGGCGACGGCGGACGCGAGTAAGGTCTTTTTCATACATAGCTCCCAGGAGGATGTTCTCTGCGACTCAGCCCGGCGCCGCCCTCGTCAGACGGAAACGAAGCGGTAGCCGGGTCATGGTCCGGCATTGGCCAAACCGAAGCGCCCTGCGCATATTCAGTGCCAGCACCCCACCCAGATACGGCATTCCCTTGTAAAACAAGGCCAAAATGGCCCTGTTGCGGTGCAAGATCCCACTTTTGGTGCGACACTGCGAGCGCTAATCCTGTGCACCGGAACAGACATGTCACATCGCTGTGACAGGACCCGAAAAGCCTCGCCAGCCGGCAATTCCGGCGGCTCGAAAAAAAATTGTTTATTGCCGGATAGTTAAGTCGGCATGCCGGAAAAACCGGCTCGACCCGTTCGCGTTACGAAAATGAAACGACGAACCGGACAGGGCGCGGGTGGTGTTTTTTTAAGCACGTCCTGCATTGGGGGGATGTTTCGGATGAACCGCATCGCGGATCATGGGCGGCCGCGCCAATTCGGGCGCTGCATTCGTCGCTTCCCGAAGCGGAAAATCAAGCCGAAAAACGCTGGCGAGATTGCGACGAAAATGTATCGACATTGTGCCGACGTTGCTCTGGCAAGCCGGGTCCGGCGCATGGCCGGTAAAAGCGCGAATTCACACGACGGCGCCTATTGCGTTGTCACTATGTTCATGTCTGATTTAAAGTACATTAAACTAATTGCCGACCTGTCGTCGACTCGCAAGGGAAGCCATGAGTGAAGCCGTCGTTCCCCTGTATCACCAGATTTACGTGGTGCTGCGCCAACAGATTGTGGAAGGCCGTTTTGGCCAGGGGCCTCTGCCGGGCGAGATCGACCTGGCCAAGCAATTCCACGCCTCGCGCGTGACCATGCGCCGGGTGTTCGATCGCCTGGTGCAGGAAGGACTGGTGCGCCGCCATCGCGGGCTCGGCACCTTCGTCAATCCGCATCCGATCGCACCGGCCGCCAGCGCACCGCAGACCGTCAGCCTGCTGGACAACCTGCTCGACATGGGGCAGAAGACCTCGGTCAAGGTGATCTCGATCGAAGAGGTGCATGCCACGCCGGACGTCGCCGAATCGCTGTGCCTGCAGCCCGGCGATCCGGTGACCAAGGTGGTGCGGGTGCGCCATTACCACGGCGAGCCGCTGTCCCATATCACCGTCTACGTGCCCGCCGACCTCGGCCGCCATCTGACCCGCAAGGATCTGGAAACCACGCCGATCCTGCGGCTGCTCGAGAACCGCGGCGGCCTGAAGCTGGGCCGTGCCACCCAGGTGCTGTCGGCCCGGCTGGCCGACGTGGTGGTGGCCCCGCTGCTCGAGGTGCCGGTCGGCGCCGCGCTGCTCGCCACCCGCCGCGTGGTGCAGGACAAGTCCGGCCGGCCGATCCAGTTGCTGCTGGGACAGTACCGGCCCGACCGCTACGAATACCGGATGGAACTGTCGCCGGCCGGCGGCGACAGCGCCAACGTCTGGGTCGACAACGGGACCCGCACCAGCTTGCGCGACTGACGCAGGCGCGCCATGCTGCGCGCTTCGACGATCAGACAAGGAGACCGCGTCATGCCGCTGCATCGAGCCAGCCGTTCCCTTCCCCCATCGGCCTCCACCACTGGCGTCGTCAAGACACGCCGCGCGACGCTCGGCCTGGGCGCGGCGACGCTGCTGTCGCTGCTCGCGCCTGCCGGCGCCATCGGCGCGGCCAACGGCAATGGCGGGCAGGCGGGAACGTCGGGCATAGCGGGCACATCCCCCGCCCCGCTTGGCCCGATCGCCGGCGGCAAGCCGATCCGCATCCTGGTCGGGGCACCGGCCGGCGGCACCACCGATACGCTGGCCCGCACCATCGCGACCGAGATGGGCAAGCTGCTGGACCAGTCCGTCGTGGTCGAGAACCGCCCGGGCGCCGGCGGCAATATCGCCGCCGAACTGGTCGCGCAAAGCGCGCCGGACGGCAGCACGCTGTTGATGAGTTTCACCAGCCATACCATCAACGCGACGCTGTACAAGAACCTGCCGTTCGATCCGGTCGCCGATTTCACACCGATCACGCTGGTGGCCAGCGTGCCCAGCGTGCTGGTCGCCCATCCGTCGGTGCCGGCCAACAATGTCGCCGAGCTGATCCAGCTGGCCAAGTCCCGTCCCGGCAAGCTGAACTTCGGCATCGGCGCGGTCGGCTCGTCGGTGCATCTGGCCGGCGACATGTTCAAGATGATGACCGGCACGTACATCGTCAACATTCCGTACAAGGGGACGACGCCGGCCGTCACCGACCTGTTGTCGGGCCGCGTCGAGCTGATGTTCGCCAGCACGCTGAACGTGCTGCCGCATATCAAGGCCGGCAAGGTGAAGGCGCTCGGCGTCACCAGCCCCGCGCCGCTGCCGCAGTTGCCTGGCGTGCCGCCGATCTCGCAGACCGTCAAGGGCTTCGAGTCCAACGCCTGGTTCGGGCTGTTCGGCCCGGCGGGCCTGCCGCCGGAAGTCACGCGCACGCTCTATCAGGCCGCGCGCCGCGGTCTGGAGACGCCCGCGGTGGCCAGGCGCCTGGAAAACGATGGCGCGCAGCCGGTCGCCAGCACGCCGGAGGCCTTCAGCGCCTTCGTCAAGCAGGACATCAAGCGCTGGGCCACCGTGGTCCGCTATTCGGGAGCCAAGGTGGAATGAGCCGTGCCGGCGCCGGGTCCATCCCGGCGCAAACCCTCGCGCAGAAGCTGGTGGCCCGCGCCGCGGGCATGGACCGCGTGACGCCAGGCACCGTGGTCACCTGCAAGGTCGATCTGGCGATGTCGCACGATTCCAGCGGCCCGCGCCGCGTCGCGCCGCTGCTGCGCGAGCTGGGCGCCAAGGTGTGGGACCCCGAACGCTTCGTCGTCGTGACCGACCATTTCGTGCCCGCCGCGGATGCGGAAGCCGAGGCGATCGTCCGCTTCACGCGCGACTGGGTGCGCGAGCAGCGCCTGCCGCATCTGATCGACAACGAAGGCATCTGCCACGTGGTGCTGCCCGAGCGCGGCTACGTGCTGCCAGGCCAGTTCATCGTCGGCGGCGACAGCCACAGCCCGACCGGCGGCGCGTTCGGCGCCTATATGTTCGGCATCGGCGCCACCGAAATGGCGGGCGTGCTGGCCACCGGCGAGATCTGGCTGCGCGTGCCGCAGACCATCCGCATCGAATGGGACGGCACGCTGGCCGACGGCGTCTGCGCCAAGGACATCATGCTGTTCCTGTGCGCGAGTCTCGGGCTTGGCGGCGGCCGCTACGAGGCCATCGAATATGCCGGCACGGCGGTAACGGCACTGTCGATGCACGAACGGATGACGCTGACCAATATGAGCGCGGAGCTGGGCGCGCAGACGGGCTTGGTTGCCCCGGACGCCACCACGCTGCAATGGCTCGAACAGGCCGGCGTGTCCGCGTCCACGCTGGCGCGGATCGATCTGCAGCATTGGCGCAGCGATGCCCATGCGCCGATGCTGCAAACCCTTCGCTTCGATGCGACCACGCTGGCCCCGCAGGTCGCGGCACCGCACTCGCCGGCCAACGGCGCGCCGGTGACCGAGATCCAGGGCGAAACGATCGACGTCGCCTATCTCGGCGCCTGCACCGGCGCCAAGCTCGACGACCTGCGCATGGCCGCGCGAATCCTGCGCGGACGCAAGGTCGCGCCCGGGGTGTCGCTGCAACTGGCGCCGGCCTCGCTGCGCGATCAGCAGCAGGCCGAGCGCGAAGGCACGCTGGCGGCGCTGCTCGATGCCGGCGCGCAGTTGCTGCCCAATGCCTGCAACGCCTGCGCCGGCTACGGTCCCACGCGTTTTGCCGCCGGCACGCGGGCGATTGCCTCGACCGCGCGCAATTTCGCGGGTCGCATGGGCGATGCCGGCAGCGCGGTGTGGCTTGCCTCGCCGATGACCGTGGCGGCATCGGCAGTCACCGGCAGCATCACCGATCCGCGCACGCTGCTGTCATGACCTCGATCCCCACGAAAGCACCCGGCGATACCTCGGCCGACGGCCAGGCCGCCGGCCGCATCTGGCGCTTCGGCGACAACGTCGATACCGATGCGATGGCGCCCGCCACGCAGATGAAAGGCGGCATCGACCAGATCGCGCGCCATTGCCTGGCGGGATTGCGCCCCGAATTCCCCGCGACCGTGCGGCCGGGCGACCTCGTCGTCGGCGGACGGCACTTCGGCGTCGGCTCGTCGCGCGAGCAGGCGCCGCAGGCGTTGCGCCATCTGGGCGTCGCGGCCGTCATCGCGCCCTCGTTCGCCGGACTGTTCTACCGCAATGCGCTGAATCTCGGCCTGCCGGCGCTGGTCTGCGCGGATACCGATCGGCTGGTCGATGGAGAACACGCGACGCTGGATCTGGAAGGCGCCGCCATCGTGCTGGCCGATGGCAGCCGCGTGCCATGCGAGCCGATCCCGCCGTTCCTGCTCGACATGCTGCGCGCCGGCGGGCTGATTCCGCATCTGAAGCAGCGGCTGGCGCAGCGGCGCGCCTGACGATGCCTCGCCCTCAACCCCTTTCGGCGTTGCGAGCCTCGCGCAGCAACGCCATCACCTCTTCGTCGGTGGTCTGCTCGAAATCCGCGTAATACGCGCCCACCGCGCCGAAATCATCCGGCACCCACAGCGACACGCATTCGTCGGCCGCATCCCGCAGCGACGCCAGCCCTTCGACCGACGCGACCGGCACCGCGGCAATCACGCGAGCCGCCCCGGCATGGCGCGCGCTCTCCAGCGCCGCGCGCATCGTCGCGCCCGTCGCCACGCCGTCGTCGACCATGATCACGACCCGATCCCGCATCGCCGCCACCGGGGCCCCGCCGCGATAGCGCTGCTGGCGCCGGGCGATTTCGCCCAACTGCCGGCCGCGCTCCAGCTCGAAGGCACCGCTGTCGACCGCGCGGCGCGTCCACGCATCGTCGTTGGCAACGGTATGCGGCGGCGAGCCGGTCGCATCGCCCTCGACCACTGCTCCCAGTGCCAGCTCGGGATAGCCCGGCGCGCCGATCTTGCGCACCAGCAGGATATCCAGCGCGGCGCCCAATGCGCGGGCCACTTCGAAGGCGACGGGCACGCCGCCGCGCGGCAGTGCGAGCACCAGCGGCGGCGCTTCTCCGCCCCGTTTCGCATGGCCAAGCTCGCTCAGGCGGCGCGCCAGATGGACGCCGGCATCGCGGCGATCGGCGAAATACGGCTGCAGCGGCATCGCGGCCCTCCTGTCCTGTTGATGCTCACCGGCCGGTACGGGATTCTCGCCGGCGCACGGTTGCCATTAACCCTGTGGCGCGGTCACCCTTTTATGTCCGGCTCGACACATGCCGTTACAATGCGAAAGTTAACAAGAACGATTCGCATTTATCGTTCATCACCCGAGCCTCCGACCCGCACGGACCGACGTCACGGTCCGCGCTGCCGCACCGCGGCGGCATTGCGCGGGCGTTCTGAAAAAATATAGACGGATCCGACCATGCCACAGCGTGCAATCCATCGCCGCGGCCGCCACCGCGGCCATGCCCTTCGCCTGACGACTCTCGCCCTGGGCCTGCAAGCCGCCGGCATGGTCTGGGCCCAGCAGTCCGCGCCCGCCGATGGCCCAGCCCCGGCCGCCGCCCCCGCCGCATCTGCCTCCGCAACCGCCACGGCCACCGCCGAACTGCCGGCGGTCACCGTACGGGCCACCAGCGACAACGAAACGGCCACCAGCCCCGTCTTCGGCTTCGTCGCCAAGCGCAGCGCCACCGCAACCAAGACCGATACGCCGGTCATGGAAACGCCGCAGTCGATCACCGTGATCACGCGCGACCGCATCGAGGCACAGGGCGCGCAATCGGTGCAGCAGGCGATCGGCTATACCGCGGGCGTCCACGCGGGCCTGTACGGCAACGACAATCGCGGCGACTGGGGACGCTTCCGCGGCACCGATTTCACGCAATACCAGGACGGGCTGCTCAATGCGGTTGGCTACTACAACAATGTCCGCCCCGACGTGTATGCGCTGGAGCGGATCGACGTCCTGCGCGGTCCATCGTCGATGCTGTTCGGCCAGGGCGCGGTCGGCGGCATCCTGAACCTGGTCAGCAAGCGACCGCAAGCCGAAGCCGCGCGCGAGATCGGCGTGCAGTTCGGCAACAACAACCGCAAGCAGGTGCAGGCCGACCTGACCGGGCCGCTCGATGCGGACGGCAAATGGCTGTATCGACTGGTCGCGCTCGCACGCGACAGCGACACGCATGTCGACTTCGCCCAGGACAATCGCTATCTGATCGCGCCGTCGCTGACGTATCGGCCGAACAGCGATACGTCGTTCACGCTGCTGGCGAATTTCCAGCGCGATGACAGCAATACGACGGCGGGGTTCTTTCCGTGGCAGGGCATGCTCTACCCGAACCCCGGCGGCCTGAAGATCCGCGACAGCCTCTTCGTCAGCGAGCCCGGCTTCGATCGCTTCAAGGCCGAGCAGGCCGCCATCGGATATCAGTTCGAGCACAAGGCGAACGAGGTCTTCACGTTCCGCCAGAACCTGCGGTACTCGTACAGCACGGTGGATTACCGCAGCATCTACGCGCGTTTCAATGCGCCGAACGGCGGTTGGGTACCGGGCAGCGACAGGCTGCTGAACCGTACCGTCTATTGGGACAATCCGCGGCTGCGATCCTTCCTGGTCGATACCCAGGCACAGGCCAAGTTCCGCACCGGCAGCGTGGGCCACACCCTGCTGACCGGCATGGACTACCAGCACGCCGATATCGACGGAAGCCGGGGTGCGGGCGGCAGCGCGGCGCCGATCGACATCGTCAATCCGGTCTACGGCAATTACGTCGCGCCGACGCTGAACCCGGTCAATCCCACCAAGCAGATCCAGACCGGCATCTATATGCAGGACCAGATGTCGTGGAACCAGTGGCTGCTGATGGTCGGCCTGCGCTATGACTGGTCGCGCGCCTCGCAAGTGAACACGCCGGCCGGCTCGCGCGACGACAATGAGTTGACCAAGCGCTTCGGCCTGATGTACCAGACCGACTTCGGCCTGAATCCGTACATCAGCTATTCCGAGTCCTTCCAGGGTGTGCCTGGCAACAACCGCGCAGGTCCGCTGAAGCCGCTGCGCGGCAAGCAATGGGAAGCGGGTATCAAGTACCAGCCTCCCGGCAAGAACGCCATGGTCACGATGGCGGTGTTCGACATGCGCGAAAAGAATCGTCGCGCCTCGGGCATCGTCAACGGCGTGGCGGACACCGTGCAGATCGGCGAAGCGCGCACCCGTGGTTTCGAGATCGAGGCGCTCGCATCGCTGCGCAATCGGGTCGACCTGATCGCCAACTACACCTACCTCGACACCCGCATCCTCGCGGGCAATTCCGTCGAAGTCGGCAAGCGCATCGCCAGCATTCCGAAGCATATGGCTTCGCTGTGGGGCACCTACAAGTTCAACCTGTTCGACAAGCCCGGCTTCTCGGCCGGCGCCGGCGTACGGTACTTCAGCGCCAGCTATGACGGCACCGACCGCAACAAGGTCGGCAGCGCTACGCTCGTCGACGCCGTGCTGGCCTACGACCACGGCCCGGTCCGCGTCGCGCTGAACGTCAACAACCTGTTCGACAAGGAATACCTGACGACCTGCCTGGCCCGCGGCGACTGCTACTTCGGCGCACGGCGAACGGTGGTGGGGAGCGTTACCTACAGGTTCTGATCAGCGCTGGGGAAGATTATCGACACTTGGGCTAATGGACGAAGCCTGATTGCGCCGCCTTTGGGCGGCGCTTTTTTTTGAGCCTTCGATTTGCCGCTGACCAAGCCGGCTGTAGCGCTCTTCAGTACCCAGTCTCCGAGACCACACTACCGAACCCTATTCGTAGCGACATGACGCGAATAATCGGATTCTTTGCGCAAACCACGCGAGATCCCCATTTATTCCATCGCTGCCCAGGGCAATAAAGTGCTGGAAGCCGGCCGTTTGTCGCTTGGCGAAGAGTCCCAAACTACCGCCCGCTTGCTGCAAGTAGGCAACCACGAAGGATCGCCTGCACCTTTCTGGCACGATTCTCAGGTCAAAAAGTCACCGATCTCCGCCACAAACGCGTCGTGCCTCTCCACATTCGACATATGCACCGCCGGCAGCAGCGCCAGCTTCGCGCCCGGAAACGCCGCTGCGATTTCCTCGCTGTGCTCGGCCCGCGTCACCGTATCGAACTTGCCGCCGAGCACCAGCGTCGGCCGTGAAATCAGCGTAATCGTGCGTCGCAGGTCCATATCGCGTACCGCGGCCAGCGCGCCGGCGATGCCGCGTGGGTCCGTTTCGAGCAGGACCTTGCGGAACGGCTCAAGCTCCGGACCGTTCTTCTCGCGCATTTCGGCGGGAAACCAGTTCCCTAGAAACGCGTCGGCGGTCTCGTTCGGCGCCGCGGTCAGGATCGTTTGAATGCGCGGCTCCCAATCCGCCGCCGGGCCGAGGTAGGCGGCGGTATGCGCGAGCACGAGGCGGTCGATTCGTTCGGGAGCATGGATGGCGAGCCATTGCGCGACCATGCCGCCCAGCGACAGGCCGAGGAAGTGGACGCGCTCGAGCGCCAGCGCATCCAGCAGTTCGACCGCGTCGCGTCCCAGCCGGTCCAGCGAATAGGCGCCGGCCGGTACGTCGGAGGCACCGTGGCCGCGCATGTCGTAGCGCAGCACGCGGAAACGCTGCAGCAATGGCGGCATCACGCCGTCCCACATCGACATATCGGTCGCGATCGAATTGGACAGCATCAGCACGGGGCGGCCGGCCTCGCCTTCGAGTCGGTAGGCAATCCGCTGGGCATCGCTGGTGGTGAAGGTCGACAACGCTGGCATCTCGGTTCTCCTGGAAGGTTGAAGACGGCCCGTCGCCGATCTGGCGGCCGAGGCCCATCACGGAAGCCATCGTAGTCATGCAGCGATTCTGAGAAAATTACAAAGTTCTCACACTCTCTGTCAGGAACGCGAACAATGTCCCGCTTCACGTTGCAAGACCTGCAGTGCTTCGACGCCGTCGTCCGCGAGGGAGGCTTCCAGGCGGCCGCGGCGGTTCTGCATCGAACGCATCCTGCGGTGTTCGCGGCGGTGGCCAGACTGGAGCGGCAACTCGGCCTGGCGCTGCTGGATCGCAGCGGGTACCGGGTCACCCCGACGGAGGCGGGTCGCGCCTTCCATCGGCAGGCTCAGTCGCTGTTGCGCGAGCTGCAGGCGCTGCAGCTTCACGCCGAGCAATTGGCGATGGGAGAGGAAAGCGAACTGCGCGTGGTGATCGGCGACCTGTGCCCGCCGTCGCAGACGCTGGGGTTGCTGAGCCCGTTCTTCGCCGAACATCCGGCAACGCGGCTGGACCTGCATGTCGAGGCGGTGACCGGGCCGTGGGAGCGCCTGTTCGACGGCGAGGCCGATCTGATCGTGCATCGCGTCGACAAGAGCGACACGCGGATCGAATGGCTGGATCTATGCAGGATCGAGCTGATCCCGGTGGCGGCACCGGGCTTTCTGCCATTCGCCGTCTCGCGTGCAATCCGCCCGGAGCAATTGCGCGCGCTGACGCAGTGCGTGATCCGCGACAGCGCGCGGCGCCCCGCGGATCAGGAGCATTTCGTGATCGCGGGCGCGCCGCAATGCACGGTGCCCGATCCGATGATGAAGAAGGAGATCATCGTGCAGGGCATGGCGTGGGGCCATCTGCCCCGCTTCCTGATCGAACGGGAATTGGCCGAAGGAAGGCTGCTGTCGATCGCTGGCCGCTATCTGCCGGGGCGCATCGAGGAGCTGGTTGCCGTCCGCCGGCGCGACCGGCCGCATGGGCCTGTCGCCAACCGGCTGTGGGAGCATCTGGCCAGGGCGGCCCCGCGATTTCGCGCGGCGCTGCGCCATGGCGGAAATCGCTGAGTACGCCAGGACATCAAGCGTTACACGCGCGTAGTCTCCGCATGCGCCAGCCAGTGCCGCGCGATGGCATCGCGCCGCGCTATCCACACGCCGCCTCGCGAACGCATATGTGCGAGCATTGCCTCCAGCGCCGCAATGCGGCCGGGCCGGCCCAGCATGCGCAAATGCAACCCGACGGACATCATCTTGGGGGCGTGTGCGCCCTCGCGCCAGAGCCAGTCGAACGCATCGGTGACATAGCCCGCGAAGTCGGCGGCGCGCACAAAGCGGTTGCCGTGCTGGAACTGCATGTCATTGGTGTCGAACGCATAAGGCAGCATCACATGCGGCCCGCGTGGACCAGGCAGTGTCACGGGCAGATCGTCACCATAGAAATCGCTGTCGTAGAGGAACCCGCCCTCTTCCATCAGCAGCCTGCGCGTTCTCGGCGTCGACGCGGAGCGCGTATGCCAGCCCACCGGCCGAATGCCGGTGGCCGAACGGATCGCGGCGACGGTGCGGTCGATTGCCTCGCGCTCCTGCTCGGTGGACATTGCGACATGGCTTTCCCAGCGCCAACCGTGTGCGGCGACCTCGTGGCCACGGGCCACCGCATCGCGTGCCAATTCGGGCAGCCGCTCCACGGCGCGTCCGCAGGCGCTGACCGTGATGGCAGCGCCTGCGTCGGCCAGGCATTGCATGATGCGCCACCACCCCGCACGCGTCCCGTAGTCGAAATGGCTCTGCAGGCAAGGATCGGGACGGCCTTCGATGCGGTCGATCACCTCGTACGTCGATTCGTTGCGGGCGTCGCCTTCGGCGATCGACAGTTCGGCCCCCTCTTCGAGGTTCAGCACGAACGATACGGCCACTCTCGCCTCGCCGGGCCAGTGCGGGTGGGGCGGACGACCCGCATAACCGAGCAGGTCGCGCTGCGCGGCTGGCGCTGGTTCGTCGGGCTTCGGCGACACGGCTACGCGGTCCATCGTCATTCCGCTTGCAGCTTGCCGCTGCGCACCAGCTTTGCATATCGGTCCAGTTCGCCGCGCAGGAAGGCGGCCGCTTCCGGAGGCGACCCTGTGGCCGGCTCGGCGCCCAGGGCCTCGAAGCGGCTTCGCACGTCGGCACTCGCGAGCACGGCTGCGATATCGTGATTGAGCTTCTGCACGATCTCGCGTGGTACGCCGGACGGCGCGATCATCATGAACCAGGGTGCGAACTGGTAAGCAGGCAGGCCGGCCTCTGCCATCGTCGGCACGTCGGGCAACAGGGGCGAGCGGCGCGGCGTGGTAACGGCAAGGGCTCGCAGTTTTCCGCTTCTGATATAGCCGACCGAAGAGACCACCGGATCGATCATCATGTCCACCTGCCCGCCGACCAGGTCCGTCAGTGCCGGCGCGGCGCCCTTGTAGGGTATGTGCGTCAGAGCGACGTCGGCCAGGCTGGCAAACTGCGCTCCGCCAATATGGCTGGTCGATCCGCTGCCCGAAGAGGCATAGGTCATCTTGCCGCCAGCGCGTCGCGCCAGTGCGACGAGCTCCGTCACCGAGCGCGCCTGCACTGCCGGATGGACGGCCAGCACGCTGGGCAGCGTGGCGATCATTGCCACCGGCGTGAAGTCGCGCTCGGTGTCATAGCGCAACTTCTGATAGAGGCTCGGGTTGACCGCATGGCCCACGGTCACGAGCAGCAGCGTGTGCCCATCCGCCGGGACCTTGGCCACGTACTCGGTGGCGATCCGGCCGCCGGCTCCGGGCTTGTTCTCGACCAGCACCGGCTGCTTCCACGTCGCGCCGAGCTTGTCCGCGAGCACGCGGCCGAAGGTATCGGCCGCACCGCCCGGCGGGAATGGCACCACGATGCGTACCGGCTTGTCCGGAAAGCTGGCGGCCGATGGCGCTGCCGCGGCATTGGTCGAAGCCGAGCTGACTGTCAGCAGGGCGGCGCAGGGAAGAAGGCATCGGCTCAACAAAGCGTGCAGCGTCATAGGGTCACCTTTTGCTATGGGAGGAAGGAACGCCCCGGCTCGTTTGCAATCGCCGTGCCATCGATGGCTGCATCACGGCACGACGCGACAGAGCGACGGCGTCATGCCGCCGGTTTCCAGTATTCGCGGCCGACTCCCTGCCACAGCGCGCGACAGGCATGCTCGGCCTCGCGGCATACCTCGTCGAGATCCACGCGCGTCGGCACGCCATCGTTCACCACCACCTCGCCATCGACGACGACCATGCGGACATCCCTGCCCTGGCCGTTGTGAACCAGGTTGCCCAGGGGATTCACCAGCGGGACCAGATGCGGCCGCGCGAAGTCCAGCATCACCAGGTCCGCGCGCTTGCCCACTTCGAGGGTGCCGATGCGATCAGCGAGTCCCAGCGCACGCGCGCCACCCATGGTTGCCATCTCGAAGACATGGCGCGGCTGCCAGTCGTCATCGACGCCCCCCCGTTGCACGCGCGCCGTGACCAGCGCCCACCGCATCAGCTCGATCATGTCCGCGTGCTGCGTATCGGTTGCCAGCGCGATATTGATGCCGGCGCGCTTGATGTCGGGCGTCGGGGCGAGGCGACCGGAGCTGGCGTTGCACTTGGGGATGTGGACCACGTGGGCGCCCGCCCGGGCAAGCCTGCCGATGTCATCTGCGGTCACATAGATGCAATGGCCACCCATCAGGCGCGGCGTCAGCAGTCCGGTATCGTCCAATACCTCGGTCGACGTGCGGCCCGTGCGCGCCTTCACGCGCTCGACCTCCACGATGCTCTGGCCCAGATGCATGTTGACCCGCATGTCGCGCTGCTGCGCCAGCGCGGCGAGCTCGCGCAGAAAGCCGTCGGAACAGGTGTCGACGGCGTGAGCCGCGAGCTGGACCTGCACGCGATCGTTGCCCTGCCAGCGGGCCGCCAGGTCCAGTGCCGCCTGCAGCGTGCGAGTGCCGATTGCGGCGTCGTAGTGCCAGCGGCCTTCGGCGACCTGCGCGAAGTCCACATCATGAATGCGCCAGCTCGGCGCGAGCCGCACGCCGAGTTCGGCCATGGCCTCGGTGGTCACGTCAGCGTGCACGAAGTTGTCGCCGATCAGCGTGGAACCGAACAGCATCGCTTCGAGCGCGCCGAGCCGCGCCAGCGCCCGGGCCTGCTCGGGATTGACCTGCGTGCCCTTCGGAATCCCGGGCGTATAGGACGGCGCGAAGCCCGCGTCGGCGGCCACGCCGCGCACCATCGACAGGATCGCGTGCGTATGGACGTTAACGAGCCCGGGAATCAACACCGTGCCGGAAGCGTCGACGACGCGCCGGACTTGGGCGCCCTCCGGCAGCGTCTTGCCGATATAGGCGATCGCGCCATCACGGACGGCAAGCGCCATGTCGCGCTGCGCGACGTCGGTACCGGCCGCGGTACCGAGCAACGTGGCACCGGTGAATGCAAGGTCGAACACGGGCGGCGGCTGCAGGAATTCGGTGGTCATGGATGAGTCTCGCTTCGAAGAAATCGCGGTCGATTCTGGTGCCGGCGCTTATGGATGGTGCGCCGCATGCACCATTACCGATCAACAATTTGTTGGTCGTTTGGTTAACCATTCTGGTTGACGATAATGCGGAACGCAAGAATAATTCGGCCATCGGCCCGCAACGCCGGCCGCCCACGCACGTCCCACCGATGAGTACCGACCCTTCGCCCGACATCGAGCAACGCCTCTACCAATCGATTGCCAGTGCATTGATGGCGGGCAAGCTGCGCCCCGGCATGCCGTTGCGGGAGCGCAATCTGGCGGAGCTGTTCGGTACCACGCGCGGCGCGGTCCGAAAAGTGCTGGCCCGGCTGGGACAGGAAGGCAAGCTGGAACTGCTGCAGAATCGGGGGGCCTTCGTGCCGCAGCCGTCGCCGGAAGACGTGGCGGACATCTATGGCGCGCGTGCCATCGTCGAGGCCGGGCTCGTTGCTGCGCTGGCCATGCGCCTGACCCAGCGCGGTGGCCGTGGTGCCTTGGCCCGGCTCAAGTCCCATGTCGAGGCCGAAGAGGCGGCGAGCCTGGCGCAGGACCGTGAAACGTCGGTGCGCCTGGCCGGCGAGTTTCACCTGAAACTCGCCGAACTGGTGGGCAACGATTCGCTGCTTCGCTATCTCGAGCAGTTGATCGCTCGCACACAGTTGTTCGTCGCGCTGTACGAAGCGCGCGACGAGAGCCACTGCGCGCCGGACGAGCACCGCCGCATCGTCGCCGCGCTCGACAAGGGCGACGTGGCCGCGGCCATCGCGACGATGAGCAGTCATCTGGCCGACGTCCAGGCGCGCGTGCTGGCCCATATGGCACCGACGGCCGACATCGATCTCGCCGAGGTGCTCGGCGCCCCGCTGGGCTGATCGTGCGCTTCGTTCTGCTCAATCCCAATGCCAGCGTCGAGATGACCGCGCGCATGTGCGCGGTGGCACGCGAGGCGGTGGGCCCGGGTCACGCGCTGGATGGGTACCACAATCCCGACGGCCCGGCGGCCATCCGTTCCGCGGCCGACAACGCGCTTGCGGTGCCCGGCCTTCTCGCCCTCGGGGCGAGACATCTGCACCGGTGCGACGCGGCAATCCTGGGAGTGTCGATGGACACCGCGCTGAACGAACTGCGCCGGCAGACGACGATACCTGTCGCCGGTGTCACCGAATCGGCCATGTTGCTCGGCTCTCAGCTCGGAGCGCCCGTCGGGCTGATCACGGTCGGTTCCGACCTCGCGGCGCTTTATCGCAACCTCGTGCGGCAGTACGGGCTCGGCGGCCGCCTGGCCGGCGTCATCGGCATCGAAGCGCCAGGGGCCTACGGCGGTGCCACCGACGCCACCGTGGCCGACAAGCTGCGCGATGCGGTGCGCACCTTGCATCGCGCCCATGGCGCACGCGTGGTGGTCACCGTGGCCGCCGCGCTGTGCGGCTATGTGAACCTGCGCGATACCGACGTGCCGCTCTACGACGGTATCGCGTGTGCTGCCTTGCAGGCATTGGCGCTCGCGCGGCTCCGTCAGGCCTCTCTTTCCTCGGCCGGTTGACCCCTCGTTTTCCCTAGCCGGCCGTCCGTCGACGGCAGCCCTCGCGCCCGCACGCTGCGCTGCGCCTATTGTCCGCCGTACCCCGTAAGCCCTTGCCCATGCTGGCCCGCACGCCCTCAGCGAGGCACGGAATCGGTGCATCGCACCAATATCCGGCATGCATATGCACCACATTCGACAAACAATTTTCGCCTTGATTGTATGGCGGTTATTGGACTACTGTACGGGACAGTGAGACGCCATGCGAGGGCCGTGCCGACGGCACGGATGCGGCAGTCCCACCCACTACGCCAACTTGCCAACCGCCGACAGGCGGCCCCTCCGGAGGAGAACGCATCATGCAAGCAGTCAGTGTCGACGCAACCGCGCGTACCGCACAGGACCGTCCCCAATCGGTCGCGCGGGTCGCGGGTGCCAGCGTGGCGGGGACCACGCTGGAGTTCTACGACCACTTCATCTATGGATCGGCCGCCGCGCTGGTCTTTCCGAAACTGTTCTTCCCGCAGAGCGATCCGCTGACGGCGACGTTGCTGTCCTTCGCCAGCTACGGCGTCGCGTTTGTCGCGCGGCCTCTGGGCGCGGCGATCTTCGGCCACTTCGGCGACAAGTTCGGCCGCAAGTCGGTGCTGATCGTCACGCTGCTGATGATGGGCCTGGCGACCTTCGGCATCGGGCTGCTGCCGACCTACGGCAGCGTCGGCATGCTGGCGCCGTTGCTGCTGGTGCTGCTGCGCGTGATCCAGGGTCTTGCACTGGGCGGGGAGTGGGGCGGTGCCGCGATCATGGTCAACGAACTCGATCCCGAAGGCCGGCGCCGCGGACTGCTGGGCAGCCTGGTGCAGCTGGCAGCGCCGATCGGGCTGCTGCTCGCCAACGGTGTCTTCGCGCTGGTGACGTGGATGGTGTCGGAGGAAGCGTTCCTGAGCTGGGGATGGCGTGTGCCCTTCCTGCTCAGCGCACTGCTGGTCGGTGTCGGCATGTACATCCGCGCCAATGTGCGCGAGTCGGCGGTGTTCGAGAAGGCCGAGGCCCAGCATGCCGAAGCGCGCGCGCCGATCGCCGAGGTGCTGCGCCACTACAAGAAGCAGCTGCTGATTGCCTTCGGCGCGCGTCTGGGCGGCGATATCGCCTTCTACGTCTTCACGCTGTTCCTGCTGTACTACGTGCCGACCAAGCTCGGGCTGCCCAAGAGCATCGCGCTCAATGCCGTGTTGCTCGGGGCCGTCGCGCAGATCCTGTTCATTCCCGTGGCCGGCGTGCTGGCCGACCGCATCGGCCGCCGCCCGGTGCTGATGATCGGGGGCATCGGCGGCGCGCTGTGGGCGTTCGGCTTCTTCGCGCTGGTGCATACGCTGAGCCCGGCGCTGATCATGCTGGCTTCGTTCATCGGCATGGTGCTGGTGTCCTTCATGTTCTCGCCACTCGCTTCCTTCCTGCCGGAGCTGTTCGCCACGCAGGTGCGCGTCACCGGCGCCTCGCTGGGCTTCCAGTTCGCCGGCGTGTTCGGCGGCGCGCTGGCCCCGTTGATCGCGGTCGGCCTGCTGGACCGCTTCGGCAGCAGCACGCCGGTCGCCATCTACCTGGCCGTGGTCTGCGTGCTGATTGCGGTCGCCGCCGGCGTCGCACGCGAAACGGCAAGGGCGCGCCTGTCCGACCTCGGCAATGAGGCCGCGCGCTGAACGCGCGGGGCGACCCGGACCAGAACAACAACCGTCATGAGATTCCTGTGAAACAGTTCGACCTTCTGATCCGCAACGGCACGGTGGTGACCGCCAGCGACACCGTCCAATGCGACATCGCGATCGCCGGCGGCCGCATCGTGCAACTCGGCCATGACCTGGGCAGTGCCCGCGACGAGATCGATGCAAGCGGCAAGCTGGTACTGCCCGGCGGTGTCGATGCGCATTGCCATCTCGACCAGCCGATGCCCGATGGCCTGAAGATGGCGGACGACTTCGAATCGGGCACGATCTCGGCCGCATGCGGCGGCACCACCACCGTGATTCCGTTCGCCGCCCAGGAAAAAGGCCAGTCGCTGCGCGCGGCCGTGGCCGACTACCATCGCCGTGCCGAAGGACGCGCCGTGGTGGACTACGCCTTCCACCTGATCGTGTCTGACCCGACCGAGACGGTTCTGCGCGAGGAGCTGCCCGGTTTGATCCGCAAGGGCTACACCTCGTTCAAGGTCTACATGACCTACGACGACCTGAAGCTGGGCGACCGTGAAATCCTCGAGGTGCTGACGGTGGCGCGGCAGGAAGGCGCGCTGGTGATGATCCACGCCGAGAACTCCGACTGCATCGCCTGGCTGACCGACCGGCTGGAGGCCGAACAGAAGACCGCGCCACGCTTTCATGCGATCGCGCGGCCGATGGCGATCGAGCGCGAGGCCACGCACCGCGCGATCACCTTCTCGGAGCTGGTCGACGTGCCGATCCTGATCGTCCATGTATCCGGGCGCGAAGCGGTCGAGCAGATCCGCTGGAGCCGCGCGCGCGGCATGAAGATCTTCGCCGAGACGTGTCCGCAGTACCTGTTCCTGACCGCCTCGGATCTCGATCAGCCGGGCTACCACGGCGCCAAATGCGTCTGCAGCCCGCCGCCGCGCGACCGCGCCAACCAGGAGGTGATCTGGGACGGCCTGGCCGATGGCCTGTTCACGATCTTCTCGTCGGATCATGCACCGTTCCGCTACGACGATCCGCAGGGCAAGCAGCCGGGCGGCGAGCAGGTGCCGTTCCGCTATATTCCGAATGGCATCCCCGGCCTGGAGACGCGGCTGCCGCTGCTGTTCTCCGAGGGTGTGGGGGGCGGACGCATTTCGCTGAACCAGTTCGTCGCGTTGACCTCGACCAACCCCGCCAAGCTCTATGGACTGCATCCGCGCAAGGGCACGATCGCAATCGGCGCGGACGCCGATCTGGCGATCTGGGATCCGGAGCGCGAGGTCGTCATCCGCAACGCCGACCTGCACCACGCGGTCGATTACACGCCTTACGAGGGCACGCGCGTCAAGGGTTGGCCCGTCACGACGCTGGTGCGCGGCAAGGTGGTCGCGCACGAAGGCAGGCTGATGGCGACGGCGGGGCACGGCGAATTCCTGCCCTGCGCGCTGCCGGAGATGGCAAAGCCGCGCTATCGCACTTCGGGAGGAAGCCTTTGATGCCCCATCCGAATCGCACCGAGCACGAAACGCGCTGCGACAACGCACCGCCCTATCCGAACGCCGCCGCCATCGCCGTCCAGGTCAACGCCGGCGAACTCGATCCCGGCGCTGTGGTGTCGGCATTTCAAGCACGGATCGACGCGCGCAATGGTGAGCTCAATGCGGTGTTCGAGGAGCGCCGCGACCTGGTCGACGCCGACGTCGCGCAACTGCGCGAGCGCCTGGCCGCGGGCGAACGGCCGCCGCTTGCCGGCGTGCCGGTGATCGTCAAGGACGTCGTGTGGGTGCGCGGGCGCCGCGTGACGCAGGGCTCCTTGCTGTACCGCGACTTCGTCGCGCCGGCTGATGCCATCGCGGTAGAACGGCTGCGCGCGGCCGGCGCCATCGTGCTGGGCATGGGCAACACCTCGGAGTTCGCCTGCAAGGGCCTGACCACCAACAAGGTCTATGGCCTGACGCGGCATCCGCAAGACACCGCGCTGACGGCCGGCGGCTCGTCGGGCGGCTGCGCGGTGGCGGTGGCCGCCGGCATGGCGCCGCTGGCGCTGGGTACCGATGGCGGCGGCTCCAGTCGCCGCCCGCCTGCGCACGCTGGTCTGGTGGGCTTCAAGCCGTCCTTCGGCGCGATTCCCGACGCCGCCGGCTTCCCGCACGCGTTTCCGGGCATCCAGGTGATGGCGCCGATCACGCGCACGGTCGACGATGCCGCGCTGATGTTCCGCGTGCTGTGCGGGCCCGATCCGCGCGATCCGGATTCCATGGGCTTTCGGTGCGCCGCGGCCGGGCCGCTGGACGGAATTCGCATCGCTGTCAGCCCCCGCCTGGGTCTCGACACGCCGGTGGACGACGATGTGGCGGAGGCGTTCGAAGCGGCGGTGGCAAGGCTGGAGGCGGCGGGCATGCCGGGCCTTCGCACGGCGCGGCAGGATCCGGTCTGGCCCGACGGCGCCGGCGAAGCGGCTTTGATGCCGCTGCAGCATGTCGGACTGGCCAATCTCCATGGCGACGCGTGGCGACGCGACCCGGATCGATTCGACCCGGACATCGCGCGGCAGATCGAGCGCGGCTTCGCGTGGAGCGGCGCCGAGGTTGCGCGCGCACGCGAAGCCAGCCGCCGCATCGGCCTGGCGCTGGCGGCGTTCTTCACCGAGCATGACTTGCTGCTGTGTCCGACCACGCCTTGCGTGGCATGGCCCAACGACCGCCTGGGTCCCGAGCGGATCGGCGGCGTCGCCGTCGAGCCGCGGGCGCATGCGGTCTTCACGCCGTTCTTCAATCACGCCCAGGCGCCGGCGATTTCGGTGCCGTGCGGCACCGGGCGCGACGGCCTGCCGGTCGGACTGCAGATTGCCGGTCCGCGCGGCGCCGACTGGCGCGTGCTGGCAGCGGCGCGGCTGATCGAACGACTGTTGGCCGCCGGCTGACACGGGCGCCAATCCGGCAAACCCGCGAATTCACTCCAAGACATCATGCGCATCCTCGTCCTGAATCCCAATACCAGCGAAGGCATCACGGCCCGTCTGATGGCCGCGGGCAGCGACGCCGCCGCCCCCGGTACCGAACTTGTGCCATTGACCGCGCCGCGCGGCGTGCCCTATATCGCCACCCGTGCCGAGGCGCAGATCGGCGGCGCCATCGCGCTGGAGATGCTCGCCGAACACCATGCGAACGTCGATGCGGCGGTCATCGCGGCGTTCGGCGACCCGGGCCTGCTTGGCGCGCGCGAACTGTTCGACCTGCCGGTCGTCGGCATGGCGGAGGCCGCGATGCTGAGCGCCTGCATGCTCGGGCGGCGCTTTGCCATCGTCACCTTCGCCCGCGCGCTGGGCCCGTGGTACGAGGAATGCGTCGACATGCATGGGCTGCGCGGCCGGCTGGCCGGCATTCGCATGCTCGACGACGCCTTCGCTTCGGTATCGGATGTGCAGGACGAGAAGGAAGCGTTGCTGGTGGCGCTGGCCAATCGCGCGGTCACCGAGGACGAGGCCGATGTGGTGATCCTCGCCGGTGCGCCGCTGGCCGGACTGGCGGCGCGGGTGCGCGACCGCATTCCGGTGCCCGTGGTCGATCAGATGGCGGCCGCCGTCAAGCAGGCCGAGGGACTGGTTGCATTGAACACGCGCAAGGCGACCGCCGGTACGTTCCGCCGTCCCGATGCCAAGCCCACGTTGGGGCTCCCCGATGCGCTGGCGGCCCGCATCGAGCATCGCTAGACGTCAGCCGTCGGGGCGTTCGGTCATAGGGTCGTTGGCCCGCGGAACGCGGCCGCGGCCACGGCCGCGTCAGACGGAGGCGAAGACCGCCTCCAGGTCGACCTCCTCGTCGGCCGGCGCATCCAGATGCAGCGTGCTTTCGACATGCGCCAGATGCTCGGTCATCAGCGTCGCCGCACGCTCGCCGTCTCCCGCTTCCATCGCATCGAGAATGTCGTCGTGCTCATGATGGGGGCATGACGGGACGCCCGGCGCATCGTACAACGCGATGATCAGGCAGGTCAGCGAGCACAGCTCGCGCAGATATTTCGCCAGGTACTGGTTCTCGGACAGGTCGGCGAGCCGCGCATGGAATTCGCCGGACAGGCGGATGATCGTGCGGCGGTCGTTCTTGCGCCGCGCCTGCGCCTCCTCGCGCGTGATCGCGCGCAGCGGCCGCAAGCGCTCACGCGTCATGCCGGCCGCGAGGTCGCGCGCCAGTTCCGGCTCGATCAGCCGCCGCGCATGCAGGACCTGGCGGGCCTCCTGCACGCTGGGGCTGGAGACGAAGGTGCCGCGGTTCGGATACACCGTCACCACGCCCTCGTGGGCGAGCTTGGTGAAGGCGAGCCTCACCTTGGTCCGGCTCACGCCGAACACGCTGGCCAGTTTCTCCTCGACCAGCTTGGTGCCCGGCGGCAGGCGGTGCTCCCAGATCGCGACCAGGATGCGCTCGGCAATCTCGTCGACCTGAATGCCGGACACGGTCTTGCCGTCGTCCAGCGGTTCGGCAGGGCTGTCGGTGTCGAGGCGCGCGGCTTTCGCTCGAGGCATGGTCAATCCGGATGCGGGCTGTGGAGCGACTATTGTACGGCGGTGGCGCGACGAGTGTATATCGGCAGCGCAAACAATCCGCCCGCCCTCTCACCACTGCACGCCGCGCATTCCGTGTTCGATCGCCGCCGCCAGCGACATCAGCGGCCCCGCCAGTGCTGACTGCGCAGCCGCCGTGTCCTGCTGCCCGGAAACGCTGACGTTCAGCACATGGACCGCGTAGCCGTCGAACCGCATCGGCGTGGCCAGGGCCACCACCTGGGGCTGCCACGAGGCCGCGCAGTAGCCGTGCCGATGCACCGACTCCACCGCGGCCTCGATCTCCTTGCGCAGCTCGCGCCAGCCGCGGCCGCCGCCTTTGCTCGCGAACGACGCCATCATCCGGGCGAAATCGTCGGGGCTCAGCGTCGACAGATGGGCGCGGCCCAGCGACGTCAGCGCCATCGGAATGCGCTGGCCCGTCACGACGGTACGCAGCGATTGCCTGCGGTTGTAGCGGAACGATTCGAGGTAGACCATCTCGTCGCCATCGGCGACGGCCAGGCCGACATTGATGCGGTGGCGCATCGCGACGTCCACCATCATCGGCGTGGCCACCTTGAGGACCTGGGAGCTGTCCCGCATCGCGTGCGCCATGCTGAGCACCGGCACACCGAGCCGGTACGCACGGGCTTGCGGGATGTAGTCCAGCATGCCGGTCTCGACCAGCGTCTGGGTCAGCCGGCTGACCGTCGAGCGCGACAGCCCGGTGCGCTCCGCAATCTCGCTGTTGCCGAGCATCGACGATCCGGCGCGGAACGCGCGCAGGATCGCCACGCCCCGTTCCAGGGACCGGTTCGGCGTCGCCTTGCCCTGACCGGGCATGGTTCGCGAGCGCTGGGGAAGGCTGTTCGGCATGATCGACGTCGGGCATCGCGGAAGGCTGCCTATGATAGCGGCCGGGTGGCACGCCGGCCGCCGAGTCGCCCATGCCGGTGCCGCTCAGCGGCGGTCGCCGTCGGCCAGTACCGCCACGCCGTCCGCCGCGACCACGCCCTGCCCTTGCGGCAGTACGAACAGCGGATTGATCTCGGCCTCCACCAGGCTGTCGCCCAGCGTGGCCACCATGCGCGAGAACGACACGATCGCATCGGCCAGCGCATCGACATCGGCGCGGGGCCGGCCACGAAAGCCCTGCAGCAACGGGGCGGTTTTCAATCGCTGCACCATCTGCAACGCCGCGCCGCGCGTCAGTCCACCATTTCCCGGCAGCAGCCGCAGCGTGGTGTCGCCGAACAGCTCCGCCGTCACGCCGCCCATGCCGAGCAGAATGGCCGTGCCCAGCGCATCGCGGTGCATGCCGACAATGACTTCGACCCCGTCCCTGACCATTTCCTGCACCAGATAGCGCTTCGGCGCGCTGCCGGTCGCGCCGCGGACGTCGGCGGCCATGCGGTCGAGCCGGGCGGCAATGCCCTCGGGCGGAACATTGACCGCGACTCCACCGATATCGCTCTTGTGCGTGATCTGCGCGGACAGCATCTTCAGCACGACGTTGCCGCCGAACGACCG
Source organism: Cupriavidus gilardii (assembly GCF_008801915.1). GTDB lineage: Bacteria > Pseudomonadota > Gammaproteobacteria > Burkholderiales > Burkholderiaceae > Cupriavidus > Cupriavidus gilardii. The sequence goes on from NZ_VZOV01000007.1 coordinate 23,423, forward strand.
CGCCGCGGCGGCCGCCTCCTCGCCATTGCCGACCACGACCTCGCGCGCGACCGGCACGCCAAAGGCGGCGAACAGCGCCTTTGCGGCCGCTTCGTCGAGCGAACCCGTGCCGAAGCGATCGAGTTGCGGTGCCGGCAGCGCCGGGGTACCGGCGTCCTCGTCGGCTGGGAGCCGTGCCGCGCGCAGCATCGCATCGAACGCAACGGAACAGCCCTCCGGGTCGGCAAAGGCGGGCACGCCGTTGCGGTTCAGCAGCGCCAGCGCCTGCGGCGCATGCGGACTGACGTAGGCGACCACCGGCTTGTCGGTCTCGGCCAGGCAATCGCCGATCGCATTGGCCATCAGGTCCGGCATGGCCACGCCCGACGAACCGACGATGACGGCCACGGCGTCGTAACCATTGCTGTGGAGCAGCGTGCGAATCGCCGCGCGCAGCAGGTCGGGCTGCAGCCCCGCCAGCGTGACGTCGATGGGATTGCGGTCGAGGGCGGCATGGTCGCCCTTCTGCAGCGCGCGCAGCTTCGGCGCGGTGTCTTCGTCAGGCGGCGGCGTCTCGAATCCGGCCAGGCCGAGGCTGTCGGATACCAGCGTTCCCGCGCCGCCGGTCGAGGTCAGGATCGCGATGCGCTTGCCCTTCAGCCTGCGGCCAGTGGCCAGTGCCGCGGGGATGTCCAGCAGGTCCGAGAACGATTGCGCGCGAATCACGCCGAGCTGCTCGAACAGCGCGTCGTACATGCGGTCGGCGCCGGCGAGCGCGCCGGTATGCGACACCGCGGCGCGCGCGCCGCTCTCCGATCGACCGATCTTGAAGGCGACCACCGGCTTGCCGGCACGGGCGCACTTCAGCGCCGCACGGCGAAACGCCGCGGGATTGCGCACGCTTTCGATGTAGAGGGCCACCACACGCGTCGCGTCATCGTCGGCCAGGTAGTCCATGAAGTCGGCCAGGTCCAGGTCCACCTCGTTGCTGGTGGAGATCAGCTTGGAAAGACCGATGCCCCGTGCCGCGGCGCGGGACAGCAACGCGCCGAGGATGCCCCCGCTTTGCGATACCACGCCGATACTGCCGGCGGGAAACGCGTCCATTTCCAGCGCACCGCTGGCCGACAGCGGGATGTTGTCGGTCAGATTGACCAGGCCGATCGTGTTGGGGCCGAGCAGGCGCATGCTGCCGGCCGCCTCGATCAGCTGCGCCTGGCGCCGCGCACCCTCGGCACCGGTCTCGGTATAGCCGCTCGCCAGCACGATGGCGGCGCCCGCCCCCTTGTCGGCCAGTTCGCGCACCGCCAGATGCGCGCGCTCGGCGCCCAGCAGCACGATGCCGACGTCCGGCACCTCCGGCAGCGACGCGATATCGGGATAGCAGCGCAAGCCGTCGATCGATTCGACCTTCGGGTTGACCGGATAGATCGCGCCGCCGAAGCCGTGCTTGCGCAGGTAGGACACCGGACGGCCGGCCGTCTTGGCAGGATCGGCCGACGCACCGATCACCGCCACGCTGCGCGGACTGACGAGTCGTTGGATCGCATTCATGGGTCAGCCCTTGCTGGCGGTCTTGTTCAGGAAGGCCAGCACGGCTTCGCGATGCTCGGTGCTGGTGTAGCAGATGCCCTGCGCCTGGCTGCCCTGCGCGAACACCTGGTCGGCCGGCAGCTCGAAGGACTGGTTGATGATGCTCTTGCCCAGTGCGATCGCGGTCGCCGAGCCCTGGCTTAGCTCCCTGGCCCACGCCAGCGCGTCGGCGATCAACGTCTCCGGTTGGCTCAGGCGATCCGCGATACCCAGCGCCTTGGCCTCCTGCGCATCGACCTTGCGGCCGGTGAAGACCAGTTCCTTGGCGGTCGGCAGCCCCACGCGGCGCGGCAGGAAATACATGCCGCCGCCGTCGGGAATCAGCCCCCGGTTGATATAGGACCAGGAGAACGAAGCCGCCTCGGAGGCCAGCACGAAATCGCAGCACAGCGCGGTATCGGCACCGAGGCCGGCCGCTGCGCCGTTGACCGCGGCGATCGTCGGCTTGGGCATCGTATGCAGCAGCTTGACGGTGTGATGCACGCGCTGCTGGCGGCTCCAGCCGTTGAAGGCCACTTCGCCCGGCGGCGCTTCCATGCGGCGCTGCATGCCAGCCACGTCTCCACCGGCGCAGAAGCCCTTGCCGTTGCCGGTGAGCACCAGCGCCCGGATCGCCTTGTCGGCCGCCACGCGTTCGAGGGCGTCGATGAACTCGGCACGCATGTCGTCGCTCATCGCATTGCGCTTGTCCGGGCGGTTGAAGGTGATCAGCGCGATGCCCGATTCCACCCGCAGCTCGATAAGGGAATATTGGTCCATGATCCTGTTCTCGTTGCCTCGTTGTCTCGTTGTCTCGTTGTCCGGCCGCGCTCAGTCGACCGTGATGTTGGCCTGCTTGACGAGCTTGCTCCAGCGCTGGCTTTCGCCCTTGACGTAGCGGCCGAATTCCTCCGGCGTGCCGCCGCCGATGTTCAGGCCTTCCTGCTCGGCCCGCTTGCGGAACGACTCCGTCTGCACGGCCTTCTTTGCCGCCTCGTTCAGCCGGGCGATCACCGCCGGCGGCGTACCGGCGGGGGCGAACAGGCCATACCAGCTGTCGGCGGCGTAGTTCGGCACGCCGCTCTCGGCAATCGTCGGCACCTTGCTGAGGCCCGGGGCTTGCGAGCGCTGGGCAGTGGTCACCGCGACCGCGCGCAGCTTGCCGCTCTCCAGGTGCGGCGCCACCGCGGCCGCCGTGGCGAACATCATGTCGACCTGGCCGCCGAGCAGATCGGTGATCGCCGGGCCGGCACCGCGATAGGGGATATGGATCAGGTCCACCTTCGCCATGCTCTTGAACAGCTCGCCGGCCAGGTGCGCGGAAGTGCCGGCGCCCTGCGATGCATAGTTGAGCTTGCCCGGCTTCGCCCGCGCGGCGGCGATCAGGTCCTGCACCGTCTTGATCGGGCTGTCGGGCTTGACCACCAGCACATTGGGCGAGCGGCCCACCAGCATCACCGGCGTGAATGCCTTGTCGGTGTCGAACGGCAGCTTGCGGTGCAGGCTCGGATTGACGGCATGGGCAATGGTGGCCATTACCAGCGTGTAGCCGTCGGGCGCGCTCTTGGCGACCGCCTCGGTGCCGATGATGGTGCCGCCGCCGGGCTTGTTGTCGATGATCACCGGCTGGCCGAGGTCCTCGCTCATCGTGACGCCCATGGCGCGCGCGATCAGATCGGTGCCGCCGCCGGGGGCAAACGGCACGACCATGCGGATCGGCTTGTCGGGGAAGGCCGCCCACGCCGAGGACGGGGCCGTGGCCGCGATCGACAACGGGATGGCGGCGGCGGCGATGGCAAGACGTCGGAAGAATCCGGTGCGGGTGCAATGCATGGTCTGTCTCCTGAAGATGGGAGCGCCTCGGCGGTCGGACCGACCGCGCCGGCGCGCTTTCTTGTTGGTGACAGCTTAGGGCCTGCAACGCTGGTTCACACCCCCGAAATTCCACTGCATGGAACGATGGCATCGTTCGCGGCGGACATCGCCAGACATGAAAAAGCCCGGCGAGGTCGACAACCTTCGCCGGGCGGGGCGTGCCGCGGCGGCCCGGCCAACGTTGCCGCGCGCCTATCGGTTGACCGTCTTCGCGGGCATCGCCAGCACCAGCAGGCAGCTGCCCAGCAGGCACACCGCGAACAGGATCAGGCCGGCGCTCGGGCTATGGAACGTGTCCTTCATCCAGCCCAGCAGATAGGTCGCCGCAAACCCGCCGAGGTTGGCGATCGAACAGGCCAGCGCAATGCCGGCGGCCGCCGCGGTACCGCTGAGGAAGGTCGACGGCAGGCACCAGAACACCGGGAACGTGGCGACGATGCCGACGTTGGCCAGCGTCAGCAGCGCCAGTGTCGCGCCGGTATGGCCGGTGACGAAGGTACTGGCGACGAGGCCGAAGGCGCCGAACAGCACCGGCACCACGATATGCCAGCGGCGTTCGCGCGTCCGGTCCGAGTGTGCGCCGTTGATCAGCATGGCAACCACCGCCACGGCATGCGGAATCGCGGTCAGCAGGCCGATATGCAGCGGGCTGGCAACGCCGGAATCGCGGATGATGGTCGGCATCCAGAAGCCGATCGAGTACGTCCCCATCAGCAGGCACATGTCGATCACCCCAAGCATCCAGACGCGACGATCGGTGAAGGCGGCCTTCAGCGAATGCTGGTTCTCGACCAGCACGTCCGCTTGCAGATTGCGTTGCAGCGTGCGCTTCTCGGCGGCATCGAGCCATTTCGCCGAGTCGATGTTGTTGGGCAGATAGAAGAACACCATCACGCCCAGCAGCACCGAGGGCAGCGCCTCGAGGAAGAACAGCCATTGCCAGCCGGCATAGCCATAGACTCCGGCAAACGCCGTCATGATCCAGCCCGAGATCGGACTGCCGATCATGCTGGCCAGCGGCAGCCCGATCATGAACAGCGCAATGATCTTGCTGCGGCGATGCGTGGGATACCAGTAGGTCAGATACAGCAGCACGCCGGGCAGGAAGCCCGCTTCGGCCGCGCCCAGCAGGAATCGCAGGATATAGAACTGCGTGGGCGTGGTGACGAACATCGTGGCGCCCGACAGCAGGCCCCAGGTCACCATGATGCGGGCGATCCAGATACGCGCGCCGACCTTCTGCAGCACCAGGTTGCTCGGCACCTCGAACAGGATATAGCCGACGAAGAACAGGCCGGCACCCAGGCCGTAGACGGTCTCGCTGAACTTCAGGTCGTCGAGCATCTGCAGCTTGGCCAGGCCGACGTTGATGCGGTCCAGATAGGCGGCCAGATAGCACAGACAGAAGAACGGAATCAGACGCCATGTCACCTTGCGGTAGACATCCGGTTCCGTCGTTGGGGCCAGCACGCCGGCCGTTCCTTGAGGGTACTGATACGACATCTTCGCTCCTTGCTTGGTCTACCTTTGGGTGCTGGCGTCAACACCGTCCCCGCCTCGGCGTGCGATGACGCAAGGTGCGGAGCCGCTGTGACAGGGGTCCGATGCAGTGCGTGCTGCATCGTGATCGGGAATGGCTTGGCGAGCGCTGGCTGGTGCGGCGACCTCGTCGAACTTATTGCGCGCCGTGTCCGGCGGTGGACACGCTGCCGCGTATTCGCGCCACCGCCTCGTCGACGCCCTGCCAGGCCGGCTTGTCCGGTGCGAAACGGGCCCGCAGGTAATGCACCAGTTCGGCCACCTGCCGGTCATCGAAGCTGTCGGCAAAGCCCGGCATCTCGCCCATCGCATTGAACCGCGGTGCCGGGATGCCCCTGAGCACGGCCTGGATCACGTTGTCCGGCTTGTCGCCATGCAGATTGGTGTTCAGCGCCAGCGACGGCTTGACCCCAAACATCGGCACGCCCTGGTCGGATTGATGGCAGACCGCGCAGGCGCTCTGGTACAGCCGGTCGGCGGGGCCGGCCAGCGAGCGGGCCAGCGTCGCGCTGCGCTGCTCCAGCGCGCGCGCCTGCCGGTCCAGCGCGGCGGCATCCGGCGGCGGCGCGTTGAACGAGGCGACGTAGTGCGCGATCGCGCGGACGTCGCTCTCGGGCAATTGCGCGAGTTCTTCGACGACCGGCGCCATCGGCCCGGCCGCCGCGCCATGGCGCGCGGCGTAGCCGGTGCGCAAATACTGGAACAGGTCTTCCTCCGTCCAGGGAATCGGCGCGCGCGACAGCGAGGTCAATGCCGGCGCGTCCCACCCTTCGGCCTCTCCGCCGGTCAGGTAGGCGCGGCCGCCCTTCTCGGCGCCGAAGGCATTGCGCGGCGAATGGCAGGCGCTGCAATGCCCCAGCCCTTCGGCCAGATACGCACCCCGATTCCATTGCACCGAGCGCGACGGGTCGGGCCGGAACGGCTCGTTGCGATGGAACAGCAGGTTCCAGCCCGCCATCAGCGGCCGCAGATTGAAGGGGAACGCCAGCTCGGTCTTCGGCACCGGCGCATGCACCGGCTCGGCCGACATCAGGTACGCATACAGCGCGCGCATATCGCCCTCGCTGATCCTGGCGAAGGCGGTATAGGGGAAGGCGGGGTACAGCCTGCGTCCGTCGCGATGGATGCCTTCGCGCATCGCGCGCTCGAAGGCGGCGTACGACCAGTTGCCGATGCCGGTGTCGACATCGGGCGTGATGTTGGTGCTGTAGATCGTGCCGAACGGCGTCTCGAGCGGCAGGCCGCCGGCATTGCTGGCGCCATTGGGCGCGGTGTGGCAGACCGCGCAGTCGCCGGCCGCCGCCACCAGCCGGCCGCGTTCGATCGTCGCCGCGGAATAGAAACCCGGCTCGGGCGGTGCAACGGGTGCGATCGCCGATCGCCATGGCATCACGGTCGCGCACAGTCCCGCGATGGCGGCGCCGGCCGCGAGCAGCCAATTGCGCTTGCGCCTTGCGGGCGCGCCCTCGGCGCGTTCCGCGGCGAGCGCCAGGCGAACGCGTTCGCCACTGAACGGTGGCTCGCGCAGCCGCACGCCGGTGGCATCGAAGATCGCATTGGCGATCGCGGCGGCCGCGGGCAGCATCGCGGCGGCACTGCCGCGCAGGCCCGCGGTCGTCGTCAGGCCGCCGACGACGCGGACCTCGGGCGCGAGCGTGCCGGCCGTGACGGGGAGCGCGGTGGCGTGATGGGACGCCTTCGCCCAGTTGTCGAACGACGGCGCCTGTGCCGTCAATCGCCGTGTCGCTTCGGCGATATCGTGCTCCAAGGCCGGCGCAGCGTCACGCGTTCCGCCGGGGGACGGCGAGGGCGCGGACACCGCGCTGTCGTGACCGAGCGTGACCCGTGTCACGCTGACTTCGCCGCTGAACGCGTCCACCTCGACATCGGCGACCCACGCCGCCCAGCTCTGCGTCGGCTGCTCGCCATCGGTATCGAGCACGCTGGCGTAGGCGAAGCCGCGACCACGGCGAACGCTTGCCGACGTATCGCCCGACGCGGCCCGGGACACAGAGCGCTGCGCAGGCGCCTGCCACTCGGCCTGACGCAGCACCTGCCGAACCAGCGCCGCGCCCCGCGCGTCCTGCAGATGATTCAGGCGCAGTGCAACCGGATCGGTGCCGGCCAGCGCGGCCGCCTCGTCCAGATGCGATTCGCGCGCAAACACCTGCGCGACGGCAGCCGCCGAGGGATGGATGGCGATGGCGGCGGCCGTGGGCGCCGTATCGCCCGACACCGCTTCGAGATGGTCGATCCGATACGGCGGCACCAACCCGGCCTCATCATCTCCGCCGACATCGGACACCGCGGCCGGCGTACCGGTCTGGATCGAGGCCAGCGGCCGAACCTGCGCGGGCATCGCCGTGGCGGTGACCTGGTAGGCGGAGAACGCGGCAGCCTCGCCATCCGGCTCGGCACGGGCCGTCGCCATCGCGCTCGCGATGCGGGTCGTGATCCATCCCGCGGCATCGTCGAACGCGGCCGCGTCGAAGCGGACCCGCACCGGTCCACCGACCGCCCGCGCCAGCAGCGCGGCATCGGCGGCCGCATGGTGCGACACGCTGGCCCGCGCAGCCGCACCAGCGATGCCGGCCAATTTCGCCATATCGGCCATATCGGCCATATCCGCCATATCCGCCATATCGGCACCGTCGTGCCAGCAGATCAGCGTGACGGCCGCCTCGGCAATCTCCAGCAGCTTCGCCAGCTCGGCACGCAGCGCACCGGGGCGGCTGTCCGGCAGCCAGACCCGCAGCTCGCCTCCGTTCCAATCCGCGATCGCGGTGGCGGCAGGCGGGGCAATGCCGGCCAGGGGCCAGCGGTAGTCCTGTTCGAGTCGCAAGGGCGCCGCGGCCAGCGCCGCCGCTGCGTCGCCATGCGAGGCGAGGACGCGGCGCCGGCGCGGAACACGCTGGTCGGTACGGCTGCCGGCTTCGGACCATACGGGACGCAACGCGGCCACGCCGGCAGCCGCCCGCGCGGGCGAGCGTGCCACCACGGCGAGGAAGCTGCCGCGCGCGACCACCGCGACCACATCGGGCACCGCGCGTGCCGCCTCGGCATCGAACCGGCGCAGCGTCGCGGCATGGGGATGACGGGGCCGGACGACTTCGCCGAACAGCCATTTCTCCCGTGCGGGCGGTGGGACCGGCATGGCCACGCCGGCTCCCTCGGCGATGTCCCCGCCGGGCATCCGTGCCAGATCGTTCATCGCCGCTCCGCCTGTTCGCCGGCCTGCCGCAGCAATACCGCAGCGCGCTTGACCGCGCGGACGATCTCGACATGCGTGCCGCAGCGGCACAGATTGAAGCGCAGCGCCTCGCGAATCTGTTCGTCGGTGGGATCGGGTTGCGTCGACAGGAAGGCCCTGGCGGTCATGATCATGCCGTTCAGGCAGTAGCCGCACTGGGCCGCCTGTTCATCGATGAAGGCTTGCTGCACCGGATCCAGCCGCTCGCCCTGTGCAAGGCCTTCCAGCGTGGTCACCGCGTGCCCCACCGCGGCCCTGACCGGCACCACGCACGAACGCGCCGCCACGCCGTCGATCAGCACCGTGCAGGCCCCGCACTGGCCCAGCCCGCAGCCATACTTGGGCCCGTTGCATTCCAGGTCGTTGCGCAGGATATAGAGCAGCGGCGTCGCGAGGTCGGCGCAGACCGATCGTTCGGTGCGGTTGACGTTCAGCGCGAGCTGGCTGGGGGAACGGGACACGCTCATGGGGGCTGGCTTGGCATGGGGGCGGCAATGCGAGGTTGCCGCGCCTCCGGGATTCACGGTTCATCTCCGGCCGGACCGCGCCGGCCGGACCGCACCGGCGGGCCCGAGGACCCGCGCAAGACCTGCGCTCAGGCTGCGGCGGCCGCGCTGGCTGCCGCCGGGGCGGCGGCGGGCCCGACCAACGGTACCTCGAACACATCGTAGCCGAAGCACCAGTCCGGATTCTCGTTGGTACGCAGCCAGGTGTTTTCGTGCGAGACCCGTTGCACCCTGCTGGCGCGCTCGGCGCGGTTCGCCTCGTACAACGCAAAGGTCGTGCCGAAGTCGTCGAGCCCGGCTTCGACGAAGCAGCGCGTCAGCATCGCCGCGTCCTCGATCGCCATCGCCGCGCCCTGGGCCATATGCGGCTTCATCGGATGGCAGGCGTCGCCCAGCAGCACCAGACGGCCGCGGCTCCACAGCGGCAGCGGGTCGCGCTCGAGCAGCGGCCACTTGGTGACCTCGACCGTGCCTTCGATCAGCGACTGCACGCCCTGGTGCCAGCCATCGAAGGCCGCGCGCATCTCCTCGACGCTGCTCGGCAGCCAGCTCTTGCTCATATCCCACGTGGGCTCGGGCACGCCGGTCACGTAGTAGATCTCGTCGAGCTTGCTGGTATCGAAATAGACCATCATGTGGCGATCGTCGGACCACCACTTGGTGCAGCGCTCGTGCGTAAAGCCCTTGACGCGCGAGATCGGAAACACCGCGCGATGCGCGATATAGCCGGTGTACTTGGGCGGCTCGGCGCCCAGCAGCGATTCGCGGATCTTCGAATTGACGCCGTCGGCGCCGATCACGATGTCGGCCTCCTCGACGGTGCCATCGGCAAAGCTCAGGCGCACCACGTCGCCCAGATCCTCGACCTGGGTCAGCTTCTTGTCGAACAGCAGCGTGCCGGGCGCGACCGCATCGGTCAGCAGCGCGTGGAAGTCGCCGCGGTGCACGGTCAGATAGGTGGCGCCGTAATGGGACACCGCGTAGTCGCCGAGCGGGATCTGCGCGATCACCTCGCCGGTCTTCCAGTCGCGGCTGTACCAGTAGTCAGGATGGCAGCCCATCGCGTTGAGTCCGTCCTCGATGCCGATCCTGCGCATGATCTTCATCACGTTGGGCCCGACATGGATGCCGGCGCCAAGCCGCGAGAACGCCGGGGCCTGCTCATACAGCCTGACGTTGAAACCCTGGCGCTGCAGCAGCGCGGCCGCGGCCGTTCCTCCCAGTCCTGCACCGATCACGGCGATCCGAGGTTTGCCTTGCACGTTTTTTCTCCTGGCCATCACTTCCAATCCAACACGGTTCGCGCCGGCCGTGGCCAGCGATTGGAATTGAGTGTACACACCATATTTTTGTGCGTAAAGACGGAATGCGACGACTCGGTGTAATCCCTAGGTATGGAGGTGCTAGAAACGATGCAGCGCGCCATATACGTGAAATCACGCACCATTCTCGTCATTCGTTCGTTGAGTACTTACTAAAATGGTGCATGCGGCACGGCGCTGGAGATGGTTGTCGTAATACAGTGTGTACACTACAATGGTCCAACACACGCGAGACGGCTTGCCGTGGCGCCCCCCTCTACCGACAAAACGGAGTCGACAGTGCAGAAAGTCTTCCGGATCGGCCAGATCGTGCCGAGCTCCAACACCACCATGGAAACCGAGATCCCCGCGATGCTCGCGGCGCGCCAGTTGGTGCGGCCGGAACGGTTCACCTTCCATTCGAGCCGGATGCGGATGAAGACGGTCAAGAAGGAAGAGCTCGCCGCGATGGACGCCGAATCGGACCGCTGCGCGATCGAACTCAGCGATGCGCGGGTCGACGTGCTGGGCTACGCCTGCCTCGTGGCGATCATGTCGATGGGGCGCGGCTATCACCGCGTGTCGGAGGAGCGCCTGCAGTCGCGCACCGCCGAGAACGACGGCACCGCGCCGGTGGTGACCAGCGCCGGCGCGCTGGTCAACGCGCTGAAGATGATCGGCGCCAAACGCATCGCGCTGGTCGCGCCCTATATGAAGCCGCTGACCGAGCTGGTGGTCGACTACATCCGGAACGAGGGCTACGAGGTCGTCGACTGGCGCGCGCTGGAGATCCCGGACAACCTGGAGGTGGGCCGCCACGACCCGAATCGCCTGCCCGCCATCGTCGCGCAGATGAATACGCGCGATGTCGATGCCGTGGTGCTGTCGGCCTGCGTGCAGATGCCTTCGCTGCCGGTGGTCGAGAAGGTCGAGGCGATGACCGGCAAGCCGGTGATCACCGCCGCGATCGCGACGACCTACGCGATGCTGAAGGCGCTGGACCTGGAGGCGGTGGTGCCGGGCGGCGGCACGCTGCTGTCGGGCGCGTACTGAGCGGAGGGCCGTCATGACCGCATCCTTTCCGTACGGCGGCAACGTCCTGGCCAATGGCATCCGTCAGCACTATCTGCGCTACGGCGGACCGGGCGAGGGCCGCGATGCGCGCGACCCGGTCATCGTCGTGCCGGGCATCACTTCCCCAGCCATCACCTGGGGCTTCGTCGGCGAACGCTTCGGCCGCCAGTTCGATACCTATGTGCTCGACGTGCGCGGCCGCGGCCTGTCGGAGGCTGGCGATGCGCTGGACTACAGCCTCGATGCGCAGGCGGCCGACGTGATCGCCTTCGCCGAGGCACTGGGCCTGCGGCGCTACAGCCTGGTCGGCCATTCGATGGGCGCGCGCATCGGCCTGCGGGCGGCGCGCGCCAGGCCGGCCGGCCTGGCGCGGCTGGCCATGATCGACCCGCCGGTGTCCGGCCCAGGCCGCCGGCCCTATCCCTCGCAGCTGCCCTGGTATGTCGATTCGATCCGGCTGGCGCGCCGCGGCATCGATGCCGAAGGCATGCGCGCGTTCTGTCCGACCTGGACGGAGGCGCAATTGCGGCTGCGTGCCGAATGGCTGCATACCTGCGACGAGCGCGCGGTGGTGGCCAGCTTCGACGGCTTCCACCAGGACGACGTGCATGCCGACATGCCGCATGTCGCCGTGCCGGCGCTGCTGATGGTCGCGGGCCGCGGCGACGTGATCCGCCCGGAGGATGTCGAGGAAATCCGCGGCCTGATGCCGCAGCTGCAAGTGGCGCGCGTGCCCGATGCCGGCCACATGATTCCGTGGGACGACGAGGCCGGGTTCTATCGCGCCTTCGGCGATTTCCTGGGCGCGCCGCTGCAGCCATGAGCGCCCCGCCAACCTTCACCGATTCACCGAGCAAGGAGAACGCATGCCGGTAAGCGATCATGATCTGACGCAGGCCTGGAAGCAGGTGCTGACGCTGTCGAAGCTGCAGCCGGGCCAGAGCGTCACGGTGCTGACCAGCGCCGCCACGCATCCGCAGACGATGCGCACCGCGCTGCTGGCGGCCTCGTCGATGGGCGCCATCGTCAATCGGCTCGATTTGCCGCCTGTCAATGCCGACAAGGCGCTGAGCCGCGATTCGCTGGCGTACCTGGGCACCACGCCGCTGACCGGCAATCCGGCGGCGATCGCGGCGCTCAAGGCCAGCGACCTGGTGCTCGACCTGATGACGCTGCTGTTCTCACCAGAACAGCACGAGATCCTCGCCACCGGCACGAAAATCCTGCTGGCGGTGGAGCCGCCCGAGGTGCTGGTGCGGCTGGTGCCGACCGAAGCGGACCGCACGCGCGTGCGCGCGGCCACCGCGCGGCTGTCGCGCGCGCGCGAGATGCATATCGTCTCCGACGCGGGCACCGATCTGCGCTGCGCGCTCGGCGAATTCCCGGCCATCAGCGAGTACGGCTTCGTCGACGAACCCGGCCGCTGGGACCACTGGCCCAGCGGCTTCGTGCTGACCTGGCCCAACGAGGGCGGCACCAACGGCCGCATCGTGCTCGATCGCGGCGACATCCTGCTGCCGATGAAGTCCTATCTGCAGGCGCCGATCGATATCACCGTCGAGAACGGCTATGTCACGTCGATCGACGGCGAGCTCGACGCCGAGCTGCTGGCCGACTACATGGCCTCGTTCCATGACCCGGAAGCCTATGCGATGTCGCACATCGGCTGGGGCCTGCAGCCGCGCGCGCGCTGGTCCACGCTGGCGATGTACGACCGCGAGGCGACCATCGGCATGGACGCGCGCGCCTATGAAGGCAATTTCCTGTGCTCGTTCGGTCCGAACAACGAGGCCGGCGGCAGCCGCACCACCGCCTGCCACATCGACATCCCGGTGCGCCACTGCACCGTCAGCCTCGATGGCGAGACCGTGGTCGAGCGTGGCCGCGTGATGGATGGCGGCGTCCCGGTGCAGCACGCCTTCGACTATCGAACCGATGGAGCCTGACATGCACGATGAAGTCTCGACGTACCAGCGCCAGGGCTTTGGCGCGACCATGGAAATCGCCGCGCCGTTCGGCCTGCTGATCATCGATTTCGTCAACGGCTTTGCCGATCCGGCGGTGTTCGGCGGCGGCAATATTCCGCAGGCGATCGCCAACACCGGGCCGCTGCTGGCCGCGGCGCGCGAACAAGGCTGGCCGGTCGCGCATACGCGCATCGTCTTTGCCGACGACGACGCCGACCGCAATGTCTTCACGCAGAAGGTGCCGGGCATGCTGACGCTGAAGGAGGCGAGCCACGACAGCGCGATCGTGCCCGAGTTGGCGCCGCGCGACGGCGAGCTGGTGGTGCGCAAGACGGTGCCGTCGGCGTTCTTCGGCACCTCGCTGGCGGCCTGGCTGGCGCACCGGGGCGTGCGCACGCTGCTGGTGGCGGGCTGCGTGACCAGCGGCTGCGTGCGCGCCAGCGTGGTCGACGCGATGTCGCATGGCTTCCGCCCGCTGGTGCTGTCCGATTGCGTCGGCGATCGCGCACTGGGCCCGCATCAGGCCAATCTGTTCGATATGGAGCAGAAGTACGCCACCGTGATGCCGCGCGACGAGGCGCTGGCGGCAATCGCTGCCGGGCGGGATCGCTAAGGCTTCGACGCGCCGACGGAGACCGCCGATGCGCCCCGCTTCAGCCGGCCGTCGCCACGCGGGCGCTCGGTCCGCTCTTGCTCGCGGTCTTGTTCGCTGTCTTGCGTGCCGCCTTGCGCGCGGCCTTGGCCGGGCGCGATGCCGCCGGCAGTTCCACCGCATCGGCCTGCTCCGCGGCAATGGCAGGCCGGCAGACCGCGTTCAGCACGGTGTGCTGCATCACGTCGCGCCAGTGCTCGAGCGCGGGCTTGCTCATCATCGGCTCGCCGAGGAAGGCGCTCAGCGTGTGATGGTTCGAGTTGTAGAAGTAGCCCAGCGAGGCGATCACCAGATAGATGTCCCGGGCGCGCACCTCGGCGCGGAAATGGCCGCTGGCCTTGCCGCGCTCGAGCACGCCGTCGAGCACCGACAGCGCGTAGCTGGAGATTTCCTTGAGCCGGCCCGACTTCTTCGCATGCCGGCCCTGGCTGATATTCTCGCTGGTCAGGATCGCGACAAACTCGGGATGGTCCAGATAGTAATGCCAGACGAAATCGGTCAGCTGCATCAGCGCGCGCACCGGATTTTCCGGGTCGAGCTCGAGGCCCTGCTCGGCCTCGTTCAACTGCGTGTAGATGGTCTCGAGCACTTCGACGAACAGCTTTTCCTTGCTGCCGAAGTAGTAGTAGATCATCCGGTCGTAGGTCTTGGCGAGCGACGAGATGCGCTCGACCCGTCCACCGTCGTAGCCGCGCTCGGCGAAGACCTTGATGGCCGCCTTGAGGATCTTGGCGCGCGTATCCTGGGCTTGCCGGGCCCGCGTGCCGGCCGCTGCCCTGGTTCTTGCCGTCGCGGTGGTCATGTCGTCGGTTGCGAGGATCTGGCGTTGCGAAGCTGCCAGTATAACTGTCGAAGGTGCGGGAGGCCGCACGCCTCGCGGGCCGCGCGGCGCCGCGCTGGCCATGTCGACATCCTGGCGGCACAGCCGCCATCGAAGGGAAACGAAGCCAATGCCGATGCACGACGATGATTCACCGCGCGCCCTGAGAATGGCGCTGGCGCAGGCCCGCGGCGTGCTGCTGATCACGCGCCCCGCGCAGGCGGCGCCCAAACCCGCACCCGGCCAACCCGGCGCCGCGTCCGACCATGTACCGGCGCTGCCGGATGTCTTCGTCGCCGTGCGCGCGGACGGCGAGGTGCTGGCCTTCAATGGCCACGTCGATCTCGGCACGGGTATCCGCACGGCGCTCGCGCAGATCGTCGCCGAGGAACTTGACGTACCGCTCGCTTCGGTGCGCATGGTGCTCGGGCATACCGATGCCACGCCGAACCAGGGCCCGACCATCGCCAGCGCGACGATCCAGATTTCCGCGCAACCGCTGCGGCGTGCCGCGGCGCAGGCGCGCGCGTTCCTGGTGGCGCGTGCCGCCGAGCGCCTCGGTGCGAGCGTCGACAGCCTGGTCGTCGACGACGGCCGCATTCGTGTCCGTCAGCCGGGCAGCCCGGCCAGCGATACGCCTGCCGAAGCGGGCCTGGCCTACGGCGCCCTGCTCGGCGACGAGCACATCGAACTGCCGCTTGCCGACGAGATCGCGACCAAGCCGGCCAGCGCCTATCGCGTGGTCGGCAAGGCCGCGCCGCGCGTCGATATTCCGGCCAAGGCCACCGGCGCGCTGACCTTCGTCCATGACGTGCGCGTGCCCGGCATGCTGCATGGACGCGTGATCCGTCCCCCGTATGCGGGGCGCGATGCCGGCGACTTCGTGGGGCGCAGCCTGATCTCGGTGGATCGCGACTCGATCCGCGACGTGCCGGGCGTGGTCGAGGTCGTGACGATCGGCGATTTCGTCGGCGTGGTCGCGCAGCGCGAGGAGCAGGCGATCGAAGCGGCGCGCCGGCTGCGTGTGCGTTGGCAGGCCGCGCCGCCATTGCCGCGGCTGGACGACCCCGAACCGGCGCTGCGTGCGAACCCCGCCAAACGGCGCGAGCTGCGCGCCGAGGGCGAGGCCGCACCGCCGCCGCGGCAAGGCGCCGCCACGCTGAAGCGCGGCTATGTATGGCCCTACCAGATGCACGCGTCGATCGGGCCCTCCTGCGGCGTGGCCCACTGGCGAGATGAAGGGCGCGATGAAGGGCGCGGCGATGCGGACGGCGGCGGGCTGACGGTCTGGTCCGGCACGCAGAACCCCCATGTGCTGCGCATCGACCTGGCGCGCCTGACCGGCCTCGACGAAGGCCGGATCGAGATCGTGCGGATGGAAGCGGCGGGCTGCTATGGCCGCAACTGCGCGGACGACGTCTGCGCCGACGCCGTGCTGCTGTCCCGCGCGGTGGGCAGGCCGGTGCGCGTGCAGCTGTCGCGCGAACAGGAACATCTGTGGGAACCCAAGGGCGCCGCCCAACTGATGGACGTGCAGGGCACACTCGGCGCCGGCGGCGCGCTGCTGGGCTACGACTTCGTCAGCCGCTATCCGTCGAACGACGCGCCGACGCTGGCGCTGCTGCTGACCGGCAGAATCGATCCGGCGCCGCGCATGCTGGAGATGGGCGACCGCACCGCGGTGCCGCCCTACGACTACGCGCAAGTGCACATCGCCTGCGACGATACGCCGGCCATCGTTCGCGCCGCCTGGCTGCGCGGCGTGTCGGCGCTGCCCAATACCTTCGCGCATGAGTGCTTCATCGACGAACTCGCGCACGAGGCGGGCGCGGACCCGCTGGCCTTTCGGCTGCGCCACCTTCGCGACGAACGAGCGGCGGACCTGCTGCGCGCCGTCGGCGAGGAAGCGCTGTGGCGCGATGGCCAGCGCGGTACGCGCGGCATCCCCGATGCCGATGGCAAGCTGCGCGGCCGCGGCATCGCCTATGCCCGCTATATCCACAGCAAGTTTCCCGGCTTCGGCGCTGCCTGGTCGGCGTGGATCGTCGATCTGGAGGTCGAGCCCGACAGCGGCAGCATTCGCGTGCTGCGCGTGGTGGTGGGCCAGGACACCGGCATGATGGTCAACCCGGACGGCGTCCGCCATCAGGTGCATGGCAATGTGGTGCAGACCCTCAGCCGCGCGTTGAAGGAGCAGGTCCGTTTCGATCGCGACGGCGTCGCCAGCCGCGAATGGGGCAGCTATCCGCTGCTGACCTTCCCGGAGCTGCCGCCGATTACGGTGGTGCTGATGCCTCGCCAGCACGAGGCGCCGCTGGGCGCCGGCGAGTCCGCCTCGCTGCCGGGCGCGCCGGCACTGGCCAATGCGCTGTTCGATGCCACCGGCCTGCGGCTGCGCCGGCCGCCGTTTACGCCGGAGTCGGTGCGGGCGGCGTTGGCGGAAACGGAAGCGGTGGCCGATTGAAAGCCGCTGCGTTCCCCCCGGCGCGGGAACGACTACCTTGGCGATCGCGCGTTATGACCCGGACTCCCGCTCGTCGAACTCGCTCATCTTCTTGAGCAGATAGGTGATCGCGACGCGCTCGGCGGGATTGAGGTCGCCGAAGGTCTGCTCGGTGATCTGGTGCGCGAACGGAATGGTCTGGTCGATCAGCGCCAACCCCGCCGGCGTGACGGTGACGACCACCTTGCGCCGGTCGCTCGGGTCATGCGACACCGCGATCAGCTCGCGCGCCTTCAGCCGTTCGATGATGCCGCGCACCGTGGCCTGATCGATCGCCGTGGCGCGCACGATCTCGCTGAGCGAGCACGACTGCCGCTCCTTGACCGCGCACAGCACGACGAACTGCGCCGCGGTCAGCTGCGAATCGGGAATGGTCTGCTGGAAGATCGCGACATGCCGCTGATAGGCCCGCCGCAGCAGGTGGCCGACCTGATCGGTGAAATCGTAGGAAGGGACCGGCGTCTTGTTCTTGTTGGATGACGAGGTGGACACTTTGCGTGGCGGCATCGGTAGGAGCGTTGCGCAGAGTATATCGGGCACGGCCTCGCTACGGGGCCTTCGCCGCCGCTTTCCGTGCGGCGTTCGCGGGGGTTTCGCGGGGGTTTCGCGGGGGTTTCGCGGGGGTTTCGCGGGCATCTTGCAGCAGAATGCGCGGCGACCGCCGGGCGATTTGACCGTCCCTGCGCGTGGGCGCAGTATCATGGGACCTTCCCCACGACGCAGCGCGCCCCCACCGTTCCCATGTCAGCCGTCATCCCGGGGCATCTGGCCAAGCCCGATACCTCGCACATGGTCCGCTTCTACGACGAGGACTCGATCCTTGTCGCGGACGTGCGCGAGTTCGCCGACGAGGCCTTGCGCTGCGGCGGCAGCGCGATCCTGATCGCCACCGAGGAACACCTGGATGCGCTGCTGCCGCTGCTGCGCGGCCTCGGTCCGGGGCGGGACGATCGGCCGTGGTACACCGGCAATCTGATCACGTTGCCGGCACAGGCGACGCTGGACCGATTCATGGTCGACGGATGGCCGGACGAACAGCGCTTTCTGGCGAGCGTCGGCGAGTTGGTGGCCGCGGAAGCGCGACGTGCTCCACCGCTGCACGCGTTCGGCGAGATGGTCGCGCTGCTGTGCGAGCAAGGCATGCACGACGCCGCGCTGCGGCTCGAGGAACTGTGGAACGATCTGATCCGGCGCCACGGCTTCAGGCTGCTGTGTGCGTATCCGCATCGGGTGTTCGCCAGCGACGAGAAGGCGCGGCACTTCCGCTGCGTCTGCGATGTCCACACCCACTTCTACGCCACCGCGGCGGGCAAGTCGGCCGATATCGCCGACAGCGCGCTGCGCGCCGCGGTATGGCAGCAGAAGGCGCTGGCGCTGGAGAACGAGGTCAAGCGGCTGCGCGAGGCCGAATCGACGTTGCGCCGGCGCGAGATCGAGCTGACCGACTTCCTCGACAATGCCGCCGAGGGCGTGCATCGCGTCGCGGCCGACGGCACCATCCTGTGGGCCAACCGGGCCGAACTCGAGATGCTCGGCTACCGCTACGACGAATATGTGGGACGCCCGATCACCGACTTCCACGTCGACGCCCCGGTCATCGAGCACATCCTCGACAGCCTGAAGGCCGGCGAGACGCTGTACGACCAGCCCGCCCGGCTGCGCTGCAAGGACGGCAGCATCAAACCCGTGCTGATCCATTCGAACGGCTGCTTCGAGGACGGCAAGCTGCGTTATACGCGCTGCTTCACGCGCGACGCCAGCGACCGCGTCGCGCGCGAGCTCGCCGAACAGCAGCGCGAGCGCCTGCTGCGCGAACTGGAGCGCGCCAGCCAGGCCAAGGACGAATTCCTGGCGATGCTGGGGCACGAGCTGCGCAATCCGCTGTCGCCGATCGTCACGGCGCTGCAGCTGATGCGAATGCGCGGGTCCACCGAGACCCAGCGCGAGCGGGCCATCATCGAGCGCCAGGTCGATCATCTGGTGCGGCTGATCGACGATCTGCTCGACGTATCGCGCATCACGCGCGGCAATATCGAGCTCAAGGTCGAGACGGTGCAGCTGGCCGACGTGCTGGCCAAGGCCGTCGAAATGGCAAGCCGGCTTCTGGAACAGCGCAGCCATCGGCTGACCGTCGACGTCGACCGCTCGCTGGCCTGGCAGGGCGACCCCGTGCGGCTGGCGCAGGCGGTCGCCAATCTGCTGACCAATGCCGCGCGCTACACCGATATCGGCGGCGAGATCCGGCTGTCGGCATGGCGCGACGACCCGGTGGAGGATATCGCGGAGGGCAGCGCAGCGGGCACCATCGTGATCCGGGTGCGCGACAACGGCATCGGCATCGCAGCCGACATGCTGCCCCATCTGTTCGACCTGTTCTATCAGGGGCCGCGCAAGATCGACCGCCAGGAAGGCGGGCTCGGAATCGGTCTGGCGCTGGTCAAGAATCTGGTCGAACTGCACGGCGGCAGCGTGTCGGCGACCAGCGCGGGACCCGCTCAGGGCAGCGAATTCACGATCCGCCTGCCCGCGGTGGCCAGCGCCGAGCTGGTGGCGGCCGCGCACCGCGACGAACCTGCCGCCGTGGTAGCCGCCGCCGATGCGCGCCGCGTGCTGCTGGTCGACGACAACGTCGATTCGGTGCAGGCGCTGGCGCAATTGCTGACGGCCTACGGCCATCATGTCCAGGTGGTCTACGACCCGGTCTCCGCGCTGCGCGTCGTCGAGCGCTTCGCGCCCGATGTCGCGGTGCTCGACATCGGCCTGCCGGTGATGGACGGCTACGAACTGGTGCGCCGGCTGCGCGAGACGCTGGGCGACCGTCCGTGCCGCTTCGTCGCGCTGACGGGCTACGGGCAGGACACCGACCGCGATCGAAGCAAGGCCGCCGGCTTCAGCCAGCATCTGGTCAAGCCGGTCAGCCCCGATGCGTTGCTGCGGCTGATCGAGGACACCGGCCAATAAGGCCGGCGGCAGCTCTTCCTACACCGCCAGGTAGTCGCGCCGTACCGCGTCGTTGGCGGCCAGTTCCGCCATCGTGCCGTGGTAGCGGATGTGGCCGTTCTCCAGCACATAGGCACGATCGCTGACCAGTTCGGCGAAGTGCAGGTTCTGCTCGGACAGCAGGATCGACATGCCCTCGCGCTTGAGCGCCAGGATCATGTTGGCCATCTGTTCGACGATCACCGGCGCCACGCCTTCGGACGGCTCGTCGAGCAGCACCAGATACGGATTGCCCATCAGCGTGCGCGACACGGTCAGCATCTGCTGCTCGCCGCCGCTCATCTGCCCGCCCGGCCGGTTCGGCATCTCGCCGAGGTTCGGAAACAGCGAGAACAGCTTCTGCGGCGTCCATTCGACCGCATCGGCACGCGGCGGCTGCCTGCCGATCTCGAGGTTTTCCATCACCGTCAGGTCGGTGAAGATGCGACGGTCTTCGGGCACGAAGCCCATGCCCAGGCGGCTGATCTGGTACGGCTTGGCGCGCGCGAGGTCGCGGCCGCGAAAGCGGATGCTGCCGTGCGCGCGATCGAGCAGCCCCATCAGCGCCTTCATCGTGGTCGACTTGCCGGCGCCGTTGCGGCCCATCAGCGCGACGACCTCGCCGCGCCGCACTTCCAGCCCGACATCGAACAGGATATGCGCGCGGCCATAGAATGCGTTCAGGCCGCTCACTTCCAACAGCGTGTCGGCGCTCATGCCGAACCCTCCTGCATCTGTCCGGATCGGCGTTGTCCGGCCCGGCTTTCGAAGGTCTTGCCGGTACCGAAATACACCTCGCGTACCTTGGGATCGTTGCGGATCGTCTCGCCATCGCCCTCGGCGATCAGCTGGCCGCGCGCCAGCACGATCATCCGGTCCGCATAGGCAAACACGACGTCCATGCTGTGCTCGGTAAACAGCACCGACAGCTGGTGCCGCACGACCAGTTGCCTGGTCAGCGCCATCAGCGCCCGGCGCTCCTCGGGCGCCATGCCGGCGGTCGGCTCGTCCATCAGCAGCAGCCGGGGCCGGTTGGCCAGCGCGATCGCCAGTTCGACGCGCTTGACGTCGCCATAGGCCAGCACGCCGCAGGCGCGCTCGGCCTGGCTGGCCATGCCGACCTGTTCGAGCAGCGCCATTGCCTCGTCGCGATGGTGCCGGCGCACCGGGCGCCACAGCTGGAACAGCTTGCGCTCGCGCGACAGGATCGCCATCTGCACGTTCTCGACCACCGTCATCGAGCCGAAGGTGGCGGCGATCTGGAAGGTCCGGCCGACGCCGAGCCGCCAGATATCGCGCGGCCGCATGCCGGCGATCTCGTGCCCGTCGAATCGGATCGAGCCGTGGTCCGGCTTGAGCTGGCCGTTCAGCATGTTGAAGCAGGTCGATTTGCCGGCGCCGTTGGGGCCGAGCAGCGCCAGCAACTGGCCGGCAGGCAGGTCGAACGACACGTCGCTGACCGCCTTGACGCCACCGAACGCCTTGCCCAGATGTCTGACTTGCAGCAGCGTCATGCCGGCTCCTTCAGCGAGGGAGATTGCCAGGACGAGGAGGCGGACGCGCCGGACTGGCCAGACGCGCCGGCCGCCGGCTCGGCTTCGGCCGGCTCCGTCTCGCGCACGAAGCGCTTGCGCAGCGAGCCGACGATGCCGGCCGGGAACAGGATCACCAGCAGCAGCATGGTGGCGCCCAGCAGTGCCCGCCAGTATTCGGTTTCGCGCGCGATGGTGTCGTGCAGCCAGGTGAACACCGACGCGCCGACCAGCGGCCCGGCCAGGGTCTGCACGCCGCCGAGCAGCACCATCACCAGGCCGTCGACCGAGCGGCCGACGCTGATCGCCTCGGGCGAGATGCTGCCCTTCGAATAGGCGAACAGCACGCCCGCCATGCCGCAGAACAGGCCGGCGATGGCAAACGCCACCCACTGCACCCGCTTGACGTCGATGCCGATCGCCTCGGCGCGCAGCGCCGAATCGCGTCCGGCGCGCATCGCGTAGCCGAACGGTGCAAAGAGGATGCGACGCAGCGCCAGCACGCACAGGCAGCACAGGCCCATCGTCAGGTAATAGAACGCGGTCGGCGACGACAGCCAGCCGGCCGGCCACACGCCAAGCAGACCATTGCTGCCGCCGGTGAAGCCGTCCCACTGGTAGATCACCGACCAGACGATCTGTGCGAAGGCCAGCGTCAGCATCGCCAGATAGGTGCCGGACAGCCGCACGCAGAACCAGCCGAACACGATCGCGCCGGCGCAGGCCAAGAGCGGCGCCAGCAGCAGCGTGCTCTCCATCGGCAGTTGCCATTTGGTCAGCAGCAGCGCGGCCGCGTAGGCGCCCAGGCCGAAGTAGGCGGCATGGCCGAACGAGTGCAGGCCCCCCGGGCCCATGATGAAGTGCAGGCTGGCGGCGAACAGCACCGCAATCAGGATTTCGACCAGCAGCACCGTCAGGTACGGATAGGTTTGCGCGAGCAGCGGCACCAGCAGCAGCGCCACGACGGTCAGCGCCCCAGCGAGCTTGACCGCCTTGCCGGGCGCACGCAGCGGCGCCTCCAGCTCGGCGCCATTGCGCGACGGCGCCTGTGGCTTGCCGAGCAGACCCCAGGGGCGCACCACCAGGATCACCGCCATCACCAGGAACTCGACCACCAGCGTCATCCTGGTCAGCGCGATCTCGACGCCGCCGAACGACACCGTGCCGAGCGCGATGCACAGCGCCTTGATCTCGGCGATCAGCAGCGCCGCGAGAAAGGCGCCGGGGATCGAGCCCATGCCGCCGACCACGACAACGACGAAGGCGCTGCCAATGGTCTCCAGATCGAGCGCAAGGTTGGCCGGCACGCGCGGGCCCTGCAGCGCACCGGCCAGCCCCGCCAGAAAGCAGCCGAGCGCGAACACGCCGGTGAACAGCCAGGCCTGGTTGGTGCCGAGCGCGCCGACCATTTCACGGTCCTGCGTCGCCGCGCGCAGCAGCGTGCCCCAGCGCGTGCGTGTCAGCAGCAGCCACAGCAGGCCGAGCACCAGCGGGCCGATCGCGATCAGCACCAGGTCGTATTGCGGGAAGCGCTGGCCCAGTATTTCCACCGCGCCGCTCAGGCCCGGCGCGCGGGGGCCGAACAGGTCCTCGGGTCCCCAGACGAACAGCGCCGCATCCTTGATCACCAGCACCAGCGCGAACGTCGCCAGCAGCTGGAACAGCTCGGGCGCCTGATAGATGCGCCGCAGGATCAGGCATTCGACCAGCGCGCCGATCGCGGCGACCAGCAGCGCGGACACCAGCACGCCGCCCCAGAAGCCCGCGGCGGTCTCGCCGATACGGCTGACCACCGTATAGGACAGATAGATGCCCAGCATGAAGAACGAGCCGTGCGCGAAATTGACGATGCGCGTGACGCCGAAGATCAGCGACAGCCCGGCGGCCACCAGGAACATCGTCGAGGCTTCGGCCAGGCCGTTCAGCAGCTGGGCCAGCAAGCTTGTCAGTGTCATGTGTCGACTCCAGCCGGGACGCGCCGGCCCTGTTGCATCGGCCTTATTGCATCGGCCTTATTGCATCAGCCTTGTTGCGCCGGCCTTATTGCG
Organism: Cupriavidus gilardii; assembly: GCF_008801915.1. Lineage (GTDB taxonomy): Bacteria > Pseudomonadota > Gammaproteobacteria > Burkholderiales > Burkholderiaceae > Cupriavidus > Cupriavidus gilardii. The sequence goes on from NZ_VZOV01000007.1 coordinate 47,020, forward strand.
CCGGCCGCATCGCCTTCACTTCGGCATCGCTGGGCTGCACCTTGGCACCGTCGACGTAGACGAAGGAGGTCATCACGCCCTTGCCGTCGCGCACGCCGGTGCGCCCGACATAGGCGCCCATCGTCGATTGATGGTCCTGCGGACGGTAGACGATCTGCCCCATCGGCGTGTCGACGCGCAGGCCGGAGAACGCGGCGGCGAGCTTGTCGCTGTCGGCGGAGCCGGCCTTCTGCAGCCCCGCCGCGATCGACTTGACCGCGGCGTAGCCGACCACCGAGCCGACGCGCGGCGTGTCGTTGAATTTCTTGCGATAGGCCTCGACGAACTTCTTGTTTTCGGGCGTATCGATCGCGTACCACGGGTAGCCGGTCACGATCCAGTTCTTCGGCGCCTCGCCGCGCAGCGGATCCAGATATTCCGGTTCGCCGGTCAGCAGCGACACCACCTCCCGTCCTTCGAACAGCCCCCGCGTGTTGCCCTCGCGGACGAACTTGCCGAGGTCGGCGGCGAACAGCACGTTGAAGATCGCATCGGGCTTGGCATCCGCCAGCGCCTGCACCACCGAGCCGGCGTCGACCTTGCCCAACGGCGGCGCCTGTTCGGCGACGAACTCGACATCGGGCTGCGCCTGCTTCAGCAGCTTCTTGAAGGTGGCGACCGCCGATTGCCCGTATTCGTAGTTGGGATAGACGATGGCCCAGCGCTTCTTCTTCAGCCTGGCCGCCTCGGGCACCAGCATCGCGACCTGCATATAGGTCGACGGACGCAGCCGGTAGGTGTACCGGTTGCCGTTCTGCCAGACGATCTTGTCGGTCAGCGGCTCGGCGGCCAGGAAAAATACGCGCCGCTGCCTGGCATAGTCGGTCAGCGCGAGACCGGTATTGGACAGGAAGCCGCCGAACAGCAGCGCGACGCGCTCGCGCGCCACCAGTTCCTCGGCCACCCGCACCGAGTCTCCCGGATTGCCGTTATCGTCGCGCGACACCACCTCCAGCTTCTTGCCGAGCACGCCGCCCGCCGCATTGACCTCCTCGATCGCCATCTCCCAGCCGCGCTTGTACGGCTCGAGAAATGCCGGCTGCGCCTTGTAGCTGTTGATTTCGCCGATCTTGATGGTGTTCTGCGCCAGCGCCGCGGCGCTGCCGAGCAGCGCCGACACGGTGACGGCCACGGCGGCGGCGGCGCGGCGCAATCGCCGTTGGGGGCGGATTCGGTTGTGCATCGTTCTTCCTTTGCTGAAGCAAGTCGCCAGATGGCGGGAATGGACAATGAAACGGCAAGGCACGCCGGCGCGCGGCCGGCACAGTGCTGGTGCGCATCCCTCGCCGGAGGCGGTGCTCCTCGCACTGTTTTCATTCAGGATTCACTACATAAACTGCGACGGCCGGGTTGACGCAAGGAACGGGCCAGCGGCTTCCCATGCCGCATCGTACAAGCATGCCACGGCAATCGGCTTCGCGCTCGCCGGCCGGCATTGCGCTGGCGGACGGACTCGCGCGGCCCCCCATTGATGTAGCGTTTACCGAATGGACGTTCAGTATGTACTACATCAAGGCGAGTGGAAATCAGGGTGTTCACGGGAATGGCGCCGGCCTGAAGCGGGGCCTGGCCCGCCGGAAAACAGCGCGGTGAATCAAGCCGTCAGCGAAAAGCCTGCCGGCATCAGCCCTTTGTCCGCAGCAGATCGACATAGGCCGTCGGCACCAGCTGGCCGGCATCGACGCCCAGCTTGCCGAGCAGCGCATGGGCCTCGGCCACGCCCTGCTCGGCCGCTTCGCCGTCGCGCAGCACCACCTCCAGTTCGAGGAAGTCGCCCAGTCCCTCGACCCGATCCAGATGCACGCGGGTGCGGCCGATCAGGTACAGGATGCGGGCCTTGCGCACGCGTCCGGCCTCGCCGTAGGCGGCAGCCAGCGCGGCACGCAGCCGGTCCGGCTCGGCGGTCGGCACGATCTGGTAGTGGCTTGGCTTGGGACCGCTGTCGTCGGCGCGGCGATAGAAGATCAGCTCGCCCTGTCCCGACGGAAACGCGCGCAGCTTCAGGCGGCCATTGCCGCAATGGAAAAAGGTGTCGTCCTGCTGCAGCAGTTCGGGACCGTGATCGGCCAGTTCGGCCGCGAGAGGCGCCAGGGCGTCGCGGTCGTCGACGCGGGCCTTGATTTCGATATTGGTCGGCATGGGCCGACGATGGTAGCACGCGTGCCCGCTCGCCCCGGGCGCATGCCGCCAGGCCCGGATCCTTATGCCGCCTGCTGCTCGATGGCGAACGCCAGCGCGTCTTCCAGCCTGTCGTTGCCCCAGAACATCTGCGCGCCGACGAAGAAGGTCGGCGCACCGAAGACGCCGCGGTGCAGGGCCCGTTCGGTCTGCGCGCGCAGCGCCTCCTTGTTCTGCCGCAGCACGGCGGCCGCCAGCAGGGCGTCGGCCGGCAGACCCAGTTCGGCCAGCGCCTCGCCGACCGCCTCGGGGTTGTCGATATCGCGGTCCTCCGCGAAATTCATCCGCATGATGCGGCGGCAATAGGCGCCGATCCACGGTTCCTGTGCGCCGAGCAGCGCCACGCGCATCGGCAGCAGCGCGCGGCGCGGGAACTGGCTCGGCTGCCGCCATGGCAGGCCGTATTTGGCGCACTGGCGGGCGGTGTCGATCATCGCGTAGGCACCCTTGGCGCGCTGCACCACGAAGGGCGAGCCCTGCCAGCCCAGGGCGGCGAACACCGGGCCGAGCAGAAACGGCTTCCACGCCAGCGTGACGCCGTGCCGGGCCGCCAGCGGCTCGATCCGCATCGCGCTCAGATAGCTGTAGTTGCTGCCGAATTCGAACCAGAACTCGAGCGTGGGCCGGGGCGTTGGCGCAGGCATGGGCGCGGCTGGCATCCTGTCTCCTGGTTGGCGGCGACGACGCCACGATGATCGCCCTGACACCCCGCGCCGCTCAAGCGCGGCCTCGGCATGGGGCGCATGCCCGGGCGGCATGCCGCGGCGCACAAGCCAGACCGCGGCTGTGACACACACGCCGCCCGGGGTGTCGTCCCTTTCCTACAGGCAATTCAGCCCGGGGCCGAATCGACGGCGTGGCGGCGGGGCCTAAGCTGGACGCATCAGGCGGCAACCACGCCGCTCAGGAGATCATCATGTGGAAGCTGATAGCAACGCTCGTTGCGGCGGGCGCGATGACCATCTCGATGCAGGGCTGTACGCTCGGCGGCGCGGTCGCCGGCGGTGCGATCGGTCACGAAGTCTCCGATGGCAGCCCGTGGGGCACGATCGGCGGAGCGGCGGTCGGCGGCTATATCGGCCACGAGCTGGGCAAGGACTGACGGGGCTCGCTGCGTCGTCGCCGCGCATGCGGGAAGCCAGCGCCTCCGACAGCCGCCGGGTCCCGCCTTCGCGGCGACGACGCAGCGCTCAACACCTCAATAGCGGGTCCGTTCCGCACTGCGCGCCACCACGGCATTGCCGGCGATCAGCTCGCCGAGCAGTGCCAGCGAGGCGCGGCCGCTGGTGCGATACGGATCGAACTCCGCCCGCGGGAAGTACTTCAGCAGCGTGGCGGTATTGATGCGGCAGGTGTCGACCAGCCCCATCGCCCAGCCGGCAAATTGCCGCTCCCCGATTTCCTCGTAGTGCAGCAGCACGACGTCCTCGTGCCGCGGGTCCTTTGCGATCCGGTGATAGAGGGCCGATACCTCGGCGCGGGCGCCTTCCAGCGCCTGCACGAAGACGCCGTTGCCATAGCACAGCACGCCGGTGATGCCTTGCGGCGGATTGCGCTCGATGCTGGTGGCCACGATGGTGTCGACCAGCCCCTCGTCGGCGGGCTGGCGGGCGCGGCTCGCGTAAAGCAGACGAACTAGCATGGTGGCCTCCTTCAGCCGCGGTTCAGATTGAGCAGGGTCAGGAATTCGCGGCGCAGGCTGTCGTTCTTCAGGAAGGAGCCGCGCATCACACTGTTGGTCATCTTGGCGTCGGTATCGCGCACGCCGCGCCAGTGCATGCAGAAGTGCTCGGCCTCCATCACGATGGCCAGGCCGTCCGGATTCATCTTCTGCTGCAGCAGGTCCGCCATCTGGCTGACCGCCTCTTCCTGGATCTGCGGACGGCACATGATCCATTCGGCCAGCCGCGCATACTTGGACAGGCCGATCAGGTTCGAATGCTGGTTGGGCATGACGCCGACCCACAGCTTGCCGATGATCGGGCACAGATGGTGCGAACACGCGCTGCGCACGCGGATCGGGCCGACGATCATCAGTTCGCTGAGCTGCTCGACATTCGGAAATTCCGTCACGCTCGGCGCATGCACATAGCGGCCGGCGAAGATTTCCTTCAGGTACATCTTGGCGACGCGGCGCGCGGTCTCCTGTGTGTTGTGATCGTTGTCGATATCGATGACCAGGCTGCGCAGCACGTCGGCCAGCCGGTGTTCGACCTCCTTCGACAACTGGTCGAGTTCGCCGGGCTCGATGAAGCGCGAGATATTGTCGTTGGCGTGAAAGCGCTGGCGCGCGGCGAGCAGCCGGGCGCGGATGCGCTCCGACACCGGCTGTTCGACGACGTGGCCGCGCACGTCGGCCGCGCTGGGCGTCGAGACGTCGGCCCCTTGCCGTTTCGGAGCGGAATCGCTGTTGGTCATGCCGTTTCCCGAGTTGAAGGACATTGGCCCGACTATAGGGGGACGGCACAGCGTCGGCAAGCGCAGGGAAGACCGGGCCATGCCCGGCAAAGTCAGCGCCCGTGCAAGGACGCGGCAGCGTCAGGCCTCGCCAGCCGCTGCCGCGATGTCCCGCGCGGCCTGCGCGAACAGGCTCGCGGGCGGCACGAACAGTCCGCGGCCGAGCAGGCCCAGTTCGCCGGCGGCATCGATCATGGCGATCGCGGTCAGCGGCTCGCGACCCGTGACGATGCTTGCGGCATCGAGGCCCACGGCCAGCCCTTGCGGCGCCAGGCCGGGATGGCGGCCCGCCAGCAGGGATCCGGGCCGCGTGCGCCAGTCGGCGGGCAGCCACGGCGCCAGCGCCGCGGCGATCTCCGGCGCTCCGGTCAACGCCTGCCCGCCACAGCCCAATGCATCGATGACGCCGCTGTCGCCGATCACCGGCAAGGCGGTGGCGCTGGCCGCCGATGCGTTCAGCGGCGGACCGACCGGCGCGGCGGCAGGCGCGGTATGCCAGCGATGCGGCTGCCCGGCCAGCCGAATACCCACCCGTTCGCCATTGCCGGCCAGCGCCACGACGAGGCTCGAGGCCGCGTCGCGGCCGCCATCGGCGGCGCGATCCAGCATCAGGTGGCAAGCGGCCATCCACAACGTCAGGAAGAACAGCGGCGTCTGGCGCAGCATCCGCGCCACGGCCCGCGCGTCCCCATCGTCCCCCTCGTCCCCTCCGTCCGCTTCCTCCGTGGCGTCGGCCGCCCCGTCGCCGACGCCGCCCAGCGCCGGGATCAGCCGCTCGCACAAGGCCGTGTTGGCCGCCGTCGTGCGCGCATGCAGGTCGTCGCCCGCGGCCAGGCCCGTCGTGGCCAGCGGCAGCAGCGCCAGCGGCCCCGCGGCCAGCACGGCGTTCAGCCGGCGCGCCAGCGCGCCATCGCGCCACGCCAGTCTGGGCAGGATCGCCGGATCCCGGCTGCCGAAGCGCAATTGCGGCCCGGCGCCGCTGCCGAGCAGCGACCACGCCCGTGCAGGCACGGCGTGCGAGCCGGCAGCGGCCAGGTCCACGACCTCTACCAGCGCCGACGAAGGCGAAATCAGCGCGGCCAGCGGCGTGACCGCGCCAAAGTCCTGCGCCGGCCGCAAGGCAATGCGTCCGCAGGCGATCGCGTGCTCGGCCGCCATCGCGTCGCTTGCCCAGCCCTCGTACAGGCAGCACAGCACCGCCGAAGCCAGCAGCGGCTTCGGCGGCCGGCACGGGTCGGTCAGTGGCGGGCCGGCGTGCAGCAGCGTGTGGGGGGCCAGGCCCAGCGCCTCGCGCGCCGGCCTTACCGCCGTCCACGCGGGCTGCACCGAGGCGAGCCGCGCCAGCACGCGCGCATTGGCGGCGCGGCGGGCGGCTTCATTGGCGTCGATCGCGTCCATTGCCGTGCTCATGCCGCCTCACATCCCCATATAGGCCTGGCGCACACGCGGATCGTCGGCCAGCAGCCGCGTCTCGCCGGCAAGCGATACCCGTCCGGTCTCGACCACGTTGGCATGGCGGGCCAGCTCGAACGCCGTCAGCACGTCCTGTTCGACCAGCAGGATGGTCAACCCGGCCCGATTGATCTGCAGCAGCGCCTCGCCCAGGCTCTCGACCGCGCGCGGGGCCAGCCCCAGCGACAGCTCGTCGATCATCAGCAGTTGCGGGCGCGACATGATGCCCCGGCCGATCGCGCACATCTGCTGCTCGCCGCCGGAAAGCGTGGTGGCGTCCTGCTTCTGGCGGGTCTTCAGGATGGGAAACATGGTGAAGACAAAGTCGAGGTCGGCCTCGATGTCGGCGCGGCTGTCGCTGCGCAGATACGCGCCCAGCAGCAGGTTGTCGCGGATCGACAGGCCCCGGAACAGCCGCCGCCCTTCGGGCACATGCGCGACGCCGGCGCGCAGCATCGCGTCGGGACTGGCGCCGGTCATGTCCTTGCCGGCAAACACGAGCCGCCCGCCGGAGGGCTTGACCATGCCGGAGATCGTTCGCAGCAGCGTGGACTTGCCGGCGCCGTTGGAGCCGACAATGCAGGTGACCTCGCCGGCCGGCACCTGCAGGTCGATGCCCCACAGCACCTGCACGTCGCCGTAGCCGGCGCGCAGCCCGGTGATTTCGAGCAGGGGCGCGTTCGGGGACGAGGCGGCGCCGGCGGACAGCGCGCTGGCGCGAGCGGCCATGGCGGCGCTGCCGACGCTGGTTTGCACGTTCATCAGTGGACCTCCGTGGTGGTGTCCGTCGCCGCCATCGCGGCTACGCCATGCGCCGCCTGGCGCGCGGCAAACTTGCTGCCCAGATAGGCCTCGACCACTCGCGGATCGCGGATCACCGCCTGCGGCTCGCCCTGTGCGATCAGTTCGCCCTGATGCAGCACCAGGATGCGCTGGCTCAGCGACATCACCACCTTCATCAGATGTTCGATCAGCAGGATGGTGACGCCGCGCGCCGCGATCGCCCGCATCAGCGCCAGCGCCTGGTCGATTTCGGCGCTGTTCAGCCCGGCATTGACCTCGTCGAGCAACAGCAGCCGCGGCCGCATCGCCAGGCTCTTGGCCAGTTCCAGCCGCTTGCGCGAGGGCAGCGTCAGCGCGGTGGCCGGGCGCCGCGCCTCATGTGCCAGGCCGACGAATTCGAGATGGTCCATCGCGTCGCGCTCGGCCTGCGCCATGCTGGCCGCGTGGCCCGCGAACAGCGCACCGGCGCAGACGTTCTCGAGCACCGTCATCTGCGGAAACGGCTGCACGATCTGGAACGTCCGCGCCAGGCCGCTGCGGGCCGCCTGCCAGGGCCGCTGCGCGGTCACGTCGCGGCCGCGGAACACCACCGAGCCGCCGTCGGCGCGCACCACGCCGGTGATCAGATTGACCAGCGTGGTCTTGCCCGCGCCGTTCGGCCCGATCAGCCCGACGATCTCGCCTTCCTCCAGCGCGAAGCTGACCTTGCGGGTCGCATGCAGCCCGCCGAAATGCTTGTCCAGTGCCCGGACTTCCAGCAGCTTGCCCATCAGCGCACCTCCGTCGCCGCGGCACGGCCCGCGCGCGCGCCGGCGGCCGCGCGGATGCGTGCCAGCCCGCGCCGATAGTCGATCTTCAGCAGGCCGCCCGGCAGGAAGAAGATCAGCAGCACGATCACCACGCCGAGAATCGCCTGGTGATAGTCGAGAAACCGCGCCCAGATCGTTTCCTCCATCAGCACGAAGGCAGTGGCGCCGACCAGCGGGCCGTAGACCGTGCCCAGTCCGCCCAGCATCGCCATCACCGGCACTTTCAGCGTCAGCAGGATGCCGAACGCGTCGGTCGGCGCGATATACGAGACCCACGACGCGTAGATCGCGCCGACGGTGCCGCAATAGACGGCCGACAGCGTGTAGGCGGCGGTCTTGTAGCGGTTGGTGTCGATGCCCACCATATCGGCGGCCTCCTCGTTCTGGCTGATGCAGCGCAGGCCGAAACCGAGCCGCGAGCGGTCGACCGCCAGCGTGGTGGCCCACGCGCATAGCATCACCGCGAGCATCGCGTAAAGGAAGACGCGGCCGGCAAAGTCGGGGCCGCCGGCGAGGATGCGGATATTGAGTCCGTCGCCGCCACCGGTCACCTCGACCCACAGCGAGGCGACCATGCGCAGCACCTCGACCAGCGTGATCGACCCGATCGCGAAGTAATGGCCCTTCATCCGCAGGATCGCGCCGCCCAGCAGCGCGGCGAACAGGCTGACGAACACGGTCGCGCCCAGCCAGGCGAGCACCATCGGCACGCCCGCGTTCTGCAGCAGGCCGCCCACATAGCTGCCCAGGCCGACGAAGGCCGCGGTCGAGAACGACGGATAGCCGGCATAGCCGCCAATGAAGTTCCACGACAGCGCCAGGGCTCCGTACATGCAGACGAACGTGGCGAGCCGCACGAAGTAGTTGTCGGCCAGGAACGGCATCGCGGCCAGCACCAGCACGCCGCCGGCGAACAGCAGATGGGCGCGGCGCCCGGGGAAACGGGAACGGTTGGCGTTCATTGGTAGCCTCGCTTGCCGATCAGCCCGGTGGGCCGCGTCATCAACAGCACCAGCATCAGCAGCGAGCCGACCAGGATCGCGCTCTGCGCGCCCAGGAAGTTGCCCGCCACGCTCTCGATCAGCCCCAGCGCAAGGCCGCCGACCAGCGCGCCCGGCACCGTGCCGAGCCCGCCGATCACGCAGATCACGAAGGCCTTGCCGAGCAGCAGCCCGGTGATATTGGTGGTGATCGGGAACACCACGGACATCAGCACGCCGCAGGCGCCGGCCATCAGCGCGCCGATGCCGAACGTGATCGCGTAGACGCGGCCGACGCGGATGCCCATCAGCGTCGCGGCGTCGCGGTCCATCCGCACCGCGACGATGGCGCGGCCGATGCGCGAGCTGCGCAGCACCAGATAGAGCAGGCCGGTCATCGCCAGCGCCAGCAGCATCGCCAGCAGCCGGTCGTTCGGCACGATCACGCCGCTCAGGTCCAGGCGCCCCAGGTCCAGCGAGATCCGGCGCGGCGTGGCGTCGAACCACAGGTTCATCAGGTTGTAGAGGATCATGTCGAGGCCGAAGGTCAGCGTCAGCGTGGTCAGCACCGGCTGCGACACGACCCGGTTGACCAGCCCGTACTGCAGCAGGAAGCCGAGCACGAACAGTCCCGCCGAAACCGCCAGCAGCATCGCGAAAGGGCTGACCTGCCAGTGCAGCCAGGCGAAGTAGGCCAGATAGCCCCCCAGCACGATGAACGACCCGTGCAGCATGTTGATGACGTTCAGCACGCCCCAGACCAGCGAAAAGCCGACGGCGATGCAGGCGTACAGCGCGCCCAGCATCAGGCCGTTGACGAGGATTTGTGCGTAGAGGCTCATGGCGGTGGCTTCCGGCGGTCCGTGTCAGCGCACGGCGACGAGATTGGCCTGCTTGACGGCCTGCGGATACAGCACCGCGACCTTGCCCGACTGGACCTGGATGATCGGCAGGTCGCGTCCGGCATTCATGCCGTTGGGGCCGAACTTGATCGGGCCATAGAACGTCATCGCGTCGAGCGAGGCCAGCGCGTCGCGCACCTTGGCGCCTTGCGTGGTGCCCGCCTTCTCGATGGCCTTCTGCAGCGCGATCAACGCCGCCGCCGCGGACGCATGCACGTAGTCGGGGTCGTGCTTCTCGCGGGCGACGAATTCGTCGTAGAAGGCCTTGGTCGATCCGAACACGTCGTCCGCCTTGTATTGGGACGACTGATGCCACCAGGTCGCGCTGCTGACGTTGTTGGCCAGCGGGCCCAGCGCATCGATGAACTCCTGGTAGGCCGGACCGGTGATCATCGTGATGATCGGCGCGGTGGTGCCCAGGTCCGCCATCTGCTTGCGCACCAGGATCAGGTCCTTGGTGTAGCCGGTGATATAGATCCAGTCGGCGCCCGATGCCTTGATGCGCGACAGCGATGCGGAGTGGTCGAGCGCCCCGACCGGGAAATATTCGTTGTGGACAACCTTGAGCCCGGCCTTCTCGGCATGCGCCTTCATGGTCGCGGCCATCGAGCGCGGAAACACGTCCTCGCGGCCGAGAATGGCGATCTTCTTGACCGCAGGCATCTGCGCGGTGAAGGTGCGGATCATCGAATCGACCAGGCCGCCGTTCGGCGCCAGCGTGCCGAACAGGTATTTGTAGCCCTGGTCGAACACCGACTCCGACGACGCGGCCGACGCCATCACGGGAATGCCATAGCGCTCGGCCACGCCCGCGACGACCTTGGTATGCCCCGAGCCGAACGGCGCGGTCAGGAATTCGACCTTGTCCTGCGTGATCAGCTTCTCGGCCATCTGCTGCGCGCGCTTCTCGTCCGACTGGTAGTCGTAGGTGATCAGCTCCACCTTGCGCCGGGTGCCGCCGACATTGATGCCGCCCGCCGCGTTGACCCGCTTGAGCCACATGTCATAGGCAACCTGCTGCTTCTTGCCTTCGTCGGCCAGGCCTCCGGTCAGCGCCAGCGGCGCACCGATGCGGATGGTGGACTGGGCGTGGGCCAGCGCGGTGGCGCCCATCAGGAGCGCGGACAGCAGCGCGGTACGGATCAGCTTGGGGGTCATGGAATACCTCGTCACGGGACAGGTTTGGGGTCGAATCGATGGAGGTGGCGCGAACTCAGCGGCGGCCGAACGACAGCCACTGGCGGAGGCGGGCCCACAGCGCGGGCCAGAACAGCGCATTGAGGTCGAGCGGCGCGTTGGGCGGCGCGTTGGGCGGCGCGTTTGGCGGCGCATTCGTTGGCGCATTCGTTGGCGCATCCGTTGGCGCCTGGGCCGACGCCGCCCCCGGCGAACGAGGCGCCGTCTCGACAAAGGCCGGAGGCTCGGCCACGGCGGCCGCGGCTACCGTGGCGCCGGCCCCGGCCTCGGCCTCGAGCTTGCCGCGCAGGTTGGCGGCAAAGGCCTCGGTCAGCCGCGCGGCCAGTTCGCGCACGATGCCGCCGCGCGAGAACTGCGCGAGGCTGCCGGCGATCGCATAGTCCACTGCGATGTCGACCCGTGTGGCCGGCCCGCCGGTCGCGTCCGCAACGTCATGCAGCGAGAACGCGGCCTCTCCCTTGACGCGCGAGCCGCTCTTGCGGTCCGCTCCGGTGCCCGTCACCGCACCGCGGTAGCTGGCATCGTCCAGGCGCATCTCGCCGTCGCCGGCGAAGGCCGCAACGATGGGCCCGAGCTTGACGGTCATCGTCAGCGGCAACTTGCCGTCTCGTGGCGGCGCCGACAGCGACGCCCCCGGCAGGCAGGCAACGACGCCCTCGGTGTCGTGGAAGCAGCGCCATACCGCGTCGCGGGCGAATGGCAGCAGGAAGGTTTGTTGGAGTTCCATGCGGGGCTCGGCTTCTGGGTCGCGTCGGTCGCGTGGGTTGGCATCAGGCGGGGTTCGCCGCGCCGGCGGCCCCGCGGGCGTCCAGCACGCTGCGTATCGCCCGCACCAGGCCGACATAGCCGGTGCAGCGGCACAGGTTGCCGGCAAGCTCGTGACGGATGCGCGCATCGTCGGCGTCGGGCAGGCGCAGCACGATGTCGCGCGCGGTGGCCAGCATGCCGGGCGTGCAATATCCGCATTGCAGTGCGTGTTCGGCGCTGAAGGCCTCGCGCAGTTGCGCCATCACGGGGTCGGCATCGAAATCTTCGATCGTGCGTACCTGCGCGCCGGTGCAGCTGACCGCCAGCACGGTGCACGAGCGCGTCGGCACGCCATCGACCTGCAACGTGCAGGCGCCGCAGACGCCCTGTTCGCAACCGAGATTGGTGCCGGTCAGATGCAGGTGTTCGCGCAGGAAGTCGGCCAGGTGCGTGCGGGGCTCGACGACGGCGCTGACAGGCTCGCCGTTGACATGCAATTCGACAGGCATCGGGGACGTCATGCGCCTTCTCCGGTAAAGACCGCCAGCGCCGCGGCGGCGCGCCGCAACGCGACCGCGTGCAGCTGATATTCGTATGTGCCGGGCTCGAGCCCGGCCACGCACAGGTGGTGGTGCGCCAGCGTTTCGTCCCAGCGGTCGATCAGCGCGCCGGCGTCGGCGATCACGAACGGCGGGCCGTCGATGGCGCCGATCACCGCGCGCCGCCTGCCCTGCGCCGCATCGTCGACGAAGGCGCAGATCGCCTCGGCGAATTCGCCCGGCTTGCGGTTGACCTTGTAGTAGCTCCAGCGCGCGCCGGGGCCCAGCCGCGCGATCCGGACCGCGAGCAGCACTTCGTCGTCCGCGAGCGCCGTGGTGAATGCGCCGGCCATCCAGTCGCGCTGCGCAATCTCGCGTTGGCCGCGCGGGCCCGCCACGATGCAGCTGGCGTCGAGCAGCGCCATCACGTTGATCCAGTCGGCCGCCGGATCGGCATGGACCAGGCTGCCGCCCAGCGTGCCGCGGTTGCGCACCGCCCGATAGGCGATGCCGCGCGCCACCCAGGGCATCAGGCCACGGCTCGGATCGGGAATCGTTCCGTCCTCGATCTGCGCATGCGTGATGCCGGCGCCGAGCTGGACCGACGCGCTCTCTTCGCGGCATTCGCGCAATGCCGCGATGCCGCGCAGGTCGATCAGCTCGGCCGGCTGCGCCAGCCGCAGGTTCAGCATCGGGCCGAGCGACTGGCCGCCGCCGAGCGCCTTGGCAAAGCCACCGCTGCCGGCCAGGGCGGCGATGGCCGCGTCGACGGTGTCGGGCCGCCGATAGTCGAACGGTGCCGGCTTCATGCCACCACCTCCGCCGGCGACGACGGCATCGGCCTGGCGTGGCCGGAATGCCCGGCATCCCCGGCACGGGCGTTGGCCAGCGCCGCGAGGATCGCCCGTGGGCTTGCCGGCAGCTCGCGCAGCTCGGCGCCGAGCGGGCGCAACGCGTCGTTGATCGCATTGACGATCGCGGCGGGCGAGCCGATCGCCCCGCTCTCGCCGATGCCCTTCTGGCCGAATTCGGTGTAGGGCGCCGGCGTTTCCATATGGTCGATGCGGATCGCCGGCACTTCGGTCGCACCGGGCAGCAGGTAATCGGCCAGCGTCGAGGCCAGCGGCTGGCCGTCCTCGCTGTAGCGCATCTCCTCGTACAGCGCGGTGCCGATGCCCTGCGCAGTGCCGCCGTAGACCTGGCCGTCGACCACCATCGGATTGATCAGCACGCCGCCGTCCTCGACGATCGCGTAGTCGAGCAGTTCGACCTTGCCGAGTTCGGTGTCGACGGCGAGCGCTACCGCATGGCACGCGTAGCTGAAGGTGCCGGTGTCGCGCGTCGCCTGATAGGTCGTCATGACCTCCAGCCCGGCCGGATCGACATCGGCCGGCAATTTCTGCGGCTGCCGGTACCAGACATGGGCGAGCTCGGCCAGCGTCGCGCGGCTTCCGCCGGCCACCACCGCGCCGTCCTGCCAGCTGGCCGCCGGCTCTGGCATGCCAAGCAGATGGGCGCCGATGCGCAGCAGCCGGCTTCGCAACTGCTTGCAGGCCTGGCCCACGGCCCCGCCCGCCATCACGATCGAGCGCGAGCCCCAGGTGCCGGTCGAATACGGCGTGATCGCGGTATCGCCGAGCAGCACGCGCACCTGCCCGGTGTCGACGCCGAGCACCTCGTGCGCGATCTGCGCCAGCGTGGTTTCCATGCCTTGCCCGTGCGAATGCACGCCGGCACGGATCTCCAGCACGCCGTCCGGCGTCAGCCGCACCACGGCCGGCTCGCGGCCCGGCACCATCGGAATGCCCCAGCCGTGATAGACCGAAGTGCCATGGGCGCCTTGCTCGCAGAACACCGCGAAACCGACGCCGATGCGGCGCCCGTCGGGCTCGCCGCGCTGCTGGCGCGCGCGCAGGCCCGGCAGATCGATGGCCGCCACGGCGCGCCGCACGCATTCGGGGTAGTCGCCGCTGTCGAAATGCTTGCCGGTGATGTTGTCGTACGGCATGCGCTCGGGCGGCACCAGATTGCGCAGCCGGACCTGATGGGGCTCCAGCCCCGCCTCGACCGCGATCGCGTCCATCACGCTCTCGATCGCGAAGCAGACGCCGGTGCGCGCCACGCCGCGATACGGCAGGATCGGCGGCTTGTTGGTCGCCACCGACCAGGTGCGGCAGCGATAGCGCTCCATCATGTAAGGCCCGGGCAGGATGCTGCCCACCTGCGCGGCCTCCAGGCAAGCCGAGAACGGGTACGAGGAATAGCAGCCCGAATCGACCGTGGCCTCGCAATCGACCGCCAGCAGGCGGCCATCGCGATCGGCCCAGGCCTCGATGCGATAGACGTGCTCGCGGCAGTTCGCGTTGGCCGTCAGCTGCTCGCGCCGATCCTCGATCCAGCGCACCGGCCGCCCGAGTCGCATCGCCAGCCACGCGACGCAGACTTCCTCCGGCAGCAGGATGCCCTTGTAGCCGAAGCCGCCGCCGACGTCGGGCGAAATCACACGCACCTGCCCTTCGTCCAGGCCCAGACAGCCTGCCAGCCCCGTGCGGTTGATATGCGGCATTTGCGCCGCGGTGACGACCACCAGTTGGGCCAGGCGCCGGTCCCACCAGGCGACCACGCCGCGGCCCTCCATCGGCGCCATGCTCTGGCGCGCGGTACGCAGCGTGCGGACGACATGGATCGGCGCGCTGGCGCGGACGGCGGCCAACGCGGCCTCGTTGTCGCGGTCCGTGCCGACCGCCGTCGAAAGAAATACGTTGTCGCCCCAGTGCTCGTGCACCAGCGGCGCACCGGGCTCGCGTGCGGCCAGCATGTCCACCACCGCCGGCAGTTCGTCGAAGTCGACGAAGACCTGCGCGGCAATGTCCTCGGCCTGCGCGCGCGTCGGGGCCACGCACATCGCGATCATCTCGCCGACCTGGCGCACCTTGGCGTCGGCGAGCACCGGCTGCGCCGACGACTTGAATCCGGCCAGCCCGGAGTCGGCAACGATGGGCCGCACGCCGTCGAGATCGGCCAGCGTAAATACCGCATCGGCCAGCCCTTCGGGCTTCTCGATGCCACGGATGCGCGCATGCGCCAGCGGGCTGCGAACGAACGCGACATCGCGCATGCCGACCATCCGCAGGTTGGCGACATAGTCGCCTCGGCCCCGCAGGAAACGATCGTCCTCCTTGCGGCGCAGCCGCGCGCCGATGCCGCTGGTCTTGCTGCCGTTGTTGCCGCCGTTGTTGCCGCCGTTGCCGATGCGGTCGTCGTGCGCTGCCGGGGTCGTCATCGCGATCTCCCTAGGCGACCTGCGCCACCGGCAGGATCGGTGCGGCGGCGTCGAAGCGCCGACCGGCGCGCAGGCAGAACGCCGGCTCCAGCATCCGCTCGGCCACCACCTGGGTGCCCTCGTTGTCGGCCAGCACCCAGCGGCCGCGCAGATCCTCCAGCACCGAGACGTTCGCCTCGGCCCCGACGCGCAGCGTGCCGGCGCCGTCGGTCAGCCCTGCCATGCGCGCCGCATTGACGGTGGCCATGCGTACCACGTGATCGAGCGGCAGACCGAGCGCCAGCATGCTGGTCATCGCCGACACCAGGCTGAAGCGGACACGGCCGAGGAACATGTGGTCCTGGTCCGGATGTTCCGCCGGCGTCCCCGCTGGCGCCGGCACGTGCGTGTTGTAGCCGTGCATGTCGGCGCCCAGCGTATCGGGCACGATGCCGGCTTCGAGCACGGTGCGCGCCATCCGGTAGCTGAAGTGCGAGCCGTGACCGACATCGATCTTCAGCCCGCGCGCCGCGGCCTCGCGCGCCAGCGGGTGCACGGTGCCGTCGCGGTTGACGAAGCCGCCGGGATGGCGGCTGAACGGGTGCGCCAGCACGTCGCCAGGCTTGAGCATGTCGACCACCTGCTCGAGGATCGTGTCGGGGTCGATCTCGTGCGCGGGGTGGCCTGGCATCGGCCACAACTGGCCGAAATGGACATAGACAGGCAACCCGGTCTGACGGCCGATCTCGGCCGAGGCACGCATCACCTCGATACCCCAGCGCGCAAATCCGCCCAGTTCGGCATGGGCCTTGATGCCGCGCACCAGATCGGCATTGGCCAGCGCCGCCTTCACCGTGGCATCGACATCGACGCATTCGGGCCGATACAGCTCGGCGTAGTAATGGCCTTCGAGGCCGCCGACCAGATAGGCCGACAGGAAGGCATGGATGCGGCTGCTTGCCGGCTCGGCGACGTAGTGCCGAAACCCGGGCAGCGTCATGCAGCTCGCGCCCCCCTGATCGATCAGCGTGGTGACGCCGGAGTGTACGCCGCACATGTCCGCGTTCAGACCGAAGCGTCCGGTCACGTACTGGTAGACGTGGGCGTGGGTATCGATCAGGCCCGGCAAGACCAGCTTGCCGCGGCAGTCGATGACGTCGGCAACGGCCGCCTCGGCGGGCAATGCCAGCGAGCTGTCGCCGACCGCGGCGATGCGCCCGTTGCGGATCCATACATCGCACACCGCGTCGATGCCGGCGTCCGGATCGATGACGCGGCCTTGCCGAAGAACGATGTCGCGATTGCTTGCAGTCATGCTGGCCTCATGGGGTGAAAACGCTGGCTGCAAAACGCAAGAACTTTGCCAGTGCCTGCCGGCGCTCGCCCCGCCTTGGCCGCAAACCGTTGCGGCGCAAGGCTTTGCGGTTTTCCGGCCGCTTTCCCGGATGCGGGGTATGCCACCTATTGGGAGAGGATGCGCATGCGCGGCCCTGGTGCCGGCGCACCGCCAACCGGCGCAGACGGATGCTGCGCGCGGCGGGCGTGCCCCTTTGCTGTGCAATACGGGGTATGCCACGTATTCGGCGATAATGGGCGGCCGATGTCGCGCTGGAACGGCTCGTGCTTGACCAGCCCCAATCTGCCGGCGGCGAAGCGCCGTCGGTTTCGGACCACCACACCGCATGACGACCACCAAACGACCCATTGCCATCAAGACCGAGATCGATGCCGCCCGGCACCGCTCCACGCTGCTCGGACGCCCCGGCTTCCTGATCCGGCGCCTGCATCAGGTCCACTGCTCGCTGTTCCTCGAGGAAACCGAGGCGTTCGGCATCACGCCGGTCCAATACAGCCTGTTGACCGCGCTCGAGCAGCACGGCGAGCTGGACCAGAACACCGTGGCGCTCGAGGTAGGCCTGGAGCGCACCACGGTGGCCGAAGTCATTCCTCGGCTGGAGGCGCGCGGCCTGCTGCAGCGGCGGCAAAGCGAGACCGACCGGCGCGTCAAGCTGGTCAAGCTGACCCGCAAGGGCAAGACACTGGTCAGGAAGATGGAGGCTGCGGTTCAGCGCGCGCACGACCGCACCGTCGACCATCTGCCGCCCGCCGACCGTGAACGGTTCCTGCTGTATCTGATCCGGCTGGTCGAGGCGACCAACGAGCACGGCAGCGTGCCGTACCGGCTGCCGCCCGCGGAGTGACTGTCTGCGGAGAAATGTGACGAGTGATACATTAGCGCCAGCGCGATTTCCGGCTGGTCGTTGCCGTCGTTGCGCCAATCCACGTTCTTCCGCATGGAGCGCCGCATGAGCCCGTCCCGTTTTGCCGTCCCGCGTCGTGTTCTCCCACTCGCCCTTGCGGCTGCACTGTCGTGCGCTGCGCTGGCCGGCGCGCCGGCCCACGCGCAAGGCGTGCCCGCGCAGCAGCAGAGCCAGGTGCCCGGCTACTACCGGATGATGCTCGGGGAGTTCGAGATCACCGCGCTGTACGACGGCTATATCGATCTGGACCCCAGGCTGCTGCGCAACACCAGCGCCCGCGAGGTGCAAACCCTGCTGGCGCGCATGTTCGTCGAGTCGACCCCCGGCGTGCAGACCGCGGTCAACGGATTCCTGATCCACACCGGCAAGAATCTGGTGCTGATCGACACCGGCGCGGGCGCCTGCTTCGGCCCCGCGCTGGGCAAGATCGTCGACAACGTTCGCGCGGCCGGCTACGACCCGATGCAGGTCGACACGGTGCTGCTGACCCATCTGCACGGCGACCATGCCTGCGGCCTCACGGTCGACGGCAAGCCGGCGTTCCCGACAGCGACGGTCCATGCATCGCAGATGGACGCCGACTACTGGTTGTCGCAGGAGATCGCCGACAAGGCGCCGGCCGAGGCCCAGCCGTTCTTCAAGCTGGCGCGCGATTCGGTCGCCCCCTATCAGGCGGGCGGGCGCTTCCGTACCTTCAAGGCCGGCGACGAACTGGTGCCGGGCATCGCCGCGGTGGCCGCGTATGGCCACACCCCCGGCCATACCGGCTACCTGCTGCGCTCGGAGAAGAACGGCAAGGCGCACAGCCTGCTGGTGTGGGGCGACATCGTGCACAGCCATGCGGTGCAGTTCCGCCGGCCGGACGTGGCGATCGAGTTCGACGTGGACAGCCGCGCCGCGGTGCGCACGCGCAAGCGGCTGTTCAACGATGCCGCGCGCAACAAGCTGTGGGTCGCGGGCATGCACCTGCCCTTCCCTGGCATCGGCCATGTGCGGGCCGACGGCAACGGCTATACCTGGGTGCCGGTGGAGTTCGGTCCGATCCGCCCGGACCGCTGATGGCTGCTACCGGGGCGCACTAGCCCCGCTGCCGCTGATCCCGCCGCATCACGGCATCGCACATCGCCTGCAGGCGCGCCGCCATGTCGCGCGCGGGCGCCGACGGCTCCGGCCTGACATGCAGGCTCAGCTCGACCGGCGGCACCGCGCCGATCAGCGCCGGCTCGTCCAGCACCCGATGCGCGCGCGTGACCACGCGGCGCGGCAACAGGCTGATGCCAAGGCCGTCCGCCACCGCCGAGCTCAGGCTCGCGAGGCTGGCGCTGACGAAACCGATGCGCCAGCGCCGGCCGCTCGCCTCCAGCGCATGCGTCATCTCGCCGCGATACAGCGCGCCGCCGGGAAAGACGGCCAGCGGCACCGGATCGCGGCCGATGGCGGGACGCCGGCGGCTGTCGATCCAGCACAGCGGCTCGGGCCAGCTCGCCAGCCCCGCGGCGCTGCCCTCGCGCTGCTTGATCAGCGCCAGATCGAAATCCCCCTCCTGAAAGCCCTGCCACAGTTCGTGGCTCAGGCCGCTGGTGACCTCGAGCCGCACGCCGGGCCAGGCGTCGGCGAAATCGGCCAGCACCGGCGTCAGCGTCTGCGCCGCGAAGTCTTCCGGCACGCCGAGCCGGATCTCGCCCTGCACCGCGCTGTCGCGGATCACCGCGACAGCCTCGCCCGACAGCTGCAGGATCCGCCGCGCATAGCCGAGCAGACGCTCGCCCTCAGGGGTCGGCGTGACATAGCGGCCGCCACGGTCGAGCAGCACGCAGCCGCACTGCTCCTCGAGCCGGCGCAACTGCTGGCTGACGGTCGACTGGGTCAGATGGACGCGCTCGGCCGCGCGGGTAAAGCTGCCGCTGTCTGCCACGGCGACGAAGCTGCGCAGCAGCTGGGGATCGAGGATGCCGTTCAAGGAAGGTCGTCCGACCGGATGTCGGCAGGTATTGGGTTTCGCACTGCCGCGCATTCCATCATTTAATTTCCCAATTGCCAAGCACGCGCGTACAGTCTGCTCCTCTACCCGCAGGCTCTTTTTCCGCGAGGCATCCCATGTCCAACCACGAATCCCTGCTGCGCGAGGCCGTGCATCTGGCGCAGGCCAATCGCGCGCGCGGCGGCCGGCCCTTCGGCGCCGTGCTGGCGCGCGACGGTCAGCTGATCGCCACCGGCGTCAACGGCATCGTCCACAGCCACGATCCGACCAGCCATGCCGAGATGGAGGCGATCCGCGCTGCCAGCCGGCGGCTGCAAAGTCCGGACCTGCGCGGCTGCGCGATCTATGCCAGCGGCCATCCCTGCCCGATGTGCCTGGCCGCGCTGGTGATCAGCGGCGTGCAGGAGGTCTACTACGCCTTCGACAACAACGACGCCGCGCCCTACGGCCTGTCCAGCGAGGCCACCTACCAGGCGTTGCGGCTGATGCTCGACCCGCCGCCCCTGCCGCTGATCCGGCTCGATGTGGGTATCGGCGCGGATGCGGTCTATGGCCGTTGAGATCCATGGCAGTTGAAGTCTCCACCGGCCGGCGCGGCATCGGCGCGCCGGGCTGGGCGCTGGCCGCGATCGTGCTGGCCGGCCTGAACCTGCGCCCCTTCCTGACCGGCATCGGGCCGCTGGCTCCGGTCATCCGCAACAGCACCGGGCTGGACTACCGCGGCATGGCGTGGCTGACGCTGCTGCCGATGGTACTGATCGGCGTCGGCGCCTGCCTCGCCCCCGCGATGCGCCGATGGCTGGGTGAGCGGCGCGCGGTGCTGCTCGCGCTGGCGCTGGTCGGCATCGGTTCACTGTTGCGCCTCGCCTGGCCCGGCGGCACGGCGCTGATCGCCACGGCCGCGCTGTGCGGCCTCGGAACGGCGGCCGCGCAGGCGGCGCTGCCCGCGATCGTCAAGCGCCAGTTTCCGGCGCGGATGGCGATGGTGATGGGCCTCTATTCGGCCGCGCTGATGGCGGGCGGCGCGCTCGGCGCGCAGCTGACGCCGTGGATCGCCGGGCTGAGCGGCAGCTGGCATGCGGGGCTGGCGGCGTGGGCGCTGCCGGCATGGGCGGGGTGGCTGCTGGCGTGGCGGACGCTGCCGGGCGATGCGGCCGTCGAGCCAGCGACTGCTGCCGGCGACGTCGCCGATGCCAGGGCCAACGCAAACGCCACCGTTGATGCCAGAGCCAGGGCCAACGCCAGCCGCCCCACCGCCATTCCGGTGCTGCGGCTGCTCAAGCGCCCGCGCACCTGGCTGCTGATGGCCTCGTTCGGCGTGATGAACGGCGGCTATGCCTCGCTGATCGCGTGGCTCGCCGCCTACTACCAGGAGCGCGGCTGGAGCGGCCCGGCCTCGGGCGGCCTGATCGCGGTGATGTCGGTGGCGCAGGCCGCTGCCGCGCTGGCGCTGCCGACACTGGCGGCCCGCAGCCCGGATCGCCGCACATGGCTGGCGCTCGCGCTGGCCATGCAGGCAATCGGCTTCGCCGGCCTGGCCGGATGGCCCGATCTCGCACCGCTCGCATGGGCCATCATCGGCGGCGCCGGCCTGGGCGGCTGCTTCTCCCTCTACCTCGTGGTCGCGCTGGACCACCTGCCCCGTCCCGAAGACGCCGCCGCGCTCGGCGCGCTGATGCAGGGCGGCGGCTTCCTGCTGGCCGGCTGCGCCCCATGGCTGGCGGCGGTGCTGCACGACGCCACCGGCAGCTTCGCCGCCGCCTGGTGGTACCACCTCGCCGCGGTCGTGCTGGTGATGCTGGCCACCACGCGTTTCGATCCGCGCCGGTATCTAGCGGCGATGCCGAGCCGGGCCTGACGGTCTTGCTGGGGCGAAGGGGAAGGCCTTCGCCCCAGCCTTATCTGCTCTCCGTCCGCGTCGACCCGGCACTTCACCATCGTGGATAGACCTCCGATTTACGAATCTCGCCTGCCGGTACTTGCCCCAGGAAAGCTGCCTCGGAGACGCTTCGTAGAACCTTCAGTCATCGATGCATTCAAAAGTGTAAGATTGCAGTCAATGAAAGCAATTCTCACGAGGTGACTATGGCTATCCTGACGATCCGAAATGTGCCAGACGAGGTGCACCGCGCCCTGCGCATGCGCGCCGCGGTCCACGGCCGCAGCACCGAGGCAGAGGTACGACAAATACTGGAGAACGCTGTGATGTCGGAGCAACGTGTTCGGCTGGGTGACGCCTTGGCCGAAATCAGCCGCCGAGTCGGACTGACAAACGAAGACTTCGCCGTGCTGGAGCAGGGACGCGATAAAACGCCAGCGGAGCCAATGAGGTTCGAATGATCGTACTCGACACGAATGTCGTCTCCGAGGCGATGAAGCCGGCACCCAACGAAGCGGTACGCGCCTGGCTAAACGATCAGGTCGCGGAAACCTTGTATGTGTCCAGCGTGACGCTGGCAGAACTGCTGTTCGGCATCGGAGCGCTCCCGGACGGGCGACGCAAGCAAGGCTTGACGGAGGCATTGGACGGCGTGATCGCGCTGTTCGGTGAGCGGATATTGACGTTCGACACCGATGCCGCCCGGCACTATGCCGAATCGGCGGTCAAGGCAAGAGCAGCGGGCAAAGGCTTTCCGACACCCGACGGATATATTGCGGCCATTGCCGCGTCGAGGGGATTTATCGTGGCGACCCGCGATACCAGCCCCTTCGAAGCAGCCGGACTCACTGTCATCAATCCCTGGAACCGGCCGTAACCTGAAGTCGCCATTCCAGACCACCCGCCACGGTCCACCAACCAGCTACGCCCCGCGTACCCGTTTCTGCGTACAACCGAGGTGATGCCGGACACGGCCGTACCCGTTTCTGCGTAGACCGGCCCGGCCTTTCAATGAGGTCGTGATCCCAGGCACGGCGTGCCGATCGGCATGCCGCCGCCCTGCCACGTTCATTTCCGATGTAACGCCGCATTACGCGCGCGCAATGCACCGCGTCGCTTGCACACCCTTTCATCCCGGCGAAAAAGCCTTGCCGCGCAACGAGATACGCCGCTCGACGCCGTCGATCGGCGCGGCCGGCGCCATCCCATGGCGCTGTGAGAGAGCCTTACAAGTGCAACGTCCGCCGCAGCATGCGCGCCGCTACATTGCAGCCATGTTCAACGCGCCCCGACAAGGAGCCAAAGATGAAACGAACCAAACGAACGCTGTCGATTCTCGTGCTGCTGTCCGCCACCGCCGCCATGCTGTCCGCCTGCATCGTCGTGCCGCATGGACACGGACATGGGCATCACCATCGCCATCACCGTTATTGATTGAAATGCGGTCGCGCCGACTGGCCGGACCGCATCAGAACAAACCCAAGCTTGTTTCCCGAAGCAGGAGTACCCGATGACCCGTCCCTTGATTCTCGCGCTCGCCACCCTCGCCGCCGGCTCGGCCTTCGGATTCGTGTCGCCCGTCCAGGCATATGATGGCCATCGCTACGACCGCGACCCCGGCTATCGGCGCGATGCACCGCCACCGCCGCGCCATGAAGCGCCACCGGCCGCACGCCGGGGACAGGTGTGGGTGCCGGGCTACTGGCGCGCCGCCGGTCCGCGCTATGTCTGGCAACCGGGCCACTGGGAACGCGCCCGCCCCGGCTACCGCTATGTGCCCGAGCGCTGGGTGCGCGGGCCGCATGGCTGGGTGATGCGGCCTGGCCATTGGGTGCGATTCCGTTAGCGCGCAGTGCATGAATGCCGCCCCACCAGCGCGGGGGCGGCAACCGTGTCGGCATTCGTTGAATGCCGTTCCACCGAGCACCGAGAGCCGGCCGTTGTGCCGGCTTTTTTTGTCATCGCCGCGCCACTCACAGCGCCGCACGAGGACCGTCGACCTCTGTTGCCTAGCAAACATTGCTGCGGCACAGCGGTCGATACACTTGCCCTGACGGTTTCACCCAATCGCATCGGCACGCGCGCAGCGGCCGATTGGAGGTGTCATGGCAAGCGAGAATCGAATCGTACCGGTGGTGCTGTGCGGCGGCACCGGTTCGAGGTTATGGCCGCTGTCGCGCGACGGCCATCCGAAGCAGTTCCTGCGTCTGCTTGGCAACCATACCTTGCTGCAGGACACGCTGCTGCGCGTGCGCGGCATCGACGGCGTCGGCGCGCCGATCCTGGTCAGCAATGAAGCGCATCGCTTCGTCGTCGCGGAACAGGCGCGCGAGATCGGCTGCGAACCGGCGGCGATCCTGCTCGAGCCGCATGCCCGCAACACCGCGCCCGCCGCCGCGGTCGCCGCGCTCAAGGCCCAGGCCGGCGGCGACGATCCGATCCTGCTGGTGCTGCCGTCGGACCATCTGGTGCGCGACCACGTCGCCTTCGCGCGCTCGGTGGCGGCGGCCAGCGCAGGCGCGGCCGCCGGCGCGATCGCCACGCTGGGCGTGGTGCCGACCTTTCCCGCGACCGGCTACGGCTATATCAAGGCGGTACCGACCAACGACACCGGCCTGATGACGGTCAAGCGCTTCGTCGAGAAGCCTTCGCTGGAACAGGCGACCGACTTCCTCGGCGAGGGCAACTGCTATTGGAACAGCGGCATGTTCCTGTTCCGCGCCTCGGTCTATCTCGAGGCGCTGCGGCAATTCGCGCCCGAGATCCTGCGTGCCGCCGAACAGGCCGTGGCGCGCGGCAAATCGGACCTGGACTTCTGCCGGCTCGATGCCGATGCGTTCGGGGCGTGCCCGTCCGATTCGATCGACTACGCGGTCATGGAGCATCTGCGCGACGCACGCATGGCGCCGCTGGCCGCCGACTGGAGCGATATCGGCTCGTGGGACGCGGTATGGAAGGCGGCCGACAAGACCGAAGACAACAACGCGGCGATCGGCAATGTGGTCACGCACGGCGCGCGCGACTGCCTGGTCCACGCGTCGCACCGGATGGTTGCCGTGGCGGGGCTCGACAGCGTGATCGTGGTGGAGACGCCCGACGTCGTGCTGGTGGTCCACAAGGACCATGCGCAGGACGTCAAGCAGCTGGTCGAGGCGCTGCGTGCGCAGGGACGATCCGAAGCGACGCAGCACCGCCAGATCTACCGCCCATGGGGTTCGTACGATTGCGTCGACCACGGCCAGCGCTATCAGGTCAAACGCATCAGCGTCAAACCCGGCGCCAAGCTGTCGCTGCAGAAGCATCACCATCGTGCCGAGCACTGGGTGGTGGTGTCGGGCACCGCGCGGGTGCGCCGCGGCGACGTCGAATTCCTGCTGACCGAGGATCAGTCCACCTATATCCCGATCGGCGAAACCCACAGTCTCGAAAATCCCGGACGGATCCCGCTCGAACTGATCGAGATCCAGTCCGGCTCGTACCTTGGCGAAGACGACATCATCAGGATGGCAGATATTTATGGGCGCACTTGACCTGCAACCGCTCGGCCCGCTGGCGGCCGGCGATCTCGAACTCCAGCCGCGGCAGCACGACGAGGGAACGTCCGGCGGCGGCGCGCGCCGCAAGCGTGCGCTGATCACCGGCATCACCGGGCAGGACGGCGCCTATCTGTGCGAACTGCTGCTGGCCAAGGGCTACGAGGTCCATGGCATCAAGCGGCGCAGCTCGCTGTTCAATACGGAGCGGATCGACCATCTGTACCAGGACCCGCAGGCCCCCGACCGCCGCCTGATCCTGCACCACGGCGACATGACCGATACCGCGAGCATGGTGCGCGTGGTGCAGCAATCGCAGCCGGACGAGATCTACAACCTGGCCGCGCAGAGCCATGTGCAGGTGTCGTTCGAAGAGCCGGAATACACGGCCAACACCGATGCGCTCGGCACGCTGCGCCTGCTCGAGGCGATCCGCATCCTCGGCCTGGAAAAGACCACGCGCTTCTACCAGGCGTCGACCTCCGAGCTGTACGGCCTGGTGCAGGAGATTCCGCAGAAGGAGACCACGCCGTTCTATCCGCGCAGCCCGTATGCGGCCGCCAAGCTCTACGCATACTGGATCACGGTCAACTACCGCGAGGCGTACGGCATGTACGCCTGCAACGGCATCCTGTTCAATCACGAGAGCCCGCTGCGCGGCGAGACCTTCGTGACGCGCAAGATCACGCGCGCCATCGCGCGGATCGCGCTGGGCCTGCAGGACACGCTGCATCTGGGCAACCTGTCGTCACTGCGCGACTGGGGCCATGCGCGCGACTACGTGCAGATGCAATGGATGATGCTGCAGCAGGAGCAGGCCGAGGACTTCGTCATCGCCACCGGCGAGCAGCACAGCGTGCGCGAGTTCGTGCAGCGCGCCGCCGCCGAGCTCGGCATCACCGTGCGCTTCGAGGGCAGCGGCGTCGACGAGATCGGCGTGATCGCCGCGCTCGACAACAGCCGCCAGCAGCTGGCGCCGGGGCGCAAGGTCGGCGACGTGATCGTGCGGGTCGATCCGCGCTACTTCCGCCCGACCGAGGTCGACACGCTGCTCGGCGATCCGACCCGCGCGCGCGAGCGGCTGGGCTGGTCGCCGACCACCAGCTTCGACGAACTGGTGCGCGAGATGATCGGTGCCGATTACGCGGCGGCGCGGCGCGATGCGCTGTGCAAGCTGGCGGGCTTTCGCGCCTACGACCATCACGAATGATGCGGTGGACACGAGTTTGAACGCATAAGCGCATGGCATGACGGCCCGGGCCTGCCGCGGCAGCCGGGCCGCAAACGGAAGAGGCGAGCGTGGAGCGGATATTGCGCGGAATCGGCGCGAACGCGCTGGGCCAGGCGGTCACCATCGTGACGCAGCTGCTCAGCGTGCCGATGTTCCTGGCGGCATGGGGTCCGGAGCGCTATGGCACCTGGCTGATGGTGATCGCGGTGCCGGTCTATCTGGGGCTGGCCGACCTGGGCTTCACCGGCGTGGCGGTCAACCGCATCAACATGAGCATCGCCGCCGGCAACCAGCGCGCCGCGGTGGTGTGCTACCAGTCGGCGCTGGTGCTGCTGCTGGGGATCGGCGCCGTGCTGGCGGGTCTGTCGATGCTGCTCGGCGCGGCCTTCGGCAACGCGATCCAGGGCTGGACCGGCCTGGCCGGCGGCGCCGCGGTGCTGGCGATGCTGATGATCGCGATCCAGGTCTCGACCTATATGCTGGCGCTGCTGTCGCACGGCGTGTTCTGGAGCGCGGGCCGCTACGCCGAAGCCACGATGTGGTTCAACCTGTTCCGGCTGCTCGAGTTCGGTGCGCTGGCGGCCGGCGTGCTGCTGTTCGACGGCGGCTTCCTGCTGCTGCTGACGCTGCTGGCGATCGTCCGCGTGCTGCTGGTGATCGTCATGTATCGCCGCATGATGGCGTTCGCCCCGTGGGCGCGCGTCGGCGTGTCGGCCTTCTCGCGCGCCGAGGTGCGCGAGATGCTGCTGCCGGCGCTGGCGCTCAATGCCTTCCCGATCGGCAATGCGCTCAATATGCAGGGCATGGTGCTGTGCGCCGGCTTCGTGTTCGGGCCGGCCTTCGTGGCCTACTTCAGCGCGATGCGCACGCTGTCGCGCATCCCCTACCAGCTCGGGCAGCTGATCAGCCAGGCGCTGTCGCCCGAAATCGGCCGGCTCTATGGCCAGCGCAACGCCACCGCGCTGCGCGCGCTGTTCCGCCACGCGCTGACCGCGTCGGTCGGCCTGGCCACCGCCTGCGGCATCTTCCTGTACGTCGCCGGCGAATGGATCTGCCAGTTGTGGACGCACGGCAAGATCTCGCCGATCCATCCCGACTACAGCTGGCTGCTGGCCGCCGCGGTGGTCAATTCGCTGTGGCACACGGCGTCGGTGATGGTCACCTCGACCAACAACCATGCGCGGCTGTCGCTGGTGTATCTGGGCGCCAATGTCGCGGGCCTGCTGATCGCGGTGGTCGGCGGCAAGCTGTTCGGGCAGCCGGCGGTGTCGTTCGGCGTGCTGGCCACCGAGCTGCTGATCCTGCTGGTGCTGCTGCCGCAGATCCATGGATTTGCGCGGCACGGGTTGGCGGGGGCGCTGGTGAAGCCGTGACAAGCCGGCCGTGACATGCCGGGCGTGACAAGCCGGCCGTGACATGCCGGCCGTGCAATGCGGCCGTGCGACGCGTCATTCCCGCGCACGCATGCAGGTCCCCGCATTCGCGCGGACGGCGTCGGGCCGCTTCGCGCGCCGTGCGGCCTCAGACGATATACCCTTCCTCGCGGCGGAAATACGCCAGGTCTTCCGGCAGTTCCTGCACCGCCTTGGCGGGGCAGCCGCCGTACAGCATGTGCGGCGCCGCCATGCTGCGGTTCAGCACCGCGCCGGCGGCCAGCACGCTGTAGTCGGGCAGCGCCGCGCCGGGCAGCAGGATCGAGCCGGTGCCGACGAAGCAGTAGGCGCCGATCGTCACCGGCGCGCAGCGCTGGCGCGATTCGCGGATCGACACGCTATGCGTCAGGATCTGGCTGCGATAGCCGGCCACCGTCGAATAGGCGCCGACCGTGATCGTATCGGTGCAATCGAGGATATGGCGCGAGGTGATCGCGGCATGCCGCCCGATCACCAGCGCCGGATCGCGATCGGCGGCATCGCGAAAGTGCGGCGAGTCGGTCAGCCCCTGCGGGAATCCCGACACCCAGTTCAGGCTGCCGAGAATCGCATGCTCGCCCAGGCTCAACCGGCGGATACCCTTGACCAGCGTCAGATGGGCGATATGCGAGTGCGGCCCCATCTCGAGCTCGTCGCACAGCACCAGCGACCAGCCGATGCGCGCGCTCGGATCGATGCGCGCGCCGCAGAAGCGGTTCAGCAGCCGCCGCCGCAGCGGCCACGGCAGGCCGATCGAGACGGCCGCCAGCACTTTCCGGATCATGACTGCCTCCCGAACACGGGGCCGCGCACCACCCGTTCATAGGTCGCGCGCGGATTGGCCAGATGCTTGGTCACGCGGTACCAGGCCGATGCCAGGTCATCGTAGCGGCGCCGATCGCGCCCGAGAATCTTGCGGAACATGCGCTGCTCGAACTGCCGGTGCGCCTCGGCAAGCCGCGCCGAGCCGGTGATCGACTCGGCGTAGACGCGGTAGCAGCTGAGGAAGTCCGGCACATTGCGGAAGGTCGCTCCCGCCAGCGCCATGTCGACGACCAGTTCGCCGTCCCAGTTCGAGCGGTTCTCGACGTTGAAACCGCCGACCGCGCGATAGGTCTCGGCGCGGAAGAACGTCGACGGCTGGATCGCGATGCTCGCGCCATAGGCCGCGCGGCGCAGGCCGAAGCGGTCGGAGTACACCCGCCGCACCAGCGCGCCCTCGCCGTCGATCACGTAGCCGTTGCCGCAGATCACGTCGGCCGACGGATAGCGGCGGAAATACGCGGCCACCTTGGCGAACGCTTCGGGCAGGAACAGGTCGTCGGAGTTCAGGTAGCAGAAGATCTCGCCGGTCGCCGCCGCGAAGCCCTTGTTCAGTCCGTCGGCGGGGCCGCTGTCCGGCTCGAGGATGCAGCGGTCGATCGAGCCCGCATGGCGCGCGATGATGTCGCGGCTGCCGTCGGTCGATCCCGGGTCCACCACGATGTATTCGAGCTCGCAGCCGCGCTGGCCGGTGACCGAGCGGATCGCCTGTTCCAGATAGCGTGCCTGGTTGAACGAGACCGTGACCACGCTGAATTTCATCGCACGCTCCGCAGCTGGCGATAGCGGGAGGCATGGTGCCACGCGAACAGCATGCCGAGGAACATCGCGGACTCCCAGCGGTGGTCCGCCGAGAACGGCGAGAAGAACACGTCCCAGACGAACTGCGCGGTGCCGACATAGAAGAAGATCGGCATCGTGGGCATATTGCGCACGAACAGCCACAGCGTGCGGGCCAGCATGCAGATCCAGTAGAGGCCCCCGACGATGCCGCTCCAGATCAGCGCGCCCATCAGGAAGGAGTGCGCGGGAATCAGCGTGTCGTCGGTGACCACGATCTTGTCGTCGAGCGCCGCGCCCATCTGGTAGACCATCACGCTGTAGGCGTCCTGGTAGCCGTTGCGGTCGACCGCCCATGAACCGTGGCCGAGCAGCGGCGCATCGAGGAAGGCGCGCACCGAGATCAGGATCTCCGAGCGGCCGCCGAACAGGATGCCCAGCTCGCTGGTGGCCTGCACCGTATATTTGTGCGCCGCTTCGGGCGTCAGGAAGCTGAACTCGCCGGCGTGCGCGAAGATCATCGAGAACAGCGCGTTCAGCGAGGCGATCACCAGCACCAGCACGCCGAACAGCAGCGGAATGCCGCCGCGCGTATTGGTCAGGCTGCGTATCCATGCCACCACCGACGTTCGGCGCAGCAGATAGATCGCCAGCGCCAGCAGCGGCAGGCCGGCGGCGCTGCGGAAGTCGAACACCACCGATACCGCGCAATAGGCAACGATGCACAGCGCGATGCGCAGCGCGCCGGCACGCGCCATCGACAGGTAGCACAGCAGCAGCATCAGCACCGGCATCGCATAGCCCCATTTCCAGGGGTTGAACAGCATCTCTTCGGTGGGTGCGCGGCTGAGGTTGACGATCTCGCTGAGCGCGGCGCCGATCAGGAAGTACCAGATCCGCTTCGAGCTGCCCTGGCTGAAGTGGGTGCCGATGGCGAACACCGTCAGGAAGAACACGCCGGGCGCCAGCACGCCCTTGATCGACGAGTTCAGCGGCGTACCATTGGACAGGTCCGACAGCGCCTGCGCGAAGGCCCACATCAGCGTCAGGCCGAGGAAGGAGGCATAGGCGCGCTCGATCCGCAGCGTGGACAGCATCGCCAGCGCGTAGGCAGCCGCGACGAACTCGCCGACATACACTTCGCCGATCACGTTGACCTTGATCGCGCACAGTGCGCCCAGCCCGAGATACAGCAGCATGGCCGAGTGGCTGGTGCGGGCGCCGATCGGCAGGGTCGAGGTCGTTTGCATGGTCTGGCCGCCTTCTGAGTCGGTGAGCGGGTATGCCGTGCGGGCCATGAACCCGCATGGCCGCACGATGCCGGGGGGTAAGCATGTTTTCCGTTCGATGGCGCACACCGGTTCGACGCGGCCTGCGCGAATGTGCGCAAGCCCACAGTCGGCGGCGGGAGCGCGCGCTAGAGTCCGTCCAGTGCACGCCCTTCCGGGTGCAGCCCGGTGTGCCCGCCCATCGTCCGACGGCCACGTTGGTGGCCCACTTCGCCGATCCACAGTCAGTGTCACAGCCATGAATCAGCCTCCACACCGCATCTTCGTCGCCGGCCATCGCGGCATGGTCGGCGGCGCCATCGTGCGTGCGCTCGGCACGCGTCGCGACATCACCGTCATCACCCGCACGCATGCCGAACTGGACCTGTGCGACCAGGCCAAGGTACGCGCGTTCTTCGCCGAGCAGCGCATCGACGAGGTCTACCTGGCCGCGGCGCGCGTGGGCGGCATCCATGCGAACAACACGTATCCGGCCGAGTTCATCCAGCAGAACCTGATGATCGCGGCCAATGTCGTTCACGAGTCGTGGCGCTCCGGCGTCAAGCGCCTGCTGTTCCTCGGTTCGAGCTGCATCTATCCGGCCTTCGCCGCGCAGCCGATCGACGAGGCGGCGCTGCTGACCGGCGCGCTGGAGCCGACCAACGCGCCGTATGCGATCGCCAAGATCGCCGGCATCAAGCTGTGCGAGAGCTACAACCGGCAATACGGCACCGATTTCCGCTGCGCGATGCCGACCAATCTGTACGGCCCCGGCGACAACTACCACCCCGAGAACAGCCACGTGATTCCGGGCCTGCTGCGGCGCTTCCACGAGGCCAAGCAGAACGGCGCCAGCGAGGTCGTGGTGTGGGGCACCGGCACGCCGCTGCGGGAATTCCTCTACGCCGACGATCTGGGCAAGGCCTGCGTGCACCTGATGGGGCTGCCGCAGCAGGAGTACCGCAATCACGCCGGCGCCCCGGGCTTCTTCAATGTCGGCAGCCCGGACGAGGTCAGCATCCGCGTGCTGGCCGAGCTGATCGCCGACACCGTGGGCTTCCGCGGCGCGATCCGCTTCGACACCAGCAAACCCGACGGCACGCCGCGCAAGCGGCTGAACTCGCACCGGATCGAGGCAACCGGCTGGAAGCCGACCGTGTCGCTGGTCGACGGCCTGCGGCTGGCCTATCGGGACGCGCTGCAAAGCGGCCGCCTGGAAAGCCCGCCCAGACGCCAGCCGCGGCTGGTGGCGCTGCGCTGATCGCGCGCATCGAGAACGGCGCGCGCCGATGAAGATCCTCCTGTACTGCCTGAACTACTCCCCCGAACTGACCGGCATCGGCAAGTACACCGGCGAGCAGGCACGCTGGTTCGCCGCGCGCGGCCACCAGGTGCGCGTCGTCACGGCGCCGCCCTACTATCCCGCCTGGCGTGTCGGCACCGGGTATCGCGCATGGCAATACCGGCGCGAGCAGCACGATGGCGTGCAGGTATGGCGCGCGCCGCTGTGGGTGCCCAGCCGCCCCTCGGGCCTGAAGCGCGTGCTGCATCTGGCCAGCTTCGCGGCAAGCAGCGTGCCCTGCCTGCTGGCGCAATGGCGCTGGCGTCCGGACGTGGTGATGGTGGTCGAGCCGCCGCTGCTGTGCAGCCCGGCCGCGCTGCTGCTCGGGCGCTGGACGGGCGCGAAGACCTGGCTGCATGTGCAGGACTACGAGGTCGATGCCGCCTTCGCGCTGGGCCTGCTGAAGCAGCCGTTGCTGCGCAAGGTCGCCTTGGCGCTGGAACGCCATGCGATGGCCGGCTTCGACCGCGTGTCGACGATCTCCGAGGCGATGCTGCGGCTGGCGCGCGACAAGGGCGCGCCGGAGGCCCGCACCCAGCTGCTGCCGAACTGGGTCGACCTGCGCGCGATCCGGCCCGGCCGCGGCAGCCTCTATCGGCGTCGGCTCGGCATTCCGGCCGATGCGACGGTGGCGCTGTACTCGGGCAACATGGGCAACAAGCAAGGGCTGGAGGTATTGGCGCAGGCGGCGCGCCAGCTGCGCGACCGGCCCGACATCTGGTTCGTGCTGTGCGGCGACGGCGCCGGCCGCGCCGCGCTCGAGCAGGCCTGCGCCGGGCTGCCGCAGGTCCGCTTCCTGCCGCTGCAGCCGGCCTCGCGCTTTCCGGCACTGCTGGCCGCCGCCGATCTGCATCTGCTGCCGCAGCGCGCCGATGCCGCCGACCTGGTGCTGCCGTCCAAGCTGGCCGGTATGCTGGCCAGCGGCAGGGCGGTCATCGCGACGGCGCATCCCGGCACCGAGCTGGCCCGCCTGGCGGCGCGCTGTGGCCGCGTGGTGGCGCCTGGCGATGGGCTCGCGCTGGCCGCGGCGATCGAACAACTGGCCGCGGACCCGGCCACGCGCGACACGCTGGGCGCGGCGGGCCGCGCCTGGGCCGAGCGCCATCTGGACCGCGACGCGGTGCTTGGCCGCTGGGAGGCCGCGATGCAGGCCCTGTGCGGCGAGCACACGGCGGTCAGCGTGCCGGCCGCCAGCGTCGGCACCGAGCGATGATTCGCACGGCGGGGGCTTACCGGTCGCTGCCGCTGGTCACACCGCCACCGCCCGTGCCGCGATCCGAGGTGCCGCTGCCTTTGGTCGCGCCGGACGGCGTGCTGGCCTTGCCGCCGCCGGCACTGGCGCGGCTGCTGCCCTGGGTCGAGTCGGACACGCCGCTGGCACGGCGCGAGTCGGTCGCCGGCCTGCCGCCGGTCGCGTCGCCGCCGCGGTTCGCCGCGGCATTGCCCGCGGTGTTCGCCGTCCCCCCGCCGCCGGGCGCTGCCTTCGCGCTGCCGGGCGGCTGACGTCCGCCGGACGGCGATCCGGTGGTGGGACTGCCGCCATGCTCGACATCGCCGGCGCGGGATTGACGCGAATCGCCGGCGCCGGCTTGTGCGCCACCCTGAGCGCCACTCTGGACACCACCTTGCCCGCTTCCTTGCGTGTTCGACTGCGCGCCCTGCCCGGGACCGACCGCGCCGCGCGCACCGCCGCTGAGGGGACCGCTGGCGCCGCCCGCCGTGCCGGTCGCCGCACCGGCTTCGGCGCCGGTTCCCGACGATGTCGCGCCCGTGCCCGTGTTGCCCTGCGCGCTAGCGCCTTCGCTCATGCCGGTCGATCCCGCCTTGCCGCTGCCGCCGCTCGAGCGGCCCTGCGCCATCGCAAGCTGGCTGGCCAGCGCGAGGCAGGATGCGGCCACCACCAGCAGATGTCGTGGTTTCATGCTGTCCCTCCTGATTGTCGACGTGGCGACCCACGCGATCTCTGCGCGATCTCCAATCCCCCTCTTCACGCAAGCCGCATGCCGGCATGTGGGCACGATCCGCGGCATGCGGACGCCGCGCCGCGCGGCATGCTTGCAGAATTTGCTCCACGGACTTGCATATTTGGGGCCGGCACGCCCCGCGTATCGGCGAACGCTTCCCCCGTGGATCACGGCGCGGTGGCGAACGCGCTGGCCGGCACGCGGGCCGAGCGCCGCGCCAACCGTTCGAACTCGACCATGTCGTGGCCGCAGCAGACCGTCATGTGGCCATCGCGCCGTTCCTTCAGTTCGCGCAGATGCCGTTGCGTGGCCAGCCGCGCCTCGCGGTCCTTTTCCATCATCCATTGATAGAAGCGCAGCCCTGGCGTGCAGTACGGCCGCGCCGGGTCGAGTTCGCCGTGATGGAAATAGGCGTCGCCGGCCTGCAGCAGCCACTCGCCCTGCGCCTGTACCGCAATGCCCGCGTGGCCGAAGGTGTGGCCCGGCAATGCAACCAACGCCATCTCGGGCGGCAGGCCGTCGAGCGTGCGCACCTGGTCGAAGCCGTACCAGCGCTCGCCGGCGTCCGGCGCGTAGGCGCGCCAGCGCTCCTGCGTCGACCACTGCTGCGGGCGAAAGCGCTGGCGGTCCAGCCACGTACGTTGCAGCCGCGCATAGTCGCGTTCGGCGGCCATCAGGTGCACGGTGGCCCAGGGAAAGTCGTCGAGGCCGCCGGCATGGTCGAAGTCCAGATGCGTCAGCACGATGTGCCGCACGTCGCGCGGATCGAAGCCCAGCGCCTCCACCTGCCGATAGGCCGTCATCTCGTCGCGGAAATCGGGCCGCAGCAGCGTCAGGAAGAAGGCGCTCAGGCGCGAGCGCGGATCCTGCACGTCGCGCCGGCCGAGGCCGGTATCGACCAGCACCAGGCACTCCGGCAACTCGACGAGCAGGCAGTGGCAGGCCAGTTCGCCGCGCTCGAGGATCGAGCGCGAACGCCCGTCCATCAGCCGCCCGCCGAGCGGACAGGTCGAGATGCAGTTCAGATGATGGATCCGCATGAATGCCCTCCGGTTGGATCCACCGTTCGTGCAAGTCCCATTCCAGGCCACCTTCGCGGCGCGCATGGCGCGGGGTCTGTGACCGGCCGCACTGACCGGCGGCGTGCGCCGGCTCACCATCGTGCCGTGCGCGCCGTGCGCTGACCGGGACAGCCGATGCTGATTACGCAAGACGATCCGACCATGGGCCCCTCGTTTTCGCTGGGGAACCGCGTGCAGCGGCAGATCTGGAACTGGGTCTGGCTGTTGCTGTTCCGCCCCAGCCCGCGGCCCGCGCATGCGTGGCGCGCCGCGCTGCTGCGGCTGTTCGGCGCACAGCTTGGGCGGCATGTTCATGTCTATCCCGGCGTGCGGATCTGGGCGCCGTGGAATCTGCGCATCGGCAACAATGCCGGCGTGGCCGACGGCGTCACGCTGTACAACATCGAACGGATCGACATCGGCGAGTACTGCGTGGTGTCGCAAGGCGCGCATCTGTGCACCGGTTCGCACGACTACAACAGCCCGAACTTCCAGCTGATCGCGTTCCCGATCACGCTCGCCCCGCGGGTATGGATCTGCGCCGAGTGCTTCGTCGCGCCCGGCGTGTCGGTGCCCGAAGGCGCGGTGGTCGCGCCGCGCTCGGTGGTCACCAAGCCGCTGCCGACCGCGTGGACCGTTTACGGCGGCACGCCGGCAAGGCCGATCGGCAAGCGCAA
This sequence comes from Cupriavidus gilardii, assembly GCF_008801915.1. Taxonomy (GTDB): domain Bacteria; phylum Pseudomonadota; class Gammaproteobacteria; order Burkholderiales; family Burkholderiaceae; genus Cupriavidus; species Cupriavidus gilardii. The sequence goes on from NZ_VZOV01000007.1 coordinate 82,576, forward strand.
GCCGCAGGGACGCTGATCGGCGACGCGCAGCGCGGTACTGCGTTCAGCCAACCAGGTCCATCACGATCTGCTGGTAGGTCTCGGCGAAGCGCCGACGGCGCCGTACCAGGTCGTCGCGCGCAACGCGCGCCTGTTCGGCGTCCCGTTCCGGCGCCGCCGGGCCGGCAAGGACCTGCGCCATGGCGTCGGCCAGGGCCGGCGCATCGTCCGGCGCGAAATAGACGCCGCGCGGCGGTGCCTGTTCCCGATGCACCTCGATATCGGACAGCAGGATCGGCTTGTCCAGCGACTTGGCCTCCTCCACCGTGGTGCTCCATCCTTCGAAGCGCGACGGATTGATCAGCGCGGCCGCGCCGCGCATCAGGCCGGTCAGATCGCCGTGGGGCACCACGCCGAGGAAACGGAAATGCCGTTGCAGCCCGGCCTCCTCGACGCTTCGGAACAACCGCTGGCCATAGCCGGGCTTGCGATGGTCCGCGGTCTGGCCGGTGGACAGCACCAGCGCGTCGATCCCGCGCCGACGCAGCAGGCGCAGCGCCTCGACCACGATGCCGTGGTTCTTGTGCTGCCACAGCTGGTTCGGCAAGTGAAAGTAGGGGCCGCGAAAGTCGTAGCGGCGTTCCAGTTCGGACACCGGCGGCGCCGGCGCCAGCGGATTGATGTTGGCGACGAACTGCAGCACGCGGGCGCGATGCGCCTGCGCCGGAAAGCAGCGCTGCAGGTCGCGGCACGCGGCGTGGCTGCTGACCAGTATCCGGGCCGAGCCCTCGCACAAGGAGGCGAACAGGCGATCGCGCATCGCGATCTCTTCGGCCGAGAACATCTCGGGCAGATGCAGATGCTGGAAATCCGGGATCCAGCCGAGCGTCGGCACGCCGGCGCGCGGACCGAGCGGGTTGTGGTGCGACAGCACCGCGATGCCCTTGCGGACCAGATAGCGCGCCAGCATCAGGTCGTTGCCGCTGGCCGCCTGGCATGCCTTGCGCATGTACCACCACGGATGGCGGCGGTCGAGCAGGCCCGTGCGGTGGACCGGCAGCGGCGGCATGCCATCGAGCAGATACGCCGGCGTACGCGCGCCGGTCAGGATCACCGGATCGATGGTCCGTTCGGGCAGCGTGTGCAACGCCCACAGCAGGTTGCGGAAGTAACTGATGCCGCCGAGCCAGCCACGATCCTGGAAGGCAAAGACGAAGCCGACCCTAGTCATCGCAGGCCGCCTCGAACCAGCGCGCAAAGCGCTGCACGCCCTCTTCCAGCCGGATTTGGGGGGCCCAGCCGGTGCTCAGCGTATGGCCGATATCGGCACGCTGGTCGCAGGGATCGCCATGGCGCGCCTCGCGCGAAAACCGCGGATGACGCGCGGGCGCCAGCTCCCGATACAGCAGCGCCAGTACCTGCCTGACCGTGGTGGCCGTGCCGCTTGCCCCGTTGTAGATCGCGCACGCCGGCGAGGCATGCGGCGCCACCGCGGCCACCAGGCGCGCCGCATCCTCGGCATGCAGCCAGTCGCGGCTCTCCTCGCCCGTGCCGCCATAGAGGTCGTCGCGCTGACGGATCTTGCGGCAGGCGTCCCACAGCAATTGCTTGCGCTGGCCCTCTCCATACAACGAGAAGAAGCGGACCACCGCGACCGGCACGCCGAAGTGCGCGCCATACGAGGCGCACAACTGTTCGGCCATCAGCTTGTGCGCGCCGTAGGGTGAGGCGGGCCGCAATGGCACCGTGCTCCCTTCGCGGGCCGGGCAATGCGCGGCGTCGCCATAGACGGCTGCGCTGGACGGATAGACCACCGGCGTGTTCGGGCAATGTCGACGGACATATTCGAGGACGGCGGCGGTACTGTCGACGGTGCGCGCGTGGTCGCCGAAGGGATCGCGCAGCGACGCCGACACCGAACCGCTGCCGGCGCAATGCACCAGCAGGTCGGGCTCGATCTCGAGCCGCTCCAGGCTCTCGAGCGCGACATTGGCGCGATGCCAGACCATGCGGCCCTGGCAGGCGCAACCCGGCAGCCCGTGACCAAGGCCGACCACGCGCCAGCCCGCGGCCAGATAGTGCTCCACGACGTAGCCGCCGAAGAAGCCCCTCGCCCCGGTCACCAGCACGGTCTTCTCAGTCATCGTCAAATCGCCTGCAACGCGTTGCCAACCCGAACGTTCGGTTGTGTGAACAATATAGCGTTGACGCCGGCAATCGAACGTTGCCTGGGCCTCATAACGTGAAGCGTCCTTGCTGACGGTCGTGCGGCGGGATCGGGAGCGCCCTGCGTGCTAGACGCAATGGCTGTGCAGCAGTTGCTTGACCTGTTCGCCGGCACTGCGCCAGTTCAGCCGTTCGGCGTACTCGCGGTACGCGCCCCGGGCGAGCGCGCCATAGTGCGGGGCGGACTGGAACACGCGCTCGATGTAGTCGCACCACTCGAGCGGATCGGCCTCGAGCTCGAAGGTCATGCCGTTGCGGCGATCGCGGACCGCGGTCGGAATGCCGCCGACGCGCGTGGCCAGCGACGGCAGGCCGAAGGAACTGGCCTCGGCCAGCACCACGCCGTAGCACTCGGCGGTCGACGGCAGCAGCAGGAAATGCGCCTCGCTCATCAGCCGCTCGAAACGGCGGCGGCCCTGCTCGGTCGTCTTCGGCACGAAGCCGTGCAGCTTGACGAAGCTCGGCGGCTCGTACGGCGGGCGGCAGCCGACCACATGCAGCTCGGTGGGCAGGCCGCGGCGGTTCAGGCACTGCGCCACCGCCAGCGCGGTTTCGCCGCCCTTGCGCGTCCAGTCCACGCCGACCAGCAACAGCCGGCACACGCGGTAGTCCTTGCCGAGCACGATCCGCTCGATATCCTGCGACGTGCGCCGGCAATCCAGGTTCGCGCCGAACGGCACCACCTTGACCTTGGCCGCATCGACGTCGTAGTGGCGCAGCGCGGTGGCGGCCGCCCATTCCGAGCTGAAGATCGCCAGCCGGCAGCGCGACAGCGCCTGCTGCTCGAGCCGATGGCCGTCGCGCAGCGTTTCCGCGCAGAAATTGCTGAAGCCGGGATAGAAGCCGACCATGCCGTCGAAGGTCGCGTCGGTCCAGATCGCGATCGGGCGGTCGGTGTCCAGGCACGACACCGGCAGCGTGCCGGGGCTGAGCACCGCGTCGCAATGCGCGCCCTCCAGGCGGCGCTGCACGCGCCGCGCATAGCGGCGCGCCACCGTCGGCGAGCGATCGCGCTGGTAATCGCGCCGCAGCAGCCGCCGATAGGCCAGCGCCTTGGCGCGCAGCAGGCAGGCCAGCACCGGCCCCTCGTCGACCTTGTCGATCACCTCGGTCTCGATCGCGCTGCTGCGCAGCGCGCGCGGGATATAGCTTGCCGATCCCGACCAGGCATGGGGATCGGAGGCATCGTATGTCGTCACATAGGCCACTCGCATGGTTCTCTCCAGCGGTGGCGGCGCAAGCCGGCTACAGGGGTAACTGCATCGCCCGTCGTCGCTGCTCCTGTACCTTCAGCACCACCATGTATTCGTAGATCGATACCAGCACGCAGTAATGAAATCCGGCCTTCCCGTCGATGAAGCCGAACTTCAGCAGGTACAGGTATAGAAAGCGCGCCACCGGCCGCATCGGCAGGCGGAACGACAGCTCTTTCAGCGCCCGCCGGCGCGCCGGCGGATCGGAGGCCAACAGCGAGGAAAAACGGAACTTGTCCTCGTCCAGACTGCGAATGGTCTCCAGCGCCTCCCCCATCGAATATTTGTTGTGCTTGTCGAACCAGGCGTCGAAGCCCTTGTTGAAGCTGTAGTGCAGGAAGTGATGGCGCAGGAAGCCGACCGACCCGTCGACTACCGGCGCCGGGTTGACGAGCCGCTCCCAGCGCACCTTGTCGGGCTGGAAGAAGCGCAGTACCCAGATCGGATAACCGCCGGCGAAGCGGATCCATTTGCCGAGAAAGTAGTTCTTGTAGCGCACGCGGTAGGCCACGGGCGCCGCGGCCTCATCGCCCGGCACCCGGTCGGCGATCTCGCGCAGCTCCGCCGCCAGCTCCGGGCTGACCACTTCGTCCGCGTCGGAGTAGTAGACCCACTTGTGCTTGAAGTCGATGTTCTCGTTGGCCCAGTTCTGATGGGCCGACCAGTTGTCGAACTTGCGCTGGAAGACGCGCGCGCCGTGGCGCCGTGCGATCTCCAGCGTCTGGTCCGTGCTGTACGAGTCGAGCACGACCACATCGTCGGACCACGACACCGATTCCAGGCACCGGGCGAGGTTCTTCTCCTCGTTCAGCGTCAGGATCAGCACCGACACCCGGGCCGTCTGGCATGGCACGGCATGCGTGCCGTCGGCGGCGGCCTGCGGCGTGTCGGGGCGCGCCACCGCCTGCGGCGGCAGGCTACGGGCCAGCGGAGCGGTCATTGGCCGTACCTCCGCAGCGCGATGCCCGCGCGCTGCAGCGCCGTGCGCAACGCGGCGGCGTTGACCAGCGGTTCGGTTTCGCCGCGCCGCCATGGTTCGGCGTAGCCCGGATGCACCGAGATCTCGGTGATGCCGTCGCGCAGCAGCTCCGGCAGCCGCGCGGCCCAGTCGGTGTTGTCGTGGTTGATCGCGCCGTAGTAATGGGTATGGCGCAGCCCGCTGAAGTAGCGCTGGCAATAGCTGTTCATCACCGCCTGGCGCGGATTGGCGGTGAAATAGAAGTTCTGCGGGCGCCGTACCCATTCGAGGCCGGCGCGTTCGAGTTCGGTGCGCAAGGAACTGATCACGATCGGGAACTTGTGCAGGTGGCCATGGCTGTCGACATAGGTGACCTCGACGCCGTTGTCGCGCAGCTCTTCGAGCTGGACGCGGAACTCGCGGGCGATATCGTGCTCGGACAGCATCCACGCGAGCGCGCGCACGCGCTGCCGATGGCTGGCGCGAAAGCGTCCGTCGCGCGAACACAGCGACGACGGCCGTCCCGCATGCGGCAGATGGCCATCGACCATGTTGAAATGCAGGCCGAACGAGAAGCGGCCGCGATTGCGGCGCGCGTAGTCGTACGCCTGCTGCGACGCCGGCCGGCCGGTCATGATGGTGGCGCTGGTCAGCAGCCCTGCCTCGAAGCAGGCAATGGTGGCGTCGCAGGTATCGGCATCCCAGCCGAAGTCATCGGCATTGAGGATCAGTTCTCGCATCTGGGGTCTCCCGGTCAACCGCTAAGGGGCCGCATGCGAAAGCGCCGGTCCCGAATCGCGGTCGGCCGGCGGGGCGCCATCGGCGCGGCCCTGGATGATGTCGAGCAGGCGTTCTCCGACCTGCCTGCTCTGGAAGCGGCGCGCGAACGAGAGCGGCGCGGCGGCGCGCATGCGCGCGCGCGTGGCCGCGTCGGCGGCCAGCCATTCGCGCAGCCCCTGTTCGGTGCCATCGACGGTATCGGTCCGCACGATGCCCGCGCCGTCGGCCTCGATCTCGCGCCAGATATTGACCTTGTCGGAGATCAGCACCGGCACGCCGCAACCGAGCGCCTCGACCACGGCCACGCCGAAGTTCTCCTGGTGCGACGGCAGGCAGAACACCTCGGCCGCATGGAAGGCGCCCCACTTCTGCGGGCCGGACAGCATGCCGGTCCAGACCACGCGCGGCGCGATGCCGACCCGTTCGGCCAGCATCTCCAGTTCCTCGCGCAGCGCCGGCGTGCCCGGGCCCGCGATCACCAGCTGCAGCGCCGGATCGACGTTGGCCACGCGCGCGAAGGCCTCGATCAGCAGATCGCAGCCTTTCTTCTCGTGGATGCGCCCAAAGAACAGCACGATGCGCTTGCCCTCGGTCTGCGGAAAGGCGGCGTGGAAGGCGGCGCGCAGCGTGCCGTCGTCGGCGGGCGGCTGCGCGGTGCCATAGGACGCGATGCGTTCGGTACAGCGGTACCAGGGAAACGACAGGCGAGCGCGCCGGCGCTCCTCGTCGCAGGTGAACAGCACCGCGGTCGCATGGCGCAGCGCGCGGCGCTCGAACAGCAGCCAGTACGCCAGCTTCTTCAGATGCTTGAGCGGATAGCGGGCCTTGAACCACGGATCCAGCATGCCGTGGGTGAACACGTAGTACGGCACCTTGCCGCGCAGCACCCGCAGCGCCGCAAGGCTGTGGAATTGCCACAGACCCTCGATGATCACCGCGTCGTAGCGCGCGCCGTGCTCGCGCAGCCATGGCACCAGCCGCGGGTTATAGGTGTAGATGCCCTTCGACGGCCCCAGCGCGATCACGTTGAGCTCGCTCTCGCGCACCCATGGCGCGGCGGGATCATCGCCGCAGACGACGTCGACATGCACGCCGCGTTCGACCAGCGGCATCCGCAACTGGCGCAGGCCTTCGATCGGGCCGCCGCCGGCCGGATTGATTGTCGCGATGATATGAAGAAGCTTCATGGCCCTGACCGTATCGGCATGCAGCAGAAGGGATGGCGCGCGCAACGGCGGAACGTGCCGCGCCAAGACGCGCCGTGCTGGCGGGCGGCGCTCCGTGCCACAAAGCGTAGGCAGCGCGATGGGCAAGCTCTGTTCGCTGGCGCACCCAGGGGCCGTGCCGACAGGCGGCGCCCGGAGGGTGGAAGCGGGAGGAAGGCGGGGTGGAGGAGGGACGAGGCGCCCGGCCCCGCGGCCATCATCCTGATGGTGGAGAACCCGCTCATCCATTTGGCGGGACCCTCGTTTGCGGGGTGCCTCCGGAGTGCGCGGCGCGATCCACGGCGGGGCGGACCGACACTGTTTCAGCGCTGTATCGACAGGCCACGCCAAGCCCGGCCTACTGCGATGGGAGCGTCATCGGCGAGGAGACGAGTTTCAACGCTGAAACATTATCCGACAAGCGCTGTTTCATTATTGAAACTCGAATGGGCGCATTTATTCTCACCCATTTGGGGAGGCTGGAAACGCTTATGGATCAAGGGTTACCGGATTATGAAAAGCGGTGGTAATCCCATCCTTCCGGGGCCCCGGAGGTGACTTGATTTCGACTGACTCAACCCATAAGATGCCCTAAACGGATTAAAGATAAATGTTTTGGGGTGGGGATCAGGGTTGGCTATCGGACCGGCGCACCACAGTGGCCTGGTGATGCCGACACCGACAGACGGGGGGAAGGCCTGAGCCGCTTCGCCGGGAAGCTACCTGCGATGGGGCAACTGCGTTCACCAGTGTGTTTACCTGTTTTCCGCCCACAGATACGGGGGAAAAAGAAGATGAATGCACTGTTGATTGAAAGCCATCCCTTGCTCCGGCTGGGCCTGCACCAGATGCTGGAGCGCATCGACGGAATCGACCAGGTCATCGCCATCGATCCCGCCGATGTCACGCTTCTCGATGGCACCGACGGCGACACCGACCTGATGGTGTTCGGCATGCCGCAGGATGTCGACGCCGGTTGGCAACTGCTGACCCAGGTTCGGCGGGTGCTCAACGCCCACCGCGTACTGCTGCTGTCCGATACGGTTCCCTTGCAGGTGCCCGCTGCCGCCATGGCGCAGGGCGTCTGTGGCTGCCTGCCGAAATCCGCCTCGCTCGCCGTGCTGGAAGCGGCCATTCGGCTGGCGATGGTCGGCGGCTATTTCGTGCGCGGCAACGGCGCCGCCGGCACGCTGTCGTCGTCGCTGCCGGGCGCAGGCTATGGCGGTCCGGTGGTCGCGCCGCCCTCGCTCGGCGCGCGCCCGGCGATCGCGGGTACCGCCACCGTATCGCCGCATCCGGCGATGCCGGCGTCCTCGCGCAGCGGCATCGTGCCGCCGCACGCCGCCGCGGCCGCGCCGCGGCCCGCACCGGTCGACACCGGCAGCGCGGAAGCAACCTACTACGACGAAGCCGAGATGCTGCAGATCACGCCGCGGCAATACGAGGTGCTGGTACTGCTGGCACGCGGCCATCCGATCAAGACGGTCAGCCGCATGCTCAATATCTCGGTGGCGACGGTCAAGAGCCACGCCTGCACGCTGTATCAGCGCTTGAAGGTGCGCAACAAGGGCGAGGCGGTCTACACCGCGCTGCAACGCGGCGCCAAGCTCGAATGGGTCAACGGCGATGGCGCGGCGCCGGTAGCGTCGGTCACGCGCATGCCGCGCCCGGCGAGCGACCGCGCGGAGATCGCCGACCTGCCGCTGCAGGCGGGAGGCGGCATGCGCTGACGCTGCGGGTTTCGAACGAAGGCGGGCCGGATATTTTCCGGCCCGTTTTCGTTTGGGTACCGCGGACGGCCGCGCGACATCGAACGCTGGCAACGACAACGTCAAGACGCGGCCCTGCAAACCCCTTCCGTGGCCCTGCCCTTCCACGCCGCATCAAATGTGTGACAACGCACCGATACCCAGTGCCTCGGCGGACACGATGGCAGCATCCGGGGGACATGGCCGTGCGCGTGTCCATGTGCAAGTCGCAGTGGGGGGAGGTTGCCATGAAAGCATTGGAACAGCATCAGCAACGCGGTCCACGCAGTGTGCGCCGCGGTCGATCGGTGGCGGGACTGGTCGCCGCCGGCGCGGTGGGTGCGGCGGCGCTGCTGGCCGGTTGCGCCAGTTCGCCGGGCATGTATTTCGACAAGCAGGCGCCGGTCTCCGCGATCGGCCCCGATGCGGTGCCCAAGATCACGCCGATCACGATGGACCTGGTGCGCGAGCTGCGCAACAACTCGCGCCGCGACAACGAGAACGTCGAGGAACTGTTCGCCGCGCCGCAGCCGTATCGCGTCGGCCCCGGCGACATCATCTCGGTGGTCGTCTGGGACCACCCCGAACTCGTGTTCCCGACCCAGACCTACAGCATCGGCCAGGCCTACGAACTGCCGAGCACCGGCGGCAGCCCCAACGTGCCCGGCTATGTGGTCAGCCCGCACGGCGACATCCAGTTTCCGTATGCCGGCGTGATGAAGGTCGCCGGCAAGACCGCCAACGAGGTGCGCGACCAGATCGCCAAGGCGCTGTCGCGCGTGGTGCGCGATCCGCAGATGACGGTGCGCGTGCTGGCGTTCCGCAGCCAGCGCGTCTATGTCGACGGCGAAGTCAAGACACCGGGCATGCTGCCGATCGACGACGCGCCGATGACGCTGGTCGAGGCACTGAACCGCGCCGGCGGCGTGCTGACGCAGACCGGCGACAGCAGCCGCATCCGCGTGACGCGCGGCGAGCGCAGCTGGTACATCAACATGCCGGCGCTGCTGGCCAAGGGTGTCGACCCGTCGCGCATCCTGCTGCGCAACGGCGACATCGTTCGCGTCGAACAGCGCGAGGACAGCAAGGTGTTCGTGACCGGCGAAGTGCTGCGTCCCACCGCGTTGCTGATGAGAAACGGCCGCATGACGCTGAACGAGGCGCTCGGCGATGCCGGCGGCGTGAATCCGAGCTCGGCCAGCGCCGATCAGATCTACGTGATTCGCAAGACCACGGCCGGCGAAGAACCGAAGGTGTTCCACCTCGACGGCAGCTCGCCGGTAGCCCTGGCCATCGCCGAAGGATTCGAGCTCGAGCCGAAGGACGTCGTCTACGTCGATGCGCGCGAACTGGTGCGCTGGAGCCGCGTCATCAACCTGCTGATCCCGTCGACGCAGCCGGTAATCGGCACGGCCGGCGTGGTCCGATAGGCGGCGCGATGATCCGAACCATTCTGGTGGTCTGCATCGGCAATACCTGTCGCAGTCCGATGGCGGAAGTCCTGCTGCGGCAGGCGCTGCCGACGTGCGAGGTGGCCTCCGCGGGACTGGCGCCGCCGGTCGGCGCGGCGGCGCACCCGTGCGCGATCGCGCTGATGGCCGCCGAAGGGCATGAACTGCGCGGGCATCGCGCCCGCGTCGTCGACGCGCAGCTGGTGGACTGGGCCGATCTGGTGCTGGTGATGGACCTCGAGCAGCGCGACGAGGTCGAGCGCCGGTTTCCGGATGCACGCGGCCGCGTCTATCGCATCGGCGAATTCATCGCGGCCGACGTGCCCGATCCCTTCGGCGGTTCGCACAGCATGTTCGCCATCGCACTCGGCTTGATCAAGACGGGCATCGAATCCTGGTCGGTACGCATACGAGCCATTGCGCCGGCCGAATGTCACGGGGAGGCATCATGAACAGCAACAACATCCGGAGCACCCACGCCGAGCGCGCGGACGACCGCGACGGCATGGTCGATCTGACATCCTGGTTCGACGTGCTGGCGCGATACCGTTGGACCTTCCTGACGGTGGCGGGCCTGGTCATCGCGCTCGGTGCGATCTATGCGTTGATCGCACGCCCGGTCTATCGCGCCGACATCATGGTGCAGGTGGAGGAGAGCACCAACACCACCGCGGCGACCAATCGCGTGGCCGCGCAGATCTCGCCGGTGATCGAGGTCAAGTCGGCCGCCTCCGCCGAGATCGAACTGCTGCAATCGCGCATGGTGGTCGGGCGCGCCGTCGACAACCTGATGCTGAACGTCGAGGCGTCGCCGCGCTACTTCCCGGTCATCGGCCGCGCGATCGCGCAGAACAACAGCGAACTGTCGCGGCCGGGGCTGTTCGGTTGGGGCGGCTTCGCCTGGGGCAGCGAATCGATCGCGGTCAGCGAGCTGACGGTGCCGGCCGAGATGGACGAACGCAGGATCACGGTCACCGCGCTCGGCAACGGCGAATACCGCGTCGGCTTCGACAGCGATCCGGCCCGCGCCAACGGCAAGGTCGGCGAGCCGCTGACCGTCAAGACCGCCTACGGCCCCGTCAACCTGACCATCAGCAAGCTCGACGGCCGTCCCGGCGCGCAGTTCACGCTGCGCCATCTGCCGCGCCTGGCCGCGATCGCCCGCCTGCAGCAGCAGCTGCACATCATGGAGCGCGGCAAGCAGAGCGGCGTGATCGGCGTCACGCTCGAAGGCGATTCGCCGCAGCTGACCGCGGCGATCCTCAACGAGATCGGCATGGAGTACGTCGAGCAGAACGTCCGCCGCAAGGCCGCGGAAGCGGAGAAGTCGCTCGAATTCCTGCAAGGCCAGATGCCGCAGCTGCGCCAGCAGGTGGAGGCCGCCGAATCGCGCTATAACGCGATGCGCAACCAGCGCGGCACGGTGGATCTGAGCGAGGAATCGAAGCTGATCCTGGCGCAGTCGGTGCAGATCCAGACCCGCTTGCAGGAACTGAAGCAGAAGCGCCAGGAACTGGCGATGCGCTTCGTCGGCGACCACCCCAGCATCACCGCGATCGACGGCCAGATCGACAGCCTGACCGCGCAGCTGAACGGCGTCACCGGCCGCATCCAGCGCCTGCCCGATGTCGAGCAGAACGTGCTGCGGCTGATGCGCGACGTCAAGGTCAACACCGAGCTCTATCAGGCCCTGCTCAACGACGTGCAGCAGCTCAAGCTGATGAAGGCGAGCAAGGTCGGCACCGCGCGCCTGGTCGATCCGGCCAACGTGCCGCTCAAGCCGGTGCGGCCGAACCGCCCGCTGATCGTCGCGGTGGCGGTGGGCCTGGGCGTGCTGGCCGGCCTGCTGATGGTGGTGGTGCGCCGCTCGCTCGATGGCGGGCTGACCGACGCCGACGAGATCGAGCAGCAGACCGGCCTGACGGTCTACGCGACGATCCCGCTGAGCCAGCAGCAGACCCGCAAGTTCGGCGGCGCCAAGCCGCTGCCCGGCCTGCTCGCGCTGCAGGAGCCCGAGGACCCGGCGATGGAGAGCCTGCGCAGCTTCCGCACCGCGCTGCAGTTCGCGCTGGTCGGCAGCCGCAACCGCATCGTGGTGATCACGGGCCCCGCGCCGGGCGTCGGCAAGTCGTTCATCGCCGCCAACTTCGCCGCGATCCTCGGCGCCGGCGGCAAGCGGGTCGCGCTGGTCGACGCCGACCTGCGCCGCGGCGGGCTGAACCACCGCTTCGGCTCGCGCCGCTCGCCGGGCCTGAGCGACGTGCTGCTCGGCACGCCGCTGGACAAGGTGGTGCAGCGCCAGGTCGCGCCGGGGCTGGACTTCATCCCGACCGGGGCGCAGGCGCCGCAGCCGGCCGACATGCTGAACAGCCCGGGCATGGAGGCGCTGATCGACGAGCTGAAGGCGCGCTACGACGTGGTGCTGATCGATTCGCCGCCGGTGCTGGCGGCCGCCGATGCCGGCATCCTGGCCAGCCGGGCGGGCGCGGTGTTCCTGGTGGCGCGCGCCGATGTCACCACCGCCAGCGAACTGCAGGCGACCGACAAGGCGATCCGTCATGCCGGCGGCGACGTCAAGGGCGTGCTGTTCAACGGCCTGCACGTCGAGGGCCGCTGGTACCGCTCGCACTACCACTTCGGCAAGTATCGCTATATGAACCAGTACAGCGCGATCAAGGCCAGGCGAGCCTGATTCGCGCCGCCTTCGTCGCTGCCGTCGCATCGATGCCGATCCCCGCCGCGCGCGGGGATCGGCGTTTTGTAGGACAGCGGGCGCGCGCCGCGTAGGACGGCGCTGTCGGTCTTCTTGCCATTTGTAAGCAGTTGTTGGAACGCGGAAACGGCGACGGCCGCTTGCCATCAAAAATCGAGCGGGCGGCAGCATCTCTGTAGCGCGTGCCGCCACCGTCGTCCCCGCGGCCTGCACGGCCGCGGGCTTCGTTCGATAACAACTGACGAGGTCCGATATGTCCCGAAACCTGACTGTGCGCAACCGAACCGCCCTGGCGGCGCTGGCCGCGGGTCTGATCAGCGCGACCGCCTTTGCGCAGGCGCCGATGGCGCCCTCCACCGGCACCGGTGCCGACACCAGCGTTGGCGCGGGTGCCGCCGCTGGCGCCGGCGGTACCGGTGTCGGCGCGGGTGCCGGTGCCAGCGTTGGCGCCGGCGCTGGTGCCGGCACGATGGCGCCCGCCGGCGCCGCCTCCACCATGCCGACGACCGGCCCCGCTCCCGGCAGCGTTCCGGCCGGCATGGTCGCCGTTCCTCACGGGCCGGGCGTCTATCAGCTCCAGCCGAAGCTGGACCCGCTGGTCGAGCGGCGCATGGCACGCGCCGAGGCACGCGGTGAGTACCGCGCGCGCAAGTCCGAGGCGCGGCAGGAATACCGGCAGGAAGTAAACGCCGCCAAGCAGGAGCGCAAGGCGGAGATGCGCGAGGCCAACGAGGAAGCCAAGCGCGAACTGACCACCCCGCCGGCGCGCTGATGCGCTGATGTCCTGACGTGTCGCGGGCCGCCGTCGGACGCCGCCGGATGAAGCCGGCGCGCCAGGCGGTCCGCGCGTTCAGCGCAGCGACTGGCGCAATGCCGGCGAGGCGCTCGGCGAAGTTGCCGGCAACGTTGCCGGCGGCATCGCCGATGCCATCTCCACCGGCGCATCGAACGCCGCCAGATGCCGCATCAGACAAGCGGCGAATTGCGCGCGGCTCTCGGCCAGAAACAGCGAATGGTCCAGCCGCGGCAGCACATGAGTGCGGATGCCGCTCAGCTGGGCCAGCGCCTCCAGATGCCGGCCGAAGCGCGAGCGCGCTTCCTCCAGGCCGATATCCCCCGCCCCATACAGCAGGTCGACGCGCACGCCGCGGCGTTGCAGGCTCTGCATCGCTTCGCGCGCGTAGGCATCCAGATCGTTCGCGCCCCGCTTCGAGCTGCCCCTCGCGCGCCCGCCAAACAGCCGGCGCGCCAGCGCCGCGGCATGCGGCCATGGATCGATCTCGCCGCGCAGCAGCCGCAGCCATTGCGCCGGATTGCGCGCCGCGGCCAGATAGACGCGTGTCGATTGCAGTTGCGCATCGGCATCATCCGCACCGTCCGCGCCGTCCCCACCGTCCCAGCGGAATTTCAGCAGATTGGCGAGCACCAGCCCATCGATCACCGCCCCGGCCAGCGCCGCCTGCAGCGCGATGAAGCCGCCCGAGCAAACCCCGCCGACGACCACGCGCCGATATCCGCGCGCCCTCAGCCAAGCCACTGCCGCCGCGACATCGCGCGCCGGCTGTTCGCCATAGAGCGCCGCAATGCGCATCGTGCGCGCCGCCAGCGGACTGTCGCCAAGCGCCGATACGTCCAGCCGCAATGCCGCCACGCCGGCGGCAGCGAGCTGGCGCGACAGCGTGACGAACAGCCGGCAGTCGCCGACGTGGTGATTGCCGCCGGTGTTCGGAAACAGCACTGCGGTGGCGGTGGCAGAGGCCTCGGCTGATGCCATGGTTTCGTCACCACCGCCCGGCGTGCACAGCAGGCCGAACTGGCGACCGCCATCGAGCCACACCGGCTGCTCGACCGCTGCGTCGAGCCGCAGCACCGCATCGCCGGCGACATGGCTGGAGGGCCGGCCACGGCGCGCGACCGATGCGGCGGGGCCCAGCCATTGCGCGATCTGCTGCCACGCCTGCTCGGGGACGCTGCTGTTCTCGGCCGAACGCATCATCGCGGGATACTCGTCGAAGTCGAGCCGCGTCACCTGCGCGCCCTGCGCACGATAGCGGCCCGCCAGCGCGGCGACCGGCGACCCGGCGCCGGGCCACGCATCGAGCAGCAGCATGCGCGGCGCGGGACAGACCGCACGGCGTTCGAGCCGCAGGCTCTCGAGCAGGGCCACCGCGTCGGACGGCAGCCGATAGCCCAGCACCTCGCAGGCACCGTCGCCCGGCGGCGCGACCGGAATATCGGGGATCGCGTTATTGCACCAGCTGCTCTGCAGCGCGCGCAGCTCGCGCAGATAACCGCGGCCCGTCACCGGGGGCGCCAGCAGGATCAGTCCATCGGCGCGCTGGCCGCCGTCGGCGGCCATCGCCTCGGCGGCCAGCACCGCGAGCGTCGCGCCCAGGCGCAGGCCGCACAGCACCACGCGCTCGACGCCGGTATGCGCGCGCAGCGTCTGCGCAGCGCGCACGATGCTGTGCGCACAGATGCCGAGCCGATCGGGACCGTCCTCGCTGCCCGCGGAATCGCCGCAGCCGGGATAGTCGAAGCGCAGCACCGGCATGCCGGCGCTGGCGAGGTCGTCGGCCAGATGCCGCCACGCGCGATGCGACCACATCGCTTCGTGACCCCAGGGCGCGCACAACACCACGCCGGTTGCGCCAGGGCCCGGATGCAGCCAGCCGACGCAGCGGTCGAACGCCACGCGTTTCATCGGTCTTCCCCCGGATGCGGAAATGCGCGGGCATTGCGCCCGCGCAGCTCCTGTCGATGCGGATCAGGACGCTCGCAGAAACGGGTACGCTGCCCGCTTCACGCCTTGCCCGCTTCACGCCTTGCCCGCTTCACGCCTTGCCCGCTTCACGCCTTGCCCGCTTCACGCCTTGCCCGCGGCGGCCGCGACCGGACGCTCGAGCGCACGGGCGGCCGGTGTCGCGGGCGGCAGCGGCATGCCCAGATACGGATTGATGGTGGCGAAGTCCGCGCGGTTGCTGCGACGCTGCGCCACGCCGTTGATGATGCCGCCCGCGATCCGCGCATCGGCGCGCGCCAGCCGCTTGAGCGTGTCGTCGACCTGGCCGGGCAGCGTCACGTCGGCACGCATCACCAGCAGCGTCGAGCCGGCCAGGCTGGCGATCAGCATCGCGTCCGCGACCGACAGCACCGGCGGCGTATCGACGATGACCAGGTCGAACCGCTCCTTGCACTGCTGCAGCGCGTCCTTCAGCGTCGGCAGCATCAACAGCTCCGACGGGTTGGCCGGCGTCGCACCGGCACCGAGGATGCACAGCCCCGCGACCACGGTGGGCTGCACCGCCGCGCCGACCGGAATGCGGCCGGCCAGCACATCGGACAGGCCCGGTTCGGCGGCCTGGCCAAACCACGTCGATACCTTGCCGCGCCGCATGTCGGCGTCGATCAGCAGCACCCGCTGCCCGGCCTCGGCGAACAGCACCGCAAGATTGACCGCGGCGAAAGTCTTGCCGGCGCCGGGCGCGGGGCTGGTGATCGCCAGCACGCCATCGGGCGCGCCGCGCAGGCCGAAGTACAGCGAGGCGCGCACGCTGCGCAAGCCTTCGACCGCCAATGCGTGCGGCGAGCGGCGCGCCAGCAGGAAGCGGTCGTGCAGGCCATTGCCGGTGCGGGCGCCGGCCTGCGGGTCGGCGCCGCCTTGCGCCTCGGCCAGCGCCGTGCCGGGCGCCGGTGCGGCCAGCCGCTGGCGCGCAGCGTCCGCCAGCCCCATTGCCGCCATCGCACCGAAGCGCCGCTCGAGTTCGGCCTGGCGCTCGAGTTCGGCCTGCTCGTCGCTGAAGGCGACGTCGCCAAGCATCGACAGCCCCAGGCGCGCCTCCGCTTCGTTGGCATCGGCGACCACGGGTTTCACGCGCCGGCGCAGCATCACGCCGCCGATAGCCAGCGCCAGCGCCGCCACGCCGCCTGCCACCGCGGCCGGCCACGGGCCGATACCGACCGGCACGGTCGACGCAGCGGCCGCATCGACGACGCGCACCGCGCTGCTGCGGTCGGCCTGCACCAGCGACAGCTGTTCGATCTTGCGGCGCAGGGTCATGTACATGTCCTCGGCCACCTTGACGTCGCGCGTCAGCGCCACCGATTCGCGCTCGGACAGCGACAGGTTCTGCATGCGCTCGTCGAGCTCGCGCCGCTCGCGGATCAGCTGCTGGATCTGGCTGTCGACGGTCTTCACCTCGTTGGCATCGGTGGTGAAGCGCTGCAGCAGCTTGGTACGCTCGAGCCGCAGCGCGGCGATCTGGCGCTGATATTCCATGCTGCCTTGCAGATACGACTGCGCATCCTGCGTCGGCTGGATCGAGCCCGAGCGCGAGCGATAGCGCGTCAGCGCCGACTCCGCGCGCTCGAGCTCGGCCTGCACGCGCGGCAGCTCGGCCGCGAGGAAAGCCAGCGATTCGGCCGCGTCGCCGCGCCGCGCGCTGGTCTGCCCGCGGATATAGCCGTCGGCGATGCCGTTGATCAGATCGGCGGCCTGCTTGCGATCGCCGCTCTGCCACGACAGCCGCACGGTGCCGCCCGGCATTTCGCTGACCTTGAGCTGGCTCGCGATCGCATCGACCGTCGCGACCGGATCGCGGCGCATCAGCGTGAAACGCGTGCCCGGCCGCGCGTCGATGCGCGAGATCAGCACCTCGACGCCATCGACCGCGGCCGACTCGCCGACGCGCCCTTCGAGCAGCGTACGGTCGGCATCGCTGAGGCGGAACGCGCCGCCGCTGAGCACCTCCAGCGTCAGCGGCTTGTTCAGCAGCCGCTCGGGCACCGCGAGCGTATCGAGCGCGATGCGCTCGCCGCCCCACGCATAGCCCATTCCCGGCGGCCAGGCACCGCGCACCTGTCCCGGCTCCGACAGCCGGGCCGCCAGCGCACCGACCAATGGCGCGCGTACAGGCTCGGCGGTGATGCCGAGCCGAAGCTGCTCGATCACCGGCGCAGCCACCGCGCGGCTCTTCAGGATGCTGGCGTCGAAGCCGGCGGCCGGCGCCGATGGCGCGCCCGGCGCGCCGCTGGCGGCAACGTCGGGCCGCGCGACCTGGATCAGCGCCGCGGCTTCGTAGCGCGGCGGCACCGTCAGCGCCGCCAGCCCGGCCACGGCCGCGCCGGCCAGCGTCGCACCGACCAGCAGGCCGGCGCGATCCTGCAGCGCACGCGCATAGCCGGCCGGCCGTTGCGGCACCACGTTGGGAGCCGGCATCGTTCCGGCGAAAGACAACCTGTCCACGGCAATCTCCTGACGCACTGGCGCAAATCACGCTTCGGCGAGGGCCGGCAGCAGCCGGTCGAATTCGCGCTTGACGAGCTTGTAGCATTCGCACGAATGCGCTTCGAGCCCATGACGATCGAGCACCGTGATATGGCCGCGGCTGTGGTGGATCAGGCCGAGATCCTCCAGCTTGCCGGCAGCCTCGGTCACGCCCTCGCGCCGCACGCCCAGCATGTTGGCGATGACCTGCTGCGTGATCACCAGCTCGTTGGTCGCCATGCGATCGAGCGCGAGCAGCAGCCAGCGGCACAACTGCTTGTTCAGCGAATGATGGCGATTGCAGACCGCGGTCTGCGCGATCTGCGTCAGCACCGCCTGCACGTACAGCAGCGTGGCGCGCTGGATCGTCGGCGAGCGCATGAACTCCTGGCGCAGCGTGCCGGCCGACAGCCGGTATGCGAAGCCCGGCGTGCGGACCTCGACACGGCATGGCATGGTGTCGCCACCGGTCAGCACCGGAATGCCGACCAGACCCTCGTTGCCGATCGCGGCGATTTCGGCCGTCGCGCCGTTCTCGAGCAGCGACAGCATCGAGACGATCGCCGTGGTCGGAAAGTACACATGATGGATGCGTTGACCCGAGTCGGTGAGCAGTTGTCCCGCACGCATCCGTACCAGCTCCAGGTGCCCCGACAGCGTTTCCCATTCCTTGCGCGGCAGCGAGGCCAGCAGGTGGTTGACGTGCAAATCCGAACGTTGACCGATCATTTCTGTTCTCCCTTCTTGTCCTTCTTGTTCCCGGTTTTTCCCCCGCCTCGCACCGATTCCGATCGACGGCGTCCGTCACAACCACGAGACAACTCGCTGACCGTGACGGCGACGCGGTGCGGCTTGCGTGCTTCCATTAAGTTCCATCTGTGGGACGCCCAACAGTAGCCGCACGGCTGAAACCTGCTCATCCTTCGGTAGGTGGGAATCGGGAGGGAGCCGCGTTACAGCGGTGCAACCATTTGGCGCACCATATCGGCGACGCGTCGGCGCGTCGTGACGGGGACTGGCCTGCGCGCCGATGCGCTAGGCGCTGTAGCCAAGTGGACGAGGCGCGTTCAGCGCGCGAATCTCACCCATCGGGATGGCCGCGCCTGCCAGACGGTTTAGGCCTTCCGCGGCGCGCCTGTCGTCGTGACCCGGTCCGTCGTCGGCACGCAGCAGCACACGGCGGCTCGTACCGGGCGCGAGATGGAAGTAATCGCTTGCCGGCCGCAGGTTGGCATCGTCGATCTGCACCCAGCGTGCGAAACGGCGCGCCGATATCGTCAGCCACCACTGGCCGTCGATGCGCTCGACCTGCGCGTGCAGCTCCGGCGGCGGCAACGCGGCGGCGCTGCGATCGGGCAGATAGAAGGCCTCGCTGACCACGTTGCCGTCGCCATCGCGCCACGCCGCATGGACCACGTCATGCAGGCGCGGGCCGAAGCGGTAGGCATGGGCGAAGTCGAAGAACTGGCCCGCCAGTTCGGCGCCGCTGACGCATTGCACCGAGCGCGGCGCCAGCGTGAAGTCCCGCGTCACGTCGAGCAGCGGCGTCAGGCCGTCGCGCAGGCAACGCAGCTGCAGGCGCATCGGCTGCGCCACGGCGCTCTCGTTGATCAGATGCACGTGGATGCCGTTCAAGCCTTCGTCGGTGATCAGCGCCTGCAGCGGCTGCCAGACCTGGCGCAGCGCATGCCAGCCGGACTTGGGCCGGCGCAGCGCATCGACGATGCCCCAGCCGGCGCCGGGCACCAGGTCCTGCCATTGCCATACCAGTCCTCCGGCGCAGCAGGAGCCGGCGCGGCGCCATTCGGCAAACACCTCGCTCATCAGCTCGGCGACCACCGCGCGCGAGCAATGCAGATAGCGCGCCGGATCCTCCCGGCGCAGACGCGCGGGATCGACCGCATAGAGCGACTGCAGGTAGAAGTCGCGCACGTCCTCGAAGTCCCAGCTTGCGCCGGCATCGCGCGGCACCGTGCGCTTCCAGCGTGGATCGTGCACCGGCGCGACGCCGGCCATCGTCTCGCGCAGCGTGCGCTCGCACGGCACGTTGGCGAAGGCCAGGCACTCGGCGGCAAAGCGCACGCGCGCGCGCCGCGCATCGTCGAGCGGACGCTGGTAGGCGCCGACGCCGTAGTAGTGGCTGACGCCGCGATCGGGCTGGAACGGCCAGGCACCGCCGCTCGGCGAGTTGCGGACATAGGGCACATTGACGCCGTGCGCGGCAATGCCGTCGGGAATCAGCGTGTCGAACAGCGGCTGGCGCCACGCCTCGCGCGGGGCCCCGAGCATCGCCGCCTGCTGCTCCGCCTCGCTGCCGCCGCACAGCACCGCAAGGCTCGGATGGTGTCCATGCGCGGCGAGCCATTGGCGTACCTCGCGGCGTACGTCGTCGCGCAGCGAGGCGTCGGCATCGGTGCCGGCAGCGGAGGCAGGCCGGGTGCCATCGATGTTCGAATAATCGAAGTTGGCGAACGCAAGGTCCTGCCACACCAGCAGGCCCATCGCATCGCACGCCGCGTGAAACGCCTCGCCCTGATAGCAGGTCACGCCGCTGACGCGAATCATGTTCATGTTGGCTTCGCGCGCCTGCGCAAGCCACGCCGCACAGGTGTTCGCATCGGGCGCATGGCCGTGCAGGTCCAGGCTTGCCACGCAGGCGCCGCGGCAGAACACCGGTACGCCGTTGACGCGGACCACGAAGCCGCCATCGCTGTCGTCGACGTCGATCCGCCGGAAGCCGACCCGCGCGCAGTGCAGCGTCTGCATGCCGGCGCGCAGCGTGACGTCGTACAGCACCGGCTCGCCGTGCGTGTGCGGCCACCATTTGCGCACGCGGGGCAGCGATACGCTGCCGTGCCAGATCGCGCCGTGCTGGGCGTCGTGCCGGCATGTCAGCGCGGCCTCGTGGCCGTCGACCTGCAGCGTCAGCGCGTCTTCGATCTGCGCGGGGACGCCGCGCAGCTGCACCGACACGACACCGTCGTCACCGTCCAGGCGCGCGCCGATCTCGCAGCGCGCCGCGGCGAGCGCCCGCGTCGCCGATGGCGCCGGCAACAGATCGATCTCGCGCCATGGCCCGACGGCGTGGACCGGCGGGCACCAGCCCGGCATATGGCCGAGCAGCGTGGTGCGGACATGGCGCAACGATGGCATCGACACCAGCCGCGGCTTCCATCGCACCGGGCCGCGCCGCCCGCGCAACGCGCGTTCGAGCGAACGGAAGCACAGCGACAGCGTGTGGGTACCCGACAGCGTCAGCGCGATCTCGTGCTCGGCGAACATCGACCGGCTCTCGAGCATGCGCGTGCCGTCGAGCCACACCTCGCAGATCGTCGCGAGGCCGCGCAGCCGCAGGCAATGCAAGCCCTCGCCGGAGATCGGCGCGCGATACCAGTAATCGTGCCGGTGCAATGCGGGCGGCGCTTCGGCCTCCCAGCGGCCGGCCGCCTGCAGCGCCTGCGCGACCGTGCCGGGGACCGGTGCCGGCAACCAATCGCCGTCAGCCGGCAAGTCGAGCGGCGTGGCGATGGCATCGGCGTCGGTTTCCCGCATGCGCCATGGACCGGCAACAGGCTGCCGCACCAGCGGCCTGCCGAGCGGGATGGCCGTCGCCATCCGCTCGCACCGATCGGGCGCGGTCATCGCCGCGCCCGGGACGCTCACGGCGCCCGCGGCGTCAGGATTCACCCTCGCCGACATAGGCCGCTAGCGCCGGCACCGCTGCCTCATAGCAGGCTTCCATCTGATCGAGGCAATCCTGGCAGGGGTCGGGCCGGCGTCCGAGGATCGAGCGGATCAGCCGGAACTGCATCACCATCGCCTCGGACGCCAGCCGCTGGCACGCGGTGGCGATCGCGGCCGGCAATGGCTGTCCCTGCAGGCTGAGCCAGCGCAGGTACTTGCCGAGCAGCTCGAAATTGGCGCCCAGTTGACGCAGCACGTTGAACGCGTACGGGTGGAAGGCCGGTTCGCCGCGTACCGCGAGTTCGTCCAGATGCTGCGGAAACACCTGCCGGTACGCCGCGATCGGGTTCTGCCGCGGGCGCCGCGCTAGATGCCGCCGCAACAGCGCCAGCGAGGCGCGCAGCAGCATCGGCCCGGACAGCGGCGGAAAGCGCCGCCGCACCACCTCGGCGTACGGGAACAGCAGGTGCGGATCGGCCTGCAGCTCGGGCAGCAGCCGGAACAGGCCGGCATAGTCGTCGCCGCGCGCGACGTGGTAGCCGTCGTTGTGGTAGTAGCCGACACCGCGCGCCTCGGGCATCAGCACGTCGATCCCGATGGTGGTCTTGGTGTGCTGGCGCCGGTACGACGTGGCGCGATTGTCGGGCAGGTAGTAACCGTCGACTTCGAGCAGCACCACATGCCCGCGCGCGGTCTGCGTCGCCACATGGCGCTCCATCGCGTCGTACAGCGACAGCTCCTGCACCACCACGCCATAGAGACGCTCCAGATCGTCGACCGGGTATTTGAAGAAGGTGAACTGGTCGCCCTCGAAGTCCTGCGCGACGGTGAAGGGCAGCGCCGCCAGCGGATCGAGCTGCCAGCCGTGCAGCAACTCGATCCACAGGTCGACATAGCAGTTGGTCTGCGGCCAGACCGCCTGCTCGGTATGCAGGACATGCGAGGCATGCACGGATGGCGCCA
The DNA here is from genome assembly GCF_008801915.1 of Cupriavidus gilardii. GTDB lineage: Bacteria > Pseudomonadota > Gammaproteobacteria > Burkholderiales > Burkholderiaceae > Cupriavidus > Cupriavidus gilardii. The sequence goes on from NZ_VZOV01000007.1 coordinate 104,802, forward strand.
GCCGCCCGGTGCCGTCATACATGGCGCAGTCCCAGCAGCTCGCGCACCTGGCCCGGCCAGCGTGCCAGCGCGAAACCATGGTGGCGCAGCAGCGCCAGAATCAGCCGGTCGATCCCGAAGCCGACGCAGCCGGTATGGGCACGCCCGCCGTCGGCGGTGCGCAGCGGCCAGACCTCGGCGAAGTGATCCTTGTGGTAGTTGAAGCTCATGCAGGCGGTCGGTGGGGCGTCGTCGTGGATCGGAATCAGCAGTTCGAACTTCAGCTTCTGTTCGCGCTGGCCGTCGGCGACGATCTTGCCGCCGCGGCCGAAGAACGGGTCGTTGGCCAGATCGAGCCGCCAGGGCAAGGCCAGCTGCTGCGCCAGCGCACTGCCGCGCTCGATCCACTGCGTGCGGAACGCGACGATCTGCTCGGCAGTGCCCAGCCGCACGTACTCGCGCATGCGGAACAGCTGCATGCGCGCCGGATCGACCGACGGCTCATGGCGGAAGCAGTACGACAGCACGTCCACCACGCGGCCCTGGGGCGGCAGCGCACCGCGCGCGGCGATGACCGGATAGACCGGATAGCAGGCGGCCGGCGTCAGCACCACGCGCGTGGGCCGCTGCTGGTCGGCCCACTCCTCGCCGGCATCGAGCCGCGCCAGCAGCCGGTGATGGTCGCGATCGCTGCCGCAGAAACTGTGCACGGTGCCGGCCAGTTGCGGAAAGCTTTTCAGGTATTCGCTGGCTTCGAAATCCTGCCGTGCCATCGCCGGCGGAAAGCGCATCACCTCGGCCTGCTGGTCGGCGCCGAGCGCGCCAATGGCCGCGTTCAGCCCGTCGGCAATGGCCTCGAAGTCGGCGCTGCGGCCATACAAGCCGTCGACGCCGGTCGGGATCAGCAGGCCCGCCTCGATCAGCGCCTGGCGAAAGCGCCGCTGCGCCGCCAGCGCGGCCTCCTCCGGTGGCCGGGACAGGCGCTGCGGCGGCGCCGCGGTGTCGGCAGGCTCGACGGCGCCACCTTGCTGGCCGCTCTGGTACTCCATGCCGATTCTCCTCAATGCGAACGTTCGGCCAGCAGCAGGCTGGCGGTATTGGTCAGGATGCGGTCGTTGCTGATCATCAGCGGCGCGGACCACAGGTCGCGCAGATGGCGGCCCACGCTGAACGGCGTGCCGTGCTTGTAGCCCGCCATGCCGCAGATCAGCAGCGCGGTCTGCACCGCTTCCAGCGCCAGCGTCGACACGCTGGTCTTCAGGCCGTTCATTTCGGCGGCAAAGGCAAAGTCCGCGGAGACGGAACGGCCCGGCGTGTGCTGGCGGTAGTGCGCGAGCGCCATCTGCACGCGCGCCTCCATCGTGTCGATCATCGCCGCGGCCTCGGCCAGCCGCGTGGCCGACGGCGGCAGCGTGCCGGGCCGCGCGCGCGCCTGGCCCTGGAAGAAGGTCTTGGCCCGCTGCACCGCGTCGGCGGCGATGCCGGTCCACAACGCGCTCCACAGCATGTGCGACACCGGCGTCATGGTCGCGTCGGCGATCTCGCCGAACGGCACCGGCACGATCTGCTCGCAGGCGCCGCGCGCCTCCAGCCGGAAGCCGTTGCTGCAGGTGCCGCGCATGCCCAGCGTGTCCCACCCGCTCGTGCATTGCAGCGTGCAATCGCCATCGAGCACGCAGACCAGTACCTGGTCGGACTGCGGCGCCTCCGCATGACGGCGCGCGGTGGCGAGAATCACGTCGGCCTGCGCGCCGTACGAAATGGTCGGCGCCATCTTGACCAGATGAAAGCGCCCGCCGTCCGTCGCCACCGCGCAGCCGCTGGTGCGCAGCGCGCCGCCGGTCGACTGTTCCGAGGTCGCCGAGGCCAGCAGCAACTGGTCGGCCGCGATGCGCGCGAGCAGCCGCTCGTGCCAGATGCTGCCGCGCGCATGGGCGACCAGGCAGGCGACCTGGATCTGGTGCATCGCGTAGATCATGCCGGTCGCCGCGCAGGCGCCGCCGAGCACGCGGCAGATCGCCGCGATGGTATCGAGCGACGCGCCGCCGCCCCCGAGCTCTGCCGGCACCATCGCACCGAGCAGGCCGCGCTCGCGCAACGCCGCGAACGCCGCTTCGGGAAATGCCGCCTCGCGGTCGACGCGATCGGCCTGCGCCGCGGCAAGCGGCACCACCTCGCGCGCAGCGGCCAGGGCATCCCGCGGCGGATGCTCCGGCTGCGGCGCATCGTCCCGCCCCCGATCGGCGGCAGCGTCGTGCGGGTGGGGCTGCACCGCATGCGCCGCGAACGCGTTCATGCCGCCTCCTGCTGCTGGCGCAGATAGACGATCGCGTCGGCCAGCGACTGGATGCTGCGGAACAACTGGCGCGTCAGCATTCGGTCCGGGATCTCGATATCGAAGGCGTTTTCGATGGCCAGCATCACATGCACCGTGGCGAGCGACGACAGACCGGCTTCGTAGAGGTCGGCCTGGTCGTCCAGCGTGTCCGCTGGCACCTCGAGCCGGCCCACCTCCGCCAGGATCGTGCGTAGGGTGGCTTTCATGGTCTCCTCTCCCTGGGGTCTTGGTATGCCCCATTTGGCTCGACCGTACCCGCCGGCACCGTGCGCTTGCCAACGCACGTTCGCCACCGCCGTGGGCCGGACCCCTTTTCAGAATGCGCTCTTGCCAGTCCAGCCGTGCAGCGCGGTGCGCGCGATGATCCGCAGGTCCAGCTGGAAGGACCAGTTGCGGATGTAGTAGATGTCGAACTCGATGCGGGCGCGCATCTTCTCGACCGTGTCGGTCTGTCCCCGCAGGCCGTTGATCTGCGCCCACCCGGTGATGCCGGGCTTGACGCGATGGCGCAGCATGTAGCGGTCGATCAGCTCCTTGTACATCTCGTTGTGTTCGAGCGCGTGCGGGCGCGGACCGACCACCGACATCTCGCCGCGCAGCACGTTGAAGAACTGCGGCAGCTCATCGAGGCTGGTACGGCGCAGGAAGCCGCCGATGCGCGTGACACGCGGATCGTTGCGTGTCGCCTGCGTGACGCCGCGGTCCTGGTGGACCACCATCGTGCGGAACTTGAAGACGTCGAACGGCTTGCCGTCGATGCCCAGGCGCTTCTGCCGGAACAGCACCGGCCCGGGGGAAGACAGCTTGACGCCGATCGCGATCGCGATCAGCAGCGGCGACATGCCGAGCAGCGCGACCGCGGCGAACACGCGATCGAAGCTTGCCTTGAGCAGGCCGGTGATCCGCGAATCGGGCGGGCTGTTCAGATCGATAACCGGCAGGCCGAGGAATTCGCTGAAGCGATGGCCCAGCAGCTCGACCGACATGATGTCGGGCACCCAGCGAATGTCGACCAGGTCGTTGCGGAACTGGTAGACCACGTCGCACAGATCGCGGCACGCCGCCATCGGCAGCGTCAGCCAGATCTCGCGCACGTCGTGGCTGCGCACGAAGCGCGTGACGTCGCTCATCTCGCGCAGGATCGGCACGCCGGACGGCAGCGCATCGTCGTCGTGGTCGCAGTAGATGCCGACCACGTGATAGCCGGCCTCGCGAATGCGCTGCACGCGCCGGTACATCTCGTTGCCGAGCGGGCCGTAGCCGAAGATCAGCACGCGCTTGGCATTGATGCCCTGCTGCCGCACATTGCCCAGCAGCTGGTACAGCACCAGCCGCGAGCCGACCAGCGCCAGCGAGACGGCGCCGAACCAGGTGGTCGACCACAGCCGCGACACCGCGCCGATCTGATGCATCAGGTAGGCCAGCACCAGGCCGCTGACGGCCACCAGGCTCCATGCCGCCAGCGTGCGCAGCCCGAGGGCGGCGCGGCTGCGGCCGCGCCACGATTCGTAGAGTCCGCAGGCAGGGAACACGATCAGCGCGGCGACCGCGCAGAACGCGGTCAGGAAGCCGTGCACCGGCGCCGCCGATGCCAGTCCGCCTTCGGGAAACCAGAATTCGCCGACCAGGATGCCGCAGACGCCCACCGTCAACGCATCCGAGACCCGATACAGCAGTTGCAGCGCTGTCTGCCGCTCGACGACCGCTTGCGCGCTTGCCGTTGCCATGACCCTCTCCCCTTGCTGCCCGTCGATGCCGTGCGTCGGCATATCGCGAACATCGTCGCGCGCGGGTCGGCGCAGGGTCTGTTTGCTCCCCCACACAGGTGAAGGCCGTGCGCCGCGGTCGCCGGTGCGGTGGCGGGTGTTGCCGGTGTTGCGGGTCTTTTGGGCTCTGTGGGTCTTGTTGCGCGTCGGTCCTGTGCGCGTTCTTCAGTCGCGCATGACGGACATCGAGTCGAGATGCCATTGCGCAAGGCGCAGCGGCGGCCGTGCGGCGGGCGTCGGCATGGCCGTGGCTGCGGACGTGCGTGCGGACGTGCGTGCGGACGTGAGGGCGGGGGCGAACGTGGAGAGCGACAGCGGTGACGATGGCTGGATCGTCGCGGCTTCGCGCCGTTGCCAATCCGCGCGTTGAAACGGCCGTGCGCGTCCGGACAGATACAGCGCGATCTGCTCGATCCATTGTTCGGTCGGCGCATGCGCCCCCGATGCCGGCACGCCCAGCAGCAACGCGCCGATCAGCAGCAGCAGCGGTGCGCGCGGCGAACGGTGGCGCCGATGCGGCACGGTAGCCAGCAGATAGCCGCCGCTGACGGCAAAGCCCAGCGCCAGCCCGCCAATCACTTCGCTGGCCGAGTGCGCGCCCAGCGGCAGACGCGAATAGCCGACCAGCAGCGCAAGCCATGCGCCCAGCATTGCCGCGGCCCACCGCAGGCGCGGCGCACGCCCCGGCGCGAGCCGGTGCATCAGTACCGGCAGCACGCTCGCCGCCATCATGCTGTGGCCGGAGAAGCCGGTGAAGTCGAGCGCCGGCACGCCGACGCCCCAGCCGATGAAGGCGAGTTTCGATACCAGCGTCAGTCCCGCCGCGGCGGCGAACGCGAGGCACCAGTGGCGCGCCGCGCGCCATTCGCCACGATGGCAAAGCGACAGCAGCAACAGCGCGGCGCAAGGCAGCAGCAGCGCGGTGTCGCCGAAGCGCGAGATCAAATGCCAGTTCCACATGGTGTCGAAGGCCCCGCGCCGTCGCGCTGCGGCCGTGGGCTTTTGGTCCTTTTGGTTGATGGAAGTCGCAAGATCGATTGGATATCGTCAGTCTTGTGGTGGGCCAGGCGGAATCGGCCTGCCACTTTGGAGCCCGCATGGTCCCCCGGTCTGCGGGCTTCTTTTTTCCCCCTTCCCGGGTTGCGCTCGCCGTCGCCTCGCCGACATGCCCGCGCCCCTCCAAAAAAGAAAGGACCCCGGCGTGCCGCCGATCGAGCGGCGGCTCCGCCGTGGTCCGCAGATCCGGCCGGGCGGTTGCCGCGGCCGAGACGCGCGTGTACGCATGTCGTTCGATTCGCCATCCGACATGCGGCTCCCCCGAGCACGCGCCTTGTTTCCCCCCTTCGTGTTCGTACGGCCCGCTTCGCTTTACCGGTCGTGCGGCCGCGGTGTCTTGCTGTCGCCGCCCTCGCCCGCGCACGTGCCGGGCGCCACCGACAGGAACGACGTCGCCAGGCCCGCCGCGATACGCCGCCGCGCTTCGCGCTCGCCGGCTTCGCGGGCGGCGATCACCGCGGCATCCTCGCTGCAGAATGCGCGGCCATGCAGTTCGCCGCGATAGACCAGCGGCCCATCGCACGCCGACGCCAGCCGGATCTCATAACAACATGCCCACTTGTTGCGGCCCTCCGGCACGGCAAAGCCGCGCACGATCAGGACCGCCGATCCTCCATTCATATGACCCCCCGCTTCTGCGGCGGCGGACCTTCTGATCCCGGGGTCCGGCTACGCCAGCAGCGTAGTGCCAGCATAGGCGGCATCGCCGGTGGACGACCATCAGCCGCTTGCCGTAGAACCGGGGTGCAAAAAGTTGGAGGTCGGAGCGGGAGCGGGCGCCATCAACCAGGCCATGCTCGCCCGTGGAAAGCATTGGCCGCCGGCGCTGACCAGCGCCACCGCGGCGCTGACCAGATCGGGAGAAGCCGGCGCCAGCAGGCAGCCGCCGGCACCGAGCCGGGCTGCGCGCTGGGTCAGCGCGGTGGCCCCGGGCCGGGCGATCAGCAGCCATCGGCGCGGCGCGATGCGCTGGCACAGGGCATCGATCAGTGCGAGCGGGTCCGCTTCGCTGCTGCTGCAATCGAGCAGCGCGAAATCGACGGGTTGCTTGGGCAGTTCGGTCGAGGGTGCGTTCAGCAGCCATTCCGGCGACTGCAAGGTCAACGGGCGGGAGGCCTGGCGCTTGCCCAGGTAGCGCGAGAGCGCGCGCACCATGATCGCGTTGTTGGCCAGAAGAATGGTCGTCATCGACTCGGGCGAGCTCAGGAGGGCGAGGTGACTGCCGGCGTGCATGTCCATAAGCCTAGCAAGCCGCCTCCCGGGCCGCCTCGACCATTGGCATGAAGTCCCTCAGCCGAAAGGATGAGTTCGCGCCAGCACATGCCCCCATCATCGGCGCTGCCGAGATCACGCCGCCTGACAGACCGCGGGCAGCCGCACGCCGTCCGCGTGCAACGGCACCGCGCCGAGCGTCGAGGGTCCCGGCCAATTCAGCTTGGCACCGCGCCGCAGCGCTTCGTAGACGGCCTCGCCCTTGTTGCGGACATGCAGGCGGTGGTACAGCGTACAAGCATGGGTCTTGGCCGTGGCGACCGAGATATTGAGCACGCGGCTGACCGTCTTGATCGGATAGCCGCGCGCCAGCAGCGCCAGCACCTCGTATTGCCGCTCGGTGATATTGAGCAGATGCGAGCCGAACGACGGCGTCTCGATATCGGGCTGGATCAACGGGGCGGTCCGGATGGCGATGTCGGCGGACCAGCCGGGCACCGTGCGCCTCGACTCGATCGGTTCGTCCGGCCGGTTCACCGCTGCCTCCCCTTTCCCGTCCGCGTCCGCGTGCACGGCGCGCAGGGCGGCATGCTGCGTCGGTTCGGCGTGGACCAGTGCCGGGAAACATTCGCCGCCGGCAAGCACCAGCCGGATGGCGGCGTCCAGCACTTCGGCGCAACAGTTCTTCGACAGCAGGCCCGCCACCATCGGCGGCACCGATTCCTGCGCCATCGCGGCGGGCAGGCCATCGGCCAGCACCAGCACCCGCTGCGGCGCCAGGTAGCGGCACACGTCTTCCATCGCGCACCAGGTGCCGCTGCCATCGTCGTGCCAGCCGTAGATCAGCAGGTCGGCGTCGCGCAGGCGGGCATCGTCGACGGACGGCAGCGCAGCCGGTTCGACATCGATGACGTGCACGGGAAGCTCGGATTGCGCCAGTAGCTGGCGCAGGCCCAATCGCAGTAGTGGATGAGGCTCGATCAACAGAATGGTGGCCATGCCGCTCTCGTTCTTGTTGCGACACGTGCGCCGCGACGGTCGCCCGTGTGATCGGAAGTGCGGCGCTATGTTGCGCCTGCCCCTCCCTACGATCCACCCCGCTTCAGTTCGGCGCAGCGTTCAGCGCGGCCGTCCCTCCCGTCAAGCGCGATGCGATCGCCCCGTTTGCGTGTTTGCACGCTTTCGATCCCTCTAAAGACAGACTTAACTTTCACTTATTCTGCGGTCCAGCATATGCAGGGCAAAACAGGAAAGCAAGGCTCGCCAGATGGTTGGTAAGTCGCTTTTGTGCGAATGCGTACGCAGCGCAAGGCTGGAGGCGGCCTCGGGATTTTCCCTTACGTCGATCTCGAAGCGGCCGCCTTCTCAGGGTTCGGACCGATGTCCCGGGGCGTTTCCTGGCGAGCCTGGCGCGGTGGATGGCCGGCGCTGACAGGTGTGCGCCGAAAATAATTTACATTACACTTCGGGTAGCAATTTGGGCAGGTTGCGCTACTCGTCTGCCGAAAGTCGTTATCAATCAATCACTTAAGGCCGATTGTCAATGTCTGTGCGGGACGACACGCTGGACCCCTTGAAGCTGACCCGGACCGAATTCGCCGTGGTGCGCGCGTATGCCCAGGGCATGGCGGCGGTCGACATCGCCAACCGTTATCTGCTCGACCCAGACGAGGACGAGGCGCTGACCGAGCATCAGGCGGTACAGCGCATCCTGCGGCTGCGCGATCGGCTGGTGCAGTTCGCGCTGCAGAACAACCGCCCCGATATCGCGGCGATGTTCGACTCGCTGAAGGGCCGGTCCAATGTCGCGATGGACCGGCGCGTCGACGCCCTGTCGTCGCTCGAGCGGCTGTCGCCGGGACGGCCGGCGCTGGACCATGCGGTGTCGTTGTGGTTCGGGCCGAGCCTGTCGCGCCGACTGGTGGCGGGCGGCATCGGCAGCATCGGCGAGCTGGTGGAGAGGGTCAACCGGCGCGGCGCCGCTTGGTGGCGCGGGGTGCCGCGCCTGGGCGCCAAGTCTGCGGACGTGGTTCGGCACTGGCTGGAGCGGCAGCGGGAAACGCTGCGCGCCAGCGACGGCGGGCCGGTGCTCGGACCGCAGGTCGGCGCGCTGCTCGCGCCGTCGCAGCGGCCGCCGATGGCGCCTGCCGTGCTGGACGATCGGTTGGGCGAACCCGTTCCATTGGAATATATGCTTCATACCGCACCTAATACGGACTGGCGCTTTGCCCTTGGCGAAGAGCTGCAGCTGGTGCGTCAATGGCTGGACGGCAAGCGGCCCGGTTCGCATACCTGGGCCAGCTATCGTCGGGAGGCGGAGCGGCTGCTGCTGTGGGCGGCGCGGCGGCGGCGGCCCTTGCGCGTCATGACGGCGCAAGATCTGGCGGCGTATTGGGACTTCCTGGCCGATCCCCAACCGGCGTCGTTCTGGCAGGGGCCTGCCGGTCCGCGCGACCGCAGGCCATGGCGGCCGTTCGAAGGCGGACTGCGGGACAGTTCACGCCAGGCGGCCATGCGGGTGATACGGGCGCTGTTCGGTTGGCTGCGGCAGCGTGGCGTGCTGGCGCGCCATCCCTTCGACGGGTTCGCGATACCGGTTGCTGCGGCGGCATTGCCCGCAGGCGACCTGGAAGAACCCGGCATGGCGGTCAACGGCGACACCAGCGTGATTGCATTTCGCCGCTGGCTCGACGCGGCGGACGGCACGCCGATATGGCGGACGGCCAATGCCGCGGCCTATCTGATCGGGGATTGCGGAATGCGGATCGGCGAAGCCGTCTTGGCCACCGGTCGGCATCTTCGGCGGGACGACGGCGGGCGCTGTCTGCTTCGGCCGCGGTTTGCGGCGGAAGATCTGGCGGTCGTTGTGCCGGAGATCGGATCGAATCTCGAGGTGCCACTCGCCGCGCTTGGCGACGATGCCTGGAACGCCCTCTGCCGGCATTGGGCGGACCGGGGATGGACGGCGGACGGGCTACCCCCGGCGGCGCCCTTGTTGGGTCCGCTGCGATTGCCGCCCACCTCGCGGGGACAGGCCAAGCAGGCCACCCTGCCCTTGGCCGGTTACTCCGCCAGCGGGCTTGATCGCCTGCTGCGGGCGGCATGGCGGGATTTCGTTGCGTTGCCCGAACATGCGGACCATCGCGCCGTCCGCTTCACGCCGCGCATGTTGGCTCGGGTGCAAAGCGCGGAGTCGTGATGGCCGGCCGCTGCCTGGGCCGTTCCCGTCCGCGCGGTACACGGCCGCCCGCTGCTTGCTACAGCAGCGATTTGTCCAGGCCGAAACGCGCCTTCAGCGCTTCCAGCAGCGCTTCGCGCGCGTCGCGATCGGTCAACTGGACATCGAGCACGACGCGGCCGGAGTCCCACTCCTTGATCGTGCCCAGCAACTCGCCGCCGCTGGTGCGGATCTTGTACTGGCGGCTGATCTCCTTGACCTTGCGCGCCTTGCCCTCCTGCGCCTGCTTGCGGATCGCCTCGACTTCGCGGCTCGACAGGCCGTCGTTCATGATCCGCATCGCGAGTTCGCGCGTGCGTTCCTCGCCGGCCAGCTTGTAGTACAGCGTCAGCTCGTAGCCGGCCGCGATGCCGATCGCGCTGGGACGCTCGCGCATCACCATCAGTACCGACTCGGGCAGTTTCAGCAGCGCCAGCGTCTTGTTGACGGTCCCGGCCGACATGCCGGTCAGCTCGCAAATATCTTCTTCCTTGGCAACCTTGCCCTCGTCCAGCAACTGGCGCCAGGCGATGGCGTTGTCGAGAGCCGACTGGTCCGAGCGCTGCTCGTTCAGCAGGAAGGACAAGCGATAGAAATCGAGGTCGCTGAGATCGCGCTCGACGAAGCACTCCATCTCGAGCTTGCCGGCCGCGGCCAATGCGCGCTTGCGGTAGTGGCCGTCAATCAGGATGTAGTGACCGGGACGGGACGCGTCCGGCGCCGCGAGGCCCGGCGTCTTCTGCCCATGCGTCGCGATCGAGGCAGCGCGTTCCTGGACCACCGCGGGATCGTAGATCCGGCGGGCGTTCAGCGGGTTGTCATGCAGCTGGGACAGTGGGATGCGCTTCAGCACCCGCCCGTCCGCCGAGCGCTCCTCGGTTTCAGCGCTGAAAGTTTCAGCGCTGAAAGTCGCGCGGGGTTCGGCGCCCTTGGCCTGCAGCAAGCCGTGCGGGTGCTTGGCGATCGCGGCTTCGGCGCGGGCGAAGCGATCCAGTGTGTCAGCGCGGTTCTTTTCCGCCGCCATGCCCGCCAGCATGCCGGCCCGCAGATTCTTGATCTTCGTTGCCATTCTCTTTACTCGATCAGGGACAGCACCTCGTCCACCATGATGTCGACCTCCTGGACCGCTTCGCGTGCGCCCGCGACGCCATGCACGGTGCAACCGATCGCCTGGCACTCGCGGAACGCCGAGCGGGAGCCGATCATCGATTGCAGCAAGGGGAAATCGCCGTCATCGCCCAGGATCTCGATGGCCTGGCGCGCGATGGAAACGCGGCGTTGAACCATATTGGCCATCACACGGACGGTCAACGTTTCGTTCTGGACCTGCGCATGCTGCGCGAGGGTCTTGGCGGCCACCGCGGCCCACAGGTCGGGGGGCGACGGGACCACGGGAATCACCGCCAGATCGGAGATCAGCAGGGCGCTGGATGGCGCCGCCGAATGCACGGCGGGCGGACAGTCCACGACGATATAGTCGTAGTCCTGTACGAACTTGCGCACTTCGCGGTGCATTGCACCGCCGGACGCCGCCAGACCGATGACCGACGCCGGGAAAGGACGCTCGTCCGAGGCCTGCGCGGCCCAACGCGTCGCGGTTCCCTGCTCGTCCATGTCGACCAGCATCGCGCGCGCGCCGCGCAAACCCAGGGTGCCGGCCAGGTGCATGCTGACCGTCGTCTTTCCGCAGCCGCCCTTCTGATTGAACACCGTGATGATTTTCGCTGCCACCGGGGCCTCTCTCTTTCAGCGCTGAAAGCGCGGTTTGACTGTAGGCGAAACTTTAGACAATCGCCTCGGTGCTATCAACCGATTTTCTTCAAATACACAAATTAGTTACGGTGCGCGCCGCAAAAGCCGCGCAAGTATCTTCAAAACTTGTGCTTGAAAATCGGTCGAGAATCGGCCTACATTAGAGGTTGTGCGTTGTACGCCGCACATGACACGGTCAGACAAACTGGATATGATGCCCAATACAGTCGCGTCAAGTCGTGTCACCCTCGTCGGCTTCCGTTCGGTATCTGCGAGACATCAACGTGCTTGAACGGTTGTTTGCGTCGTGTACAAAGAACTTGCGTCGGAAAGGAAACTCACATGGCAACCGGTACGGTTAAGTGGTTCAACGAAACCAAGGGGTTCGGCTTCATTACCCCTGACGATGGTGGCGCGGACTTGTTCGCCCATTTCTCGGAAATCCAGGGCACTGGATTCAAGACGCTGAAGGACGGCCAGCGAGTGACCTTCGAAGTCAAGGAAGGTCCGAAGGGCAAGCAAGCTTCCGGCATCAAGCCGGCCTGATCGCCCGCGTCGCCGCTGGTTCGCGGCACTGGCCAGGAACCAGCAAAAAAGCAGGTGTTGAACACCTGCTTTTTTTATTGGCGCGGCGAACAGCGCGCAGCTTCCGCGGCCGCCGCGGGCGGCTGTTCAGGCCAGCTTGCGCACGCTGGTCCGCGAGGGCTGCAGAATCAGCGCCTTCGACGAATCTGCGTCGACCTTCGCGTCCGGATACACGACCAGCACATCCTTCAGCGCCTTGCGGAACAATGCACGGAACTTGCGCTCGCTCTCGGTTTCGGTACCGAACTGCATCTGCAGCGCTTCCCACGGAATCTCGGTGCGCCGCTGAATCGTGAAGAAGCGGTAGGTCAGCCACGAATAGACGTCCAGCGCGAACGGCGACTGCTTCAGCGCCTTCAGCGCGCGCATGTCGACCGGCACCGGACGATTGACCAGCTCGTTGAAGAACGGCTCGGACAGCACCACGAAGCTCTCGAACATCGAGCCCTGGCCGGGCTGCATCGGATCCCACCACGTCGACAGCTGGTCGGCCAGCAGATAGCCGACGCGATCGATCGACATCGGCTCGTGGTTGTTGGTCTGGTTCTGGGTCGGCGCGGACTTGTTCTGGACGATCGCAATGGTCGCCGAGAACAGGCGGATCATCTGCTGGCGTACCAGCGTCATGGTCCCGCGCTTGCCGCCCGTTGCCATCGGGATCCCGAGGTTGTACATGAACTCGGACAGCGAGTTGCCCAGCGAGATGCGGCGATCGTCGACGGTGCCGGTAAACTCGCCGCGCTTCTTCTTCGCCATGATCTCCTTGCCGATCCAGGCCAGCATCAGACGCGGATAGGAGCCGTAGGGATAACCGAGCGACACGGTTTCCGACACCAGCTTCTGGCGGCCATTGCTGGCGCGCTCCGAACGCTGCTGCGTGAAGTACCCGGGCTGGATCATCAGCGAGATATTGCCGCTGGTGCGCGTCCAGACGGGCGGCGCGCCCTTGGGCGCGCGATAGGGCAGGGTGACCTGAACGCTTGCACGACTCAGAAAGCCGACTTCGCCACTTTGCCAGGCGTCCTCGCGCTCCATGGCCTGTGCTTCGTCGAACAGCCGCTGAAATTTTTCGGACGGGACCAACGGCGCATCGTTGCCAGGAACGATGATGCGCGAGGGACCGGTTTCAACGTCGGTGACGGTGCGGTCGTCCGGGGTGGCCAGGGAACGTTTGATCGGCATATCAGCGTGCTTCGAATTACCCGCCTTTTTACTTGATGACGCCACCCTTGTCACGCAGAAACGGGTACGTTCGGGGATTCGGGCGTATACCCCGGCACGGCGCCCGGTCTGGCCGCGAATACGCCGACTTGGCGCCCGTTCACGCCAGCCCCAGGATTCCTGCCGATGTTTCTCTGTTGCCAGCTCGCATGCCGTGCGGCAGGGGGCAACCCGGCAGGGTTGTCCACTTCCGCGCGGTCATCCACTACAAGCAATACATACCTTTACGGTTAACTACTCGTAAACCGTATACGCGCGGCCAAGCCGTTGAACCGTAAACGTAAACCGTCCCCTCTCCGTACCTGATTCTGCGCTGCAGCGTACTCGATTCTGCGAAGCCTCGAACCCGAATCTGCGTATACGCGAACCCGTTTCAGCGCAAGGGCCGAACCGTTTTCTGCGGGGATAACTTCGGCATTGCACAGGCTTATCCACAGCGGGTCCGACATCTGGCGTACCCGTTTCTGCGCCGCAATCAAGGCGCCTCCCGTGCGGAAAGACCATATAAGTGCCTACTGAGGCATGTTCATGGCTCTCGAGCCCGGTTCTCGCCAATTGCGTACCCGTTTCTGCGTGAGCCCGGCACGATCGTCGCCGCGGCTAGCCCGTACCTGTTTCTGCGGCGTACCCAGTTCTGCGAGCTGTTCGGGCCGGCGCGGCTTCCGAAAAGCGTACCTACTTCTGCGTACCGAAACCGGGTCATGCGGACGGGAACGTACCTGTTTCTGCGAGCCTCCACGGCCGGCGGAAGGCGCTCCTGAGACCAAAGGTCCACGTATACGTACGTCAAATAAAAAGCGGGTACTCGCAAACATATGTGGCCGCAGGACACTGCCGCGACCGCCAGCGTACCCATTTCTGCGGCAAGCGACCGCACCGGCCAGCGATCCCGCAGGAAGCCGCCAGCCAACGCGTACCCGTTTCTGCGCATCAAGGCGGGGAATCAGCCGGTCCTTCCGCGTACCCGTTTCTGCGGCAGGCAGCCGCGTGTCGGACGGTAGCAAGCGGACGCAACAAGCCGTACCTGTTTCTGCGTCCCAAGGAAAAAATCGCTCGGACCGTACCCGTTTCTGCGTGCGCCGCCGCGCGAGGCCGGCCGATCGGTAGCCAGAACCTGCGGCCGCGTACCCGTTTCTGCGCGCTCCGAGCCTTCGCCAGGACCGGCATTGCGTACCCGTTTCTGCGGGCGTCGATACGCGGAGGACGGCCGTGCATCGGGAAGCCGTACCCGATTCTGCGGACGATGCAGCGCGATTCCGTACCCGTTTCTGCGGCGGTCGGCTTGCCGGATGCGCGGCGCTCCGTTCCGGCAACACGTGGGTCAGGGGGGCGGGAAGGGAAGGGGAGGACAGGGGAAGGAGCGGCCGAGCAGACCGGCCAGCCGCAAAAACAAAAAGCCCCGCACAGGGCGGGGCTTTCAGCGTCGTCTCGCCGCGAAGGCGAGGAGCGCGATGCTTACAGCGGGGTGATGTTCGCTGCTTGCAGGCCCTTCGGGCCGTTCTTCACTTCGAACGAAACGCGCTGGTTTTCTTGCAGCGACTTGAATCCAGAGCCCTGGATTTCCGAGAAGTGGGCGAACAGATCATCACCGCCTTCGTCCGGCTTGATGAAACCGAAACCCTTGGCGTCGTTAAACCATTTGACGATACCGGTTTTCATGGTCTTGCATTTCCTAAAAAAAATTAAAAAACGGAGGCGCGCGGCGCTTCCGGCAGAGCAACTCAAGGAAAGGACACCATGGACAACCGAAGTACCATGACGGTGGCTAACGAATGTGCTGTTGCCTCGTCGCTTGAATCTAGCGCGCTTTATACGGGGGATCGGAGCCCACGTCAAGCGCGGTGTTCCCCTGCTGCAGGCTAGATCACGCGAGTGCCCTCGTGCGATCATCACCCATTTTGCATACAGTCTATTTGTCCGTATCGGCGCACCTGTATACAAAAGTGTAAGACATTACGTGTGCCTCCCTGGCTCATGCATGGGGAGGCTCTTGCCTTTTGCGAGAGACGGGACAAAACGATACAGGAGACACAGCATGTCGATGCCCGAACCCCTTTCCGAACCCAACGACACACCCGCCATGGCCGCGCCGTCGCGCCGTTCCCCGCTCGAACGCCTGTTCAGGCTGCGCGAGCACCAGACCAACGTGCGCACCGAGATACTGGCCGGCGTCACCACCTTCCTGACGATGGCGTACATCATCTTCGTCAACCCGACCATCCTCGGCGATGCGGGCATGCCGAAGGACGCGGTGTTCGTCGCCACCTGCGTGGCCGCGGCGCTCGGTACGCTGATCATGGGTTTCTATGCCAACTATCCGATCGCGATGGCGCCGGGCATGGGCCTGAACGCCTATTTCGCCTACACGGTGGTCAAGGGCATGGGACTGCCATGGGAAGCCGCGCTCGGCGCGGTGTTCATCTCCGGCTGTCTGTTCCTGCTGGTCACGCTGCTGCGCGTGCGAGAGATGATCGTCAACGGCATCCCGCATTCGATCCGCGTGGCGATCACCGCCGGCATCGGGCTGTTTCTTGCCATCGTCGCGCTGAAGAACGCCGGCATCGTCACGGCCAGCCCCGCCACGCTGGTCACGCTCGGCGACCTGCATCAGCCCTCGGCGGTGCTGGCCATCGTCGGCTTCCTCGCGATCGTCGCGCTCGACCGCCTCAAGGTGAAGGGCGCGATCCTGATCGGCATCCTGCTGACCACGCTGCTGAGCTTCGCCTTCGGCGGCAATACCTTCCACGGCATCGTGTCGGCCCCGCCGTCGATCGATCCGACCCTGTTCAAGCTCGACATCACGGCCGCGTTGTCGATCGGCATCATCAACGTGGTGCTGGTGTTCTTCCTGGTCGAGCTGTTCGACGCGACCGGCACGCTGATGGGCGTGGCCAACCGTGCCGGCCTGCTGAAGGCCGGCAAGATGGATCGGCTGAACAAGGCGCTGATGGCGGACAGCACCGCGATCATGGCCGGCTCCTTCCTCGGCACCTCGTCGACCACCGCCTATATCGAAAGCGCCTCGGGCGTGCAGGCCGGCGGCCGCACCGGCCTGACGGCGGTGACCGTGGCCGTGCTGTTCCTGGCCTGCCTGTTCATTGCGCCGCTGGCCGGCACCGTGCCCGCCTACGCGACCGCGCCGGCGCTGCTGTATGTGTCCTGCCTGATGCTGCGCGAGCTGGTCGAGATCGACTGGAACGACGCGACCGAGGTGGTGCCGGCCGTGCTGACGGCGCTCGGCATGCCGTTCACCTATTCGGTTGCCAACGGCGTGGCCTTCGGCTTTGTGACCTATGCGGGCCTGAAGCTGCTGACCGGCCGCGCCAAGGACGTGCCGGTCATGGTGTGGATCATCGCCGCGGTGTTCGTCTTCAAGTTCTACTATCTGCCCGGTCATTGACCGCAGCCGTGTTTGACGGACAGGGCGGCCAGGGCCGCCCTTTTTCTTGCCCATCGCTCTCGATGTATCGGGAAACGTTCGAATTTTCGCTGCAATCTCACCGAACCGTACCCGTTTCTGCGTACCGCCGGGCTTGGCAGAGCGGGCGGCGCGTACCCGTTTCTGCGTACAAGGTAAGTGCTTATTTACCTCAAGGGCCATGGCCGGTCTCCCTTGTTACCGTCATACCGAAGGATGATTTTGGGGGCATGCCCCACGCGGGGGCTAGACAAACGAAGCCAAATGCACTGAACTAGAGGCATATTCCGGGGGCGCTTCGAGGCGCCCCTTGTTGACTCCGGGAAACGGAGTGCGCCAGTGGCGCGACGCAGACCCATTCGATCCGCTGCAGCGGACGTACAGACAGACCGCCGCCAGGCGGCTTCGCCTCCACGACGAGAGCATGCGCCAAGCGTGCCGGAACAATAAGCGGAACAAGTGGTAATCGCGAACGTGTAGTGCCGGGGGATGTTGTTCAACGGGGAAGAATCATGACCGCAGGAGAAGTCCATCGGCCCGTTCTCGAGCCGACTCGATCCGCCACGCCTTCGATTGCCCGTGCCTGGAGCCATCTGGCCGATGTTGCCAGCGCCAAACCCGATCACGATCCCAGCCAGTCCCATCGCGAGCATCGCGACGAATCGATCGCCGATGCCGTCGCCGCCGTGCTCGCGGCCGACGACAGCGTGCCGCCGGCCATACGGCAGGCCGTCCAGGGCCTGTTGCAACGCCACCGCCAGCTCGAAGCCGACGTCGCCCGCCTGCGCGCCCAGCGCGAGGAATGGATCGTCAACGTGCTGACCTATCAGGCCCTCTATCACCGTTATTCCGGCCAGACCCTGCATGACCCCAGCGACCGCCTGATGCGCGAGCGCGACAGCATGCGCCGGACCATCCGCGAACAGCTGCGCAGCGGCACGACGCCGACCGCGATGTTCGATCTGCCTCCCCACAGCGTTTCGAGCGTGTAATGGCGGCCCCGCACATGGGTGCGCAGGCGCACCGCTTACCACAGGACCGCAGCCCGATCCCGTCCGCCAGCCGGCGCGGCGAGACGGTCAGGCACGCGGCCACGCCAAACGCGCGGGAGAACGGGATGGACCGACTCAGCAAGCCGCCATCGCGGGCCGCGCAGGTCCTGGTGGTGTCACGACAGCAGAACTTCGGCATCGATGCGAGCCAGTTCGGGCCCGGTTGGGAGATCCGCCACCACCACCAGTTGCGCGACCTGCCGCGGGTCGTTCGCGGCAGCGGGCCGATGGCCGGCGTGCTCGACCTGGAGACCGAATATACCGATGCCGAGATCGCGCTGCTCGAGCAGAGCCTGCAATGCCTGCACGTGATGTGGGTCGCGATCACGTCGGCGCAGCGGCTCGAGGACGAACGCGTGCGGCGTCTGATCCGGGACTATTGCGTCGACTATGTGCGCGTGCCGTTCTCGTACAACGAGCTCGCCTACACGCTCAAGCATGCGCATGGCATGGCTGCCCTGCACGCCGCGCGCGGGCCCGACACGGCGGTGCAGGGCAAGATGATCGGCGAATGCGCGGCGATGCGCGCGATGTTCCGCTCGCTGTCCAAGGTCGCGCACAACGACGCCCCGGTGTTCATCTCGGGCGAGTCCGGTACCGGCAAGGAACTGGCGGCGCAGGCGATCCACGAAGCGTCGAACCGGCGCAAGGGGCCGTTCGTGGCGATCAATTGCGGCGCGATTCCGCCGCACCTGGTGCAGTCCGAGCTGTTCGGCTACGAGAAGGGCGCCTTCACCGGCGCCAACCAGCGCAAGATCGGCTGGATCGAACAGGCGCAGGGCGGCACGCTGTTCCTCGACGAGATCGGCGACCTGCCGCTGGAGAGCCAGGTCGCGCTGCTGCGCTTCCTGCAGCAGGGCATGATCACGCGGCTGGGCGGCCATCAATCGATTCCGCTGGATCTGCGCATCATCTCGGCCACGCACGTGGACCTGGTCGCGGCGCAGGCCGAGGGGCGCTTCCGTTCGGACCTGTTCCACCGGCTGTGCGTGCTGACGCTGTCGATCCCGCCGCTGCGCGAGCGCGGCGAGGATATCCTGCTGCTGGCCAACGCGGTGCTCGCCGAGCATGGCCACGAGGCCCATCGGCGCATACGCGGTTTCTCGCCGTGCGCGACGCAGGCGATGATGCAGTACGGCTGGCCGGGCAATGTGCGCGAACTGATCAACCGGGTGCGGCGCGCGATCGTGATGACCGACAATCGCAAGATCACGGCCGAGGACCTGCAGTTGCATGGCAACAGCGACGCGCCGCGCAAGACCCTCGACGCGATCCGCGAAGAGGCCGAGCGCGAGGCGATCCGCTCGGTGATGGCGAGCCACGGCTTTCACGTGGTGCCCGCCGCGCGCGAGCTCAACGTGTCGCGCGTCACGCTCTACCGGCTGATGCACAAGCACAATATCCGCGTCGAAGGGCAGTCCAGCCACGCGGAGTAGCCGCGCATCGCGACCGCGGCAACCGCCAGGGCCGACGATGCGTCGGCCCTTTTTTTTTGATGGCGAGGCGGGCAGCCGGGCAGCGCCGTTCCGTGCCGTTTCAGCGCCGCGGCGCCAGCGACGACGCAGGCTTCCAGCATCCGGAGCCAAGGCCGCCGCCATAGCCGACCGAGTCGCCCGACGCCGCCAGCAGATCGATCGGCATGCGCGCGGCCTGTCGCATGCTGCCGTCGTCGTCCACCGCGGCCTGCCGGCCGGGCGGCAGGCCCTCGCCTTCCTCCGCGCCGGCGCCAAGCACGCCCAACGACAGGCCGAAGCCCCTGACGTAGATATCGTTGCTCAGTGCCGTATGGCTATGGATCTCGGCATCGTCGGACCGGTCCAGATGGCTGAAGCTGCCGGCCGCGGCGCTGGTACAGACGATAGCCATCGCAGCCAATGCGCAAAGTCTGATTTTCATTTCTCTCTCCTCCCTGTCCGGATGCCGGACGTGCCGCCGGTGCGCGAGCTGCGGCGCACGGACAGACGACCGGCGGGCGGCATCATGCCGCCGACGACCCACGGGAAGGCGGCTAGCGCCGCGTCCGGCTGCGGAAGGCCGCGACTGGCAGGACGCGGTTGGACTCCAGGCAGAACGACGATGTCGCCCGATGCGGCAACCGCGGCGCGGGCAATAACGGGGGCGACAGCAGTTGCAATACCGACGGCGCGGCGCGCGCCGGACGTTGGGCGCGGCGGCGTGCCGTCATGCGTGCTGGAGGGTGACGCATGGTGGGGCGCTCTCCCGTGGCTGAAGCGTGGATCCTGGCTCTTTGGGGACTGTTGCGACAAGCATGCCAGGACGCCGCGGCCCCTGTTCCGGCTCGATTTGCGGAATCGCGGCGGCGGCGCGCTCGGCCGCCGCGGCCCGGCCGGTCCCAATCTGTTGCGGCCCTGAAACCCGGGTGGCGCCGACGGCCCGCGCAGTGTTTCCGCCACCGGACTCGCTGCCATCGCCTGCACGGTGGCTCGCGGCGGGCGGGCACAACGGCACCGGCGCCGACATCCGTCCGAAGGAGGAAGTTCGGATGAAGCCGCGGCAGGCAGCGCTGGGAAGGGCTCCCCAAAACGGCGGAAGTGGCGCGATCGGACGGCGCTTCCGCCGACCGTGGCTCGCAGGTTGCAGCGGCTTAACGGAGCGCGGCCCGGCCGTGTGCGTGCGAATCCGACACGCCGGGGCGCATGCAGGGCATCCGGACACACGCCGATCGCACACACGGACGGGCCTTGGGGCCACGGCGGCGCCCGCAGAAACGGGTACGCCCCTCGGGCTGCGGGGTACGCCCCTCGGGCCGCGGCCGTGCCTGGGTCATTCCTTGCGGACCGGCGGATGAGTCGATGGCGCGGTCTCGGCTGCCGGTGCGTCGCCCGAAATCGGCTTGGGGCCGGGCTGGCTGCGGTCGCAGCCGGCGCTCGCGAGCAGGGCGGCAATGCCCAGCGCCAGCGTGCCGAGTCGGACGGTGCGCAAGGATGCGGTCGGAAGACGGATCACGGTACCTCCTGATGGAAAGAGGGCGGACAACAGACAGACACAAGGGCGAGACACAAGGGCGGACGGAAGGCCGCTGCGCCCCGGCAACGGCGCGCCGCCTGCATTCACTCTAGCAGTTGCCCCCGCCGGCCCCGCCGCCGGCACCGGCTTGGGCACAGGCGCGAGGCGGGGTATCCTGAACGCTGCCCCGCCTGGCCCGTCCGGGCCGGCGGTTGCAGGACCCCAGCCCATCCGGACTTCAGCCCACCGACCAAGCCAGGGAGCGCCGTCTTGCCGATGTTCCAACCCGACCCCGAGCACCGCAATGGCCGCCGGCGCGGCCTCGCCCGCATGCTGCCCGACCGTTATACGCTGCGCCGCACCGCCATGGTGGTGACCGCCGCCGTGCAGTCCTGGTTCGCCCACCGCGCTGCCAGCAAGGGCGCCGCGCTGTCGTTCTACATGCTGTTCTCGCTGGCGCCGATCCTGGTGCTGGTGATCTCGATCGCGGGGCTGTTCTTCGGCGCGGAAGCGGCGCGCGGCGAGATTTTCGCGCAACTCGAGGGCCTGCTTGGCACCCAGGGCGCGGCAGCGATCCAGCAGATCCTCGCCGCCACGCATCGCGCCGGCGGCAGCGGCATGGCGGCGCTGATCGCCACCGGCATCCTGATCGTCGGCGCGACCAGCGCCTTCGCCGAACTGAAGGCGAGCCTGGACGACATCTGGGAGGCCGACGCGACGCCGGCCGGCGGCTGGCGCGCGCTGGTCCGCACGCGGCTGCTGTCGTTCGGACTGGTGCTGGTACTGGCTCTGATGCTGCTGGTCTCGCTGGTGGTCAACGCGGCGATTGCGGTGGTGCAACGCTTCTGGGACGGCATGTGGTTCGAGTCGTGGCTCGCGCCAGTAGCCACGACGATCTCCAGCGGCTTCTCGTTCGTCGTGGTCAGCGTGCTGTTCGCGGTGGTGTTCAAGATGCTGCCGCGCGTGCGCGTGACCTGGCGCGACGTGACGATGGGCGCGATCATCACCGCGGTGCTGTTCTCGATCGGCAAGCGCCTGATCGGCATCTACCTGGGCAACAGCGCGGTGGCGTCCTCGTATGGCGCGGCCGGGTCGGTGGTGGCGCTGATGCTGTGGGTGTACTACTCGGCCCAGATCTTCTTCTTCGGCGCCGAACTGACCCATCAGTACGCGCTGCAGTTCGGCAGCCTGCGCGAGCGGCAGCGCCGCGGCGAGGCGCCGGAACCGGTCGGCGCCGGGAACCGGTAGAATAACGGCCCATTCCCCTCGGGCGCCCCGCCGCGACAGCCGATCCCAAGCCGGCCGCCGCGGACCGCGACACCAGGCGCGGCGCGATTGGCCTGGCCTCGCGCTCCTGCCGCGCCCCGCCGCGCCCCGCCGGGTCCCGATCCATCCGCCTGCCATCCGAACGTCCTACCGTGAGCTCGCTCGTATCCGAAATTGCGCGTCGTCGCACCTTTGCCATCATTTCCCACCCCGACGCCGGCAAGACCACGCTGACGGAAAAGCTGCTGTGGTTCGGCGGCGCGATCCAGGTCGCCGGCGAGGTGCGCGCGCGCAAGGCCGACCGCCACGCGACCTCCGACTGGATGGAGCTGGAAAAGCAGCGCGGCATCTCGGTGACCTCGTCGGTGATGCAGTTCCCCTACCGCGAGCACATCGTCAACCTGCTCGACACCCCGGGCCACGAGGACTTCTCGGAGGACACCTACCGCACGCTGACCGCGGTCGACTCGGCCGTGATGGTGATCGACTCGGTCAATGGCGTCGAGGCGCAGACAATCAAGCTGCTGAACGTCTGCCGGCTGCGCGATACGCCGATCCTGACCTTCATCAACAAGCTGGACCGAGAGGGGCGCTCGCCGATCGAACTGCTCGACGAGATCGAGGACGTGCTGAAGATCCAGTGCGCGCCGATGACCTGGCCGATCGGCATGGGCAAGTCGTTCCGCGGCGTCTACCACCTGATCGACGACAAGGTGCAGCTGTTCGATCCGCACGGCGACAAGGGCACCGCCGCGATCCTGGACGGGCTCGACAACCCCGAGCTCGATCGCGTGCTCGGCTCGCAGGCCGAGGAATTGCGCATCGAGATCGAACTGGTGCGCGGCGCCTCGCACGCCTTCGACAAGGCCGCCTTCCTCGCCGGCAAGCAGACCCCGGTCTATTTCGGCTCGGCGATCAACAACTTCGGCGTGCAGTCGCTGCTGGACGCGCTGTGCGATCTGTCGCCGCCGCCGCAGCCGCGCGCGACCGACAGCCGCACGGTGCAGCCGGAGGAAGCGAAGTTCAGCGGCTTCGTGTTCAAGATCCAGGCGAACATGGACCCGCGCCACCGCGACCGCATTGCGTTCGTGCGGGTCTGTTCGGGACGCTTCACGCGCGGCATGAAGCTGCTGCACGTGTCGGCGGGCAAGACGGTGGCCATCAACAATGCGATCACCTTCATGGCGCAGGATCGCAACACCACCGAGGAGGCCTACGCCGGCGACATCATCGGCGTGCCCAATCACGGCACGATCCGGCTGGGCGATGTCTTCACCGAAGGCGAGCCGCTGAAGTTCACCGGCATTCCGTCGTTCGCGCCGGAATTTTTCCGCCGTGCGCGGCTGAACAACCCGCTGAAGGTCAAGCAGCTGCAGAAGGGCCTGCAGCAGCTGGCCGAGGAAGGCGCGACGCAGATGTTCCGCCCGATCGCCTCGAACGAGCTGGTGCTCGGCGCGGTCGGCATCCTGCAGTTCGACGTGGTGGCGCACCGGCTCGAGCACGAGTACGGCGTCGACGCGATCTTCGAATCGCACGAGTGCGCGACCGCGCGCTGGCTCAAGGGCGACCCGGCCGAGATCGAGAAGCTGATCGAGAAGGCCGGCCACAACGTCGCGCTGGACGGCGCCGGCGACCACGTCTATCTGGCACCCAGCATGGTCAACCTGCGGCTGACGCAGGAGCGCTTCCCGAACCTGCAGTTCATGGAAACGCGCGAGATCGTCTGAAGCGCGTCCAGTACGTGATCCCCGCGCAGGCGGGGGCCCAAGGGCCTCGCTTCGATCCGGAGGCGGCAGGCGCGGCCTCCGGGTCGCGCCGTCAGAACGCCAGCGTCGCCTGCACGTAGAACGTGCGCGGCATGCCGACGTACTTGCCCAGGTTGTTGTCGGTCGAGCGCGTGAAATAGCGGCGATCGAACAGGTTCTTGACGCCCACCGCCACCTTCAGATTCGACATCGACTTGCCGAAGTCGTAGCCCAGGCGCATGTGCACCAGCGCGTAGCCGGGGATGTCGCCCAGCGCGCCGTTGGCGCTCTCCTCGGTCCGGTACGGCGTGCCGTCGGTCGGGTCGCCCGGCGAATGCTGGCGCGATTGCGCGAAGCCATCGACGTTCAGCGTCCAGCGGTTGCGGCTGTAGCGCACGCCCGCCGTGGCCACATGGCGCGAGTAGAACGGCAGGTCGCGGCCGGCGAAGGTGCCGTGGTTGTAGGTCGCCTCGGTATAGGTATAGCCGGCATAGGCCGACAGCCCGGCCAGCGTCTTCGACAGCGTGCCGAAGTCGTAGCGCAGCGAACTCTCGACGCCGCGGTGGCGCGTCGCGCCGAGATTGGTCCAGGCGTCCGGGCTGCCCATCGTGCCGCCGCGCAGCTGCAGCTCGTCGTCGAAGTCGATGTTGAACAGCGTCAGCTCGCCGCCCCACCCGTTGGCGTTGAAGTGCGTGCCCAGCTCGTACGTCTTGGCCTTTTCCGGCGCCAGGCCATTGGTGGTCTGCGCGATCTGGAAGTACTGCAGCGGGCCGAACGAGACGCCGGCATTGCCGAACAGCTTCCAGTTGTCGCTGACGTGGTACATCACGGCCAGCGAGGGCAGCGGCTCGTCCGACTTGATGTCGGTGCGGCGCTGCGTGAAATGATCGGTCACGTTGGAGCGGATCATCTCGTAGCGCAGGCCCGGCGTGATGGTCCAGTTGCCGACGTTGATGGTGTCGTCGATGTAGACCGCGTTGGCCGTGGTGCCGCCGCTGCGCCACTGGTACATCGGCGAAGCGATCGTGGTCGGATCGACGGTGCCGGGCGTGTAGAAGGCCGTGCGCGATGCCTGCTCGTCGCTCGACTCGCGCAGGTAGCGGTAGCCGACACTGACCTCGTGGCTGACGTTGGCGCCGCGGAACAGCTGCGAGTAGCGCGGCTCGACCGCGAAGGTGTGATAGTGCCGCGGGAACGATCCCAGTCGGCGGCGGCCGGCGCTCTCGCTCTCGATCTGGCTGCCGCGGAAGCTGTCGGTGTAGTACGTCAGCACCTCGAACTTGCGGTTGTTGTCCTGGTGCGAGTACTTCAGCGAGACATCGTTGCGGCGGCCGGCGAAGGTGTCGTACGGCCGCACCGACTGGAACGGATCGGCGGCGTACTGCGCGGCCGTCAGCCCGCCCGGCATGTCGGCCAGCGCCTCGTAGTAGTGGTAGCTCGCGGTGATCTGGTCCGTGCTGGAAATCCGGTACGAGCCCTTGAGCATCAGGTCGTCGATATCGACGCGGTCGTTGCCGCGGCGATAGCCGTCGCCATGCACGCCCGAATACATCAGCGCACCGCCCAGGCCGTTGTCGTTGGTGCCGCCGATGAAGAGGCTGGGCATGGTCTTGACGTTGCCGCCGTGCGTGGCGATCTCGGTTTCCACCGAGGCCTGCGCGGCGAAGGTCTGCGGAATCGGCCGGGTCACGAAATTGATGATGCCGCCGACGTTCTGCGGGCCATAGCGCACCGAGCCGGCGCCGCGCACCACGTCGATGGTGTCGATATTGCCCATCGACAGCGGGGCCATCGACAACTGGGGCTGACCGTAGGGCGCGACCGCCAGCGGAATGCCGTCGAGCAGCACGGTCGAGCGCGGCGACAGCCGCGAGGCCAGACCGCGCACGCCGACATTCAGCGAGATGTCGCTGCCGCCGGTGCCGTTGCTGTCCTGCACCTGTACGCCCGGCATCCGGCGCAGCACCTCGCGCACGTTGGTCGCGCCGCTTTCCTCGATGGTGCGCCGGTCGGCGATCGAGCGCGCACCGGGATGCTCCAGCACCTTGGTCTCGTTCGGCTGGTCCAGCCAGTTGCCGACCACGGTGACCGTGCTCAGCGTCTTGTCGGCGTCCGCGGCCGCCGGAGCGGCGTGCGCCTGAGCTTGCGCCTGCGCTTGCGGCGAAGCCTGGGCGGTCACCACGGGCTCGGCGGCACGGGCCGAGGACGACAGGCACAGCAGGGCGACGCCGGCGGCTGCGGCGGTCAGGCGGAAGGCGGCTTGCAAGATCGGATCCTGAAGAAAGGCGGGAAAGCGGCATCGGGTTCGCGAGACGGCGCGATGACCGACACGTGACCTGATGGGCGGCATCACGGCGTCGGCGTCACCCGAGAAGCGGCGGATTATAAATGCGAAGCATTCTCAAGCGCCGCAAACCTGCCTCGCCGTCATGGTCGACGTTGCAGGAGGCCAACACCGCCCACACCGGCCCGACACCGGCCCAACACCGCGCTGCCGGAAGGGACTCATGTAGCGTCGAGCGCGCATGGCGCCGCTCCGCTAGAATTGCGGCTTGCCGGCGTAGCGAGCCATGGGCAACCCATGGGCGCCCCACGCCGGCCTCCCGCTGTCCCGGCAGCCGTCACCGCACAAGGCGGCGCCGCTTCTCTCTCCCGCCATGCCTTCCGCCCCTGCCAGCACGACCCCGGCCGCCTCCGATCCGGATTCGGTCTTCCGCGACCCCGGTTTCCGCATGTTCTGGTGCGCCCGTCTCTGTACGACGATCGGGTATCAGATCCTGACCGTGGCGGTGGGGTGGCAGATGTACGACCTGACCGGCGATGCGCTGATGCTTGGGCTGGTCGGCCTGGTGCAGTTCCTGCCGTCTGTGGTGCTGCTGCTGATGTCGGGCCACGTGGCCGACCGCTTCGACCGCCGCCAGATCGTCCGCATCTGCCAGCTGACCGAAGCCGCGATCGCCCTCGGCATGGCGGCGGCCAGTCTGGCCGGCTGGGTCCGGCACGAGCACATCTTCATCTTCGTCGCGCTGCTCGGCGCGACCCGCGCCTTCGAAACGCCGACGCTGCAGGCGCTGCTGCCCAGCGTGGTGACGCCGCGCCAGCTGCCGCGGGCGGTCGCGCTGTCGAGCTCGGCGACGCAAACGGCGATCATCGTCGGCCCGGCGCTCGGCGGCTTCGCCTATGTGGCCGGGCCCGGCGTGGTCTACGGCATCGGCGCGCTGCTGTTCCTGGCGGCCGCCACGCTGATCACGCTGCTGCGGCTGCGCCAGCGGCCGCAGCGGCTGACGGCCCCGGTCAGCATCAGCACGCTGTTCGCGGGGTTTGCCTATATCCGCAGCCGGCCGGTGCTGCTGGGCGCCATTTCGCTCGACCTGTTCGCGGTACTGCTTGGCGGCGCCACCGCGTTGCTGCCGATCTATGCCCGCGACATCCTGCATACCGGTCCGTGGGGCCTGGGCCTGTTGCGCTCGTCGCCGGCGATCGGCGCGCTGGCCACCGCGATCTGGCTGGCCCGCCATCCGCTCGAGCGCAAGGTGGGCCGCGTGATGTTCGGCGCGGTGGCGCTGTTCGGGCTGGCGACGATCTGCTTCGGGTTGTCGACGTTGCTGCCGTTGTCGATGCTGGCGCTGGTGGTGCTGGGTGCCTCGGACATGATCAGCGTGGTGGTGCGCTCGACCCTGGTCCAGCTCGATACGCCGGACGACATGCGTGGCCGGGTCGGCGCGGTCAACTCGGTCTTTATCGGCGCCTCGAATCAGCTCGGCGAATTCGAGTCCGGCGTGACGGCGGCGTGGCTGGGCCCGGTTGGCGCGGTGCTGCTGGGCGGCGTCGGCACGCTGGTGGTGGTGGCCGTGTGGATGCGGCTGTTCCCGGCGCTGGCGAACCGCAACAGGCTCCACGACAGCCCCGGGGCCAGCTGAATCCGGCTGATTCCGACTGACTCGGGGCGGACTTCGCCCCGATTTCCCACCCCGGCCCGTACCCGTTTCTGCGTGGCGCCACGCGGACGGAAGCGGCGCCTACAGCACTCTCCCCGATATTTTTTCAATCCGCTGCAGCCCTTGCCCAGCAAGGGCTCGCGCCCGTTCGCGCCGTCCCCGGCAACATATTCACGGAAACCATTTCTCCATCGATCTGTCCCGAAAATATTGTCAATTTCGATTATCTGTAGGCGAATTCCGACATTGCGTCGGATGAGCGCGGGCAGACCCCGGCATCGCCCCGTGCGATAAGCAAGGAGGTCCCGCGCGCCTGCGGGCAAGGGAGCAGACCATCGATGTGCGGTATCGCAGGAGAAATACGTTTCGATCAACAGATGGCCGACCTTCACGCCGTGGCCGACATGGCGCGGGTGCAGGCCGCGCGCGGCCCTGACGGCGAGGGGCTGTTCGGCCTCGGCCGGCGCGCCTTCGGGCATCGGCGCCTGCGGATCATGGACCTGTCCGAGCGCGCGCATCAGCCCTTCATCGACAACGCGCTGGGGATGGGCATCGTCTTCAACGGCGCGATCTACAACCACCATGCGCTGCGCGAGGAACTGAGCGCGCGCGGCTACACCTTCTCGTCGAGCGGCGACACCGAGGTCATCATCAAGGCCTGGCATGCCTGGGGCCCGGCGGCGCTCGATCGCTTGGCCGGCATGTTCGCGTTCGCGCTGTGGGAGCGCGATACCGGCATCACGCACCTGGTGCGCGACCGTCTCGGCATCAAGCCGCTGTATTACAGCCAGGATGCGCGGCGCCTGCGCTTTGCCTCGACGCTGCCGGCGCTGCTGGCCGGGGGCGATATCGATACCGCGCTCGACCCCGTTGCGCTGCATCACTATCTGACGCTGCACGCCGTGGTGCCGGCCCCGCATACGATCGTGCAAGGCGTGCGCAAGCTGCCGCCGGCCACGCACATGACCGTGCATGCGGATGGCCGCACCGAAACCCGTACCTGGTGGCGGCTCGAGTTCGTGCACGACGCCGCCGACAAGGCACGCTCGTTCGAGGAATGGCGCGACATGACGCTGGCCGCGCTGCGCGACGCGGTGCGCCTGCGCACCGTCGCCGACGTGCCGGTCGGCGTGCTGCTGTCGGGGGGCGTCGACTCCAGCCTGATCACCGGACTGCTCGCAGAAACGGGTACGCCCATCCTGCGCACCTATGCGATCGGCTTCGAGGCCGCCGGCGGCGAGGCCGGCGACGAGTTCCACTATTCCGATCTGGTGGCGCGGCATTTCGGCACGCGCCACGAGAAGATGATGATTCCCGCGGCCGATCTGCTGGACGCGTTGCCCGACGCGATCCACGCGATGAGCGAGCCGATGGTCAGCCACGACTGCGTGGCCTTCTATCTGCTGTCGGCGGCGGTCGCGCGCCACAGCCGCGTGGTGCAGAGCGGGCAGGGCGCCGACGAGGTGTTCGGCGGCTATCACTGGTATCCGCCGCTGGCCGCCAATACCGATGCCGACGGCGGCGTCGCGGCCTATCGCAAGGTGTTCTTCGACCGCACGCAGTCGGAGATGGCCGAGCTGCTGTCACCCCAATGGCTGGCCGACGATCCGAGCGGCCGTTTCCTGGCGGCGCATTTCGCGATGCCCGGTGCCGACAGCGCGATCGACCGCGCGTTGCGGCTCGATACCACCGTGATGCTGGTCGAGGACCCGGTCAAGCGCGTCGACAACATGACGATGGCCCATGCGCTGGAGGCCCGCGTGCCCTTCCTCGATCACCGGCTGGTCGAGCTGGCCGCGCGCATGCCGGCGCGTCACAAGATCGCCGCGGGCGGCAAGCACGTGCTGAAGGAAGCCGCGCGCCAGGTGATTCCCGCCGAGGTGATCGACCGCCCGAAGGGTTATTTCCCGGTGCCGGCGCTCAAGTACCTGCGCGGCCCCTTCCTGGAGTACGTGCGCGGCCTGGTCGACAGCGATGCGGCGCGCCGGCGCGGCCTGTACCGGCCCGGCGTGGTCGAGTCGATGCTGGCGGATCCCGACGCCCACATCACCCCGCTGAAGGGCTCGAAGCTGTGGCAGGTAGCGCTGCTCGAGGGGTGGATGCAGTCGCATGGCCTGTGAGGCCGGCCATGACTGGCGACAAACCGGCAGCCCCCCAACCCGACGATGAAGCCAACGGCCGCCGCGCGCGGCCGCAGTCCCTTGTCGGCAACGACAGAAGCCAGAACGCGGACAACAACGAGGAGAAAGATCGAATGTCGACCGTCAATGCGGAAGTCCGTCCGGCCAAGCCGTCGGCGCTTGCCGATTCCCTCCACCTCGGCGCGCCTGCCGGCCCCGCCGGGCAGGCGCCGCGCGCCGTGATGCACGATGCCGGTGGCGCCCCGGTGCAGCAGGATCCCGCCATGCAACCAAGCCCGGCACCCGCGCCGGTGTCCGCGCGTCCGAACGCGATGCTCGATTGCGGCTGGGGCCGGCTGATGTTCGCGCCGTCGTTCGAATCGCCGGCGCGGCTGGCCGCCGAGCTGCAGCAGGAAGCGCCGGGCCGCCGCGATATCGCGCTCTATGTCGAAGCGCCGCAGCTGCTGCTGGCCGAGGCGCCGCAGACGCTGTTCCTCGATCCGTCGCTGCTGTTCCGCCGCACGCTGGAGGACGGGGATGCCGCGGTGGCGACCGGCGCCGCGGGCGTGACGATCCGCCGCCTGTCGACCCGCGCCGATATCGCCGCGATCAACCGCCTCTACGCCTCGCGCCACATGGTGCCGCTCGATCCCGCCACGGTCTGGCGCCAGCGCGACCACGACGCGGTGGTCTACCTGATCGCCGAGGACGAATCGACCGGCGACATCATCGGCTCGGCGATGGGCGTCGACCATCTGCTGGCCTTCGGCGACGAGCGCGGCGGCAGCAGCCTGTGGTGCCTGGTGGTCGATCCGCAGACGCATCTGGCCGGCGTCGGCCAGGCACTGGTGCGCGAGCTGATCGCGCTGTTCGCCGCGCGCGGACGCAAGCACCTGGACCTGTCGGTGCTGCACGACAACCAGCATGCGATCGGCCTGTACCACAAGCTCGGCTTCGTGCAGGTCGACGGTTTCGTCGTCAAGCACAAGAACGCGATCAACGAGCCGCTGTTCGCCGGCTCCAGCGAGTGCGACAACCTCAATCCGTATGCCGCGCTGATCGTCAAGGAAGCGCGCCGGCGTGGCATCGGCGTCGAGATCATCGATGCCGATGCCGGCATCTTCAGCCTGCGCTACGGCGGCCGCGAGATCCTGTGCCGCGAGTCGCTGTCCGAGCTGACCGGCGCGGTGGCGATGACCTGGTGCCAGGACAAGGCGCTGACGCGCAAGCGGCTGGAGCAGGTTGGCCTGAAGGTGCCCGCGCAGCGCCAGATCGGCACCGATGCCGAGA
The DNA here is from genome assembly GCF_008801915.1 of Cupriavidus gilardii. Lineage (GTDB taxonomy): Bacteria > Pseudomonadota > Gammaproteobacteria > Burkholderiales > Burkholderiaceae > Cupriavidus > Cupriavidus gilardii. Next base: position 135,724 of record NZ_VZOV01000007.1, read on the forward strand.
ACCTGGCCTTCCTCGCCGAGCACGGCTCGGTGGTGGTCAAGCCGGCTTTCGGCGAACAGGGCCGCGGCATCAGCGTCGACGTCCGCACCGAGGAGCATCTGCGCAGCGCGATCGAGACCGCGCACGCCGAGGGCGGCACCGTGCTGCTCGAGTCGTTCTGCCCGGGCCAGGACCTGCGCATCGTGGTGATCGGCTACGAGGTCGTCGCCGCGGCGATCCGCAAGCCGGCCGAGGTGGTCGGCGATGGGCAGGCCGATCTGAAGACGCTGATCGAGCGCCACAGCGCGCGGCGCAGCGCGGCCACCGGCGGCGAGAGCCGCATTCCGCTCGATGCCGAGACCGAGCGCTGCCTGGCGGCGCAGGGGCTGACGCTGCAATCGGTGCCGGCCGCGGGAGAGCGGGTGCCGGTGCGCAAGACCGCGAATCTGCATACCGGCGGCACGCTGCACGACGTCACCGCCCAGCTGCATCCGGTGCTGCGCGAGGCCGCGCAGACCGCGGCGCGCGCGCTGCGCATCCCGGTGGTCGGCCTGGACTTCCTGGTGCCGGCCGCCGACCAGCCCGAGTACGTGATCATCGAAGCGAACGAGCGGCCGGGACTGGCCAATCACGAGCCGCAGCCGACCGCCGAGCGCTTCGTCGATCTGTTGTTCCCCTTTACATCGTGAATTCCTGCCGGGCGCGTCGCGCCCGGCATCGTCCATCCATGCAGAAACTGAAGATCGACCGGCTGTACCTGAAGACCGCCCTGCTGGAGCTGCTCGCCATCCCCAGCCCGGCCGGGCTGACCGACGAGATCGTCCACTACACCGCCAACGTGCTGGACGGGCTCGACATCCCCTATCAGCTGACCCGGCGCGGCACCATCCGGGCGACGCTGCGCGGCAATCGTGCCAACAGCGGCATGGGCCCCGACTGCGCGATCGTCGCGCACCTGGACACGCTCGGCGCGATGGTGCGCGAGCTCAAGCCCAACGGCCGGCTGGCGCTGGCGCCGATCGGCACCTGGTCCAGCCGCTGGGCCGAAGGCGGCCGCGTGACGCTGTTTACCGAACATGGCCGCCATCGCGGCTCGGTGCTGCCGCTGCTGGCCTCGGGCCACGTCTACAACGAGGCGGTGGACACGCAACCGGTCAACTGGGATCAGCTCGAGCTGCGGCTCGACGAGCCGGCGGCGACGCCGGAGCAGCTGCGCACGCTCGGCATCCAGGTCGGCGACTTCGTCGCCTTCGATGCCAACCCCGAGATCCTGGACAACGGCTATGTCGTCTCGCGGCATCTGGACAACAAGGCAGGCGTCGCCGCGGTGCTGGCCGCGCTGAAGGCCGTGCGCGAGAGCGGCGCCTCGGTGCCGATGGACTGCCATGCGGTATTCACGCTGACCGAGGAGGTCGGCTCCGGCGCCACCGCGGTGATCGAGGACGACGTCAGCGAGGTGATCGGCATCGATATCGGCCCGGTGGCGCCGGGGCAGGGCGCGCGCGAGGAAGGCGTGACGATTCCGCTGATGGATTCGGCCGGCCCGCACGACTATCACCTGACCCGGCGCCTGCTGCGGCTGTGCGACGAGCATGGCATTCCCAGCCATCGCGACGTGTTCCGCTTCTACCATTCGGACGCCGGCGCGGCGGTCAGCGCGGGCCATGACGTGCGCACCGCGCTGCTGTGCTTCGGTGCCGATGCCTCGCATGGCTACGAGCGGACCCATCTGGACGTGCTGGTCAATCTGGCCGAGCTGCTGACCGTCTATATCCAGAGCGGGCCGACGCTGCCGGAGGACCGCCAGCGCCGCATGGGCTCGGTGGCCGGCTTCTCCCATCAGCTCGATCCGCGCCAGCTGACGCGCAGCGAGACGCCGTTGCCCGATGCCGGCGAACTGGTGCATACGCGCCGCGACAGCGCGTCCTGATGCCGCGCTTGACGACATCCCTTCCGGAATGAACCTTATGGATCTGAATTTCATCGACGCCGACAAGCTGCAGGCCACCTGGGCCTATCTGCTGCAGCTCGCGGTGCACCAGGGCCTGAACGTGCTCGCCGCGCTCGCGATCCTGATCGTGGGCTGGTGGCTCAGCGGACGCGCGCGCAACGCGGTGCTGCACGCCTTCGACCGCCCGCATGTCGACGCGACGCTGCGGCCGATGCTGGGCAGCGTCACGCAGTGGGTGGTGCGCGTGGTCACGGTGATCCTGGTGCTGTCGCAGTTCGGCGTGCAGACCGCCAGCATCATCGCGATGCTAGGCGCCGCCGGCCTGGCGATCGGGCTGGCGCTGCAGGGCACGCTGCAGAACATCGCCGCGGGCATCATGCTGGTGCTGCTGCGGCCGTTTCGCGTCGGCCAGTACATCGACGCCCAGGGCATCGCCGGCACCGTGCGCGAGACCGGGCTGTTCATGACGGAGCTGACGACCTTCGACGGCGTCTGCCTGCGCGTGCCGAACAACAAGATCTGGGGCAGCGCGATCACCAACTACAGCGAGAACCCGACGCGCCGGCTCGATATCGAGGTCACGGTGCCGTTCGGCGCCGACGTGCAGACCGCGCTGGGCGTGCTGCGCCGTATGCTGGCCGATGACGAACGCGTGCTCGAGGTGCCGGCGGCCGAGGCGATGGTGGTCAACTTCACCAGCGAGGGCGTCACGCTGAACCTGCGCTGCTGGACCTCGAACGACAACTACTGGAACCTGCGCTTCGCGTTCTACGAGCGCGTCAAGCGCGAGCTGCAGGCGGTCGGTATCCATATCGCGGTGCCGGTGCAGGAGCTGCGCGTGCCGGGCAATGGCGGCAATGGCGAGCAGACCGCGCTGGTGCTCCACCATACGCCGCAGCCGTCGGCCGGCGGCGCAGTGCCGCGCGCATAGCGCGCCGCCACGGCGCCGGCAGCCGCGCGACGCCGTGCCGAGGTGATGGTGGTCCCCGCGCAGGCGTGGACCCAGTGGCTTTTCAAGCGGCTTGCGATCAGTCTTCGTCCGCGAACAGCGTGCAGGCGCCTTGCTCCGCCGTGCTGACGTTGCGGCGGAAATTGCCGAACAGGTCGCGGCCGACGCCATGGCGATGGCGGCTCAGGTCGGGCCGCTCGATCGTGCGGGCCTCCCACTCGGCCTGCGGCACCAGCGCGGTCAGGATGCCGGCCGGCGCATCGACGCGGATCATGTCGCCGTCGCGGACCTTGCCGATCGCGCCGCCTTTGAGCGCTTCCGGGCAGACGTGGATCGCCGCCGGCACCTTGCCCGACGCGCCCGACATGCGGCCGTCGGTGACCAGCGCCACGTGAAAGCCCCGATCCTGCAGCACCGTCAGCGTCGGCGTCAGCTTGTGCAGCTCGGGCATGCCGCACGCGGCCGGCCCCTGGAACGGCAGCACCGCGACGAAATCGCGCTCCAGCTCGCCGCGCTTGAAGGCCGCCAGCATGTCGTCCTGGTGATGGAACACGCGCGCCGGCGCCTGCACGACCTGATGCTCGGCCTTGACCGCAGAGGTCTTGATCACCGCGCGCCCCAGGTTGCCGTCCAGCACCTTGATGCCGCCGTCGGGCGCGAACGGCTCGCCGGCGCCGCGCACCACCGACGTGTCCAGCGATTCGGTGGGCCCGTCGAGCCAGACCAGCTTGCCGTCGCGCAGCGCCGGTTCGCGCGTGTAGTCCTCCAGGCCCTGACCGACGATGGTGGTGACATCGTTGTGCAGCAGCTCGCGCGCCAGCAGGCCGCGGATCACCAGCGCCAGGCCGCCCGCGGCCTGGAAGCCGTTGACGTCGGCCTGGCCGTTCGGATAGACGCGCGCCAGCAGCGGCACCACCGCCGACAGCTCGTCGAAGTCGTCCCAGGTCAGCACGATGCCGGCCACGCGCGCCATCGCGATCAGATGCAGCGTGTGGTTGGTCGAGCCGCCCGTGGCGAGCAGGCCGACGATGCCGTTGACGAACGCGCGCTCGTCGAGCACCTGCGCGATCGGCGTATAGCGCTCGCCCTGGTGCACCAGCCGCAGCACATGCCGCGCGGCCTCGCGCGTCAGCGCCTCGCGCAGCGGCGTGTACGGGTTGATGAAGGCGGTGCCGGGCAGATGCAGCCCCATGATCTCCATCAGCATCTGGTTCGAATTGGCCGTGCCGTAGAAGGTGCAGGTGCCGGGCGAATGGTAGGACCGGCTCTCGGCCTCCAGCAGTTCTTCCCGGCCGATCTTGCCTTGCGCATACAGCTGGCGGATGCGCGCCTTTTCCTCGTTGGGGATGCCGGTCGGCATCGGCCCGCCCGGTACGAACACCGCGGGCAGATGGCCGAACGACAGCGCCCCCATCACCAGCCCGGGCACGATCTTGTCGCAGATGCCCAGGTACAGCGCGGCGTCGAACATCTGGTGCGACAGCGCGACCGCGGTGGCCTGCGCAATCACGTCGCGCGAGAACAGCGACAGCTCCATGCCGTCCTGGCCCTGCGTCACGCCGTCGCACATCGCCGGCACGCCCCCGGCGAACTGCGCGGTAGCGCCGGCCTCCAGTGCGGTCTCCTTGAGCCAGGCGGGGAACTCTCCGAGCGGTTGGTGCGCCGAAAGCATGTCGTTGTACGAGGAAACGATCGCCACGTTGGGCCGTTCCTCGGCCTTCAGGCGGATCTTGGCGGGCTCGGGCATCGAGGCGAAGCCGTGGGCCAGGTTCGTGCAGGACAGCTGCGCGCGTTGCACCTTGCTGCCGGCCATGGCCTGCGTGCGGGACAGGTAGGCCTGGCGCGTCGGCGCGCTGCGGGCCACGATGCGGGCCGTCACTTGTTCGAGTACGGGATGGGGCATGGGGCTCTCCAGCGGGATTCTTGGATGTCGCAGGTAATGTCGCAGTTCAGCCTAGCGCATGTCATCGAGGCTTGCATGGAGCATGCCTGCCGCGCCGCGAGCCCTTGCCGCTGGCTGCCGCGTGGCTCGCAAAGCGCCCGCGACTCACGTAAACTGGCCGCAACGGCCGCGCTTCGGGGTCTCTATCAAGCGACAAGGAGGTCAGGGTGAGCATGCCCGATTTCGACATGGTGCTGGTTGGCGGCACCGGTGACCTGGCCAGGCGCAAACTGCTGCCGGCCTTGTTCGACGCGCATCGCGCCGGATTGTTGCATCCCGCGGCGCGCATCCTGGCCACGGGCAGCCATCCTTCCACCACCGAGGAATACGTCGCCACGCTCGAGCAGGGCATGCGGCCGGGGCTCGAGCATGCGCCGCCGGGCGACTGGGCCAGTTTCGTCGCGCGTCTGTGCTACGTGCAGGCCGACGCCCGCCAACCCGAGCATTTCGATGCGCTGGCGCGCAAGGTGCTGTCCCGCCAGCCCGAGGTCGTGGTCTGCTATCTGGCCACCGCGCCGCATCTGTTCGTGCCGATCTGCGAGCAGTTCGGCCGCACCGGCCTGAACCAATCCAACGTGCGCGTGGTGCTGGAAAAACCGCTGGGCCACGACCTGGATTCGAACGAGGCGATCAACGCGGCCGTGGCGCGCTACTTCGCCGAGGAGCAGATCTACCGGATCGACCACTACCTGGGCAAGGAGTCGGTGCAGAACCTGATGGCGATCCGCTTCGGCAACGCGCTGTTCGAGCCGCTGTGGCGGCGCGAGTGGGTGCAGGACGTGCAGATCACGATCGCCGAGGAGCTCGGTGTCGAAGGCCGCGGCGACTTCTACGACCAGACCGGCGCGCTGCGCGACATGGTGCAGAACCATCTGCTGCAGCTGCTGTGCATGGTTGCGATGGAGCCGCCGACGAGCCTGACCGAAGACGCGGTGCGCGACGAGAAGATCAAGATCCTGAAGGCGCTCAAGCCGATCACGCCGCAGGAGGTCGCCGAAAAAACCGTGCGCGGCCAATATCGCGCCGGCGCGATCGCCGGCAAGCCGGTGCCGGGCTATCTCGAAGAGCCTGGCATCGCGCCGGACAGCCGCACCGAGACCTTCGTCGCGATCAAGGCCGAGATCGCCAACTGGCGCTGGGCCGGCGTGCCGTTCTACCTGCGCACCGGCAAGCGGATGCAGTCGCGCGTGGCCGAGATCGTGATCCACTTCCGCGACGTGCCCCATGCGATCTTCCCGCGCCCGCTGACGCTGTCGCCGCAGAACCGGCTGGTGATCCGGCTGCAGCCCGAGGAAAGCATCCGGCTGTACTTCCTGGTCAAGCAGCCGGGCGACACAGTCGCGCTGACGCCGACCTCGCTCGATCTGGACTTCGCCAACTCGTTCAAGGTGCGGCGTGCCGGTGCCTACGAACGCCTGCTGCTCGACGTGATACGCGGACGGCTGGGCCTGTTCGTGCGCCGCGACGAACAGGTGCAGGCATGGCGCTGGGTCGAGCCGATCATCGACACCTGGGCGGACAGCTCGCTGCCGCCCAAGCCCTATACCGCGGGCACCTGGGGGCCGGCGGCGTCGTCCGCGCTGCTGTCGCGCGACGACGCGCTGTGGCACGAGGAGGTTTGACGCTGGCTTGTCCACTCCGCCGGTTCGGCCCGCCGCTCCGCTCCAACGAATCCTGACTCGGAAATCGCCATGCGTCGCTTCGAATATCCTTCGCCGCTGGATCAGGCCGAAGCGCTGGCTGCCTCCGTCGGCCACGCGCTCGACCTTGCCATCCAGGACCGCGGCCACGCGGTGCTTGCCGTCTCGGGCGGGCGCTCTCCGGTGCCGATGTTCGAGCGGCTGCGCTATCGGCCGGTGCGCTGGGACGCGGTCACCATCACGCTGGTCGACGAGCGCGCGGTGCCTCCGGGACACGAGGACAGCAACGCGCGGCTCGTGCAGGAACACCTGCTGCGCGATGCCGCCGCCGCGGCCAGCTTCGTGCCACTGATCGCCGATGCGCTCGAGGCCTCCGAGCCCGCGCGGGCGGTGGTGCGCCTCAATGGCGCACTCGATGCCGCATTCCGCCAGCCCGACGTCGCAGTGCTCGGCATGGGCGAAGACGGCCATACCGCCTCGTTGTTCGCCGATGCGCCGGAACTCGGCGAAGCGCTGAACGGGGATACGCCCTGCTACGTGGTGACGCGCCCGCCCAGCGCGCCGCATGCGCGCGTGACGCTGAACCTGGCGGCCTTGCTGGCGGCGGAACGGGTCTTTCTGGCGTTTTCGGGCGTCGCCAAGGCCGCCGTGTTCGAACGCGCGCTGCAGGAGCCCGGGCCCGCGTTGCCGGTGGGGCTGGTGGCCAGCCGGCATCGGCACGGCTTCGACGTCTTTACCGCGTAGATGCGCTGCGCGAATGCGTCCTCCGATCTCGCCGCCTGATTGCCGCCTGACGTTTCCTGCCTCGCGATGACTACCTACCCACGCCTGCTCGCCGATGTCGGCGGCACCAATGTCCGCTTCGCCCTGCAGACCGCGCCCGATGCGATCGGACCGGTCACCGCGCTGAAGGTCGCCGACTATCCGTCGCTGGAGGCGGCGATGCGGCAATACCTGTCGCAGCTGGCCGGTCCGCCGCCGCGCCACGCGGCGATCGGTCTGGCCAACCCGGTCACCGGCGACCGCGTCAAGCTGACCAATCATGCCTGGGCCTTCTCGATCGAGGCGGTGCGCCAGGCGCTGGGCCTGGAGACGCTGCTGGCGCTGAACGACTTCACCGCGCTGGCGCTCGCGCTGCCGTACCTGCAGCCGGGCGAACTGGCGCCGGTGCGCGCCGGCACGCCGGCCGCCGGCTCGCCGCTGGCCTTGATCGGCCCCGGTACCGGGCTCGGCGTGTCGGGGCTGATCCCAGGCCGCCACGGTGCGGCGCCGGTGGCGCTGGCCGGAGAGGGCGGACATGTCGAACTGATGCCTGCCACCGACGACGAGTGGATCGCCTGGCATGCCGCGCATCGCGAGCACGGCCGCGTGTCGGCCGAACGGCTGCTGTCGGGCATGGGACTGTCGCATACGCATGCCGCGCTGGCCGCAGAAACGGGTACGCCCGTGCGCGTGCCGCTGACCGCGGCGGAAGTCACCGAGGGCGCCTTGCAGCGTGGCGACGCGTTGTGCCAGCGTGCGCTTGCGGTGTTCTGCGGCCTGCTCGGCTCGGTTGCGGCCGATGTGACGCTGATCCTTGGCGCGCGCGGCGGCGTCTATATCGGCGGCGGCATCGTGCCGCGCTTCGTCCAGACGCTGGCGGCGTCCAGCTTCAATGCGCGCTTCGTCGACAAGGGACGCATGCGCGCGTTCCTCGAACCGGTGCCGGTGCAGGTGATCACCGCGCAGTTTCCCGCGCTGCCGGGGCTGGCACACGCGCTGGCCGAAGCGGTCGATCGGCGATGAGCCGCCGCGGCCGCCGCGAGTGGCGAACCAACGGAGCGAAGCGATGCGCGTGCTGCTGATCGAAGACGACACGATGATCGGCGATTCCGTGCGCCTCGCGCTGCGGCAGGAAGGCTTCGCGGTGGACTGGGTGCGCGATGGCGAGGCCGGCCTGTCGGCGGCCACGCAGCCGCCCGGCGTCGCGGCCGGCGGCGCGGCCGAAGGACAGCACGATCTGGTGCTGCTCGATCTCGGCCTGCCACGCCGTTCGGGCCTCGATGTGCTGGCCGGCATGCGCGCGCGCGGCGTTGCCACGCCGGTGCTGATCCTGACCGCGCGCGATGCGGTCGCCGATCGCGTCGCCGGATTGAACGCCGGCGCCGACGACTATCTGGTCAAGCCCTTCGACCTGCAGGAGCTGGTGGCGCGCATTCATGCGCTGGCGCGGCGGGCGCAGGGCCGTGCCGAGCCGCTGGTCCGCTATGGCGCGATCGTGCTCAATCCGGCCACGCGCGAAGTCACGCTGGCAGGCGAGCCGGTCCATCTGTCGGCGCGCGAATACGCGCTGCTGGCCGCGTTGCTGGCCCGCCCGGGCAAGGTGTGGTCGGTGCCGCAGCTGCAGGAAAAGTTGTACGGCTGGGACGACGAGGTCGGCAGCAATACGGTCGAGGTCTATATCCACGCGCTGCGCAAGAAGTTCGGCCAGGGTTTGATCCGCAATATCCGCGGCGTCGGTTATGTCTGTCCGAAGCTCGAGGAAGGTGCGCAGCAGGGTGACAGGGACGGCGGCAAGGACGGCGGCAGGGACGGCGGTGACGCGCATGAAGCCGCTGGAGGAGCGCGCTGATGCGATCGATCCAGCGGACCCTGCTGTGGTGGCTGGCGCTCGGCCTGCTGGCCGGCATCGCCGCCGCCACCGCGCTGATCTACGGGCAGGCCCGGCAGGAGGCCAACGCGCTGTTCGACTATCAGATGCGCCAGGTCGCGCTCGCGCTGCCGAGCCAGTTCAACGGTCCGGCGCTGCCGTCGCTGTCGCCGCCGCTGCCGCCCGGCACCGACAATCTGTTCCGCTCCGACGAGGATGTGGTGATCCATATCTGGGACGGTACCGGCCGCAGCCTCTATCTGTCGCACTCGCGGCCGTCGCTGCCGCCGCGCGCCGAGCTCGGCTTCTCCAACGTCCGCACCGACGACGGCGAGTTCCGCATCTACAGCGTGCAGCTCGGGCCGGCGGTGGTGCAGATCGCGCAGCCGATGAGCGCGCGCCGCGAAGTGGCGGCGCGAATGGCGCTGCGCACCGTGGCGCCGCTGCTGTTGCTGCTGCCGCTGCTGGGATGGATGGTCTGGCTCGCCGTCGGCCGCGGGCTGCGGCCGGTGCGCGAGATCGCGCGGCAGGTCGGCAAGCGCGATGCCAACGCGCTGTCGCCGCTGGCGGTTGCCGAGATGCCGGCCGAGATCGCGCCGCTGACCGAGGCGCTGAACCTGCTGCTGGCGCGGTTGTCCGACGCGATCGACACGCAGCGCGCGTTCATCGCCGATGCCGCGCACGCGCTGCGCACGCCGCTGACCGCGCTGCAGCTGCAGGCGCAACTGGTCGAACGCGCCGACAGCGAGCCGGCGCGCCGAGAGGCGGTCGGCAATCTGCGCGATGGCCTCGAGCGGTTGACGCATCTGGTGACGCAGTTGCTGACGCTGGCGCGCCACGAGCCCGGCGCGGCCGTCGCGGGCCAGCAGCCGGTCGCCTTGCGCGAGCTGGCAGCCACCGTGGTCGGCGAGATGACACAGGCCGCGCTGGACCGGAATATCGACCTGGGGCTCGACGCCAGCGGCGACGGCGACGGCGACGGCGACGATGGTGGCAATGGTCGCAGGGCTGGCGATGCTGGCGCTGGAGACGCGGCCGGGCTGACCGTGCAGGGCGATCCCGACGCGCTGCGCATCCTGCTGACCAATCTGATCGACAACGCGCTGCGTTATGTGTCCGCCGGCGGCAAGGTCGACGTGCGCGTGCAGCGTGCCGACGCGGGCCGGGTCGCGCTGATCGTCGCCGACAACGGTCCCGGCATCCCGCCCGAACAGCGCGCCCGCGTGCTGGACCGCTTCTATCGCTTGCCCGATGCGCCGAGCGGCGGTAGCGGCCTGGGCCTGGCGATCGTCGACGAGATCGCCCAGGTACACCGCGCCACGCTGTCGCTGGAGGACAACGAGCCGGGGCTGCGGGTGCGGGTGGTGTTTCCGGAAGCCGGCAACGCGCAGCGCACGGGCCGCGATTAAGCCACTGCCTTGACGCGCCGCTGCGTTGCTGTCGAAAAGCGTACCCGTTTCTGCGTACCCGCTTGACTGACCCTTTCGCCGTCCTCTTCGCTGATTTCACCCTGTTTCAGGAGGTACCCATGCAAATCGATCTCACCGGCAAGACCGCGCTGGTCACCGCGTCGACCGCCGGCATCGGACTGGCCATTGCCATTGGCCTCGCGCGCAGCGGCGCCGCGGTCATCGTCAATGGCCGCAAGCAGGACACCGTCGAGGGCGCCATCGCGGACGTGGTGCGCGAAGTTCCGGGCGCCGCGGTGCGCGGCGTCGCGGCCGATGTCGGCAGCGCCGACGGTTGCGACGCGATCGTGGCCGCGGAGCCCGCGGTGGACATTCTGGTCAACAACGCCGGCATCTACGGTCCGCGCGATTTCTACGAACTGAGCGACGAGGACTGGACCCGCATCTTCGATGTCAACGTGATGTCCGGCGTGCGCCTGGCGCGGGCGTATACGGCGGCGATGGCGGCGAACGGCTGGGGCCGCGTGGTGTTCATTTCGTCGGAGTCCGCGCTGAACACGCCCGAGGACATGATCCACTACGGCTTCTCGAAGACCGCACAACTGGCGGTGTCGCGCGGCCTCGCCAAACGGCTGAGCGGGACCGGCGTCACGGTCAACGCGGTATTGCCGGGACCGACGCTGTCGGACGGCCTGCGGGAAATGCTGCGCGAGGACGCGGACAAGGCAGGGCTGTCGATCGAGGAAGCGGCCGCCGAGTTCGTCAAGGCGCATCGGCCCAGCTCGATCATCCAGCGCGCGGCCACGGTGGAGGAGGTCGCGCACATGGTGGTCTACGTCTGTTCGCCGCAGGCATCGGCGACCACCGGCGCCGCGTTGCGCGTCGATGGCGGCGTGGTCGACACCATCGCTTGATACCGAGGCGCGAGCGCGCTGCCTCCGCGCGGCGATGGCGAGACGTCGAGGCATCGGAGAGCCTTGATTCGACTGAGGTTGTGTACGCAGAAACGGGTACGCACGGCACGCCACGCGGCATCGGACGGCGTTCGCACGACGCAGAAACGGGTACGGTGCGGGCCCGCATCGCAGGCGGCCGGTGCGGATTGCGCGCCCGATCGATGCCATGCCCGGGTCTGGCTTTGGCCCGCAAGGTGCACTGTGAGCCGGCAATTGGGCGGGCAGTAGGGCCGGCAGTAGGGCGGGCAGTAGGGCGGGCGGTAGGGCCGGCAGTAGGGCTGGCCATGGGGCTGTCAATGCGGCCGCCAATTGGCTCCAGCCGGCTGCCAGTCGGCTGCTAATCGGCTGCTAATCGGCTGCCAATGCGGCCCGCAGAAACGGGTACGCTCGCCGAAAGCCGTGCGCAGAAACGGGTACGCTTTGGCGCCCATGCATGCGCGGCAGCGATGAAACGAAAACACCGGCGCGCATGGCAACGCCATGCCGCGCCGGTGTCGTTGTTTCATACCTGTATCAGACGGATATCAAAGCTCGGCCGGCTCCGATGCGGCGGCGCGCGCGGCAATCACCGGCGCGAGCGGACGCGCCATCCGCGGCGCCTGCGGCAGCGGACCGCAAAAGCCGAAGTCCACTTCCGGCACGCGGCCGCTGATCAGTTCGGCGATCGCGCGTCCCGAGCCGCAGCCGTGGGTCCAGCCCAGCGTGCCGTGGCCCGTGTTCAGGTACAGCCCCTGCACCGCGCTCGCGCCGATATACGGCACGTTGCCCGGCGTCGCGGGACGCAGCCCGGTCCAGTAGCGCGCCAGTTCGGGGCGGCTGACACCGGGGAAGATCTCCAGCGTGCGCCGCACGATGGCCTCGCAACGCACCGGGTTCAGCTCCATCGAATAGCCGTTGAGCTCGGCGGTGCCGGCGATGCGCAAGCGATCGCCCAGCCGCGAGAACACCAGCTTGTACTCGTCGTCGGTCAGGCTGACGGTCGGCGCGCGCTCGGGATCGAGCACCGGCAGCGTGGCCGAATAGCCCTTGGCCGGATAGATGTCGAGCTTGACGCCAAGCGGACGCGCCAGCATCGGGCTGAAGCTGCCGAGCGCGAGCACATAGGCGTCGGCCTGCTCGACCGTGTACGCGCCGGTCTCGTCGGCGATCTCGACGCCGCGCATGCGGCCGCCTTCGGCCAGCAGCCGCTGCACGCGCACGCCATAGCGGAAACGCACGCCGCGCGCCTCGCACAGTGCGGCCAGGCCGGTGGTGAAGCGGTGCACGTCGCCGGACTCGTCCTCGCTGGTGTAGGTGGCGCCCGCCAGCCGCGGCGCGATCGACGCCAACGCGGGTTCCAGCTTCACCACTTCGTCGGGACCGATCACGCGGCGCTCGCAGCCGAGCTCGCGCATGATGCGCGCCGGCTCGATCGCCGCGTCGAATTCCTTCTGGCTGGTATAGAAGTGCAGGATGCCGCGGGTCAGGTGGTCGTACTCGATGCCGGTCTCGGCGCGCAGCGCCTGCAGGCTGGCGCGGCTGTAGGTGCCGAGATTGAGCAGCTGGATCATGTTGCGGGTGGAACGCCGGGCCGGGCATTCGCGCAGGAACTTCAGGCCCCACGACCATTGCGCCGGGTCGGCGCGCAGGCGGAACAGCAGCGGCGCGTCCTCGCGTCCCAGCCAGCTGAGCAGTTTGAGCGGCGCCGACGGATTGGCCCAGGGTTCGGCATGGCTGACCGAGATCTGGCCGCCATTGCCGAAGCTGGTTTCGCGTGCCGCGCCGGCATTGCGCTCGAGCACCACGACCTCGTGGCCCGCCTTGGACAGATACCACGCCGAGGCCACGCCGATCACGCCGGCCCCCATCACGATGACTTTCATTTCAGGCTCCAGGATGCAAAAAGGGGCAGCCGGCCGGCATCGTCGATGCCAACCCGGCTGCCCCCACTGTCCTTTTGCCTGAGAGATTCACCGCGTCCGCCCCGGACCCGGCTTGCCCCTTCGGCGGCCGTCATCGTCGAATCATGATGGCGGCGCTCTCCAGTTCGTTGTCGTCTCCAGTCTTCGGTACCTGAGCGTTTCGGGGGTACGCCTTCGGCAGCGCTGCCGCCGCGCTGTCGCGCCGCAGGTTCGCTTTCTCCTGGATGGCCGGACAGTAACACGGCGCGGCGGCGGCCGCAACGCGAGTTACTGACCCCCGGCGGGCGGCGTCCCTGCCTTGCGGGCCTGCTTGTTCGCGTACATCGCCTGATCGGCCTGCGCCAGCAGATCGGCGATGCCCGCGTGGCGGGCGGGATCGAACGCGACCGCGCCGGCGCTGAAATCGAGCCGATAACCGCGCTGGCTCTGCGCGTTGTGCGCGTCCACGCCCTGCCGCAGCCGGTCCAGCATCGCGTCGCACTGGTCGGCGCAGGCGTCGACCAGCAGCACGACGAACTCGTCGCCGCCGAGCCGTCCGATCAGGTCGGACTGACGGAACGCGCGGCGCAACTGGTCGGCAAAGGCGGTCAGCGCCAGATCGCCCTCCGCGTGGCCGAAGCGGTCGTTGATGGCCTTGAAGCCATCCATGTCGAAGAACAGCAGCGTGACCGGCACCCCCTGGCGCTGGCAGACCGCCAGCGCGTGCTGCGCCAGCGCCGAGAAGCCGCGCCGGTTCGACAGCATGGTCAGGTCGTCCATCGACGCCAGTTGCGCGGATTCCAGCTCCTGCTCGGCCAGGCGCCCCAGATCGTGCAGCAGCGCCTGATCATCCTGGTCGAACTCGCGCGGCGCGGTGTCGATCAGGCACAGCGTGCCGACCTTGGCGCCGCCGCGTACCGCGAGCGGGCAGCCGGCGTAGAAGCGCACGCCGGGCGCGCCGGTGACCAGCGGATTGTCGTGAAAGCGCTGGTCCTGCAGCGCGTCGGGCACGATCAGCAGATCGTCGCGCAGGATCGCATGGCCGCAGAACGATTGCTCGCGCGGCGTTTCGCGCACGGCCAGGCCGAACGAGGACTTGAACCACTGCCGCTTGGCGTCGACCAGGCTGACCAGCGCGATCGGCACGTCGAACAGCCGCCTGGCCAGGCGCGTCAGCCGATCGAAGCGCTCTTCGGCCGCGGTATCGAGGATGTTCAGCGAATACAGCGTGTCGAGGCGCCGCTGGTCATCGGCGGGAATGGGAGCAGGAATCATCTGGTCAATGCGATCGTTGTTACCCCGATCGTCAGCCCGTCTCGAGCGGGTTTGTTTCCGGCCGCCGCGGGGCGGGGCCGGTCGAAGGTTCGGTCAATGCGCTGGCGGCCGGTGGCAGGGTCGGGCGCGTGGCCCGCAGCATGGTCGCGTCCGTGGCCGGGTCCATGGCCGCCAGCACCGGTGCGCTGGCGCTACACCTCGCGCGTCATCCCCTTCAGGTCGATCCATTGTTCGAACTGCTCGGCGGTGACATGGCCGGAGGCAATCGCCGCCTCGCGCAGCGACAGGTTGCGGGCCACCGCCAGCTTGGCGATCTCGGCGGCCTTGTCGTAGCCGATATGCGGGTTCAGCGCGGTGACCGGCATCAGCGATCGTTCGAGCAGCTCGCCGATGCGCGTCCGGTCCGCTTCGACGCCGGCCACCATGTGCTCGGCGAAGCTGGCCGCCGCGTCGGCCAGCAGTGTAACCGACTGCAGCAGGCTGTAAACGATGACCGGCTTGTAGGCGTTCAGCTCCAGCGTGCCGAGGCCGTTGGCCAGCGTGATCGTGGTGTGGTTGCCGATCACGCGGCAACAGACCATCGCCAGCGCTTCGGCCTGCGTGGGATTGACCTTGCCCGGCATGATCGACGAACCCGGCTCGTTGGCCGGCAGCTGCAGCTCGGCAAACCCCGCGCGCGGGCCGGAGCCCAGCAGCATGAAGTCGCGCGCGATCTTCAGGAAGGACGAGGCCGTGGTGTTCAGCGCGCCCGACAGGTCGGTCAGCGCGTCGTGCGCGGCCTGCAGCGCGTAGCGGTTGGCGGCCGGTTCGAACGGCAGGCCGGTGTAGTCGGCCAGCGCGCGCGCGAAGGCGGCGGCGAAGCCGGCTGGCGCATTCAGGCCGGTGCCGACCGCGGTGCCGCCCTGGGGCACCGGCATCGCGCGCAGCACGGCCTGGTGCAGCCGTGCCTGCGCGTCGGCGACCTGCGCCTGGTAGCCGGAGAACTCCTGGCCCAGCGTCAGCGGCACGGCATCCTGCAGATGGGTGCGGCCGACCTTGACGATGTCGGCGAAGGCCTCGACCTTGCTGCCCAGCGTCTTCTGCAATGTCTCCAGTGCCGGCAGCAGCTGGCGCTGCACCGCGCGCGCGGCGGCGATATGCATCGCGGTCGGGAAGCTGTCGTTGGACGACTGGCTCGCGTTGACGTGGTCGTTGGGATGAACCGGACGCTTGCTGCCGACCTCGCCGCCGAGCAGCTGGATCGCGCGATTGGCGATCACCTCGTTCAGGTTCATGTTGGTCTGCGTGCCGGAGCCGGTCTGCCAGACCGACAGCGGAAACTCGTCGGGCCACTGGCCGGCGATGATCTCCTCGGCGGCCTGTTCGATCGCCTGCGCCAGCTTCGCGTCGAGCACGTTCAGTTCGCGGTTCGCGCGCGCCGCGCACAACTTCAGGATCGCGAACGCCTCGATCAGCGCGGGCGGCATCTTCTCGTTGCCGATGCGGAAGTTCTGGCGCGAGCGCTCGGTCTGCGCGCCCCACAGGTGGTCGGCGGGGACGGGCACCTGGCCCAGGCTGTCCTGTTCGATGCGGGTCGCTGGGGGCTGCTGGTCTGACATGGCTGGCTCCTGTGAACGAACGGTGCGAATCGGTCTTCTAGGATACGCCGCCGGGACTGCCGACGCCGCGCCGGCGCGCAAGGCGGCCTACGGGCGGGCCTCGCGCGACCGGTTCGCCAGCTCGGGCGGGCCGATCTCGAAGCGGCCGCGTCCGGCGTCCTTGGCGCGGTACAGCAGCGCATCGGCCTCCTTGGCCAGCTGCTGCCAAGTCATCGGCGCGCCCTGGTACAACGCGATGCCGATGCTGACATTGACGTCGACGAAGGCGCCCTCGATGAAGAAGCGGCGGCCCACCGCGTGCAGGATCGCGCCGGCGACGCGCACCGCGACATCGGGCCGGTCGATGTCCTCCATCACGATCGCGAATTCATCGCCGCCCAGCCGCGCCACCGCATCGCGCTCGCGCACGCAGCGCTGTACGCGCTTGGCGAAGCTCTGCAGCAGCTGGTCGCCGGCCGCGTGGCCATAGTGGTCGTTGACCGCCTTGAAGCGGTCCATGTCCAGATACAGCAGCGCCATCAGCCGGTCCTGCGAGCGGCTGCGTGCCATCGCCTCGGCCAGCCGCGTCTCGAACGCGCTGCGGTTCAGTAGCTGCGTCAGATGGTCCAGCCGCGAGATCTGCGCGAGCCGCAGCGTCTCGAGCTTGCGCGCGGTGATGTCCTGCACATGGACATGCACGCCCTCGACGCGGCTGCCGTCGGCGCTCCACTCGGGCCGGAAATTGGTTTCGGTGCAGTGGTAGTCGGGATCGTGGAACTCGGTCTCGAAGGTGACCGCGGTGCCCGCCAGCGCCTGCTGCAGATACGGCTGGATGCGCGCGTACCGTGCTTCGCCCAGCAGTTCGCGCAGCGTCATGCCGCGCAGCTGGTCGAGCGGAATGCCGAAGGTGCGCTCGTAGGCGAGGTTGTTGAACACGTAGCGCTCGTCGGTGTCGATGAAGGCCAGCAGCGACGGCAGCGTGTCGGTGACCGCGCGCAGGCGCGTTTCGCTGCGGTGCAGCTGTTCGCGGCGCTCGCGCACGTCGCGCATCAGCCGGGCGAACGCGCGCGCGAGCACGCCGATCTCGTCATGGCGATGGGTCGACAGCCGCTCGTAGGCCGACAGGTCGCGCGCGCTGTCGCGCACCACGCGCCGCAGCTGCGCCAGCGGCGCGAACATCCAGTGCACCGCGAACCAGTTCAGTACCGCCGCCAGGCCAACGGCGACCGCCGACCACAACAGGAAGCGCTGCTGCATCGCGTGCAGCGGCTGGAAGGCCTCCTTGGCCGGCAGCACGGCGACCAGTTCCCAGCCGGTGGTCGCCATCAGATAGCGTGCGATGACCGGCTCGCGCGGGGTCAGGAATTCCAGGGTTGCCGGCTGGGCCTGCACGCCGCAGGTCTCTCCCTGCGCGCGGGCTGGCTGTCCCACCTGCTGCTGCAGCCGGTGCTGCACGTAGACCGGCTGGGCGCCGGCCGACACCAGGCAATAGAAGCCGGTGCTGGCGATCGGGCTGTGCGGCACCTCGACCAGGAAGTTCGAGCGCGCCAGGTCGATCCAGCCGCCGACCAGGCCGAGGAAGGTCTTGTCGTCCGAGACGATCGGCACGGCCAGCAGCACGCCGACCGAACCGTCGGCCCGGGCGCGGATCGGCGGGCTGATCACCGGCGCCAGCGTGCGCGCGGCCTCGCGGAAATAGGTGCGGTCCGCGACCGACACCACGGTACCGTCGCGGGCCAGCAGCATGCCCCTGGCATCGACCACGACGGCGCTGTTGAAGGTGCCGGGGATCGGAATGGTGCGGCTGAGCATGGCCTGCAGCTGCGCGGCCGGCGCGTCCATCATCGACTTGAATTGCGGGGCGAGGTGCTCGAGCAGGATCAGGCGATCGTTGACCGCGGAGTCGAGCTGTTCGGCCGTCAGCTTGACGACGGAATCCTGTTGCGCCTGCAGTGCGTCACGCAGGTCGTCATGGGCCGATTTCAGCGAGCCCACCACGAGGGCGGCGCCGAGCACGGTCGACAGACCGGCGGTGACCAGCGCGATACGGGTCGTCAACGACAGCGCGAACCGGGGACGACGCGCCGTGGCCGTGGCAGGCGGCTCGCGGCGATCGTCGTTCGGTGTGTCGGGCGGTCCTTTCGGCGCTACGTGCGGCGGTGCGTTGGGCGAGTCGTCGAGCAAGGGGGGACGGTGGCATGCGTGCCCGCAAGGGCATTCCCCGGGTCGGCGGGTTCCGTAGGCGTCACCGTATCACATCGAGCGGCATGGTGCGAGTCGCGGCACACGACCTGTCCCGCTGTCGCAAAGTGCATTTCGCGCGGTATAGTCCAAGCCGTGATCCGAGCCTGGACGCCAGCGGCATCGGTGCCGGTCACGACCTTGGCGCCACGCCGCGCCGCTCCTATCCAGGCCGCACGGCCCCGCCTTGCTATTGCGATGAAACTGCCTTCGCTTCCTCCCGCCGTCCTGGCTTTGCTGGTCGTGGCCGCGGGCGCCTGCATCACTGCCGCGGCCGCCGTGCAGAGCGCCGCATGGAGCGAACGCGCCGCCGCGCAGCGGCTCGACGCGATGCTGTCGGCGAGCGTGATGGCAGTGCGCCAGCGGCTCGACACCGGCGAGCGCCTGCTGCGCGGAGCCAGCGGCCTGCTGGCGGCCAATCCCGACACCACGCGGGACCAATGGCGGGCCTATATGCTCGCCACGCAGGTCGACGACCTGCCCCCCGGCATCCATTCGGTCGGCTATGCCAGATTGGCGCAGGCCGCTGCGCTCGACGCGCTGGTCGAATCGGTCCGCGCCGAAGGCCTGCCCGCCTTCGACGTATTTCCACGCGGCGAGCGCGAGGTCTACGCGCCCGGTATCTATGTCGAGCCCTTCGCCGGCCGCACGCTGGGCGCGCTGGGCTTCGACCATCTGTCCGACCCGGTACGGCGTGCCACCGCGGAAGCGGCGCGCGATTCGATGCAGGCGCGCATGACCCCGCGCGTGGCGCTGCTGCGCGAAGTGCATCGCAGCGTTGCCGCGCAGGGCGCGGTGCTGTATCTGCCGGTCTACCGCAACGGCATGCCGGTCAATTCGGTGGAGGAGCGGCGGCAGGCGCTGCTCGGCTATGTCTATGCGGCCTACCGGCTCGGCGACCTGATGGCGGACGCGGCGGCCATCCATGGCGGCAGGCTTTCGCTGGCGCTGTACCAGGGGCGGCCCTCCGCCGCCAATGCCTTGCTGCTGGCCCGGGCAGGCGGCGAGGCGGCCCCTCGCACGCATTCCCATCCGCTGCGCCAGCTCGATCGCGAGCTGGCGTTCGGTGGCCAGACCTGGACCGTGCGCGCGACCACGCTGCCCGCGTTCGAGGAAGGGGGCCCCGGTGCACCAGTGCCGCTGGTGATTGCGGCAGGTACGCTCGGCACCGCGCTGCTCGGCTGGCTGGCCTGGCATCTGGCCGCGCGGCGCCGCAGCGCCGAGCGGGCCAGGCAGTCGGCCGATTTGGTGGCGCAGCGGCATGCACGCCTGCTCGACCATGCGCCGATCTGCGTGATTGCTTTCGACGGACACGGCACCATCACCTCGATCAATCGGCCTGGCGAGCAGATGCTGTGGTACCAGGCGCACGAACTGGTCGGACGCATTCCGTACAGCGCACTGCACGAGCCGGGCGAGCTGGCCGCGCGTGCCCGTGCCCTGTCGGCCGAACTCGGCCAGCCGGTCGCGCCCGGTTTCGAAGCGCTGATCGCCAAGCCGCGCCTCGGGCTGGTCGACGAGCACACCTGGCACTACATCCGCAAGGGCGGCTCCACGCTGCCGGTGCAATTGACGCTGTTGCCGCTGTCGGGCGGCGATGCCGGCAAGCGCCACGGCCAGCCGGGCCAGGACGGTGCCGGCGGCTATCTGGCGATCGCGCACGATCTGACCGAGCGGCGGCGCGCCGATGCCTATATCGATCACCTCGCGCACCACGACACGCTGACCGGCCTGCCCAATCGCGACTATCTGAGCGGACGCGCCGACGCGTTGCTGCAGGCGGTGGGAGCCCACAATGGTCGGGTCGCGCTGCTGCTGATCGATCTGGACCAGTTCAAGCGCATCAACGATTCGCTGGGCCACCACGTTGGCGACGATGTGTTGCGGACCATGGCGGACCGGCTGCGCGCCGCCGTGCGCCGAGCCGATCTGGCGGCGCGGATGGATGGCGACGAGTTCGCGGTGGTGTTGTCCGACATTGCCGACGACAGCGAGGCCGAACTGGCGGCCGCCAAGATCGTGGCGCGGCTGTCCGAGGAGCTGCGGCTCGGTGGCGTCAGGCTGCGCGTCGTGCCGTCGATCGGCATGGCGCTGTTCCCGAGCGACGGCAATACCGTCGCCGACCTGCTGCAGGCGGCCGATGCGGCGCTGCACGCGGCCAAGCAGGGCGGCCGTGGCCAGGTGCGCCGCTTCTCGCCGGACATGAAGGAGGCGTCGCTGGCCCGCTTCACCATCGAAGGGCTGCTGCGGCGGGCACTGGCCGAGCAGGAATTCACGCTGCGCTATCAGCCGCTGGTCGATACCGCCAGCCAGCGCATCGTCGGGGTCGAGGCGCTGCTGTCCTGGTACACCGCCGAGCGCGGCGCGATGCAGCCGGGCCAATTCATCCCGATCGCCGAGCAATGCGGACTGATCGTGCCGATCAGCGAATGGGTGTTGGCCACCGCGTGCCGCGAGATCCAGACGCTGCGGATGCGTACCGGCCTGGACCTGGAGGTCGCGGTCAATATCTCGCCGCCGCACCTGCAGCAAGAGGACTTCCCCGCGCTGGTCGACCGCTGCCTGCGCGAAAGCGGCCTGCCGGCCCGCAATCTGGCGATCGAGGTCACCGAGGGCATCCTGATCGAGGGTACGCCGCAGACGATCGACGCCTTCCGCGGCATTCGCGCGCTCGGCGTCGGCCTGTCGATCGACGACTTCGGTACCGGCTATTCGGGTTTGAGCTATCTGACGCGGCTGCCGATCAACAAGCTGAAGATCGACCGTTCCTTCGTCGCCAATCTTGCCGAAGGCGATGGCAATGGCAATGGCGAGGACCGGGCCGTGGTCGCGGCGATCATCGCGCTCGGCCATCAGTTGCGGCTGCAGGTCGTGGCCGAAGGCGTCGAGACCGCCGACCAGTTCCGCTTCTTGCGGGAACAGGGTTGCGACGCGGTGCAGGGCTTCCTGTTCGGCGCCGGCGTGCCGCTGGCGGAGCTGATCGAGCGCTGCGAACGCGGCGTGGCGGTACAGGCTGTCTAGCGAAGACATGTCCGCGGTGCGCCCGCAGAAACGGGTACGTTTTTGGCCCGGCATGGCGCCGCTTCGCGACCGCGGTGCCGCCGCACCAAAAAAAGAAGCCGCCAGTTGCCTGGCGGCTCGTCGGGAATGCGTCGGAGGGGTCAATTAACTCTGGCGCAGGTCAGAGTTTAATTTCACTTAAGGCGTTTTGTCACTGCTTGTAATATTTACCCTTTCTGTTGTGGGGTCAAGCTGATGCCGTCACGCAACAGTTGCGTCCTTACATCGCCAAGCCGGACGCCGGGACCATCCGGATGTCCGAAAACGGCTTGCCATCGGTCGCCGACGAGCGTCAAATCCGGCCATCTGCGCACATCCGCGCGCCTGTACCGGACGCCACGAGCGCCGATCCCATCATGACCCCCGCCGATTTCCTCCGTCTGCTCTCGCTGTCCGCCATCTGGGGCGCCAGTTTTCTGTTCATTCGTGTCGGCGCGCCGGTGCTCGGTCCGCTGACCGCCGCCTTCGTCCGTGTGGTCATTGGTGCGCTGGCATTGGCAGCGATCCTGGCCGTGCTGCGTATCCGCTGGGACATGCGCGGCAAATGGGGCCGCGTGATGGTGCTGGGCGCGATCAACTCCGGCATTCCCTTCGTGATGTACTCGGTGGCCGCGCTGTGGCTGCCAGCCGGATATTCCGCGGTGTTCAACGCCATGACGCCGCTGATGGGCGTGCTGATCGGTGCGCTGTTCTTTGCCGAACGGATGACGCTGGCCAAGGCTGTCGGCGTATTGATTGGCGTGGCCGGCGTGGCGGTGTTGACGCGGACCGGCCCGGTCGCGTTCAGCATGGACGTGATCCTCGGCGCTCTCGCCTGTCTTGCCGCGACCGCCTGCTATGGGTTGGCCGGCTTTCTGACGCGCCGCTGGATCGGCCAGCAGGGCGGACTCGACGCGCGGCTGGTGGCGGCGGGCAGCATGGTTGGCGCGACGTTGTTCCTGCTGCCGTTTTGCGTGGCGTCGCTGGTTCGAGAGAACACGCTGCCGGCGGCAAGCGCCGGCGTCTGGGCGGCGATGGCGGCGTTGGGCATCGTCTGTACCGCGCTCGCCTATATCCTGTATTTCAGGCTGATCGCCGATATCGGACCGGTGCGCGCGCTCAGCGTGACGTTTCTGATTCCGCCGTTCGGCATCGTATGGGGTGCCGTGTTTCTCGGCGAGTCGCTGTCCTGGGCTCACGCGGTGGGCGGGGCGCTGATCGGCGTGGCGTTGTGGCTGGTGCTGAAGCCGGCGGCGGTGCCGGCAGTGCCGGCCACGGGACGACCGTGATCCGGCGGTGGTCGGTCATCGAGTGAGTCGGCGTCCGGGCGCCTAGGCCGCGGCGGCGCCGGCCCCGCCCTTGCGCTGGCCGGTCAGGCCGGCGGCGACGTTGTAGCGCTCGCGCACCAGCATGATCACCTGCCGCGCATGCGGCAGGTCGCGCACGGCATCGTCATCGCAACGACCGGGAAAATCGACCTCCGCGCTCCAGTTGCAACCGGTGTGGTCGGGCCGATGCACGCATACCGCGCGCAACTGGCAATCATGGCAACCTGGCTGCTCGCGCAACTGCCGCGCCAGGATGCGTTTCAGTTCGGTCAGTGGCTTGAACAGGCGTTCCATCGCGAAGCTCCATCGAGGGGCCGGCATGGCGAAGCGGCGGACAGTCAGAGGAGAGCGCTCGATGCGCGGGCGCGCACAGCGCGCCGGGCGACGGATGTTCCGGCTGCCGCGCCCTGGCCGGGCGCCCGGAAAAGACACGCCGTGCACGGCACGGCGCCAGGAATAAAAAGGTGGCTTTGCTTGCCGACGGAGTTTGGCGATCAAGAAAGCGGGGTCTGGTTGCTCCCCTGATCCTCCGGCGACTGGCTACTGCCAAACGCTCCGCGGTACGGAGCGGTCCCCACAAAAGACGGTTTGGCGGACACCGCCAGGCGGCGTCGCGGAATTCTCGCGGCAGGCGCTGGTGCTGCGCCGCCGGCTGGTCTGCGCCTCGGTCCTGATACTCAGGTGTCGGCGTCGTCAGACAGTGATGCGATAGTAAATGAGAATTGATCTCATTACAAGCGTTAATTGGTGGGGAAACATACTGTTACATGCGCGCCGCTGTGCCAGGGATGGCGTGTGCACGAACGGCTGTTGTGTTCATGAAATTCATGAACTAGCATGGCCGTTATGAAGTGCCACCGTTCGATCAACAGGTTCTCCGATGAAAATCTATCGCACCCGTTATAAAAGCGGCCATGGAGAGTCGGCTGAAACCGTACGGCAACAATATCTCTACGGGTCGTCCGTCTATGCCGGCCGCGCGTTTCGCTATGGCGATGTCCTGACACTGAACCAGAGCGCCGCAATATACCCTGATGCGTCACAGCCGCAGCCTCCATGGGCATTCGGCACGCTTCCTCCGCGCCACGAACCCTTCTCGCACAAGGTGAAGGCGAAGGCCGAAGCAAGACACGTTGGCACTGCGAAGCGATTTTCGACGACAGTACGCGTGCTGCATCGGTCCGCGGCCCCGGACCCCTATGTGGCGCTCGCGGTTGCCGTCCTTGAGCGCGTTCGGTCGCTCGCCGAACGTCGCGGCGTCCAGCGCGACCAGCACGCCTTCGCCTCGGACGCCGCCGAAATCGACTCCTGGCTGCGTGCAGCGGCCGAAGCTCTGATCGAACGTGGTTCCGATCCATTGCAAGCGGCACGCGATCGGGGTCGTCACCAGGCCCTGGTTGAATGGCAGAAGCCGGACAACCTGACGCTGCGTGACGCCTCGATCTACGCCGGCCGCTCGGATGGCGCGATCAACGAAGCGCGTCTGAAGGGTCGGCTTTACGCACTGGTGCCCCCGGGCAAGCAAAGGGGCCTTCGCTATCCGCAGTGGCAGTTCGATGCGGAGCCCGAGCGTCTTGCCGCCGTGCTTGCGCCCTTCGTCCAGGCCAACGCCAGTTGCTGGGTCCTGCACAACTTTATGCAAACCCCGCAGGAGAGTCTTGGCGGAATGAGTCCGATGGCCTGGATACTTGATGCAACCAGGCCGATCGCCCCAGTCGTCGAGGTGGCGCGCAACCGGTACAACGCCGACCAAGGGGCGGCTTGATGTCGGCACTTACCGCGGAGGAGCTGGACTGCCCGTTGCCACCGGCGGATCTGGCAGAGCGCTCGATGCCGGAAATCGAGCTGGATCTCGACAACACGCCGCTATGGCGAATTCATCGCTCCATTTTTGGACCGATTCACTACACGCGAAGGTCGCTTGGCGGCATTCCTTATCGCTTCGACGCGGCAAACGATGAGTTCGGCGTGCTGTACGCCTCTCCTAGCTTCGCCGCGTGCATGGCAGAGGGTGTGATCAGGGACAGGCTGCAGGGCAAGCTGCTTCCGCTGCTGCTGGATGAAGCAGAGTTATCGGCACGAAGCATTACGGCATTGACGATCGAGCGCAGCCAGCCGCTGCGCCTGGCGGACCTGACCAAGCCGCATCTGCACCTGGGCATGGACAACCGCGTGCTGACAACGACGGACTATCGCGGGCCGAATCTATGGAGCTCGGCGATCTACAGGGCGTATCCGCACATTGAAGGCATCTATTTCACCTCGCGGTTTGCCAATGAACCCAGTGTCGCGGTGTTTGACAGAGTCCGAATGATCCAGCGAGGCGCGTCGATTCCCTTGCTGCGCTTCCACATGCTGCCGGAGTTCCTGGACCGCAACGGAATCGGACTGGCGGCGCCTTCGAGCCCCTGGGGCCCGTGACAGCGGCGCATCGTGGTCCAGATGACCGGTGCGGCGGATGCCGATCCTTCGACGGACCAGCATCCGACCTTCAGCGCTTCAATACTTCCACAAGATCTTCTGCAGCTCGCGCGTGTCGTTCGTTTTGGTCAGCGCCAGCGCGGTCAGGATGCGGGCCTTCTGCGGCAGCTGGTCGTCGACCACCACCCAGTCGTACTTGTCGTCGGGCTGCTCGCCGTTGCGGATCACGATGCCGCTGCCGGTGCGCGAGGCGCGGACGATCTGCACGCCCTTGGCGCGCGCGGCCTTCAGCGGCTCGACCATGTACTCGCCGACGCTGCCATTGCCGGTGCCGGCATAGACGATGGCCTTGGCGCCGTTCCTGACCGCCGCGTCGACGCTGCCCGGATTCGCGTTGCCGTAGCCATAGACGATCGCCACTTCAGGCAGGCTGTCGATGCGGTCGATGTCCCATTCCGTCGCGGTGGTGTGCGGACGTGCCGGCAGCCGGTAATACAGCGTGCGGCCCTCGACCACATAGCCCAGCGGGCCGAACGGCGAGCGGAACGTCTCGGTCTTGAAGGTATTGCTCTTGGTGACGTCGCGGCCCGTGTGGATCTCGTCGTTCAGCACCACCAGCGTGCCCTTGCCCTTCGATTCGGGGCTGGAGGCGACCAGCACCGCGTCGTACAGATTCAGCGCGCCGTCGGCGCCCAGCGCCGTACCCGGGCGCATCGAGCCGACCACCACCACCGGCTTGTCGCTCTTGAGCGTCAGGTTCAGGAAGTAGGCGGTTTCTTCGATGGTGTCGGTGCCGTGCGTGATCACGACGCCGTCGACGTCCGGCTGCTTCAGCAGTTCCGACACGCGCTTGCCGAGCTTGAGCAGGCGCTCGTTGTTGAAGCTTTCCGAACCGATCTGGAAGACCTGCTCGCCCTTGACGTTGGCGACCTTCGAGATTTCCGGCACCGACGCGATGATCTTGTCCACCGGCACCACCGCGGACTGGTAGGCGGCGGTATTGATGGCCGAGGCGCCCGCGCCGGCGATGGTGCCGCCGGTGCCGACGATCACGATATTGGCCTTGCGGACCTGGCTTGGCGCCGCCACGGCCGCAGCCGTGGTGGCCGCGGGGGCAGCCGGTGCCGCAGGGGCGGCAACCGTCTGCGCATGGGCAGCGCCGCCGAGTAGTCCGGCGCAAAGCAGCAGCGCGGCAATCGGACGGACAGGGTGAAGGGTGGTGGTACGGGCCATGATGCTCCTCTGAATGGATGGCTTCGCGTCGCCTTGTGAGCGCGCGGCCGTGTGCAACTGTCCTTGTTCGTATTGGATTGCCTGCGCCTGCGGTACCGGCTGTTCACCGGTTCACGTCAAGCGCAGAGCGTGGACTATACACACGACACCGTAGGCCATCCAGAGGCACCCAGCGGTTCTTTCAACGTACCGGGCCGGCTTGCCGCGGCCCTGGGCGATCAGGCCGCCAGGCGGAACGTACCCACCGCCCGATGCAGCGCGTCGGCCTGGTCTTCCAGCGAAGCGGCCGCCGCCGCCGCCTGTTCGACCAGCGCGGCGTTCTGCTGGGCCATCTGGTCCATCTGCGTGACGGCCTGGTTCACCTGTTCGATGCCGCCGGTCTGTTCCTCGGTGGCGGCGCGCATCTCGCCGATCAGGTCGGTGACGCGCTTGACCGCCTCGACGATCTCGCCCATCGCCTTGCCGGCGTTCTCGACCAGCGCCGAGCCGTCCTCGACGCGCTGCGCCGAGTTGCCGATCAGCGCCTTGATCTCCTTGGCGGCGGTGGCGCTGCGCTGGGCGAGGCTGCGTACTTCGCCGGCCACTACGGCAAAGCCGCGGCCCTGGTCGCCGGCGCGGGCGGCTTCGACCGCGGCGTTCAGCGCCAGGATATTGGTCTGGAAGGCGATGCCCTCGATCACGCCGATGATGTCGACCACCTTGCCGGACGCGTCCTTGATCTCGCCCATCGTGGAAACCACCTGATGGACGAGCTCGCCGCCGCGCACCGCGATCTCCGACGCGCCTTCGGCAAGCCGGCTGGCCTGACGCGCGTTGTCGGCGGTCTGGCGCACGGTGCTGGTCAGCTGTTCCATGCTGGCGGCGGTCTCTTCCAGCGAGGCGGCCTGTTCCTCGCTGCGGCGCGACAGGTCGGCATTGCCGGCGGCGATCTGCTTGGCGGCGCCGGCGATCGAATCGGCCGAGCCGCGGATGGTGCCGATCGCGCCGGTCAGGCGCTGCTGCATCTGCGCCATCGCGAACAGCACGCTGCGCTGGTCGCCGGGCGCGACCTCGACGCGGCTGGCCAGATCGCCTTCCGCGATCCGGCTGGCGATATGCGATGTGAGCGCCGGCTCACCGCCAAGCTGTTTATGCAGGCCGTTGGCGATGCGGACAACGACCAGGCTCATCAGCGTGCCGATGACCAGCAGCAGACCGAGCGATTGCCACAGCGAGGCGCGGAAGGCCGCGTCGATATCGTCCAGATAGACGCCGGAGATGAAGTTCCAGTCCCACGGCTTGAAGTTGGCGACATAGCTGAGCTTCGGCTGCGGGGCCTCGGCGCCCGGCTTGGGCCACAGGTAGTGGACGAAGCCGGTGCCCGGACCCTTGCCGATCTCGGCGATGTCGCGGAACAGGTAGGTGCCGGCCGGGTCCTTGAAGTCGGCCATGCTCTTGCCGTTCATCTCCGACTTGATCGGGTGCATCACGACCACGGTGTCCGAGCGCATCAGCGTGAAATAGCCATCGCTGCCAAAGCGCATCGTCCGAACCTTGTCGACGGCGAATTCCTTGGCTTGCTCGACCGTCAGCTTGCCGGCCTTCGCCTCGGCCTCGTAGGCCTTGACCACCGACAGCGCGGTCTCCGTGACGTGGACAAGGTCGGTGCGGCGCTCGTCCAGCCGCATGTTGCGCATTTGCCAGGCATCCCACAGCAGCAGCGCCAACAGGCACACCCAGCTGAGCACCAATGGCAGCAGCAATTTCTTTCTCAAGCTAAGACGTTCCAGCATCGTGTTTCCCCGTGGTCCACCGTAAAAATTGTGTTTGTCGGCGGCATAACGGCGAGCCGCCGGACAAACTTGACCGGGATCGGCCTAGGGCTTTCCACGAGTGCAAATGCGGACATAATCGTGTCAGTACGCGTAAAGTTACATGCACTTACTTACAAGTTGCGGCCACGTGAAATGCGTTGTAATACTTCTCGATCACGTCTGCATTGCAGGACCAAATGAGAACAATTATTCTTTCGGTCTCCTGAAACTCCCGTTGCGACGGGCCCACGAGGGACGGCCAACGCAAGCGCAGCGCGCATCGCCGCCGTCCCGCACGCCGCATTGCCCCGGCGACAGCAACACGCAGTGGCGCCGGAACACAGTCATGAACCAATCCCGTCTGGACCCCCGCCTGGACCCGCCGCTGGACACACGTCTGGGCGCGGCGCAGCAGCGCCGGGCGTTCTGGCTCAAGCATCTGCATCAATGGCACTGGATCAGCTCCGCGCTGTGTCTGATCGGCATGCTGCTGTTTGCCGTGACGGGCTTCACGCTGAACCATGCGGGCCAGATCGAGGCCGAGCCGAAGGTCGTCAGCCGCACTGCCGAGGCACCGGCCCCGGTGCTGGCGGCGTTGCAGGCCCGCGAAGCGGCCCTGGCCGGCCAGGACAAGGCCCCGGTGCCCGTGGAGCTGGCCGACTGGCTGCAGCGCGAATTCGATGTCGATGCGCATGACCGCGAGGCCGAATGGTCGGCCGACGAAATCTACGTGCCGCTGCCGCGGCCGGGCGGCGATGCCTGGGTCAGCGTTGCGCTGGACAACGGCCAGACCCAGTACGAGCTGACCACGCGCGGCTGGATCTCGTATCTGAACGATCTGCACAAGGGCCGCAATACCGGCGGCGCGTGGAGCCTGTTCCTGGACGTGTTCGCGTTCGCCTGCCTGGTGTTCTGCGTGACCGGCCTGTTCCTGCTGAAGCTGCACGCCGGGGGGCGCGTCGCCACCTGGCCGCTGGTGGGCCTGGGGCTGGTCGCCCCGCTGCTGCTCGCGATCCTGTTTATCCATTGACGAGGTTTTCTCTATGCGTCGTTTGCTTAGCGTCTCCCTGACCGGCCTGAGCGGTCTGGGCGGCCTGGTTGCCATGCCCCTTGCCGCGCCCGCCGCGGCCGCTGAGATCCAGGTCAAGGTCGAGATCCCGCGCCTGAGCGTCGCCGAATATCACCGCCCCTATGTGGCGATGTGGCTGGAGCGCGCCGACCAGAGCCCGGTCGCGACCCTGTCGGTCTGGTACGACGTCAAGCTGAAGAATGCCGAGGGCACCAAGTGGCTGAAGGACATGCGCCAGTGGTGGCGCAAGGCCGGCCGCGATCTGCAGATGCCGGCCGATGGCATCTCCGGCGCGACACGCGCGCCGGGCGAGCACACCGTGACCTTCACCGACGGCAAGGCGCCGCTGGCCACGCTGCCGGCGGGCGAATACCAGCTGGTGGTCGAAGCCGCCCGCGAAGTCGGCGGCCGCGAACTGCTGCGCGTGCCGTTCACCTGGCCGCCTGAAGATGCCAGATCGGGCGCCAAATCCGCTGCCAGGTCGGCGCAGGCCAAGGGCCAGCACGAACTGGGCGCCGTCACCGTCAGCCTGAAGCCGTGAGCGGCGCGCGCTGCGCCGCTGTCCGCCGCATTCCTTTCGACGCTTTCCGATCCCGTGCCCTGGAGCCCTCGATGAACCGTTCCGCGATGTCCCCACTGTCCCTCTGCGCCAGGCTGTCCGCGCTGGCCCTGGTTGCGCTGCTGCCGCTGTCGGCGCACGCCCACCGCCAATGGCTGCTGCCGTCGGCGACCGTGCTGTCGGGCAGCGACCCGTGGGTCACCGTCGACGCGGCGGTGTCCAACGACCTGTTCTATTTCGAGCATTTCCCGCTGCGGCTGGACAACCTGAGCGTCAGCGCGCCCGACGGCAGCCCGGCCAAGGCCGAGAACCAGAGCACCGGCCGCTATCGCAGCACCTTCGACGTGCATCTGACCGCGCCGGGCACCTACAAGCTGGCCGTGGTCAACAACGGCCTGTTCGCCAGCTACAAGGAGAACGGCCAGAGCAAGCGCTGGCGCGGCTCGGCCGACGAGTTTGCGCAGAAGGTGCCGGCCAACGCGCAGGAGCTGCAGGTCACCCAGTCGGAGAGTCGGCTCGAGACCTTCGTGACCGCGGGCAAGCCGACCACCCAGGCGCTGAAGACCACGGGCCGCGGGCTGGAACTGGCCCCGGTCACGCATCCGAACGATCTGTTCGCGGGCGAGCCGGCCAATTTCCGCCTGCTGCTCGACGGCAAGCCGGCGGCCAACGTCGAGGTCGAAGTGGTGCCGGGCGGCAACCGCTATCGCGACCAGCTCGGCGAGATGAAGGTCAAGACCGATGCCGACGGCAAGTTCACCATCAAGTGGCCGTCGCCGGGCATGTACTGGATCGAGGCCGAAGTGCGCGACGACAAGGTCTCGCTCAAACCCGCCAAGGCGCGCCGCGCGGCCTATATGGCGACCTTCGAGGTCCTGCCGCAGTAAGCGCGGCGGCCTGGGTTCTCCGATGCAGTCGACGTCCGTCACCGCGGCGCCTCGCACGCAATCCCCGCCCGCGCCGGCAGCCGCGGCCGGGCGCGTGCTGGTGCCGCTGCGCTTCGATGCGCCGCCGTCGCCCCCCGATGGCGACATGGTGCTGCATCGATGCGGCGGGCGAACGATGGGAACCACCTGGTCGGTGCGCTGCCTGATTGCGCGCGATGACGTGTACCACCGCGATGCCGTCGCGATCGAAGCCGGCATCGATGCGCTGCTCGCGCAGATCGTCGCCCAGATGAGCAACTGGCTCGACGACTCCGATATCGGCCGTTTCAACGGCGCGCAAGCGGGAAGTTGGCTGACGTTGCCGCCCGCCTGCTTCTCGGTCCTGCAGACCGCGCTGGCGGTCGCGCGCGACAGTGGCGGCGCCTACGATCCGAGCGCCGGACCGCTGGTATCGCTGTGGGGCTTCGGGCCCGACGGCCCACGGTCGGCGCCGCCCGGCGCCGACGAAGTGCAAGCGGCGCGGGCCCGCTGCGGCTGGGCGCGCATCGAGCTCGACGAGCAAGGGCGGCGTGCGCGCCAGCCCGGCGGGGTGTCGATCGACCTGTGCGCGATCGCCAAGGGCTATGCGGTCGATGCGGTATCGGCATGGCTGTCGGCGCGCGGCGTGTCGCACCATCTGGTCGAAATCGGCGGCGAGCTGCGCGGCGAGGGCGTCAAGCCCGATGGCATGCCGTGGTGGGTCGAGCTGGAAAGCCCGCCTGCCGCCGATGATGCCGCCGCCGATGCCGCGCGGACCGTGGTGGCGCTGCATGGCCTGTCGGTCGCGACCTCCGGCGATTACCGGCGCTATTTCGACAGCGGCGGCCGCCGCTACGCGCACACGCTGGACCCCCGTACCGGCTATCCGGTCAGCCACGCGCTCGCGTCGGTGACCGTGCTGCACCGTCGATGCATGATGGCCGACGCGCTGTCGACCGCGCTGACCGTGCTCGGCCCCGAGGCCGGCATGGCGTTTGCAACGCAGCGCGGCATCGCGGCGCGGATGCTTCTGCGCACGCCGAGCGGCTTTACCGAACGCATGTCGCCGGCTTTCGCGGCGATGCTGGCATGAATGCGCCGCGACGATTCCGCCTTCCCTCGCTGGCGAGCGCGCTCAGCGGCGTCGCGGGCGCATCCGGCCTGGCGCTGTCGCTTGCCGGTGCGGGCAAATGGCCGACCGCGGGCGGTGTCGCGCTGGCCTACGCCGGTTTCTGCGGCGCGATTCTGGCGCTGCATCGCCATCGGCACCAGCGCAGCGCGGCCTTCGCTTCGACCGCGGACGATGCCACGCTGATCGCCTATGCCAGCCAGACCGGGTTTGCCGAGCAATTGGCGATGCAGACCGCGCAGGCGCTGCAACGCGCCGGCTTGCCGGTGCGCGTCGCCTCGTTTGCGGAACTCGATCTGTCCGCACTGACGCGCTGCCGGCAGGCGCTGTTCGTGGCCAGCACCACCGGCGAAGGCGATGCGCCCGACAGCGCCGCGGGTTTCACGCGCAAGCTGGCCGCTGCCAGCGGCGATGGCCTGAGCCGCCTGCGCTACGGCATCCTCGCGCTGGGCGACAGCAGCTACGCGAATTTCTGCGCCTACGGCCATGCCTTGGCCGCGGCGCTGCAACGCGCACAGGCGCGGCCGCTGTTCGATCTGGTCGAGGTCGACAACGGCGACACCGGCGCGCTGCGCCATTGGCAGAACCACTTGTCGGCGCTGGCCGGCGGCGCCGAGATCGCCGACTGGGAGGCGCCGCGCTATGGCCGCTGGCGGCTGGTGGAACGCCGGCTGATGAATCCCGGCAGCGCCGGCGCGCCGGCCTTCCATCTGGCGCTGGAGCCCGAATCGCCGGCCATGCTGGACTGGCATGCCGGCGATATTGCCGAGATCGGCCCGCGGCTGCCGCCCGATCAGCTTGCGCAATTGCTGCGTGACCTGTCCCTCGATGGCGCGACGCCGGTACGCTGCGATGGCGAGGCGATGCCGCTGGCGCAAGCGCTGGCCACGCGCATGCCGTTGCCCGCGCCGCATGCCGAAACGATGCGCGGCTTGTCGCCGCAGGCGCTGGTCGACGCGCTGCCGCCGCTGCCGCACCGCGAATATTCGATCGCCTCGCTGCCCACCGATGGCCGCCTGGAGTTGCTGGTGCGCCAGACCCGCCACGACGATGGCCGGCTTGGTCTCGCTTCGGGCTGGCTGACCGAGCACGCGCCGACTGGCGCCGCCATCGCGCTGCGCGTGCGCACCAACCGCGCGTTCCACGCACCGGCCGACGACCGGCCGCTGCTGCTGATCGGCAACGGCACCGGCATGGCCGGCCTGCGCGCGCTGCTGAAGGCGCGCGCCGCTGCCGGTCATGCGCGCAACTGGCTGCTGTTCGGCGAACGTAGCGCGGCGCACGACGCCTTCTATCGGGAGGAGCTGGCGGCCTGGCAGGCGAGCGGCATGCTGCAGCGCCTGGACCAGACCTGGTCGCGCGACGGCGCGCCGCTGCGCTACGTGCAGGACGCGGTGCGCGCCGCTGCGCCCCAGATCCGCGAATGGATCGCCGCGGGCGCCGCGGTCTACGTCTGCGGCAGCCTGCAGGGCATGGCCGCCGGTGTCAACGATGCGCTCGCCGAGGTGCTGGGCGCGCAGACGCTCGCGACGCTGGCCGAGACCGGGCGCTATCGGCGCGACGTCTACTGAGCAGGGCCCGTTGGCCCCCCGCCGAGCTGTCGCCCCCGCGAACGCGGGAAGACGACATGCCCTTCGTACGATCGCTCATTCCATGCCTGGAAACCGCATGTCCTCGTACCTGATGAACCGCGTCTTGCGTGTCCACCGGTAGCCGAGCCAGATCGCCAGGAAGATCGGAATGCCGATATAGGTGGCGGCCACCGACCACCAGTCGATATTGCCGCTGAGGAAGGCCTGGTAGTTCTGTCCCAGCGCGATCACCAGGCACAGCACGAACGCGAAGATCGGACCGTACGGGAAGAACGGCGAGCGGTACGGCAGCCGCGACAGATCGAGGCCACGCCGCATCCAGCCCTTGCGGAAGCGGTAGTGGCTGATGGCGATGCCCAGCCACGCGATGAAGCCCGTCATGCCGGACAAGCTCAGCAGCCACAGATAGACCGCCTTGCTCTCGAACAGCGAGGTCAGGAAACACAGTGCGCCGACCGCGGTGGTGGCCAGCAGCGCGGGCATCGGCACGCCGTTGCGCGTGAGCCGGGCGAACACGCGCGGCGCACGGCCCTCGGTGGCCAGGTTGTACAGCATCCGCGTCGACGCATACATGCCCGAATTGCCGGCAGACAGCACCGCCGTCAGGATCACCGCGTTCATCAGGCCAGCGGCGAAGGCTAGCCCCGCATTGCGGAACACCAGCGTGAAGGGGCTGACGCCGATCGTCTGCACATCGCTCTTGAGCAGGCTCGGATCGGTATAGGGAATCAGCACGCCGATCACCGCGATGGCCAGCACGTAGAACAGCAGGATGCGCCAGAACACCTGCCGCACCGCGCGCGGAATATTGCGCGCCGGGTCGGCCGATTCGCCGGCGGCGACGCCGATCAGCTCGGTGCCCTGGAACGAGAAGCCGGCGATCATCGCCACGCCGATCATCGCGGGCAGGCCGCCGACGAAGGGCGCATCGCCCAGCGTCAGGTTGGCCAGGCTGGCCGGCACGTCGCCGCGCAGGATGCCGAAGATCATCAGCGTGCCGATCGCGATGAACGCGATCACGGTCACCACCTTGACCAGCGAGCACCAGTATTCGGCCTCGCCGAAGCCGCGTACCGAGATCGCGTTGAGCCCGAACATCAGCGCGAGGAACAGTCCGCTCCACAGCACGCCCGGTGTATCGGGGAACCAGTACTGCATCACCAGCTGCGCGGCCGCCAGCTCCACCGCGATCGTCACCGCCCAGTTGTACCAGTAGTTCCAGCCGAGCGCGAAGCCGAAGCCCTCGTCGACATACATCGAGCCGTAGGTCGAGAACGAGCCGGCCACCGGCATATAGGCGGCCAGCTCGCCCAGGCTCGTCATCAGGAAGTAGACCATCGCGCCGATCAGCAGATACGCGGCCAGCGCACCGCCGGGGCCGGCCTGGGCGATGGTCGCGCCGGAGGCGACGAACAACCCGGTACCGATCGAGCCGCCGATGGCGATCATGCTCAGATGGCGGGCCCGCAGCTTGCGCTGCAGGCGCGGCGCGGCGGCGCCCGAGGCGGTGTCGCTGTCGACGCCGACGCCGGCGCCGCGCGAGTCTTGGGAAGCGGTCATGGTGAACACAGGAAGGCCAGCAATGGGGCGGCATCCTATAAGAAAACCCGCCGCCGGGATAGCCGGGCCGCCAACTCGGTAGAATCGTGGCTTCCCTGCCCGCGTGGCCTGGCGGTGCCCCGATGCGCCGCGGTCCCGACACCATGAAGCTGAACCTCGATTTCAACGACAGCATCCTGCTGCATATCGTGCTGAGCGTGCTCATCGTCCTGATGGGCGTGCTGCTGGTCAAGCTGAGCAACCGCTTCTTCGTCTCGCGTCAGTTGGCGGACCGCGACAATCTGCGCAGCTATCGCACCTGGACCGTGGCCTCGCGCAATCTGATCGGCGCGGTGGCCTTCCTGCTGCTGCTCGGCATCTGGGTCTCCGAACTGAAGAGCGTCGCGATCTCGCTGGCCGCCTTTGCCGCCGCGCTGATGATCTCCGGCAAGGAACTGGTGATGTGCTTCCTCGGCGCGTTCATGCGGATGATCGCGCGCCCGTTCCAGCTCGGCGATCTGGTCGAGATCGGCCAGTACGCCGGCGAGGTCATCGACATGGACGCGCTGACGACCACGCTGGTCGAGGTCGCGCCGACGCGGCAGTTCACCGGCTTCACGGTGCAGGTGCCCAACAGCCTGCTGCTGACCGTCGCGGTGCGCAACCATTCGCAGGCGGGCAAATACACGCTGGACACGGTGCGCATTCCGCTGGCCGCGCAGTGCGACCCGGACCGCATCGAGGCGGAACTGCTGGACATCGCCCAGCAGGCCTGCGAGCCGTTTCTCGAGGCCGCGGGCCAGAGCCTGCGCCGCTATGGCGATACGCGCTTCCTGGACCTGTCGCAGTTCGCGCCGCGCGTG
The DNA here is from genome assembly GCF_008801915.1 of Cupriavidus gilardii. Lineage (GTDB taxonomy): Bacteria > Pseudomonadota > Gammaproteobacteria > Burkholderiales > Burkholderiaceae > Cupriavidus > Cupriavidus gilardii. Next base: position 171,622 of record NZ_VZOV01000007.1, read on the forward strand.
ATGTTCGAACCGGTTGGCACCGACCGGCTCGATGCGATCGTGCGTTTCCCCGCGCCGGTGGGCGGGCGGCTGCCGGTGGCGCAGCAGATCATCCGGCGCTTCTATCGACAGCGGATCAACGACAGCAAGCAGGCAGGCGGCGATGTCGCCGCCGAGGCCGGGACCGGGAACGAAAAGCGGGAAGCCGAACGACGCGAGGCCGCCGAGGATCGGGCGCGGATGGCGCGCTCGGTACGGCCCGGCGCGGCCGGCAGCCCTGGCAACCCGGACACCAGCGGGCCGCCCGCCTCGTCGCCGGCGTTCTGATCGCCGGCCAGGGCCAATGGGTCCCTGCCTTCGCGGGACGACGGGCCGGGGCCGGCCTCGCCTGCATGGCGCGTGCCGCGGCCGGTGACCGCACAGCGCTGCCGCTTCCCTGGCGCAGTGCGCCATGACCGCCGCGACGCTTGCCCTTACACTAGGGCGATCCGATGACGGCCCGCACCGCATTCAAGCGGTTTCCGCGCGCCTCTCGCCTATCCGTTCCAATCCGTATGAATCCATCGAACCCCACTCCGGACGCCGCCGCCGGCGCCCCATCTGCTGCGCCGGCGGCGCGCCCGCGCCCGCCGTCGCTGCGCCATGCGGCCAGCGTGCTGGTGCTGCGCGACGGCGCGGCCGGCATGGAAGTGCTGCTGGTGCGCCGACCCGAACGCCAGGACGATCGCAGCAGCGGCGCCTACGTGTTTCCCGGCGGCACGCTCGATCCGCAGGACAACCAGCTGCACGGCCTGTGCGAAGGGCTCGACGATGCCGCCGCCAGCGCGCGGCTGCGCCTGCCCGCAGGGGGACTGGACTTCTACCTGTGCGCGGTGCGCGAATGCTGCGAGGAGGCGGGCCTGCTGTTCGCCTACCAGCGCGACGGCGAGATGGTGGCGCTCGAACGCTTCGACGACGCGCAGCTGGCCTGGCTGCGCGAGGCGGTGCGCTACGGCGGCCCGGGCATCGCCGAGGTGTGCCGCCGCTTCGATCTGCGGCTGGCGATGGACAAGATGGCCTATATCAGCCACTGGCTGACGCCGCCGGGCCTGCCCAAGCGTTTCGACACGCGCTTCTTCGTCGCGGTGCTGCCGCCGGGCCAGAGCGCGATGCACGACGGCGTCGAGGCGGTCGACCATCGCTGGGTGCGTCCGTCGGAGGCGATCGCGCCGGACAGCGGCATGACGCTGGTCAACGTGACGCGCCGCATGCTGGCGTCGATCGCGCATTTCCCCACCGCGCAAGCTTGCTTCGACTACGCGCAGGGGCTGCGCGAGATCGCGCTGATCATGCCGCGGCTGGCCAATGGCCCCAAGGGCGTGCGCCCGGTACAGCCCGACGAGCCTCCCTATGCCGAGATCGCGCGCATCGATCCGGACGGGGCCGGCCATGGCCGCTATGCGCTCGAACCGGGCGTGCCGGTGCGGCTGTCCGACCGCGTCTGGCGCGTGACCGCCGACAACGGCAACGCGATGACGGGCCCCGGCACCAACACCTATCTTGTCGGCGGCGGCAAGCGCAACGAATGGGCGGTGATCGATCCGGGCCCCGACGACGAGGCGCATCAGCGCGCGGTGCTGGCCGCCGCGCCCGGCCCGATCCGCTGGATTCTGGCCACGCATACGCATATCGATCATTCGCCGGGCGCGGTACGGCTGCGCGAGGCAACCGGGGCTCAGGTACTGGGACGCCTGGCAAACCGGCCCGAGCGGCAGGACCCGACCTTTGCGCCCGACCGTGTGCTGGAGCACGGCGAGCGCATCGTACTGGGCGACATCGATCTACCGGGCGACGCCATCACGCTGCGTGTACTCCATACCCCGGGCCATGCGTCGAACCATCTGTGTTTCCTGCTCGAGCAGGAGAAGCTGCTGTTTACCGGCGACCACGTGATGCAGGGCTCGACCGTGGTGATCGGCCCGCCCGATGGCGACATGCGCGCCTATCTGGCCTCTCTGGCCGCGCTGCTGGACGAAGACCTCGAATGGCTCGCGCCGGGCCACGGCTTCCTGATGCCGCGGCCGCGCGAGGCGATCCGCCTGCTGATGCGCCATCGCCAGCATCGCGAGGCCAAGGTCGTCAATGCGCTGCGCGAGCTGGGACCGGCGCCGATCGAAACGCTGCTGCCGCGGGTCTACGACGACGTGCCGCCACGCATGCTGCCGGTCGCGCAGCGCTCGCTGCTGGCGCATCTGCTGAAGCTGCAGGCCGACGGACAGGCGCAGGAAGCGCAGGGCGACTGGCGCATGCTGCAGTAAGGGCCGCTCCCCGGCCTGGCCGATGCGCCGGCGCGCGCAACATCGCAGTGGATTCCCCGATAGCCCAACAAGCGGAACAAGGAGACACCATGAAAGCTGCCGTGCTGCATCAGCCCAGGACCCCGCTGGTCATCGAAGACCTCGCCATCGACAAGCCCGGCCCGCGCGAGGTACTGGTGCGTACCGCGGCGGTCGGCGTCTGCCATTCGGACCTGCATTTTCTCGACGGCGCCTATCCGTTCCCGATGCCGGTGGTGCTGGGGCACGAAGCGGCCGGCGTGGTCGAGCAGGTCGGCGCCGAAGTGCGCACGGTCAAGCCCGGCGATCATGTGATCACCTGCCTGTCGGCCTACTGCGGCCACTGCGAGCACTGCCTGAGCGGCCATCTGTCGCTGTGCGTCGCGCCCGATACGCGCCGCCGCGAAGACGAAGCGCCGCGGCTGCGCGCCAGCGGCGCGGCGATGAACCAGTTCCTGAACCTGTCGGCCTTCGCCGAGCAGATGCTGATCCACGAGCATGCGCTGGTCGCGATCCGGCGCGACATGCCGCTGGACCGCGCCGCACTGATCGGCTGCGCGGTGACCACCGGCTTCGGCGCGGTCGCGCATACGGCCGGCGTGCGGCCCGGCGAAACGGTCGCGGTGATTGGCTGCGGCGGCATCGGCCTGGCCACGATCAACGCCGCCGCGCTCGCGGGCGCCGGCCGCATCATCGCGATCGACCGCCTGCCCGGCAAGCTGGAACTGGCGCGCCGCTTCGGCGCCACCGATGTGGTCGACGCCAGCGCGGCCGAGCCGGTCGACGCGGTGCGCACGCTGACCGGCGGCGGCGTGCATCACGCGTTCGAGGCGATCGGGCTGAAGGCCACGGCGGAGCAGGTGTTCGCGATGCTGCGCCGGGGCGGCGCCGCCACCGTGATCGGCATGCTGCCGCCCGGCGTCAAGATCGAGCTCAAGGGCACCGACTTTCTCGCCGAGAAACGCATTCAGGGCTCGATGATGGGCTCGAATCGCTTTCCGATCGACATGCCGCGCCTGGTGGACTTCTATCTGTCGGGCCGTCTCGAGCTCGATGCGCTGATCGCGCAGCGGCTGCCGCTCGAGCGCATCAACGAGGCCTTCGACGAACTGCGGCGGGGCGAGCTGGCGCGCTCGGTGATCCTGTTCGAGCATTAGTCCGGCGGCGGGCGCGCCGCGATCCAGCGATGGCGCGCGCGCTGTGGGAAAATCCCGCCCGCGCGCCGCATCCGTCAGGCGCCGGCGAACGAGACGATGAAGACGATCGAATGGAAGGATTGGGAAATCTTCTGCCGCGTGGTGGAGGCAGGCACCTTCACGCATGGGGCCGAACTGGCCGAGGTGCCGAAGTCGTCCGCGAGCGCGGCGATCGCCCGGCTTGAAGCGGAGCTCGGCGGACGGCTGTTCGAGCGCAACACGCGCCGCGTGCGCGTGACCGAACAGGGCCAGCGCCTGTACGAACGCGTCGCGCCGCACTTCGCCGCATTGCGCGAGATCAGCGCCGAGGCGGCCTCGGCCAGCGAGCAGGTCAGCGGCACGCTGCGGATCGCCACGCCGTACGAGGTCGGCTCGCAGCATCTGGCCCCGAGCCTGTCGCGCTTGCTGACACTGCATCCAAACCTGAAGGTGCAGATCGATGTCACCTGGGACCAGCCGGATCTGCTCAAGCACGGCTACGACCTTGCCTTCGTGATGACCAACACCACGCTGCACGACAGCTCGTTTGCCAGCAAGCGCGTGGTGCTGGTCGAGCGCGCTTTCTATGCCGCGCCATCGCTGATCCAGGCGCGCGGTCTGCCGCGCTCCCCAGGCGATCTGAACGGCTGGCCTGTGATCGGCAATGCCGACGATCGGCGCTGGGAATTCGTGCAGGACGGCGTCGAAGTGGCCGTGCTGCCGGTCGATCCGCGCATTCGCACGCATAACGCCGAGATCCGGCTGAAGGCCGCGACCGACGGCCTCGGCGTCGCGCGCCTGTCGCCGAAGTTCGTCGACGAGCAGGTGCGCCAGGGCCAGCTGGTACGCGTGCTGCCGGCCTATGCGTCCTCGCCGCTGAAGGTCTACGTGCTGATGCCCGCGCGCAAGCTGATGCCGGCCGCGGTGCGGGCGCTGCTCGACGTGATGGAGCACACGGTCGGGGCCGCGGCGCCCGCGCGTGGGGCGCGGCGCGCGGGAAAGGTGGAGGCCAGGGCCGAACCCAGGGCCGAACCCAGGGACAACCTCAAGGCCTGATGCAGCGGCAGCTGGCCCGCTCAGAACGGCTGATCGCCGGTCCGCAGTTCGATGTCCAGCGTTTCGCCGATCGCCAGGATCTCGTCATCGTCCTCGGCGCGCGCGATCCAGCCCGCGTAGACGCCCGAACCGATCTCCCAGTGCCATAGCGTGTAGCCGGCCGTGCGCAACTGCTCGTAAGCCTGCTCCATCAGCTCGGGCACGCTGGTGCTCCCGAGGAAGTCCTCGTCGTCGGGGTCGTCTACGCCCCAATCCAGTACCACGTCCACACGCAACGCCAGCTGGTTGATGCAGTCGATAAAGGTCGCGGTGTCATGCTGTTCCACCTGGAAACCCGCTTCCCAGTCGACCACGTCCTGCACCACCGACAGCAGTTCGGCGCCTTCCACCGTATCGTCGGCTTCCTCCAGCGCTTCGTCGAGCAGCGCCAGCTGCTTCTCGACCATCGCGCCATCGTCGAAGTTGATCATGCCGAGCAGCCGTTCGACCGCCTGGCGCGACTCGTCGTCGATTACTCCATTCACGCCCAGTCCTCCCGCTTCCGTATGCCAAGCCAGTGTGCCGGCCCGATCCGCCGATCGGCTGCCGAACCTAGTCCGCCAGCTGGCCGATCTCGCGCAGCCCTCTTGGCGTGACCCGCAGCGCGCGCGACGACGGGGTGCGCTCGACCCAGCGCCGCTGCAGCATCGCATCGAGCATGGCCGCGCCCAGCGCGCCGCCAAGATGCGGCTTGCGTTCGCTCCAGTCCGGACAGGTGCAGGCGAACTGCCGCCGCTTGCGGCGCGCGCCATCCAGGTCCACGCCGAGCTGCACCATGCCGTGCGCGCCGTGCTCGGACAGTTCCACCGCGCTGTCCCGCACCACGATCCAGCCCGAACGCGTCATCCGCGCAAACAGGTCGACCGCCAGCTCGCCGGCCAGATGGTCGTAGCAGGTGCGCGCGTGGCGCAGCGTGGCCGGCGCGGTGCGAGATGGCGGCACCGCACGCAGGCGCGGCGGGCGGCTTGCCTGCGAGGCCGCGGCCAGCGCCTCGATCGCGACGCCGATCTCGGGCGCGGCCAGCCGGTAATAGCGATTGCGGCCATGCGTCTCGACCGCCAGCAGGCCGCCCTCTGCCAGCCGAGCCAGATGGCCGCTGGTCGACGAGGCCGACAGCCCTGCAATCAGCCCGAGCTCGCCGGCCGGTCTTGCGCTGCCATCCATCAACGCCCACAGCATCGCGGCGCGGCCCGGGTCGGCCAGCAGGCCGGCCAACTGACTGATGCTGGGAGCGTATTCCATAGTTCATTCCACGGTGAAACAACGATCGCAGTATAGGCCGATACTTGCCGATATCAACCTTGCCTTCTTGCCGTCCATCCCATGATCCCGGACCCGACAACGCCGCCCCCCGATCCGCTGGCGGCAGTGACGCATCGCGCCCCCTATCGCTACTATCGCGAACTCGCCCGGCAGCAGCCGTTTCACCGCGACGCCATGCTGATGCTGTGGGTCGCCGCGGGCCCGGCCGAAGTGGCGGCGGTGCTGTCGCATCCGGCGTGCCGCGTGCGGCCGCCGGGCCAGCCGGTGCCGCCGCCGCTCGCGCAGTCGCCGGCGGGGACCTTGTTCGCGCGGCTGATCCGCATGAACGACGGCCAGCGCCATGCGCCGCTGAAGGCGGTGCTGCAACGGCAACTGGCGACGCTGGATCCGGAGGACGTGCGCGCGGCCGCATCGGCATCGGCGCGTCTGTTGCCGGTGACGGACGATCACGCGGCGACCGCGAACCGCTGGACCGGTGCGCTGCCGGTGATCGCCATCGCGCATTTGCTGGGCTTCACTGCCGTGGATGACGACGTCACCGGCTGCCGGATCGCCACGCAGATCGCAAGCTTTGCCGCAGCCATGTCGCCGCTGGCGGGTCCGGCCGAGATCGAGGCCGGCATCGAGGCGGCGGCATCGCTGCAGACACTGCCGCTGCGTGCCGACACGCCGTGGGCAAAGGCGTTGTGCGCAGAGGCACGCGCCGCCGGTGTCGACGACGACGCGATCGCCGCCAACCTGCTCGGCCTGATGGTGCAGAGCTGCGAGGCCACCGCCGGGCTGATCGGCAATACGCTGTTGTGGCTCGCGCACGATGCCGCCGCGGCCGACGATCTGCCCACCACGGTGGCAACAGTGCTGCGGGCCGATCCGCCGATCCACAACACACGCCGCTTCATGGCGGAGGATGCGCGCGTCTGCGGCGTGCCGCTGCGGCGCGGCGACGGCATCCTGGTACTGCTTGCCGCGGCCGCGGCCGCTGCGTCGGAGGTCCGGATCGACAATGTCTCGGCTTCGGTCAATACGCCGGGCAAGCGCGGCGAGCGCCCCTGGACCTTCGGCCATGGCGCGCATCGATGTCCCGGCGACGCGCTGGCCGCGGCGCTGGCCGAAGCGACCGTCGCCGCGCTGCTGGCGCGCGGCATCGAGCCTGCCGTGCTGGCCCAGGCGTATCGTTATCGGCCGTCGCTGAACGCGCGGATCCCGCATTTCCTGTGATGCCCGCCTGCCGGGATTCCGATGACCGCCACGATTTCCATGAGGAGCCCCATGATTGCCGTGATCTTTGAAGTCGAATTCGCCCCCGGGCAGAAGGATGCCTATCTCGATATCGCCGCGCAGTTGCGCCCCACGCTCGACGCGATCGACGGCTTTATCTCCGTCGAGCGTTTCCAGAGCCTGAGCACGCCGGGCAAGGTGCTGTCGCTGTCGTTCTTCCGCGACGAGGCGGCCGTGCAGGCCTGGCGCAATACGGTCGAGCACCGCCATGCGCAGGCCGCGGGCCGCGGCGGCGTGTTCGCCGACTACCGGCTGCGGGTCGCGCAGGTGCTGCGTGACTATGGCATGCATCGACGCGAGCAGGCACCGGGCGACAGCCGTGCCGTGCACGATGCCGCGGTTGGCGGTCAGTGAGGGCCCGGCATGGATTCCCATACGCTGGTCGCACAAGCGCTGTTCATCGGCCTGACGTTCCTGCTGGCGGGCTTCGTCAAGGGCGTGGTCGGGCTGGGCCTGCCGACGGTCGCCGTCGGCCTGCTCGGGTTGGTGATGCCGCCGATGCAGGCTGCTGCGCTGCTGGTCGCGCCGTCGATGGTGACCAATGTGGTGCAGCTGGCCGCCGGCCCGCGCTTCGGCGCGCTGATGATGCGGCTCTGGCCGATGCTGCTCGGCATCGTGGCGGGCACGCTGGTGGCCGGCGCGCTGGCGCCGCCGTCGGCGATGCAGCAGGCCACCGCGGCGCTCGGGATCGCGTTGATCGCCTATGCCGCCGTCGGGCTGTCGTCGTGGCAGCTGAACGTGCCTGCCGCCCATGAGCGCTGGCTGGCGCCACTGATCGGCCTGGCCACCGGCGCGATCACCGCGGTGACCGGCGTGCTGGTGATTCCGGCTGTACCGTATCTGCAGGGGCTGCGATTGGCGCGCGAGGAACTGGTGCAGGCGTTGGGCCTGTCGTTCACCGTATCGACCGTGGCGCTGGCGATCAATCTGCTGATGCATGGCGTACTGGGGCAGGCCCCGGTGCTCGGCGCCTCGCTGGCGACGCTGATTCCCGCGCTGGCCGGCATGTGGCTGGGCCAGAAGCTGCGCAATCGGATCAGCGCGGCGCTGTTCCGGCGGCTGTTCTTCATCGGGCTGCTGCTGCTCGGGGCGGATCTGGCCTGGCGCGGCTGGCATTGACCGGGCGGCTGCCCGGGGCCGGCGATCGGCATGCCGCATAATGGCCTTCCGAGCCGTGGACCTTTCCACGGGCCAACTTGCAAGGCTGACCGATGCCGACCCAACGCCGCCGCACCGTCAATCCGTGGGCCAAGCTTGGCAAGACCGCTGCCCGCCAGATGCAGCAGATGCAGCGCGCGGTCGCGCGCAACGTCACCAAATCGGTAGCGCGCACCGTCGCCAATACGGTCGCGCACTCCGTTACGCAGGCCGCGCATCAGGGCAAGGAAGCGCGGCGCGTGCTGTCCGGTGTCGCCTCGCCGGTGCCGGCGCCGGCGAGCCGCGGCGGCGGCCGCTGGCTGGAGGGCATCTGGGGCTTCGGGCCGCTGGCGCAGCGCCACTATCGGCTGTTCATTCCTTCGGGAGTCGGCGCGTCGCGGCCCGCGCCCTTGCTGGTGCTGCTGCATGGCTGCGGGCAGGATGCCGCCAGCTTTGCCGCCTGCACCCGCGTGGCGGCGCTGGCGCGGGCGCGCCGCTGCATCGTGCTGCTGCCTGAGCAGTCCTCGCGCGCCAATGCGCACCGCTGCTGGAACTGGTTCCGGGGCGAGGCGCAGGCCGCGGCGGAGGCCGGCCTGCTGATGGGGATGATCGACCATGTCTGCCGCATGCATCCGGTGCAGCCAGAGCGGGTGCATCTGCTGGGACTATCCGCCGGCGGCGCGATGGCGTTGATGCTGGCGCTGCGCTATCCCGACCGCTTCGTCGCGGTGGGTTCGCACTCCGGAGCGGCCCCGCATCTGGCCCGCAATGCCACGCAGGCAGGCCGCGTGATGCGCGGCTCGCTGAACGGACACACGGCCGCGCAGCTGCAGGCGCTGCGGCTGCAATTGCATGGCAGGATGCCGCCGCCGCTGCTGCTGATCCATGGCGATGCCGATCGTGTGGTCGCCTACGACAACGCGATCGCCAGCGCGACGCTGTGGTTGTCGCTGTCGACCCCGGGCGCGTTGCCGGCCGCGGCGGCCCAGCCGTCGGTGCGCGTGCTGCGGCGGGGCGAGCGCCGACCGGTCGTGGTGCATGACTGGCGCCGCGACGGCGGGCTCCATATCCGGCTGGTACGTGTCGACGGCCTGGGCCATGCGTGGAGCGGTGGCGCGGCCAGCCAGGCCTATGCCGATCCGGCGGGACCCGATGCGCTGCGGATCGCATGGGCGTTCTTTGCCGCGGTCGCGCCGGCACCCGTACGACGGCGCGCGGTCGCCTGAGCGTGGCTCGCTCAGTCCTGCCGCCGCGCGCCGGGCGCGACGATTTCGACATCGGATTGCGCGCAGGCCACGCAGGGCAGCAGATAGCCGTCGTGCTTCTCGTCGGGACTCAATCCCGGCCATTCGATCCGATAGCGGATGCTGCCGGATGCCAGCCGGCACAGGCAGGCGCGGCAGGTGCCGTTGCGGCAGGAACTGGGCAGGCGAATGCCGGCGCGCAAGGCGGCTTCCAGGATCGATTGCGTCGGCTCGGCGGCGAACTCGAGCCCCGCGGGGGCGATACGCACGCGCAGCGGCGGCGCGTCGTTCGGCTCGCTCGTCGGCTTGCTCGTCGGCTCGCTGGACACCTCGCTCATCGGCGTCCCTCGTTGTCCTGATCCATCCGCGGAAACTGCGCGCGGCCATGTGTCGCATTGCGCAACGCCATCTGCGCGGCTTCGACTTCGCTGGCGGGCAGCGTGACGATCAGCCTGACCGTCGAACCATGGGCGCTGTCGGCCAACGTGTGACCGGTCTGTTCGAGCCAGCGTCGCACGCGTGCCTCGTCGGCATAGTCGACCTCGACGGCGAAGCTCGCATACGCGATGCGCTCGACCCGTTCGGCGGTCTTCAGCGCGGCGGCGATCGCATCGGTATAGGCGCGCACCAGTCCGCCCGCGCCGAGCTTGATGCCGCCGTAGTAGCGCACCACCGCGGCCAGCACGCCATCGAGCTCGTGATGGCGCAGCACTTCGAGAATCGGCCGCCCCGCGGTGCCCGACGGCTCGCCGTCGTCCGACATGCCCGACTGTCCGCCGGCCAGCAGCGCCCAGCAGACATGCGTGGCGGCGGGATGCTCGGCACGCAGCGTCTGCACGACCCGCATCGCTTCGTCGCGATCGGCGACCGGCACGGCAACGGCGAGAAAGCGGCTCTTGCGGATATCGAGCTCGGCGTGGACGGGTGAGGAGAGGGTGTACGTGGGCAAGGCGGCGACAGCGGGGAAATGGCAACGGCGAGGCCAGTGTATCGCAGTGGCGATTCGGCTCGACGGAGAGCCCGTTGCTGGTAGGCTGTCAGCCTCGCCGTTCGAACCGGCTGCCTGATCGACTGATACCCATGCCGCCTGACCACGTCCATCCCGACCACCGCCGCATCGCCCCCGCCGCCGAGCGCAACCGCGAACCGATTCTCGAGGTGCTGCGGCGCGTCCTGCCGCCGGCCGGCACCATTCTCGAGATCGCCAGCGGCACCGGCCAGCACGCCAGGCACTTCGCCGCGGCCAATCCGGAATGGGTCTGGCAGCCCAGCGACCCGGATCCGGCGGCGCGCCATTCGATTGCGGCGTGGAAAGCGGAGGCGGGTTTGCCGAATCTGCGCGACCCGCTGGCGCTGGACGTGGGCCAGGCCGACTGGGGCATCGACCATGCCGATGCCGTGGTCTGCATCAACATGATCCATATCGCGCCGTGGCGGGCCGCCGAAGCGCTGTTCGCCGGCGCCGCGCGCTTGCTGCCTGCCGGCGGCGTGCTCTACCTGTACGGACCCTACCGTCGCGACGGCCAGCACACGTCGCCGAGCAACGCGATCTTCGACGAGCAGCTGCGCGCAAGCGATGCGTCCTGGGGCGTGCGGGAGATGGAGGCGGTGATAGCACTGGGCGACAGCGTCGGGCTGCGCTTCGAGGAAGCGGTGCCGATGCCGGCGAACAACTTCAGCGTGGTGTTCCGCAAGAACTAGCGCGAGCGCGGCCGCGCATCACGCCGAGCACCCTCCGGCACCAGGCTGTCAGCCCCGCACCAGCATCACCACCGCGATCGCGATCAGGCAGGCCGAGAACCACGCGCGCAGCTGGCGTTCGGGCATCCGGTGCGCCAGCGCGACGCCCCACGAGATCGTCAGCATGCCGCCCAGCGACAGCGGGATGCCGCTGGCCCAGTCGACGTGGCGCGCCTGCGCATAGGTCGCCAGCGCGACGACCGCACCGGGGGTGACCAGCGCCAGCGCCAGCCCCTGGGCCGCCGCCTGGCGAAAGCCGAACAGGCCGACCAGCGCCGGCGCCGCGACCACGCCGCCGCCCACGCCAAAGAACCCGGACATCGCGCCGCCGACCACGCCGACCGCCGGAATCCAGCGCGGCGACAGCCGCTGCTGCTGGGCCGTGACCGCGCGTCCGGGCAACAGCCGCCACAGGAAATAGGCGGCCATGCCGATCATGAACAGCGCGAAGATCCGCCGCAGCAGCACCGCGTCCATCTCCGTCGCCAGCCGCGCGCCCACATAGGTGGCGAGCACCGCGGACAGGCCGAGCACCAGCGCGGTACGCAGCGCGATATCGGCGCGGCGGCGGTACTGCCAGAAGCCGATCAGCACATTGGGGGCGATCATCACCAGCGCGGTGCCCTGCGCCAGTTGCTGGTCCATGCCATAGAGCAGGCCCAGCGCGGGGATCGCGATCAGGCCGCCGCCGATGCCGAACAGCCCGCCGACCGCGCCGAGCGCACCGCCAAGAAGAAACGTCAACAGTGCGGGGAGCAGCGGAATATCGGGCATCGTCGGTCGAGGTTGGCGTGGCGGGCGCCACCGCGGCGCCTCGCACAAAGGTATCGATCATAAAACATGGACGCACGGCGCACACGGCCGATCTCAGGGCATTCCCTCGGAATCGCGCGCTGCAAGCTAATCGTCAAGAACTTGAAAGCCGATTGAAATCCCGTTTCGCTCCAATGCCGCCGGAGATCGTGCCAGGCCCCGCCGATAGCGCGCCAACAGCGCCAGCAGCGGCGGCCGCACGGTCGCGTCGCGCCGGCATTGCACCGGCGCGCTTCGTGTCTGCGTTGCCTGAATCGAGCCTGTCATCGTGCATGTCCGTCGTCATCGCTGTGCCCATCTCCGCCTGTTGCTCGCGGCGATCGCTGCCTCGCTGCTGCTGGGCGCGCCGGCCCGCTTCGCCGCCGCTGCGCCGCCGTCCACTGCCGTCGCAACGCAGCCGGACGGCGAATGCCGCGCGCCCGGCGCCGGCGCGACGCTGACGTTGTCCGAGGCGCGCGCGCTCGCGCTGCGCTGCAATCCGGAGCTGATCGCCGCACGCCGGGCCGTGCAGGCCAGCGAGGCCGACATCCAGATCGCCGCGCAGCGTCCGAACCCGGTGCTGAGCGTGGGCGTGGAGAACATCAACCCGCACGCCGGCGTCGGTGCCGGCAGCTGGCGCAACAAGACCGTCGACTCGACGGTGCGCATCGACCAGGTGATCGAGACCGCCAACAAGGCCGGCCTGCGGGTCAGGACGGCGCAGGCGGCCAACGAGGCCGCTGGCCGCCAGGTGCAGGCGGCCACCGTGCAGCAGATCGCTGCGCTGGAACAGGCCTTTTTCGATGCGGCGGTCAGCCAGCAGCGCGTCGACGTGCTGGCGCAGACGCTGGCGCTGTACGAGCGCGCCCAGCAGGCCAATCAGATCCGCTACAAGGCCGGCGACCTGTCGCGCGCCGACGTGACCCGGCTCGAGCTCGACGGCCTGCGCGCCCGCGCCGACTTGCGCGACGCCCGCGCCGATCATCAGCGCGACCTGGCCGAGCTGGCGCAGCGCATCGGCATCGGCGGCACGCTGCAGGACGTCGCGCTGTCGCCGCAGTGGCCGGGCCTTGACGAGCCGGTGCCCACGCTCGACGAGCACGCGCTGCAGGCGCGGCCCGATGTTGCCGCCGCGCAGGCACGTCTGCAGGCCGCCGCGGCCGCGCGCGAGCTGGCGCGCGCGGGTCGCGTGCCCGACGTGACGGTCGGCGCGCAGGCCGAGCGCTATCCGGTCTCGGCCACCAACCAGCAGGGCAGCGGCAACAGCTTCGGCGTGTTCGTCAGCATCCCGCTGTATGTCCGCCACAGCTACGGCGGCGAGGCGCAGCGCGCCGAGGTCGATTACTACGCGGCGCTGGACGAGCGCAACCGCGTGCTGCTGGCAGCGGGCAACGAGGTCGGCCGGCTGCGCACCGCGCTCGATGCCGCGCGCGACTCGCTGCGCCAGATCGACGAGGCGGTGCTGCCCGCGGCCGAGCGCGTCGCCGCCGATGCCGAGTTCGCGTTCGGCAAGGGCGCAATCGGCGTGCTGGAGCTGCTCGATGCACGCCGCGCGCTGCGGCAGACGCGCCTCGATGCTGTGCAGGCGCGGGGCGCCTATGCCAAGGCGCTGTCCGCCTATCAGGCCGCCACGCGCACCGCAGATGGCCCGCTCGCCGGGGCCGCGGCCGGCCCTGCCGACCTGCCGCTGCAGGACGTCGCTCCCTACCTTTCCGTCCACTAGCCGGACATCGTCCGGCATTCCCGATCCCCGTCGCCATGACCCTCCGTTCCCTGTTGACGATCGTCCTGCTCGGCACCCTGCTGGGCCTGAACGCATGCGGCCGCAAGGCCGAACCGGAGTCCGAGTCGCCGCGCGTCGAAGGTGCGGCCATCATCTTCCCCGATACGGTCAAGTCCTTGCCCGGCGTTTCCGCCGAGCCGGTGCGGCGCGGCGCCGAACGCGTGCTGACGCTGCCCGGCCGGCTGGTCTGGAACGAGGACCGTACCGTGCGCGTGACCAGCCCGTTCGCCGGCCGCGTCGCCGAGATCCTGGTGCAGCCCGGTACCACCGTCGCCGCGGGCCAGCCGCTGGCACTGCTGTCCTCGCCCGACTTCGGCGCGGCGCAGGCCGACGCGCGCAAGGCGGCCGCCGATGCCGCACTGGCGTCCAAGGGGCTGGCGCGGCAACGCGAGCTGTATGGTGCCGGCATCGTCGCGCAGAAGGACCTGGAGCAGGCGCAGGCCGAGGCCGCGCGCGCCAGTGCCGAACTGCAGCGTGCGCAGGCGGCGCTGCGGCAGGTCGGCGGTGAACTGGGCAAGCCGGGGAGTGTGGGCGTTGGCGCGCCGGATCGCTTCGCGCTGCGCGCGCCGATCTCGGGCCTGGTGGTCGAACGCAACCTGAACCCTGGCATGCAGCTGCGGCCGGACCAGCCGCCAGCCGCGCCGCTGTTCCTGCTGACCGATCCCGCCGACCTGTGGGCGCAGCTCGACGCGGCCGAGGCCGATCTGGCGCTGTTCCGCACGGGCGGCAGCGTGACGCTGAGCTCGACCGCCTATCCAGGCGAGTCCTTTCCGGCGAAGGTCGTCAAGATCGCCGACTACGTCGACCCCGCCGCGCGCAGCATCAAGGTGCGTCTGTCGGTGCCGAACCCGCAGCGCAAGCTCAAGGCCGAGATGTTCGTCACCGCGCGCATCGAGGCCGCCGGCTTCGACGGCATTGCGGTGCCCGCCAGGGCGGTGTTCCTCGCCGACAACCATCACTATGTGTTCGTCCGCGTCGATGCGCATCGCTTCGAGCGCCGCGAGGTCAAGATTGGCGCCAGCCTGCCCGGTGTCACCGAAGTGGTGTCCGGGCTCGAGGCCGGCATGCAGGTGGTGACCGAAGGCAATCTCTATCTGCAGGACATCCTGCGCGATGCGAGCGCGGCGCAGGCCGCGCTGCGCCAGCAAGCTCGATGAGGGCGGCCGCGGCATGATCTCGCGCATCGTCCATTTCGCGCTGCACCAGAAGCTGTTCGTCTGGATGGGGCTGGCGCTGTTCGTCGCCGGCGGCCTGGCGGCCTTCAAGAACCTGCCGATCGAGGCCTTCCCCGATGTCTCGGACGTGCAGGTCAACGTGATCACGCTGTATCCGGGCCGCGCGGCCGAAGAGGTCGAGCGCCAGGTCACGATCCCGATCGAGACCGCGCTGGCCGGCACGCCCAATTCGGTGCGGGTGTTCTCGCACACGCAGTTTGGCCTGTCCTATCTGATGGTGACCTTCAACGACAAGGCTACCGATGTCACCGCGCGCCAGCAGGTGATCGAGCGCCTGCGCGGCGTCGATCTGCCCGACGGCGTGCAGCCCGACCTGGCCCCGCTGTCGACCGCGATCGGCGAGATCTACCGCTTCCGGCTGAAGGGCAAGGGCCATACGCCGCAGGAGCTGCGCACGCTGCAGGACTGGGTGGTCGAGAAGAACCTGCGCCAGGTGCCCGGCGTCGCGGACCTGGTGACGATCGGCGGCACCATCAAGCAGTACGAGGTCAACCCGAACCTGGCGCGGATGCGCGACGCGCATGTCTCGCTGGCGCAGCTGTTCGAGGCGCTGCAGCGCGGCAACTCGAACGCGGGCGGCGGCGCGGTCGCGCAGGGGCGGCAGCAGTTCCTGCTGCGCTCGCTGGGCAGTTTCCGCAGCTCGGCCGATATCGCCAACGTGGTGGTCTCGGAGGTCAACGGCACGCCGATCCTGGTCAAGGACATCGCCGAGGTGCGCGTCGGCGCCGCGCCGAGGCAGGGCCTGATGGCGCAGGATGACGAAGAGGACATCGTCTCCGGCATCGTGGTGATGCGCAAGGGCGAAAATCCGTCCGAGGTGCTGACGGCGCTGAAGGCGAAGATCGCCCAGCTCAACGAGCAGATCCTGCCGCGCGGCGTCGAGATCGTGCCGTACTACGACCGCGCCGACCTGATCGACAAGACGCTGCACACGGTGTTCGGCAACCTGGTCGAGGGCGCGCTGCTGGTGATGGCGGTGCTGTACCTGTTCCTGGCCAACGTCCGTGCCGCGGCGATCGTCGCGCTGGTGATTCCGCTGGCGCTGCTGTCGACGTTCCTCGGCCTGACCTGGGTCGGCATTCCGGCCAACCTGCTGTCGCTGGGGGCGATGGACTTCGGCATCATCGTCGACGGCGCGGTGATCGTGGTCGAGAACATCTTCAAGCGCCTCGGCGAGCTGAAGGAGCAGAAGATCCGCGACAGCCGCGCACGGCTGCAGGCGATCGCGCGCGCGACCACCGAGGTCGGCCGCCCCACGGTGTTCTCGATGGTGATCATCATCGCGGCGCACCTGCCGATCTTCACGCTGCAGCGCCACGAAGGAAAGATCTTCGCGCCGATGGCGTACACGGTGACGGGCGCGCTGGTCGGGTCGCTGATCGTGTCGCTGACGCTGGTGCCGCTGCTGTGCTACCTGCTGCTGAAGAAGGACATCGCGCACCACGACAACGCGGTGGTGCGGCTGTGCAAGCGCGCCTATGCGCCGATGCTGGCGTGGGCGCTGGACCACAAGCGCGCGGTCGTCGCCAGCGCGGTGGCGCTGCTGGTGGTCACCGCCGGCGTCGGCAAGCTGCTCGGCAGCGAATTCCTGCCCGAGCTCGACGAGGGCGCGATGTGGGTCAGCTTCGACCTGCCGGCCTCGGTATCGACCGACGAGGCACGCGAGCAGGCGGCCCGGCTGCGCCGGACGATCCGGCAGACGCCGGAGGTCAAGTCGACCATCTCCAAGGTCGGGCGGCCCGACGACGGCACCGATCCGAAGCTGATCAATACGGTCGAGATCCTGGTCGACCTGAAGCCGGAAGCGCAGTGGCGGCGCGGCTTCGACAAGCGCCGCATCATCGGCGAGATCAACGCCAATCTGCGCAAGCTGCCCGGCATCGAGCCGAACTTCTCGCAGCCGGTGCGCGACAACATCCTCGAGAGCATCTCGCAGATCAAGGGCCAGATCGTCATCAAGGTGCAGAGCGACAGCCTCGAGCAGAACAAGCGCGTCGCCGACCAGATCCTCGCCAACGTGCAGACCGTCCCCGGCGTGATGCGGGCCTTCATCGACCGCGACGGCGAGCTGCCGCAGTATCTGCTCGACTTCGACCGGGCCCAGGCGGCGCGCTACGGCATCAATGTGGCGGACGTGCAGGACCTGATGGAAACCGCGCTCGCCGGCAAGGCGGCCACCGAGCTGTGGGAGGGCGAGAAGCACTTCAGCGTGGTGGTGCGGCTGGCGCCCGGCGAACGCGCGCTGCCGAACCTGCCGAACATCCTGATGCAGACCGCCGAGGGCGCGCAGGTGCCGCTGTCGCAGCTGGTGCATTTCCATGCGGCGTCCGGCGCGATGAACATCAGCCGCGAGAACGGCCAGCGCACCACGTCGATCGGCGTCTTCATCCATGACCGCGACATGGGCAGCGTGGTCAAGGACATGCAGGCGCTGGTCGCAAAGAACGTGCGCGCCGACGACGTCAAGATCGGCTGGTCCGGCGAGTTCGAGAACCAGCAGCGCGCGATGGCGCGGCTGTCGATCGTGGTGCCGCTGTCGGTGCTGCTGATCTTCCTGCTGCTGTTCCAGGCGTTCAAGTCGTTCAAGAGCGCGACGCTGATCCTGTCGAACATCCCGTTCGCGCTGGTCGGCGGCGTGTTCGCGCTGTTCCTGACCGGCATTCCGCTGTCGGTGTCGGCGGCGATCGGCTTTATCGCGCTGTTTGGCCAGGCGGTGCTCAATGGCGTGGTGATGGTGACCTACTTCAACCAGCTGCGCGAGCAGGGGCTGCCGCTGCGCCAGGCGGTGCTGGCCGGGTCGATGGACCGCCTGAGGACCGTGCTGATGACCGCGCTGCTGGCGATGCTGGGCCTGTTCCCGATGGCGGTTTCGCGCGCGATCGGCTCGGAGACGCAGCGGCCTTTGGCGATCGTGATCATCGGCGGGCTGATCACCGCGACGGTGCTGACGCTGATCGTGCTGCCGACGCTGTACGAATGGATGGTCGGCCGCAGCTGGCCGGATGAGGCGGCGGAGGAGGAGGGGGAAGCCGTGGAGGTTCGGCGGGATGACGCGGCGGTGGTTTGAAGGATCGCTGTAAAACCAACTCCCTCTCCCAACCCTCTCCCCCGTGAGGGGGAGAGGGCAAACAACGCCCGTTATCCCTCGGCCCTCGCAACGTCCCTCACTACGCCGGCCCGCAGCATTTCGGCGATCTGCTTTTCGCCATACCCGCATTCCGCCAGCAACGCCCGCGTATCCTCCCCCAGCCGCGGTGAAGGCCGCACGTACCGCGCCGGCGTCTCCGACAGCTTGATCGGCAGCCCGATGGTCTTTACGGGCCCGGCCACGGGATGTTGCTGCTCGACCACCATTTCGCGCGCCAGCGTCTGCGGATGCGACAGCGCCTCGCCGATCGAATGCACCGGTCCGGCCGGCACGCCCGCGGCGTCGAACGCCGCCAGCCATTCGGCCGACGGCTTCGTGCGCAGGATCTCGGCCATGGCCGGCAGCAGCGTGTCGCGGTGGCGCATGCGGTCCGAGTTCAGCCGATAGCGCGGATCGGTGAGCCATTCGGGCCGGCCCAGCACCTGCGCGATCCGTTCCCAGTTCTTCTCGTTGGCACCCCCGACGATGATGTGGCCGTCCTGCGTCGGAAAGGCCTGGTGCGGGGTCGCCAGCACATGCGCGGAGCCGCTCGGCCCCGGCGATTCGCCGGTGGCGAAATGGATCGCCGCATGCCAGTACAGCTGCTGCAGTCCGGCCTCGATCAGCGAGGTCTCGACGATCTGGCCGCGTCCGGTCTTCTGCTTGTGCTGATAGGCGGCCAGGATGCCGACCGCCGCCAGGATGCCGGCATTGATGTCGGCGATCGAGTTGCCGGTGCGCAGCGGCGGACCGCCTTCCTCGCCGGTGATGCTCATCAGCCCGGTATAGCCCTGCGCGATCAGGTCGAAACCGCCCTTGTCGGCGGCCGGGCCGGTGCGGCCATAGCCCGAGATCGCGCAATAGATCAGGCCCGGGTTGATCTCCGACAGCACGTCGTAGCCGAGCCCGAGCTTTTCCAGCGTGCCCTTGCGGAAGTTCTCGATCAGCACGTCGGCGTCGCGGACCATCCGCAGCAGCACCTCCTTGCCCTCGGGCGTCTTCAGATCGAGCGCGATCGCGCGCTTGTTCCGGTTCAGCATCAGGAACGGTGCCGACACGCCGTTGATGCGCGGATCGCGATAGCCGCGCGCATCGTCGCCGCCGTCGGTCTTCTCGATCTTGATCACGTCGGCGCCGAGGTCGGCCAGCATCATGCCGCAGGTCGGGCCGGCCATGATCTGGGCCAGCTCGAGCACGCGCATGCCGGAGAGGGCGCCGGCCTGCGCAGTGCGTTCGGAATGCATGGGGGTTGCCATCGCTGTCCTTCGAGGTGGAGGCCGCTCAGCGGCCGTGGAACTCGGGCGTCTGCTTGGCCAGGAAGGCGCGGTAGCCGCTGCGGAAGTCCTCGGTGTCGAAGCAGTCGAATGCCTCGTCGCGCTCGCGCTCGCCCAGCGGCGTGCCGGCCGCCAGCTGGCGCGCGAACTTCTTGTGCCAGCGTGCGACCAGCGGCGCGCCGCTGGCAATGCGCTGGGCGGTCGCGGCCGCTTCGGCGGCGACCTGGTCGTCGGGCACCACGCGCGATACCAGCCCCATGCCATGCGCCTCGTCGGCGCCGATGATCCTGCCTTCGAACAGCAGCTCCAGCGTGCGCGACTCGCCGATCAGCCGGATCAGCGGCGCCATCTCGGCATGGGCCATCGCCAGCCCGAGGTTCTTGATCGGTGCGCCGAAGCGGCTGCCCTGGCCGCAGATGCGGATGTCGGCCATCGCGGCAATCTCCAGTCCGCCGCCGACGCAGATGCCGTGGATCTGCGCGACCACCGGATGCCGGCAGTCCTGCAGCGCCTGCGCGGTGGCGTGCATCACCTTGCCGTAGGCGGTGGCCTGCGCCTTGTTCGAGCGCGCCTGGGCGAACTCGCCGATATCGTTGCCGGGGGAGAAGGCGCGCTCGCCGGCGCCGCGCACGATCACGCAGCGCACGCCGTCGTCGGCGGACAGCGCGCGGAAGGCCTCGCCCAGCTGCTGCCACATCGACAGCGTCATCGCGTTGAGCTTGGCCGGGCGATTGAGCACGACGGTCGCGATCGGGCCGTCACGGAGCGTCAGCACCGGGCTGTCGTCGGTGTTGCCCTGGTGCGAGTCCGGGCGGGAGTCGGGAGAAGCGGAAGCGGGCGTCACGGTCATCGAAGGCGCTCCTGGGGGGTTGGCTGGCGGCTCGGCGCATGGCGTCTTGCCGTAGCGTTGATTTGGTATACCATATCCCAAATCAACGCTCGCACAAAGGACGCATCGCCCATGGTTTACCCGGAAACCGCGCCGGAACAGTCTCCGGCAACGCTGGCCCCCGACCTGCCGCCGGCACGCGCCGGCGGGGAACGGGGCCGCCGTACCGGAGCCGCCGCCGCGGCGTCCGTGTCCGCGGACGGCGACGACCCGCTCGCGATCGCGCATCCGACGCTGGCCGCCGTCGTGGCCGAGCGCCTGCGGCAACTGATCATCGACGGCACGCTGGTGCCCGGCGTCTGGCTCAACGAGCGAGACCTGTGCGAGCGGCTGCGCGTCTCGCGCACGCCGCTGCGCGAGGCCTACCGGATCCTTGCCGCCGACGGCCTGGTGATGCTGCTGCCCAAGCGCGGCGCGCAGGTGATCGCGATGTCCGAGCGCGACGTCGCCGATGTGTTCGACGTGCTGGCGGTGCTGGAAGGACTGACCGGACGGCTGGCCGCCGAGAAGGCCAGCGACGAGGAGCTCGCGCAGATTGCCCGGCTGCATCGTGCGATGCTCGATGCCTACGCCGCCCGCGATCTGCACGCCTACTACGAGGCCAGCATGGGCACCCATCTGGCGATCAGCGCCGCCGCCCATAACCCGACGCTGGCCGACACCCATCGCCGGCTCAATCTGCGCGTGCAGAACCTGCGCTTCCGTTCGAACCAGGACCGGGACGAATGGGCCCACGGCGTGGAAGACCACCAGCGCTTCGTCACCGCGCTGCTGGCACGCGATGGCGCCATGGTCGAGACGCTGATGCGCGAGCACGCGCTGCAGAAGAAGGCGGTGGCGATGCGCGCGGCGCGTGAGCGCGAGGCCGCGGCGGCGCGATAGTCGCAATCAGTTATTTCGGCTGTAACGCCGCATTACGTGGCCGGTGCGCGCCCGGCGGTGACCGCAGCGGGGCCGCATGCCGGGCGGGGCGGTACAAGGGCCGCTATTTCCGCGCCGGCAAGGGCGCGGCGGTTCGCCGCCAGGGTATCCACGGCAGTCTCCGCGGTCTGCCCGCCTGTGAGACGGGCTTACAACTGCATCCGTCCAGGACCGTTCCGCATCGCTACAGTCGAGCCATGTTCAACGCGCCGCCAAGCCGGGCAGCGCATCAGGAGAAAAACATGACTCGCCAATTGCTGATCGCACTCGGAACGCTGGCCGCCGGCGCGATGTTCGGTCTTGTCTCGCCCGCCCAGGCGCATTCGGACCGCCACGATCATCGGCATGGCTACCATCGGCACGAGCACTATCGTCCGGCCCCGCCGCATGTGCGGCACCGCGACTATCGCCACGACTACCATCGCTACCATGCGCGACCGCACCACGGCCATGGCCATTACGTATCGCGCCCGGGACACCGCTATGTGCCCGAGCGCTGGGTGCGGGACTCGCACGGGCATGTCGTGCGGCGCCCCGGGTATTGGACCCGCTAAGGGGCGGCAGACGAATCGGCCTGCGGGTGCGCGCATGAACGGCCGCGCAGCCGCCAGGTCATCAGCACCGCCAGCGCGGCGGCAAGCGTTCCGACCATGAAGACCTGCGCGTGGCCGAACTGGTCGGCGACCCAGCCTGCCACCGGACCGGTCGCGCCGTAAGCGAGGTCCTGGAACGCCGCGAAGCCGCCGATCGCGGTACCGCGCAGATGCGCGGGCACGCGCCTGACCGCTTCCAGCCCCATCGACGGAAACACCATCGAGCAGCCGATGCCGGTCAGCAACGCGCCGATCATCGCCGCGCCGGGCCCGGGTGCGAGCCACAGCATCGCCTGTCCCGCGGCTTCGACCGCCAGCGAGGCCAGCGCCACCGGCACTCCGCCGAACCGGTCCGGCAAGGTGCCGCACAGCAGGCGAATCGCGACAAAGCCCAGGCCGAAACAGGTCAGGCCGTAGCCGGCGCCATGCCAGCCATTGGCCAGAAAATACAGCGGGAAGAAGGCGCCCAGCGCGGCGAAGCCGATGCCCTGCAGGCCGACCACGACGCCTGGTTGCCAGATGCGTCCCAGCACCTGCACGAACGGCGGGCGGCGTCCCGTCTGCGGCGGTGCAGCCGGTTCCGTTCGCCACAGCATCAGCGCGCCGAGCGCCGGCATGGCGGCGCAGACCAGCATCAGCCCGGCAAAGCCGCAGCGCTCCAGCAGCCAGAGCCCCACCGGCCCGCCCGCGGCGAAGGCGCCGTACATGCCGGTGCCGACCAGCGCCATCACCAGGCCCGAGCGCGCCGGTCCCATCGTCGCCATGCCCCAGGCGAGCATGCCGACCAGCGCGGCGCTTTCGCCAAGCCCGAGCAGCAGCCGGCCCGCGAGCAGCACCGCATAGGCGGCCGTGCCGTGGCCGAGCGATGGCAACGACGACCACCAGCACAACAGTGCCGCGAGCGCGTACAGGAGGAGACCGCGGAACATCGCGGCCTTGCCGCCGCGTTCGTCGGCCAGCCGTCCGGCCCAGCCGCGGCTCAGGATCGTCGACAGGAAGGCAATGCCGACGGCCAGGCCGGAGGCGACATTGCCCATGCCCAGGGTCTGCGCGACATGGAGCGCCACGGCGGGCATCGCCATGGCGACAGCGAGGTAGGTCAGAAACAGCGCCATGGTCATCCAGACCAGCCGGCGCAGCGAAGAATCTTGCAGGACGTTCGACATCGACCGCCACTCCTTCACAGGGAGGGCGGCACCGGAACGGTCGACGGACGGGAAACGACGCAGACGCGAGGGAATGACGCAAGCGGCCAACGCACACCGCCAGTCGGCCGCAGGTGCCGCTGGTGATGCGTTGATTCACGTAAACGCTTACGGCCGCGCCGCCCGGAACATCGTTGTCGAGAACGACGTCAGGAACGCAGCGGGGGCGATTCTAACCGCGTTCCCGGTGCGCACAATAAAAAACCCTCGCCTCAACGAGGCGAGGGTTTGCGTGCCGGCGCGTATCGCGCCGAGGCAGGCCGGGGATGCGGGCCGATTACAGCGCCGCGTCCTTCAGCTTCTTCAGCGCGCGGACCTTGACCTTGACCGACGCCGGCTTGGCAGCGAACCACTGCTCCTGGCCGGTGAACGGGTTCTTGCCGAAACGCTTCTTGGTGGCGGGCACTTGCACGGCGGTGACCTTCAGCAGGCCGGGCAGCGTGAATTCGCCCGCGCCCTTCTTGTTCAGCGCGCCGATCATGGTGCTTTCCAGCTGGGCCAGCACGGTCTTGACCGTCTTCGGATCGAGCTCGGTCTGCGCGACCAGGTGCGACACCAGGCTGGACTTGTTGAAGGTGTCCTTCAGCGGCTTGGGCGTCGGCGCTGCCGGCGCTGCCTTCTTGGCGGCCTTCACCGGAGCGGCGGCCTTCTTGGCGGGCGCCTTGGCGGCGGTCTTGGTTGCTGCAGTCTTCGCGGTCGGTTTAGCTTTGGTGGCCATATCGATGTCGTGAACAGGTTCAATGTTGGAGCGCAGTACCGTCGGAAGCCGCCGGGCAGCGCCGCGCACAGAATAGCAAAACGGGCGAACGGTGCCTATTTTCAAGGGGTTTTCGGCGTGATTTGGCGGTTGGGCCAAGCAATGTGTCGCGCGGATGCCACCATCCCCGCGCTCGTCGCCGTCGCGATGCCGTGCGCGCTCCGATTCGGTGCCCCGATCAGCGGCGTTGCGCGACCCAGATCCCGGCCACGATCGCGGCCAGTCCGACGCCGTGATACCAGCTCGGCCACTCGCCCAGCAGCAGCGTGGACAGGATCGCCGCAAAGGCCGGCGTCAGCGTGACGAAGAACACCGGCAGCTGCGCGCCGGCACGCGCGACCGCGCGATCCCAGGCGAAATACGCCAGCAGCGACGGCACCGTGGCGACGTAGGCGAGGATGCCGACCGTCCTGGTGCTCCAGACGATGGCCTGGCCGTCGATGCCGAGCTCCCAGGCGACGAAGGGCACGCTGACCGCCACGCCGGCGACGATCTGCGCGTACAGCAGCACGATCAGCGGCAGCGCCGGCCGCTGCTTGCGCAGCAGCCACGTATAGCCGCTCCAGGCCAGCGTCGCCGCCAGCATGAACAGGTCGCCGGGCACGAAGTCGAGTTGCGCGAGCCGGCCCAGTTCGCCGCGCACCAGCACGAAGGTCACGCCGACCAGGCACAGCAGCGCGCCCGCGATATGGCTGCGCGTGGCCGGCTCGCGAAAGAACGTCACGCCGACCGCCAGCAGGAACAGCGGCATCGATGCGCCGATCAGCGTCACGTTGATCGGCGTCGACGTCGTCAGCGCCAGATACTGCAGCGCGTTATAGCTGGCGATCGACAGCACGCCGAGGGCGAGGATCAGTCCCGCGTGGCGCCGCAACGCGGCCGCGTGCTCGCGCACGCCGCTCCACGCCAGCGGCGTCAGCAGCAGCCCGGCCAGCAGCCAGCGCAGGAAATTGAGCGTGATCGGCGGCACGGCGCCGGCCGCCAGATGGCCGACGATGGCGTTGCCGGCCCAGCTCAACGGCGGAAATGCCAGCAGGAAGAGGGTCAGCCAGCCGGCGCGCGAGCCGGCGATCGGGGAGGTGGGCATGCGAAAGGAGGGGGCGAGCGCGCAGGCGTCGATGCCGGCGGCGCGGTGGCGTAGACACTGGAGCGCGCATTATGCCGCCAACGGCGGGTTCGCATGCGCCAGGCCCCGCTTTTGCAGGGGGATTGCGCGCTCGCAACCCTACCGGCGTGCTACCCCCGATCGGGGATGGCGTATTCAACCTCGGTTACCGCAGAGTGCAACCGAAATCAGTACGGCGGCGCAGCGTTAGGGCATACCATGTCCGCTTTCCGCCGGTCTGGCAGCTCAAACGGTCACGTCATGTACGCCATCCTGCCCGCCTTCGTCTCGTCGATCTTTCTCGGTTACGGCCTCTACGTGCTGGTGACGAGGGGCGTCACGCGTCTGACCACGACGTTCTTCCTGATGTGCGCGACGACGTTCGCGTGGCAGGGAACCTGGGCCTTCCTGTTCCAGACCACGCATCCCGACGTGGCGCTGCTGCTGGCCAAGGTCGGCTATCTGTTCATCGTCTTCCTGCCGACCACCTTCTATCACTTCATCACCGAGGTAACCGAGCGCCGCGGCGAGCGGCCGTGGCTGCTGGTGTCCTACGGCATGTCGCTGTTGCTGGCGGTGGTATTGCTGACATCCGATCGGCTGGTCTCCGATTACTACCTCTACGGCTTCGGCAACTACCCGCGCGCCGGGATTCTGCACCCGGTCCATGTCGCGCAGACCGTGCTGCTGGCGCTGCGCAGCGGCTGGCTGCTGCTCGATGCGCGGCGCGGCGCGGTGGGCGAGAAGCGCCAGCGCCTGACGCTGTGCCTGTGGAGCCTGGGCCTGTATTCGCTGGCCGCGATCGACTATGCAGTCAATTACGGCCACGACTTCTATCCGCCGGGCGTGGTCTTCATCGCGGTGAGCCTGGGCATCATCGCGCTGTCGATCGTCCGCTACGACCTGATGCATCCATACTCGCTGGCGGCCACCGTGGCCCACGAAGTGCGCACGCCGCTGGCGACCATCCGCATGCAGACGCAGGAACTGGCGGCGGTCTGGCCGACCGTGCTGGACGGCTATCGCTGCGCCGTCGAGCATGGCCTGATCGAAGATGGCCTGCGCCCCGGCCAGCTCGAGCGGCTGCCGACGCTGCTTCGCGCGATCCGTGGCGAGGTCGACGGCACCCAGGCCGTGATCGAAATGGCGCTCGCCTCGATCACGCTGGAGCGGCTCGACCGCGGCAGCTTCGTGCCGCACGGCGTCGCGCAATGCGTCCAGTCCGCGCTGGAACGCTACCCGTTCCGCGCCGGCGAGCGCGAACGGGTTTCGGTGCGGGCGATACCGGACGGCTGGCGCTTCCGCGGCTCCGACACGCTGCTGGTCTACGTGTTGTTCAATCTGTTGAAGAACGCGCTGCAGGCGATGCGCGCACATCAGGCCGACGCCGCAGACGGCGGCCGCATCGAGATCTCGGCGCGCGAATCGGGCGGCTTCTATCAGCTGCGCGTAAGCGATACCGGTCCCGGGATTCCGGCGGACGTGCTGCCGCGCATCTTCGATCCGTTCTTCTCGACCAAGCCGCACGGCAGCGGCGCCGGCATGGGGCTGGCGTTCTGCCGGCGCGTGATGGAGGCCTTCGGCGGCCGCATCGACTGCCAATCGGCGCCGGGCCGCCATACCGTCTTCACGCTGCATCTGCCGGTCGCGGTGGCGGCCGAGCCGCCGGAGCCGGCGCACGCGGCCGCCGCGATCGGCCCGCTCGATGCGCTCGAGCGGATCGAGCCGATGCAGCCGATGCAGTCGATCCAGCCACTCGGCCACGGCACGGCCGCCTGACGCGACGGCCGTGCCGCAGGTCAGCCCGAGCGGCCGACCTGCTTCGCTGCTAGTTGGCCAGCACCGGCGCGCTGACCTCATACTCCTTGACCCGCTCGACGATCTCCTTCGGGAATCGCGCGATCCGCTTGTCCTTGTCGGCGAACACGATCTGCTGGTAGCCCAGCGAAACCGGCCGCTCGTCGACGCAGAAGCGGAACAGCAGATACGCCGAGCACTGCTTGACCTGGAAGGTGTTCAGGTAGCAGTCCACACGCTGGAACGGGAAGGTCTCCTCGACATATTCCTGGTGCGCGCGCTTGGTCACGAAGACGCCGCCAGCGGCCAGCAGGTTGCCGTGGATGCATTCGTGGAACCAGCGCTCGCGGCAGATGCCCTGCCATTCGAAATAGCGCGCGAAGTAGGTGTTCATGAAGGCGTTGGAATCCTTCAGATAGATGTCGATCGTGTGGTGGAACGTCTTGCGGGGAGGGGTTTCGACCTGGTCCTGCGCCAGCTGGCTGGTACCGCGGTTCAGGATGTGGGGAATCACGTCACGCATCAACATGGAAAAGCTCCTGGATCAATGGCTGCGAGCGGCAGCCTCGCTTGCCCCCGGGGGAGAGGGGGCATGGCGCATTCTGGCCGGAGACCCTGCACGGACGTCACCCAACCTTTGCGGGTAGACGAGGGGCTGCGCACGTAAGCGGAACTTGCCATTGCCGTCCCGCCGCTGACTGCGTGATGCCGCACCAACCCGCGGTAAACCCTAGTGGTATAGGTAACTAGACCTTATTACAGTGGCAGTTCGCCGAGTCCGCTCACTGAGTTCGGTCACCGGGTTCGCTCACTGAGTCCGTTTCCCGGGGCCGCGCGTTCGTTTGCATCGGGCCCGTCCGCTGCCCTGCGTCGCGCTTCGGCCCCACCGTCTGCCGCCCATCGATGTCCGATTCCCTGTCCTCGACCGAACTGTTGTCGCGCAGCCGCGAGCCGGTCTATCTGCAGCTGGCGACCATCTTCCGCCGCCGCATCGAGAGCGGGGTCTGGCGGCCCGGCGAACGGATCCCTTCGCTCGAGGACCTGTGCCGGCAGTACGGGGTCGCGCGCATGACGATGCATCACGCGCTGTCGGTACTTGACGACGAAGGCCTGGTCGCGCGCTCGCGCGGCCGCGGCACCTTCGTCAAGGGCGGTTGCAAGCGGCGCCGGCCGGTGTCGCTGCCGGTCACCTGGGGCCAGGCGGTCGAGGTCGGCGAGCAGCTAGGCACCGAGGCGCTGGTCGAGTCCGCGGGCAGCGTGCCGTTGCCCGACGAGCTCGGCATGCCGTGCGAGGCCGAGCGCGCGCCCGCCTACCACTTCCTGCGCCGGCTGCACCGGCTCGACGGCCGGCCCTTCGCGATCGGCGAGGTCTATATCGAGGAAGGCCTGTTCGCGCGCAATCCGCGCGCGTTCCGGCAGGGCGCGTCGGTGCCGGTGCTGGATCGCTTTCCGGGGCTGCGGGTATCGAGCGCCCGCCAGCGGCTGTCGATCATCGCGGCCGGTGCGGAATCGGCCGCCGCGCTGGCGCTGCCGGTCGGCGCGCCGGTCGCGGAGCTGCGCCGCCACGCATGCGCCGATGGCGTGATCGTCTATTACGCGCGCATCGAATTTCCGACCGAATATGTCTGCCTCGACTTCGATCTGCTCGACCCGGGCGGCCTGGCCGGATGATCCAGCAGGCCGGCTCACCTATCCCCAACCGATTTCAATTCGATCGACCTGAGACCAAGGAAGCGCGCAATATGGAGACCAACCCAACCCAGCAAGCCGGGCAGACGCTGAACGGCGCCGAGAGCCTGGTCAAGACCCTGCTCGCCTGCGGCGTCGATACCTGCTTTGCCAATCCTGGCACCAGCGAGATGCATTTCGTCGCGGCGCTCGACCGCATTCCCGGCATGCGCTGCGTGCTGGGTTTGTTCGAGGGCGTGGTCACGGGCGCGGCCGACGGCTATGCCCGCATGGCCGACAAGCCGGCGGCGACGCTGCTGCATTGCGGACCGGGCCTGGCCAACGGCCTGGCCAATCTGCACAACGCACGGCGCGCGCAGACGCCGATCGTCAATATCATCGGGGACCAGGCCACCTATCACCGGCCGCTCGATGCGCCGCTGACAGCCGACACCGAGGGCTGGGCGCGTCCCGTATCGGTCTGGACCCGCACCGCGCAGCGCGCCGATCAGGTCGGGGCCGATGCCGCGGCCGCGGTGCAGGCCGCCTGCGCCGCGCCCGGCGGCGTGGCCAGCCTGATCCTGCCGTCCGACGTGTGCTGGGACGAAGGCGGCAAGGTGGCCGCGCCGCTGCCGCCGCTGAGCGCGCCCAAGGTGTCCCCGGACGCGATCGAGCAGGCCGCGCGCTGGCTGCGCTCCGGCCAGCCGACGCTGCTGGTGCTGGCCGGCACGGCGCTGCGCGAGGCGCCGCTGGCCGATGCGCACCGCATCGCCGCTGCCACCGACGCGCGGCTGATCACGCCGATGTCCAATGCGCGCGTGTCGCGCGGGCGCGGCCGCTTCGCCGTCGAGCGCGTGCCTTACTCCGGCGATGCCGCGCGCGCCAGGCTGGCCGGCATCCGCCAGGTGATCCTGGTCGGCGCGCCGCCGCCGGTGACCTTCTTCGCCTATCCCGGCAAGTCGCCGCGCCCCTATCCCGAGGACGCGCAGATCCACGTGCTGGCCCGTCCCGAGCAGGACCTGGCCGATGCGCTGGCGCGCCTGGCCGACGCGCTCGGCGCGCCCGCGGTGCCGGTGCCTGATGGCCCCACCCCGGCTGTCGCACCGGCCGGCGTCGCCAGCGGCGCGGTAACGTCCGAAGCCGTCGCGCAGACGCTGAGCGCGCTGCTGCCGGAGCAGGCTGTCGTGGTCGAGGAGAGCGTCAGCTTCGGCCGCGCTTTCTATCCCGGCACCGTGCATGCCGCCCCGCACGATTGGCTGCAGCTGACCGGCGGCGCCATCGGCGCCGGCCTGCCGCTGGCGGTCGGTGCCGCCGTGGCCGTGCCGGACCGGCGCGTGGTTGCGCTGCAGGCCGACGGCTCCGGCATGTACACCGTGCAGTCGCTGTGGACGATGGCGCGCGAGCAGCTCGACGTTACCGTGGTGGTGCTGGCCAATCGCAAGTACGCGATCCTGCTGGGCGAACTGGCCGGCGTCGGCGCCAATCCGGGCAAGACGGCACTGGACATGCTCGACATCGGCAATCCGGATCTCGACTGGGTCAAGCTCGCCGCCGGCATGGGCGTCGAGGGCGCGCGCGCGGCCGACATGGAGAGCTTTGCCGATCTGTTCGCGATGGCGAACAAGCGCAAGGGGCCGTTCCTGATCGAGCTGGTGATTTGAGTTTTTGGGGTTGTGGGCGCCCGACCTTCTTCCCGGCCCTCTCCCGCTAGCGGGTGAGGGAGAACACCGTCGGCATGGGAAAAGCCCGCTGGTTTGCTCCCCTCTCCCGCTTGCCGGGGAAGGGATGGGGGAGAGGGCAGGGGCAGCCCCCTTCACGACCGAATAATCCACCCTTCCGGACAAGCGAATTGCCGAAGCGCTGATGACTGCGGCAAGCTGCCCGCGGAAGGCATCGAGCCAGGAGACAGCATGACGACACCCACCACCGCGGCGCAGGCCGAGCAGGGGCCGGACCGTATCTATGCGGCCCTGCTGAACGAAGGGCGCTTTCGCATCCAGCACTGCCGCGACTGCGGCCGCTACGTGTTCTATCCGCGCAATCTCTGCCCGCACTGCGGCGGCGAGGCGCTGGACTGGACCGATCCCAAGGGTACCGGCACCGTGTATTCGACCAGTGTGGTGCGCCGCAAGCCCGATGCGGGCGGCGACTACAACGTCGCGCTGATCGATCTGGACGAAGGCGTGCGGATGATGAGCCGGGTCGAGGGCGTGGCGCCGCAGGTGGTCCGCATCGGCATGCGGGTCAAGGCGCGCGTCGCGCCCGCGGCCGGCGACGGCGTTCCGGCGATGGTGGTGTTCGATCCGGTGGAGGGCTGACGCGATGCCAGCACAATCATTGCGCGGTGGCGTCGCCATCGTCGGCGTGGGCCAGGCCGGACTCGGCGAGGCCCACGGCAAGACCGAAATGGAAATCCTGGTGGAGGCGGCCAAGGCCGCGGTCAAGGACGCCGGCATGTCGATGCGCGAGATCGACGGCATTGCCACCGCCAGCGTCGGCGCCACCATGTGGGTGATGCCGGTCGCCGAATACCTGGGCATCCATCCGAAGTTCGTCGACAGCACGATGATCGGCGGCTCGAGCTTCGTCGCGCATATGCTGCCGGCGATGCTGGCGCTGGAGGCGGGCGTCTGCGACGCGGTGCTGGTCTGCTACGGCAGCAACCAGCGCACCTCGACGGTCGGCCGCGCCGGCATCGCCAAGGTCCGCTCGGTGCTGGACCCGCAGCCGTACGAGAATCCGTACCAGCCGATGCAGCCGATCACGTCCTATGCGCTCGCGGCCGCGCGGCACATGCATCAGTACGGCACCACGCGCGAGCATCTGGCCGAGGTCGCGGTGGCCGCGCGCAAGTGGGCACAACTCAATCCCGATGCGCTGATGCGCGACCCGTTGAGCATCGA
The DNA here is from genome assembly GCF_008801915.1 of Cupriavidus gilardii. Classification (GTDB taxonomy): domain Bacteria; phylum Pseudomonadota; class Gammaproteobacteria; order Burkholderiales; family Burkholderiaceae; genus Cupriavidus; species Cupriavidus gilardii. The sequence continues at coordinate 202,897 of NZ_VZOV01000007.1, forward strand.
CGATGTGCTGAACGCACGCATGGTGTCGGACCCGCTGTCGGTGCGCGACTGCTGCCTGGTCACCGACGGCGCCGGCGCCTATGTGATGGTGCGCGCCGAACGCGCCAGGGATCTGGCCAGGCCGCCGGTCTATGTACTGGGCAACGCCACCGCGACCTGGCACCGGCAGATCTCGAGCATGCCGGATCTGACGGTCACCGCCGCGAAGGAGTCGGGCGAGCGCGCGTTCGCGATGGCGGGCATCAAGCCGGCCGATGTCGACGTGCTCGAGCTGTACGACGCCTTCACGATCAACACGCTGCTGTTCCTCGAAGACCTCGGCTTCTGCGCCAAGGGCGAGGGCGGGCCCTTCGTCAGCGGCGGCGCCATCGCGCCCGGCGGCAGGCTGCCGGTCAATACCAACGGCGGCGGGCTGTCGTGCGTGCATCCCGGCATGTACGGCATGTTCATCACCATCGAGGCGGTGCGGCAGTTGCGCGGCGAATGCGGCGAGCGGCAGGTGGACGGTGCGGAGATTGCACTGGTGCACGGCAACGGCGGCACCTTGTCGAGCCAGTCGACCGCGATCCTCGGCACCGCGGCGGCGCTGTAGCAGGCTCGGCGTTCGAGCCGGTGCTGCGACGGCATGCCGCAGCAAGCGAAAGCAATGCGGGCGAACGCTTAACGCGTTCGCCCGCATTTTTTCATTTGGCGAAACCAGCCGAGGTGAAGTCGCGCGAAGTCGGCAATCCGGGTCAACGATGGCGCCGCGCCGCTCGTCTAGAGAGGGCGATGGCGATTCGCGGGCCGGTCAGGTGTAGTCCACCGGCCAGGGGATCGTCCGCGAGTGTTCTTCTCCTGCGAGCCTGCCCGCCCCATGACGCTGCCCACCTGCCCGATGCCCTCGTTCCTTCCCGCGACGCCGCATATCGGTGACCCGCGATCCCGCGCCTGCCAGCCGCCGCTGCGGCCGCGCGATGCCGCGCAGGTGGCGCGCACCGCGGCCAGGCTGTTTCTCGGCGAAGGGAGCATCGATGTCACGCTGGCAGCGGATGCCGGCGGCCGCCTGCGCTCGGTGTTCGCCGATATCGGGCGCGAATACCGCCTCCGACTGCACGGCTGCGACCGGTCGATCGATCCCGACGCCGCCTGCGCCGCGCTCGAACTGGAGATGGGCGTCAAGGTGCTGATCCGCCTGAGCGATTGCCTCAGCGCCCTGTTCGATCCGCATGGTGCCGTGCAGGACCGCGTGCCGCACGACGATGTCGCCAGGCGCGCCGCGCTGATCGAGTGCGCGGCGGCGATCGCCGACGAGGCGCTGGTCTGCCGCGACGAGCGCGCCGTCAATGCGGGCGCCGCGCCGGTGCAGCGCCGCCTGACGATTTCCGCGGGCACAGGCGGCGAGATCCGCCTGCACAAGTTCACGCGCTGGCAACGGCCATCGGATCCGCGCGGCGCCACTGAATCCGCGGCCGAGAGCGGCACGGCAGATTCCCCGGGGGCTCGCGGCACCGAGATGGACGCGTGCCTGGCCTTCCGGATCCGGCCGTGGCGCCGCACCGGGCGCCGGCGCGACGGCGACCCGCGGCGCGTGCTGCTGCGCTGCCGTATCCGCCCGGTACGTGTGGGAGACGCACGGCGCATGCATGAGGCCGTGGCGATCTGTGGCCCAGGTGTACGCGACAGGCTCGCCGCGGGCGACTGGCAAGGCGCGTTGCTGGCGCTGCTGATCCGGTTGTTCCGGCTGCCGATGCGTGGCCGCGGCGAACTCGCGGGCAGGGCGCAGCTCAAGGTCTATCCGATGCCACGCGACGGGCGCGCGGCGGTCGTCGTGCGGGTGGGCGGGGAAGGGACGCGGCGGCACGGATACCGTGCGGCCATCCACGGCGTCGAAGCGGTCAGGCAGGAACTGCAGAATCCGCGGCGTCTGCTTCCGGTGCTTGCTCCGGAGCCGGCATGCCGCGACGACGACGGCGTGCGCTGCTATTGAGCGTCGAGCCGTCGCGCGCGCCGTGCCATCCGGTGCGCGCGGTTTGCCGCAGCGCACCCACGGCCGTGCGGAAGGCGGCCTTAGCCAAATGCAAATGGCGAGCGGGCCGGCGCCCCCACACACTGCGGTGATGGCATCGGCGGAAGCGCCAGGGCTTCTCTCTATATGTAAACGGACCCAGCCCATGCGGACCGAACGTGCGCGAACAACAAAGTGCGCCGGCCGAGCCAGACCGTTCACCTCAGGAGGAGACGCATGGCAACGAAGCAAACACGATGGCGGCCCGCCGGCACGCTGGCGACCGTGCTGGGCGCGCTGGTCCCAGTGACGGCGGTGGCGGTGGCCTCGCTGGCGCTCAGCGAAGGCGCCGCCGCGGCCGAGCCCTATCCCTCTCGCCCGATCAAGCTGATCGTCGGCTATACGCCGGGCGGTCCGGTGGACACCGCGGCACGCGTCTATGCGGATCATCTCGGACGCGTGCTCAAGCAGCCGGTGGTGGTCGACAATCGCGCCGGCGCCAGCGGCGCGATTGCCGCCGAGGTCACGGCCAAGGCGCCGCCCGACGGCTACACGCTGTACTTCGTCGCCAGCCCGACGATGACGATGACGCCGCTGATCCAGAAGGCGGTCAACTTCAATCCGACCCGGGACTTCAGCCATATCGGGCTGATCACCGATTACACCAACGTGCTGCTGATCAACAAGGACTTCCCGGCCCGCAACGTCGGCGAGCTGGTCGAGTACGCCCGCAGGCACCCGCAGGGCGTGGCGTTCGGCTCGGCCGGCGTCGGCGCGTCCAACCATCTGTCGGCCGAACTGCTGGCGCAGATGAGCGGCGTCAAGATGCTGCACGTACCGTACAAGGGCAACTCGCCGGCGATGACCGACGTGATCAGCGGCAAGATCGCCTTCATGTTCGATATCACCGGCACCGCGATCGGCCATATCCAGGGCGGCAAGGTGCGGCCGCTGGCGGTGACGTCGAAGGAGCGCAACGCCGCGCTGCCGAACGTGCCGACCATGGTCGAGTCCGGCTTGAAGGACTATGCGGTGACCGGCTGGTATGCGCTGATCGGCCCGCCGAAGCTGCCGGCCGAGGTAGTCGACACGCTGGTCAAGGCGCAGCAAGCCGTCGGCGACGATCCGGCCTTCCGCCAGCGCATGACGCAGGGCGGCTACGACCTGAACATCACCGGCCCGAAGCCGCTGGCGGAGCGGATCGAGCGCGAGCTGCGCCTGTGGGGCGGGGTGGTCAAGACGGCGAAGATCGAGGTGGAATGACGGCTGTGGCGTCATTCCCGCAGACGCGGGACCCGGCGTCTTCGGCCTTGTGAAGGCCTGGTGGCCTGCCGCCGTTACGAGGCCGCCGGGCCCCGCTTTCGCGGGGACCACGGATGCAGGCGATGCGGGCCGTTGCAGGTGGTTGCGGGCGGTTGCGGGCGCGCGGGCAACGGCAGGGGTTATTCCTCGACCACCGCCCATCCCTCCATCGCCTGCCCGCCCGCATCGTCGCCGGTCCACAGCAGCACACGTCCGGGCTGCTGTTCGTCCCGGCGGCCGCCGACCGTGACCACGTCGTGGTCGAACAGCGGCGCCATGCCGCGAAAGCCGAAGCGCCTGACGTTCGCCCGTGGCAGTTCGCGCCGCAACAGGTCGACCATCAGCACCGCCTGCAGCGGACCGTGGACGACCAGGCCGGGATAGCCCTCGACGTCGCGCACGTAGTCGTGGTCGTAATGGATGCGATGCCCGTTGAAGGTCAGCGCCGAGAAGCGGAACAGCATGACCGGATCGGCATGCAGCTGGCGCTGCCATTGCGGCTGGTGCGGCAGGCGCGGGCGCGGCGGCTGGGCCTGGCCCGGCTCCGGCATCGCGCGATAGACGATGTCATGGCGCTCGCTCAGTGCCGTCTCGCCGCCGACGGTCAGCACATGGCGGACCGACACGAACCACAGCTCGCCGCTGCGGCCGGTCTTCTGCTGGACCTCCTCGATGGTCGAGGTTCGCGTGACGGTGTCGCCGACCCGCAGCGGACGCTGGAAGTCGAGCTCGCTGCCGGCCCACATCCGCCGGGGCAGCGGCACCGGCGGCAGGAAGCCGCCCAGCACCGCGTGGCCGTCGCGGCCCAGCTTGCGCTGCGGCGCACGCGGCAGGAAATAGAGCCAGTGCCACAGCGGCGGCAGCGGTCCGCTCGCGATCGCGTCGCCGTCCAGGTCCAGCGTGGCGGCGAGGCCGAGCACCGGTTGCAGCGCCAGCGTCTCGGTGCGGCTCTCGCTGCGGCCGATCCACTGGCGCAGCGCTTCGAGGCTGGTATCGGCCTCGGTCTTCGTGTCGTGACTGGTATTGGTGTTGATTCGGGTATCGGCGTGGGCCGGATCGGCCGTCAATGGTTGGGCCACGGGAATCCTCTCAGTGTTGTAGGAATGGCAGGGACGGCGTCTTCGCACCGTCTCTGCGAGCGTAGGAGTTCAGCCTGCGGCCGGCAACCAGTCCGCCATGCTGTCCATGTGTTCGAGCGCCCAGACGCGCGCGATGATCGTGCGCATCTCCGCCTCGCTGGCGCCCTGGCGGAAGGCCGCCAGCTGCAGTGCCTTTGCTTCGAGCTCCGGCCGGCTCAGCGTGTTGTCCGGATCGCCCTTGGGTACATCCACGCGTGCTTCGAGCGTGCGGCCGTCGGTGGTCGTCACGGTGACGCGGCCGATCCACTGGCGCGGATAGGCGGCGTTGATCTCGGCGTCGAGCGCCATCGCCACCTTGTCGCGGAAGGCCGCGACGCGCGCATCGCGCAGCGCGTGCTGCTCGAACTCGCCCAGGCCGGCGTGGCCATGCCAGGCGACCAGCCCGAGCACCGTGCCCATCGAGAACTTCGCCTGATGAATCGTGACCGGATCGACCACGGGGCCCAGTACGTCGATCGCGCCCTGGTGAACGTGCGCGGTCACGCTGGCGATCTGCTCGGGATCGACGCTCTCCCGCTGCATCAGCGCCTTCAGCGCGTCGGCGGCCGGGTGGGTGTGCCGGCATGAGGCGAAGAACTTGAACGAGGTCTCGGCGGTGGCCCAGCGCGTGCCCAGGCCGTCGGTCAGCCGCGCCGGATCGGCGTCGCTGGACATGCCGGCCGCCATGCCTTGCGCCCCCTCCAGGATGCGGCGCGCGCCGGTGAAGCCGGCCCGCGCCAGATGCGCCGACATCAGGCCGTCGGCGGCCGCCTTGGCGGTATGCAGCTGCTTCGAATCGGCGGCGTCGCGCAGGAATTCCCACAGGCCCGCGGCCTGGGTGCCGGCCGAGCCCAGCGCCTGGTTGATGCCCTCGGCATCGAGCCCGTACAGCTTGGCCACCGCGGCCGCGGCGGCCAGCGTGCCGACCGTGCCGGTGGTATGGAACACGCGATAGTGCGAGCGGCCCATGAATTCGCCGATGCGGATGCCGGCCTCGTAGCCGGCGATCGCCGCGGTCAGCAGCTGCGCTCCGCTGCTGCCCTCGGCCTGGGCCGCGGCCAGCACCGCGGGAAACACCACCGCGGCCGGATGCAGCACCGAGCCGTTGTGCACATCGTCCTGCTCGACCACATGCGAGGCCGCGGCATTGACCAGCGCGGCGAACCACGGCGAGGTGCGGCGGCGATCGACCAGCACCTCGGCCGGGCCCTGCTGCGGGCCCATCGCCACGGCGAACTCCTGCAGCCGGCGGATCGCCGGGGCGTCCTTGCCGGCGAGGGCCGAGGCGATCCAGTCGAGGAACAGGTCCTTGGTGCGTTCGACCACGGACGGTGGCACGTCGGACAGCGTGAAGCGGGCAAGGAACTCGCAGAGTTCGCGCGTGGGATAGGAGCTTGTGGAGCTGGGCATCGGCTTGGCGTGGAACGGGTTGGCGCGGCGGGGGAGCGGCGGGGGGAGCGGTGAGGTAGCTGCCGCCCTAGAAGGACCGCGGCAGCCCCAGCACGTGCTCGGCCACGTAGGACAGGATCAGATTGGTCGAGATGGGTGCGACCTGGTACAGACGCGTCTCGCGGAACTTGCGCTCGATGTCGTATTCGGCGGCGAAGCCGAAGCCGCCGTGGGTCTGCAGGCAGACGTTGGCCGCTTCCCACGAGGCATCGGCGGCCAGCAGCTTGGCCATGTTGGCCTCCTTGCCGCAGGGCTGGCCCGCGTCGAACAGCTCGGCGGCCCGGTAGCGCATCAGGCTGGCGGCCTCGACGTTGACGTAGGAGCGGGCGATCGGGAACTGGATGCCCTGGTTCTGGCCGATCGGGCGGTCGAACACGACGCGCTCGCGCGCATAGTGGCTGGCGCGCTCGACGAACCAGTAGCCGTCGCCGATGCATTCGGCCGCGATCAGGATCCGCTCGGCGTTCAGCCCGTCGAGGATGTACTTCAGGCCCTTGCCTTCCTCGCCGATCAGGTTCTCGGCCGGGATCTCCAGGTTGTCGAAGAACAGCTCGTTGGTCTCGTGATTGACCATGTTGCGGATCGGCTGGACCGTCAGGCCGTTGCCGATCGCCTCGCGCAGGTCGACCACGAACACGGACAGCCCTTCGGACTTGCGCTTGACCTGGTCCAGCGGCGTGGTGCGCGCCAGCAGCAGCATCAGGTCCGAATGCTGCACGCGCGAGATCCAGACCTTCTGGCCATTGACGACATAGCGGTCGCCCTGGCGCACCGCGGTGGTCTTGAGCTTGGTGGTATCGGTGCCGGTGGTCGGCTCGGTCACCGCCATCGACTGCATGCGCAGCTCGCCCGCGGCGATGCCCGGCAGCCAGCGCTGCTTCTGCGCCTCGGAGCCGTGCCGCAGCAGGCAGCCCATCACGTACATCTGGCCGTGGCAGGCGCCGGAATTGCCGCCGCTGCGATTGATCTCCTCCATGATCACGGAGGCGGCCGTCAGCGGCAGGCCGGAGCCGCCATAGTTCTCCGGAATCAGCGCCGACAGCCAGCCGGCCTGCGTCAGCGCCTGGACGAACTCTTCGGGAAAGGCGTCCTGCTGCTCGACGCGCTGCCAGTAGGCGGAATCGAAGCCGGCGCACAGATCGCGCACCGCTTCGCGGATTTCGGGGTAATGCGCATCGCGCGCCTGGTCGATCGTCATCGGAGGGCCCTTCGCGGGGAATCACGGGAATGCGGCCATTATTCCCGAGCCCGCCGCGCACCGACATTCGCATTTGCCAAAGAGCGGCTTAGGGCGCGCCTTACCTGCGCCCCGGAGCCCGCGCCGCGGCGCGGGACGACGGCTCAGACCGGCTCGCGGGCCGCGTCGATCAGGTAGTGGACCAGGGTCTCGGCGAACTGCGGCAGCTCCCTGCCGGGCCGGCGCACCAGGCGCAGCTCGCGCCTGGCCCAGTCGTCCTCCAGCGTGATGAAGCGCAGCACCTTGCGGCTGGCGTAGCGGCGCGCACAGCTGTTGGGCACGATCGCGATGCCGGCGCCCGCCTCGACCATGCGGCAGACCGCATCGAAGCTGCCGACCTGGATGCGCAGGCTGATGCGCTTGCCCATGCCGCTGGCGATGCGGTCGAGAAACGACTGGATCGCGCTGAACTGGTTCAGCCCGACGAAGCGGCAGGTGTCGAGCAGATCGGCGAAATGCAGCCGCTTGAACTGCGGCAGCGGGTGGTTGACCGGCGCGATCACGATCAGCTCGTCGCTGCAAAGCTGCATCACGTCCAGATCCTCGGTGGCGACCTCGCCGGCGACGATGCCCAGGTCGGCCGCGCCGGCACCGATCGCCGAGACGATTTCCTGCGACAGGTGTTCCTCCAGCTCGATGTCGACGTCCGGGTTTTCCGACAGGAAGCGCGACAGCGCGCTGGCGAGGAAGGAGTTGGTCGCGGTGGTGTTGGCCAGCAGCCGGACCTTGCCCTTGACGCCCTTGGCGTAGGGCCGCAGATCGGCATGCAGGCATTCGAGCTCGCGAAAGACCTCGCGCGCGTGGCGCAGCAGCGCGTCGCCGGCCGGCGTCAGGCGCACCCCCTTGACCTGGCGGATCAGCAGCTGGGTCTGGAACGCTTCCTCCAGCTGCTTGATGCGGGTGCTCGCCGCCGGCAGCGACAGGAAGCTGCGTTCGGCCGCCCGCGTCAGGTTATGGGTTTCCCCTACGTTCAGAAACAGGCGCAGGTCGGTCAGGTCGTAATGCATCGTGTCGTGATGGGTTTGGCGGGATCGAACGGAGGGTTTCGGCGCGCGGAAGGCGTCTTTTGGGATTGGCGAATTCTCCTTTCGCTGCCGGCAATTTATCGTATATGCCGCTTCAATAGAACCTCGTAGGTGGGACAGGAGACCGATGATGACGGCGAAGGTGGAAGGATCGGCCGCAGGCAAGACGGCAGGCACGATGGCTGGCAAGGTCGCGGTGGTGACCGGCGCGGGCGGCGGCATCGGCCGCGGCATCGCGCTGGCGCTCGGCGCCGCGGGCGCGCGCGTGGTGGTCAACGATATCGGCGTGTCGCTGAGCGGCGAGGGCGGCGATGCAGGGCCGGCGCAGCGCGTGGTCGAGGAGATCCAGGCCGCCGGCGGCGAGGCGGTGGCCAACACCGACAGCGTGGCGAGCTGGCAGGGCGCCAACGCGATCGTCCAGTGCGCGCTCGACCGGTTCGGCCGCATCGACGCCGTGATCAACAACGCCGGCAATCTGCGCGACCGCATGTTCTTCAAGATGAACGAGGAGGAATGGCGCGCGGTGATCGACGTGCATCTGCACGGCACCTTCTTCGTCAGCCGCGCGGCCGCGCCGTACTTCAAGGACCAGCAGGGCGGCGCCTATGTCCATATGACCTCGACCTCCGGCCTGATCGGCAATTTCGGCCAGGCCAACTACGCCGCGGCCAAGCTGGGCATCGCCGCGCTGTCCAAATCGATCGCGCTGGACATGGCCCGCTTCAACGTGCGCTCGAACTGCATCGCACCGTTCGCCTGGAGCCGGATGACCAGCTCGATTCCGTCGGAGACACCCGAGGAGCAGGCGCGCGTGGCCAAGCTGCAGAAGATGGAGGCAGGCAAGGTCGCGCCGATGGCGGTGTTCCTCGCCAGCGAAGGGGCGCGCGAGGTCAATGCGCAGATCTTCGCGGTGCGCGCCAACGAGATCATGCTGATGAGCCAGCCGCGCCCGGTGCGATCGGTGCATGCCAGCGAAGGGTGGACGCCGGAGTCGATCGCCGAGATCGCGATCCCCGCAATGCGCAACAGCTTCTATCCGCTGGAGCGCTCGCCCGACGTCATCAACTGGGATCCGATCTGACCTCCGCCGCTGCCGGCAGTGCACCGGCAGCGCTGCCAGCGCTGGCAGCACGATGTGCCGGGTGCTGACGCCCGGCGCGTTGTCCGTCCCTCTGTCCCTGGGCGCTCAGTGGCTTGGTCTCAGTCGCTCGGTCTCGGTCGCTCGTGCGCCCGACCTCTGTCCGTCTGTTCCGCTCTTCTTCCTCCGGCGTTCGTCCGCTTCCTCGTTTTTCTTCGATCGATTGTCGCCGACGCGCAAGTCGTCGCGCATTGCGGTTTCCCCTGATCGTGGTCCACTGCCGTCGATGACGGCCGTTCATTCCGCCGGCGCTGCCGCATCGCTCGACTCGCGTGCCGCATGTGGCCCGCAACTTGCTGGTGTACCGGGCAACGGTGGCCGACGGATGCCGCCGCGCGGGCAACCGCGACGGGGACACAGCGATGCGATCGACGCGGTCGAATGCGAGCTGGAACCTGTAGCGGTTTCGGCATTCCAATGGGCACGCACCCTCGCGGTGCGCGCCACGATTCCAAAGGGGAGACGCGATTGCCTCGACGGTGCATGGAGACAACCGGCGAACGATGCTTCGCCACGCCCGGGCCGACCGCAGCACGACGCCCGGCTCGATGGGTAAACCCTGCTTTCCCGCAACGCGATGCGCGATGTCGCGGCGCTCCGTTTTCATCCTGCTTCGACCCCGCCTTCGCGCCTCGCTTCGGTCGCGATCGCGCGCAGCGCGAACACGTCGGCAGCGTATCGCGCAACGTTGCGCGCGAGACCCTGGCAGCCGCAACGATGCAGGATGTGCCAACGTACGACCCCACCCGTTCCAAGGTTTTGCAGTCCCGGTATGTCGGCGATGCTCGTCGGAAGCAATCGTTACAAACGGGTCAGTGCAGCACCAAAGGGAAAGGTGTAAGGTGTGTCCCAGAACATGGTCGCACCGCCCAGTGCGAACCGGTCAGCGTGCCGCTCAGTCGCACGCAGCCAGGACGCAGTTTTCCCGAGCAGGACAGCGCCGTTGCGAGTGCGCAATGCGCGTCAACAAGCTCTTCCCCCTGGGCGTTATTTGACTATGATGAAGTAAAGACTTCGCAACATGGTCAGTCTTCCGCCAAGCCGGGGTGGCGGTATTCAAAGGCTGATACGTGGAATGAGGCAGGGTACCTACCTGCAGACGGACTGCGTTCGCCTCGGACGAGACTCTGACGGGAGTGAGGTATGGACATTTTCGGCCACTACGCCACGCGCTTCGAAGCTCGCAAGGAAGAGGAATACAGCATCCAGGAGTACCTGGAGATCTGTAAGAAAGACCCTACTGCCTATGCGACCGCGGCCGAGCGCATGCTCGCCGCGATCGGGCAGCCGGAGCTGGTAGACACGCACCACGACCCGCGACTGTCGCGCCTGTTCTTCAACAAGGTCATCAAGATCTATCCGGCGTTCCGCGAGTTCTACGGCATGGAGGACACGATCGAGCAGATCGTCTCGTTCTTCAAGCATGCCGCGCAGGGTCTCGAGGAACGCAAGCAGATCCTCTACCTGCTCGGGCCTCCCGGCGGCGGCAAGTCCTCGCTCGCCGAGAAGCTCAAGTCGCTGATGGAGCAGATCCCCATCTACGCGCTGAAGGGCTCGCCCATCCATGAATCGCCGCTCGGCCTGTTCTCGCCCGAGGAAGACGGCAAGATTCTGGAGGAGGACTATGGCATCCCGGTCCGCTATCTGAACACGATCGCCTCGCCATGGGCGGTCAAGCGCCTGCACGAGTTCAACGGCGACATCACGCGCTTCCGCGTGGTCAAGCTGCGGCCCTCGGTGCTGTCGCAGATCGCGATCGCGAAGACCGAGCCGGGCGACGAGAACAACCAGGACATCTCCTCGCTGGTCGGCAAGGTCGATATCCGCAAGCTCGAGGACTATCCGCAGGACGACCCCGACGCGTACTCGTATTCCGGCGGCCTGTGCCTGGCCAACCGCGGCCTGCTCGAGTTCGTCGAGATGTTCAAGGCGCCGATCAAGGTCCTGCACCCGCTGCTGACGGCGACGCAGGAGGGCAACTACAAGGGCACCGAGGGCTTCGGCGCGATTCCGTTCGACGGCGTGATCCTGGCCCACTCGAACGAGGCCGAATGGCAATCGTTCAAGGCCGACAAGAACAACGAGGCCTTCCTCGACCGGATCTATATCGTCAAGGTGCCGTACTGCCTGCGCGTGTCCGACGAGGTCAAGATCTACGACAAGCTGCTGCGCAGCAGCTCGCTGTCGGCGGCGCCATGCGCGCCGAACACGCTGAAGATGATGGCCCAGTTCGCGGTGCTGACGCGGATCAAGGAACCGGAGAACTCGAACATCTTCTCGAAGATGCGGGTCTACGATGGCGAAAGCTTGAAGGACGTCGACCCGAAGGCGAAGTCGTACCAGGAGTACCGCGACTACGCCGGCATCGACGAGGGCATGAGCGGGCTGTCGACACGCTTTGCGTTCAAGGTGCTGTCCAAGGTCTTCAACTTCGACAACACCGAGGTCGCGGCCAATCCGGTGCACCTGCTGTACGTGCTCGAGCAGCAGATCGAGCGCGAACAGTTCCCGCCGGAGCAGGAAGCGAAGCTGCTGTCGTATATCAAGGAATACCTGACGACGCCGTTCGTCGAGTTCATCGGCAAGGAGATCCAGACCGCCTATCTGGAGTCGTATTCCGAATATGGCCAGAACATCTTCGATCGCTACGTGGTGTTCGCCGATCTGTGGATCCAGGACCAGGAGTACCGCGATCCCAACACCGGCGAGATCCTCGACCGCAACGCGCTGAACGACGAGCTGGAGAAGGTGGAAAAGCCGGCGGGTATCTCGAACCCGAAGGACTTCCGCAACGAGATCGTCAACTTCGTGCTGCGGGCGCGGGCCAACAACGGCGGCAAGAACCCGAACTGGACCAGCTACGAGAAGCTGCGCATGGTGATCGAGAAGCGGATGTTCTCCACCACGGAGGACCTGCTGCCGGTCATTTCCTTCAACGCCAAGTCCTCGCGCGAGGATCAGGAGAAACACGAGAACTTCGTCAACCGCATGGTCGAAAAGGGCTATACGCCCAAGCAGGTCCGGCTGCTGGTGGAGTGGTACTTGCGCGTTCGAAAATCATCGTAACGGCGCCTGCACGGGGCCTCTGAACGAGGGCAACCAATATGGCCACGGTCATCGATCGGCGGGAGAATGGCGGCAACAAGAGCGCGGTCAACAAGCAGCGATTCATCAAGCGTTACCGCGAGCAGATTCGGCAGGCCGTAGCGAAGGCGGTGTCCGGCCGGAAGATCATGGACATCGAACAGAGCGGTCAGGTGTCCATTCCGGTCAAGGACATCTCCGAGCCGATATTCCACCATGGCCAGGGTGGCAAGCGCGAGTGGATCCACCCCGGCAACAAGAAGTTCGTCCGCGGAGACAGTTTCGACCGCCAGCAGCAAGGGGCGGGCGGAACCGGCTCCCGGGCGAGCGACTCGGGCGAGGGCGAGGACGATTTCGTCTTCACGCTCTCGCGCGAGGACTTCCTCAATTTCTTCTTCGAGGACATGGCGCTGCCCGACATGGCCAAGCGCCATCTGGCCAAGATCGCCGAGGTGCGCAAGGTGCGCGCCGGCTTCTCGATCGACGGCACGCCCTCGAACCTGTCGGTGCTGCGCACGATGCGCAGTTCGCTCGGCCGGCGCATCGCGCTGTCCGGGCCCTACCAGCGGCGCCTGCAGGCGCTCGAGCAGCAATACAGCGAGGTGCTCGAGGAAGAGGGCCCCTACACGGCCCGCGCGCAGGAGATGATGAAGGAGATGCGCCATCTGCGCGCCTGCATCGACCGCGTGCCCTTCATCGAGAAGCTCGACCTGCGCTACAACAACCGCGTGCTGAAGAAGCGTCCGCAGGCGCAGGCGGTGATGTTCTGCCTGATGGACGTGTCGGGGTCGATGGACGAGAGCCGCAAGGACCTGGCCAAGCGCTTCTTCATGCTGCTCTACCTGTTCCTGAAGCGGAACTACGAACGCATCGACGTCGTCTTCATTCGCCACCATACGGTCGCCAAGGAAGTCGACGAGGAAGATTTCTTCCATTCGCGGGAATCGGGCGGCACGGTGGTGTCCAGCGCGCTGAAGCTGATGGTCGACGTGATCCACAACCGTTACCCGGCCAGCCAGTGGAACATCTACTGCGCCCAGGCGTCGGATGGCGACAACTGGGCCGGCGACTCGGAGCTGTGCGGGCGGCTGCTGCGCGAATCGATCCTGCCGCTGGTGCAGTACTACGCCTATGTCGAGGTCGCGTCCGAGGAGCCGCAAAACCTGTGGGAAGAGTACATGACGGTCAAGAGCGCGCACGAGAACTTCGCGATGCAGCGGATCATCGGCTCGGACGAGATCTATCCTGTGCTGCACGACCTGTTTCAGAAGAAGGCGGCCTGACCGGACACCGGGCACCGATGCGTTGACACCCTGGCGTACCGGTGCCCGGCATGGGGTCCATGCAAGGGCGCCGCAGCGGACAGGCCTTGGCTAACCGGTGGAGCCGCGATGGCGCTCCGCCGACATGGGGGTGGGAAATGGCATACCTCTCTACCGGTTCGGAGTGGACCTTCGAACTGATCCAGCGGTACGACCGGGAAATCGCGCGCATCGCGGCCGATTTCGGTCTCGATACCTATCCCAACCAGATCGAGATCATCACCGCCGAGCAGATGCTCGACGCCTATGCGTCCGCGGGCCTGCCGGTCGGCTACAGCCACTGGTCCTACGGCAAGCACTTCCTGGCGTCGGAGCGCAGCTACCAGCGCGGGCACATGGGTCTGGCGTACGAGATCGTGATCAACTCCAACCCCTGCATCGCCTACCTGATGGAGGAGAACACGATGCCGATGCAGGCGCTGACGATCGCGCACGCCTGCTATGGCCACAACTCCTTCTTCAAGGGCAATTACCTGTTCCGCACCTGGACCAACGCCGACGCCATCGTCGACTACCTGCTGTTCGCGAAGAACTACGTTGCCGAATGCGAGCAGCGTTATGGCGAGCAGGAGGTCGAACTGCTGCTCGACTCCTGCCATGCACTGCAGAACTACGGCGTCGACCGCTACAAGCGGCCGAAGAAGCTGTCGATCACCGAGGAGCAGGCGCGCCAAGCCGAGCGGGAGAACTATCTGCAGATGCAGGTCAACGATCTGTGGCGCACCTTGCCGAAGCACCGTTCGCACGCGCTGGTGACCGAGGACGAACCGCCCGAGACCGAGGCCACCTTCCCGCCGGAGCCGCAGGAGAACCTGCTGTACTTCATCGAGCAGAACGCGCCGAAGCTGCAGCCATGGCAGCGCGAGATCGTCCGCATCGTGCGCAAGATCGCGCAGTACTTCTATCCGCAGCGGCAGACCAAGGTGATGAACGAGGGCTGGGCCACGTTCTGGCACTACACGATCCTGCACGAACTGTACGAGCAGGGGCTGGTCAACGACGCCTTCATGATGGAGCTGCTGCAGGCCCATACCAACGTCATCTACCAGCCGCCGTACCACAGCCCTTATTACAGCGGCCTCAATCCCTACACGCTCGGCTTCCTGATGTTCCAGGACCTGCGCCGCATGTGCGAGCACCCGGACGACGAGGATTACCGCTGGGCGCCGGAAATCGCGGGCAGCGACTGGCGCAAGACGCTGGACTTCGCGATGCGCAACTTCAAGGACGAGAGCTTCCTGCTGCAGTTCCTGTCGCCGAGAGTGATCCGCGAACTCAAGCTGTTCTCGGTGCTGGACGACGACCGCGAAAGCAAGCTGCGCGTGACCGCGATCCACGACGACGAGGGCTATCGGCGCATCCGGCAACTGCTGGCCAGCCAGTACGATTTGTCCAATATCGAGCCGAACATCCAGGTCACCAACGTCGACGTCGGCGGCGACCGCTCGCTGACGCTGCGCCATCTGCAGAGCGACCGCCGGCCGCTGGCGCAGAACTTCGAGGAGGTGGTGCGCCATGTCACGCGGCTATGGGGCTTCACCGTGCGGCTCGAGGTGGTCTACGAGGACGGCCGGCACGAGATCAAGTACGAATGCCGGCCGGAGCGCAAGCACCATCGCAAGGCGGCGTAAGCGGGAGACGGCGATACGAGGATGGCTGGCCGATCCCGCCAGGGGATCGGGGGCCGGCGCAGCCCGACAAGACGGCAAGGGCGGCGATTTCAGCGCTGAAATCGCCGCCCTTGCCGTTTGGCAGCTCCACGGCGATGTCGCGAGCGCTATGCCGTCCCGGCGCCGCCCTCGATCAGCGGCTTGACGTCGGCCGCGCCGCCGCCATCGAGCTGCAGCGTCATGTACGGCGACGCCATGCGGATGCCGGCCGCGTCGAACTTCTGCTTCAGCGTCGCGTTGAACGCCCGCGTGATTTCGAACTGCGCCAGCGGCAACGTCTTGAACTGGGCCAGCACGACCGGGCCCGACGGATCGAAGCGGTCCAGCCCGAGGATGTCGAGCCCCGACAGCAGCCGATGGGCGAATCGGATGTCCTGCGCGATCTCGTCGCCGGCCTCGCGGATCAGCGCCATGGCGCGGTCCAGATCGCTGTCGTAGCGCAGGCCGATATTGAAGACCGCGAAGGCATGGCCGCGCGACAGGTTCTTGATCGCCTTGATCTGGCTGTACGGCAGCACATGCAGCGCGCCCTTGCCGTCGCGCAGCTTGATGGTGCGGATCGTCATCCCCTCGACCGTGCCGCTATGGTCGGGCAGCTCGACCACGTCGCCGATCGCGATCGAATCCTCGATCACGATGAACAGCCCCGTGATCAGGTCCTGCACCAGCGTCTGCGCGCCGAAGCCGATGGCCAGGCCGACCACGCCGGCGCCGGCGATCAGCGGCGTCACGTTGACGCCGAGGTTGGCCAGCACCGCGATCAGCGCCATCACCAGCAGCGCAACGAATACCGCGTTGCGCAGCAGCGGCAGGATGGTGCGGGCACGCATGCTAGGCGGCTGCCCGCGCCCATGTCCGGGCGCCAGCGCCTGCGTGATCGCGGTGTCGATGACGAGCCAGAACAGCCACGACAGCAGCACCGCGGCCAGCGCGCCGAATACCGCGTCGGCGAAGCGGCGGCCCAGCTCGGTTGAATGCATCAGGTGCAGCAGCGAATTGCCCCAGACCCGGCTGGCCAGCTCCAGGAAGCCGAGCCAGATCGCCAGGCGCACCAGCGCCACTGCGAAGCGCCCAAAGCGCGCCAGATAGGCCGATCGCCGCTGCCAGCGTTGCCGCGGCCCGTGCTGCGTCGCCTGCGGCGAGCGTCCGGTCACCACCGTCAGTGCCAGCGCTGCCACCAGCAGCGCTACTGTCAGGATGGTGCGGCCCAGATAGTCGTCGGCGTGACCGGCGGCGAGCAGCGTGCCGACCACCGAGGCGAACACCACGGCCAGCACCGGCAGATGCCAGGTGCCGCCGGCCAGCCGCAGCACATCGGTGACGGCCGGATGGGCCTGGCGGAACGCCAGCGGCCGGTTCGCGATCAGGTGGCCGATCTGCCGGCGAAAACGCAGGCAGAACCAGGCCATCAGCAGCGCCGCGGCGATGTTGGACAGATTGGCGGTCACCGCGGACAGGTTGATGCCGAGCGCGGCGACCACGCGGGCATTGGTGGCGGCGTCGCCGAGCGCCGCCAGCGAGCCGATCGCGAACAGCATCGTGCGCGAGTGGTGGTGCAGGTCGTGGACCGCACGCCGCCGGTGCGCGGTACCGAAGACCGCGAACAGCGTCTGCGATACCGCCGACAGCACCGCGCCGGCAACCAGCGCATAGGCCAGCGTCAGCGCCGCGACGCCGGCCGGCACCAGATGCAGCGCCAGCGCGCGCACGATCCAGATCGCCACGCCGAATGCGATCGCCCATGGACCGACCCGGCGCAGCATGAAGATGGCGACGTCCGTCCACGACGGCACCGTGGGCAGCTGGACCCGATCGACCGGCCGCATCAGCCGTCCGCGCACCCGCCGCGCCAGCTCGTGCAGCAGCCAGCCGCCAACCGCCCAGCCCGCCAGTACCGCGGCGAACAGCTGCGCCGATGCGAGCGCGCTGCCGCGTCCGCGGTCGGTCAGCGCCTGCTGCCATTCCTCGCCGGCAAAGCGCAGACGCCAGCTCCAATAGCGCCACGGACCCTGATCCTTGCCGAGCCGGTCGTCGACCTGCTCGACCGCTTCGGCCAGCGCACCGACCAGTCCGCCGGCCTCGGCCTCGGCCTCCGACGCCGCTGCCGCCGCCGCGGGCGCGGACGCCGCCAGCCCGTCGCGGACCGCCCGCAGTTGCCCCACCAGCGCAGCCCGCTGCCGGTCGTTCTGCAGCGTCTCGATGACCTGATCGAGCGATTGCGCCAGCGGTACGCTGGCCGCGGCCTCGGAGGCCGGCGCCGACGTGGCGGCGGGGGACTGGGCGGCGGGCTTGCCCAATGGCGCGGCCGCGCCGGACAGCGGCATGGCGCCGATCGCGCAGAGCCAGATCAGCGCCAGCCATGGCAGATGACATCGCAGTTTCATCGTCGCGGGGGCCTCGTCGAAACCGGTTCTCGGCCCCGCTGGGAGGGCCGCCTTGGGCGCACTGTAACCGATGCCCATGGCCCGGGCGACCGGTCAATGTCTGACGCCGCGGCCGCCCAATCGGCGGCGCACGCAACCTGGCCGATAGTGCTACTCTAATTCCCCTCTTTTCTCCGACCCTTTTTTCATCAGGTTCTACACAGGCCCCTTACTCAGGAGATTGTTGTGGCCCGCAAAACTCCCATCGAGCGCTATCGCAACATCGGCATCAGTGCGCATATCGACGCCGGCAAGACGACCACGACCGAACGCATCCTGTTCTACACGGGCGTCAGCCACAAGCTCGGCGAGGTGCATGAAGGCGCCGCCACCATGGACTGGATGGAGCAGGAGCAGGAGCGCGGCATCACCATCACGTCGGCCGCCACCACCGTGTTCTGGAAGGGCATGGCTGGCAAGTATCCCGAACATCGGATCAACATCATCGATACCCCCGGGCACGTCGACTTCACGATCGAGGTCGAGCGCTCGATGCGCGTGCTGGACGGTGCCGTGATGGTCTACGACGCGGTCGGCGGCGTGCAGCCGCAATCGGAGACGGTCTGGCGCCAGGCGAACAAATACGGCGTGCCGCGGCTGGCGTTCGTCAACAAGATGGACCGCGTCGGCGCGGACTTCTTCCGCGTGCGCGAGCAGATCGCCGAGCGTCTGAAGGGCGCGGCCGTGCCGGTGCAGATTCCGATCGGTGCCGAAGACCATTTCCAGGGCGTCATCGACCTGGTGCGCATGCAGGCCATCGTCTGGGACGAGGCCAGCCAGGGCGTGCGCTTCGAATACCGCGAGATCCCCGCCGAACTGGCCGATACCGCGCAGCTGTGGCGCGAGCGGATGGTCGAGGCGGCGGCCGAGGCCAACGAGTCGCTGCTGGAGAAATACCTGGGCGGCGAGGCGCTGAGCGAGGACGAGATCAAGGCCGGCCTGCGCCAGCGCACCATCGCCAACGAGATCGTGCCGATGCTGTGCGGCAGCGCCTTCAAGAACAAGGGCGTGCAGGCGATGCTCGACGCGGTGGTCGACTATCTGCCGTCGCCCGCCGACGTGCCGGCGATCCGCGGCCATACCGAGGACGATCGCGATGCCGAGCGCCATCCGAGCGACGACGAGCCGTTCTCCGCGCTGGCCTTCAAGATCATGACCGACCCCTTCGTCGGCCAGCTGATCTTCTTCCGGGTCTACTCCGGCGTCGTGAATTCGGGCGACACCGTCTACAACCCGGTCAAGGGCAAGCGCGAACGCCTGGGCCGCATCCTGCAGATGCATGCGAACACGCGCAACGAGATCAAGGAGGTGCGCGCCGGCGACATCGCCGCGGCCGTGGGCCTGAAGGAGGCGACCACCGGCGACACGCTGTGCGACCCCGCCAACGTGATCATCCTCGAGCGGATGACCTTCCCCGAGCCCGTGATCTCGCAGGCGGTCGAGCCCAAGACCAAGGCGGACCAGGAGAAGATGGGCGTGGCGCTGAACCGCCTGGCCCAGGAGGACCCGTCGTTCCGCGTCAAGACCGACGAGGAATCGGGCCAGACCATCATCTCCGGCATGGGCGAGCTGCACCTGGAAATCCTGGTCGACCGGATGAAGCGCGAGTTCGGCGTGGAAGCGACCGTCGGCAAGCCGCAGGTCGCCTATCGCGAGACGATCCGCCAGCCGATCAAGGGCGTCGAGGGCAAGTTCGTCAAGCAGTCGGGCGGCCGCGGCCAGTACGGCCACGTGGTGATCGACCTGGAGCCGCAGCCGCAGGGCAAGGGCTATGAATTCGTCGATGCGATCAAGGGCGGCGTGATTCCGCGCGAGTTCATTCCGGCCGTCGACAAGGGCATTCAGGAGACGCTGAACGCCGGCGTGCTGGCCGGCTTCCCGGTGGTGGACGTCAAGGTCACGCTGGTGTTCGGCTCGTACCACGAGGTCGATTCGAACGAGAACGCCTACCGGATGGCCGGCTCGATGGCCTTCAAGGACGGCATGCGCCGCGCGCGTCCGGTGCTGCTCGAGCCGATGATGGCGGTCGAGGTCGAGACGCCGGAGGAGTTCACCGGCAACGTGATGGGCGATCTGTCGTCGCGGCGCGGCATCGTGCACGGCATGGACGAGATCGCGGGCGGCGGCGGCAAGCTGGTGCGCGCCGAGGTGCCGCTGGCGGAGATGTTCGGCTACTCGACCTCGCTGCGGTCGCTGACCCAGGGCCGCGCGACCTACACGATGGAGTTCAAGCACTACGCCGAGGCGCCGGCCAACGTCGCCGACGCGGTGGTCAACGCGCGCCGGCAATAGTCGTCAGGCGAAGGCCGTTCTCAAACGAAGGGCGGCTCGCCCTGCCAGTCGAAGAAGTCCGGCATGTCGCGCGATACGGTCTGCGGGAACGCCGCCGGGCGCTTCTGCAGGAAGGCTTCGACGCCTTCCTTCGCGTCCGGCGAGCGCCCGCGCGACTGGATCGCGCGGCTGTCGAGCTTGTGCGCCTCCATCGGATGCGCGGCGCCTGCCATCCGCCAGATCATCTGCCGGGAGATCGCGACCGACACCGGCGCCGCGTTGTCGGCGATCTCGCGCGCCAGCGCGTAGGCCGCCGGCAGCAGGTCGTCCGGTTCATGCAGCGAACGCACCAGGCCGCGCTCCAGTGCCTCCTGTGCCGGGAACACGCGGCCGGTGTAGCACCATTCCAGCGCGGTCGAGATGCCGACCACGCGCGACAGGAACCACGACGACGCGGCCTCCGGCGTGATGCCGCGGCGCGAGAACACGAAGCCGAACTTGGCCGCGGTCGACGCGAGCCGGATATCCATCGGCAGCTGCATCGTCACGCCGATGCCGACCGCCGCGCCGTTGATCGCGCCGATCACCGGCTTCAGGCTGCGGTAGATCCGCAGCGCGACACGGCCGCCGCCGTCCCGGTGCGGCGTGTCGGCCGGCGCGCCATAGCGTTTCTCGAAATCGAAGGTCGAGCCGCCCGACGATAGATCCGCGCCGGCGCAGAACGCGCGTCCCGCGCCCGTCACCACCACCGCCCGCACCGCATCGTCGGCGTCGGTCGCATCGAAGGCGGCGATCAGCTCCTGCATCATCTGCGCGTTGAACGTATTCATCTGTTCCGGCCGGTGCAGCGTGATGGTCGCTACGCCCTCGGCGACGGCGTAGCGCAGCGTTTCGAACTGTGAGGGGTTCATGAGGGCTCCGATATGGTCGGTCGATGCGGGAAACGTCGATGGCGATGCGGCGCCCGGCGCCGGCTCGCTCAGGCGAAGGTGATCGCGCCGCGCCGGTCCGCGCGCTCCAGATGCGGCACGTTGTTGAAGCTGAGCAGCCGCTGCGTATTGCGGCCGCAGATGATTTCGCAGAAGGCGGTATTGCGGAACTGCAGGTTCAGCTCGATCGCGGTCTGCGCCGGCGCATGCAGCATGTCGGCCACCGCGCGGCCGATCGCGCCGCCAGAGCTGACCACCAGGATCGCGTCCTCGCGCGCCGAGCCCTCGGCGCCGTGCGCCAGCCCCGCCGCGATGCGCTTGCCGAATTCCTCCCAGCTCTCGGGCATGCCGGTCAGCGTGCCGGCGGTCCAGGCCGCGAACGCCGCGCGGAAGGTGCGCCAGTAGTCCGCGTAGTCGCCGTTCTGATGCGCGCGATGGTCGGCGCCGCCGGTGTGGGCGCAGTACAGCGCCTCGCCGTCGTACTCGTTGAAGCCCGGATGGGTTTCGAGCGTCAGCCCGGCACCGGCCTCGCCCATCGCGGCCAGGATCTCGCTGGCGGTGTCCTGCTGGCGCACCAGCGAGCCGGCGATCACGCGGCGAAAGCGCACCCCGCGCTCGACGAAATATTCGCCGAGCCAGCGCGATTGCTGCCGGCCCTGTGCCGACAGGCAGTCGTAATTTGCCGCGCCGAAGGAGGCCTGGCCGTGGCGCACGAGAAATAGCGTTGCCATAGAGGGAGAGCGGAAGGTTGGGACAGGGGCCGGGCGGCCGGCCGGCAGGCCGGCGATGGCCGTCGCGCTCGATTGTAGGGCGCGCTCCGAGTGCCGGCCAAGCAAGCGTGACACGCTGCATACCGGTCATGGCCGCGCTGCATTGTCGCGGCCGGCGCGCCTTGCGCGTCGCAAATTTTCGAAAGCCGCCGGCACGTTACGCAAATGGCGTCGCCATACGCGGTTACCTTGGCGCCTGCCCGCCGGCGGGCATTCCTCGCGCGAGGGACATCAGCAGCAAGACATCACCATCAAGACATCACCATCGAGACATCAGCATCACGACATCAAGAGGTCATGACGATGCGTACGTATCACACCTTGGCGTATGCCGACTGCACCGCCTTCAGCGCGGCACTCGAATCGCCGGATGGCGGACGGGCAATCAGCGCCGCGCTCGTGCGCGGCGAGCTGATCGAGGTACAGGGCCATCGCTTTCGCCTGTGCCGATCGAGTTCCGGCTGGAAGATCAAGACCGCTTCGCTATGGCAGATGACACACCGCCAGCGCTTCGCGCGGCTGATGCGGTGCCTGCGCCTGGGCGGCGACGAGGTGCTGTGGGAATCGCGGGTGCGCCGCTTCGTCAAGCATTGGGCGCTGCGCGTCGAGACCGATGGCGGCAACGAAGGGGGCAAGGGCGGCAGCGCCGACGGTAGTCGGGATTGCGCGCGGCCGCGCGTGGTCCCGCTCTACATCAAGGGCTGGCTGCCGCCGGCTCTCGACCATCACGGCCTGCCGGCAGAGAGCGGCGAGGCCGGGCGCCGGCGCCGCGCCCAGCTGCTGCGCTACGTTCAGCGGCCCCAGTCCGAACCCGATGGCGCATCGGAGCGCACCGGCGAGGCGTCGCACAGCCGGCCGACCATGCCGCCTGACACCGAGCTGCGTCGACTGTGCCCCGAAGTCGCGCAGCGTTTGTTCGGTCCCGGTTCCGACCTGCGTGGGCGCAACCTGCGCGACAGCCGCCTGGGGCCGCTGGATCTGGGCGGTGCCGACCTGCGCGGCGCGGTGCTGGTCCGTTGCGACGCCGTCGAGGCGGACCTGCGCAACGCCGACCTGCGCGATGCCGATCTGCGGCTGGCCGATCTGCGTCGTGCCAGGCTGGACGGCGCCAGGCTGTCCGGCGCCCAGCTCGCAGGCACCCGGCTGCAAAACGCCTCGCTCGGTGGTGCGGACCTGCGTGGCCAGACGCTTTACGCGATGGCGTTGGCCGGCGCCACGCTGTCCGGGGCGGACCTGACAGGCGCCGGCTTCGTGCTGCCGCCCGACGCGTTGGTCGACGGCGCCACCCGCCGGGCCGCGCTCAAGCCGTTGCATCAGCATGACGGCAATCTGCTGTGGACGGTGGTCTCGCTGTCCGATCGGCAACGGCGACGCGAACTGATGGCGGCGATCGTCAACGCGCTGAATTGCGCGGCCGCGCAAAACGAGGACATCTCCGACACCAATGACGCCCTCGCCGAGTTGTTGCTGAAGGACATCGACCAGTATTGGGAAAACGCCGGCGAGAAGAGCAGCGACATCGTGCTGGATCACTGTATCCGGAGGCTGGCCAGGCATCAGTGCCAGCGCCTGGCCAAGACGCTGCCCGAGTCGTGCGAAGAGGTGCTGCTGAAGCTGGCGGACCGATATCGCGCGATGTTTGCCAAGTATGATCCCGCGATGTTTGCCAAGTTTGGCGAACTGCCATGGGAGTTGACGCTGGAGCCGCGGTCGTCCCCGATCAAGGTCGTCCCCGATCAATCGAGCGTGACGCCGGTATCGGCGGTCAGCTTCAGCACCACCGGCAGATAGGCGCGATAGGCGCTGCTCGCCTCGGCCGGCAGATTGCCGACCGGCTCGGCGCCCATCTCGTCGATCCGGCGTGCCACCGGGCCGCTGCGCACCAGCGCGCTGACCTCGCGCCCGAGCTGCTCGACGATGGCGGGCGGCGTCTTCGCCGGGGCCAGCAGCGTGGTCGGCCCGACGACCTCGTAGGCGGCATCGCGATAGCCCGCCTCGGCAAACGTCGGCACATCGGGCAGGCCCACGGCCCGCCGCGTGCCGATCACCGCCAGCGGCCGCAGCTTGCCGGTGGCGATATGCTGCTTCAGCGCGGTCACCGAGCCGATCGTCATGTTGACCTGTCCGGCCAGCAGGTCCGACACCATCGGTCCTTCACCGCGGTAGGGCACGTGCAGGATATCGAGCCCCCTGGTCTTGGCCAGATACGACTGGATCGTATGCGGCTGCGTGCCCGGTCCCCACGAGCCCATCCGCAAGGCGCCGGGATGCGCCTTCGCGTAGGCGTACAGTTCGTCGACGCTCTTGACCGGCAGCGTGCTGTTGACCACCAGCACGGTACGCATGGTGGCGATATCGGAGACCGGCTGCAGGTCGGTGCGCGGATCGTAGGGCAGCTTCTTGTACAGCGCCAGATTGGCCGTGATCGGCCCGGGCACCGTCATCAGCAGCGTGTAGCCGTCGGGCGCGGACTTGGCGACATGGTCGGTGCCGATGATTCCGCCAGCGCCGCCCTTGTTCTCGACCACGACCGGCTGGCCCAGCCGCTGGCTCAGCGCGTCGCCCAGCGTGCGGGCCAGCGTGTCGGTCGAACCGCCGGCCGGATAGGGCACGACGATGCGGATCGGCTTGCTCGGATAGGGCTGCTGCGCATGCAGCGGCAAGGCAGCCAGCACCAGCATCGCCAGCGCCGCGGTGCGCATCGCGCTTCGGCATCTGGCTGTCCTGCGGGCAGCCGTGTTGCTGTGTGGGTTCATGGCTGGTCTCCTCGTCGTCATGTTCTGTGGCCCTTGCCATCCGCTCGCCGGCGCGCCGGGATCGCATTCGATCGCGCCGATTCGAACGCGGCTTCAATCGCGGATCAATTCAATCGCGGCTTCAATTGCGCATCGGCGCCAGATAGCCGTCGATCAGCCGCGCCATCTGCACGGGCAGTTCGTCGTCGTCCAGCCGCAGTGGCGGCGGGTCGTGCAACAGCGCATGGATCAGCATGCCGAACGCAGCCTGCATGGCGAAGCGAACCTTCGCCTCGGCGCCCGCGCCGTCATCGAGCCGCGGCGTCAGCAGCGCCACCATCCGGTCCGCAAAGGCCGCCGCGCAGTCGCGATGCGGCTGCCAGGCCTGCGGCCGGGCACCGGCCTGCTGCAGCGCCGCCCGCAGCAGCCCGCGCTGGGCGCGGCAGCCGCGCACCAGCAGTCGCATTGCCCTGTCGATCAGCACCGCGGTCGGCACACCGGCGCACCGTGGCAGCGCCAGATGCCGCTCGATGCCCTGCTGCGCGTCGCGTACCGCGGCCGCCTGCAGCGCGTCGAAAAAGGCCGCCTTGTCGCGGAAACGCCCATAGAAGGCGCCGACCGACAACTCGCAGGCCGCCACGATCTGCGCCACCGAAATCGATTCGAAGTCGCGCGTGGCCAGCAGCGTGCGGCCGGCGGCCAGCAACGCCTGCTCGGTATCGCGGGCGCGCTGGCGCTTGGGCGCATGCAGCAGCGAACGCGCCTCGAATGCGGGGAAGGCGGTACGGGCGGTGCCGGGCAGCGGGAATGGGGAGGCAGGGGTCATGACGGCTTCCGAAGGCGGCTACGGAAAAGGGGAGCGGTCTCGATACGGCGACGCCGATACATGGCATCGCCGATCCGATCCAGCGTCCGGCCACGTTAGGGGCACCCGCGGGGAGCGTCAACGACAGGGCTGCTATTTCCAATATCTGGAAATTCGTTCCATCATTTGACGGTCCTCGCCGCGGCCACCCACACTGGATTTCAGGAGACAACATGAACACGCCGGTCGAACAATTCATCGCCGAACGCCGCCGCGACGATCCGTCGTTCGGCGGACTGCTCGCCAAGGGCTTTGCCCTGCTGCGCTGCTTCATCGACGAGCCGCAGCCGATGGGCAATGGCGAACTGTCGCGCCGGCTGCAGCTGCCGCGCGCGACGGTGTCGCGCATCTGCAAGACGCTGTACGAGCTCGGCTACCTCGACTGGGACCCGAAGCTCGACAAATACTTCGTCAGCGCGCAGGTGCTCGCGCTGGGCTATCCCTACCTGACTGGCCTGCCGATGCGGCATACCGCGCGGCCGCTGATGCAGGCTCTGGCGGACCGCATCGACGGCGCGGTGTCGATGGGCGTGGCGCATCGGCTCGACGTGACCTATCTGCTCACCTGCACGCACAACGAGGGCACGCCGGCCCGGCCGGGCGTCGGCGCGGTGCGCTCGGTGCTGAACACCGGCATGGGCCGCGCGTTCCTGTGCACGCTGTCGAAGGCCGAATTCCAGAGGCTGATGGAGATCGCGCAGCGCGAGCGTCCCGACGAATACGCCGCCAACTACGACCGCATCTGCCACAACGTCGCCCACTACCCCAAGCGCGGCTACGCGATCAATGAGGGCGAGGCCGGCATCGGCGTGCATGGCGTCGGCATCTACTCGCGCATCGTCTATCTGAACCGACCGCTGCTGTTCAACTGCGCGATCGCCGGCAGCAAGCTGCGCCGCGGCATGCTGGAAAAGCGCGTGGCGCCGATGCTGGCCGAGATGGTCCGCAGCATCGAACAGGCGGCGGGTGTGGGGAGATAGCGCACGACATTCGCCGCGCCGCCGCTCCTGCGCACACGCCCACCCGGCCTGAGCACCGGGACAACGAGACACCACGATGCCGCCGCCACGGCGGCATCGGCCACCACGACAACGAAGACAACGGAGACATCGATGCCAGACCCGACCCCTGACCTTTCCGCCTTGTTGCGGCCACGCTCGATCGCCGTGATCGGCGCCTCGTCCCAGCCGGAGAAGGTCGGCGGCATGCCGATCCGGCTGCTGCGCGCGCTCGGCTACGGCGGCCGCGTGCATCCGGTCAATACCGCCTCGGCCGAGATCCAGGGTCTGCCCGCCACGCCCTCGCTGGGCGCGCTCGGCGAACCGGTCGATCTTGCGATCGTCGCGGTGCCGGCAATGGCGAGCGCCGACGTGATGGCGCAGCTGGCCGCCAATGGCACGCGCGCCGCGGTGTTCTTCACGTCGGGCTTCGCCGAGGTCGGCGAAGCGGGCACCCGCATGCAGCAGGCGCTGGCCGAGCAGGCGCGGCATCACGGCATCACGCTGCTGGGACCCAATTGCCTCGGCGCGATGAATCTGCGCGAGCGCATGTTCGCCACGTTTTCGCCGATTCCATTGGGCGGGCTGCCGCCGCTGGGCGATGTGGGACTGGTCAGCCAGAGCGGGGCCTTCGGCGCCTATGCCTTTGCGCTGGCCCGCGAGGCCGGCCTCGGGCTGAGCCATTGGGTGACCACCGGCAACGAGGCCGGGCTGCAGGTCGCCGACGTGATCGAATGGCTTGCGCACGACGACGATACGCGCGTGATCCTGACGTACATGGAGGGCTGCCGCGATGGCGAGCGGCTGCGCCGCGCGCTGGCCGCCGCGCGGGCCGCGGGCAAGCCGGTGGTCGTCGCCAAGGTTGGCGTCACCGAGGCCGGCGCGCGTTCGGCGCAATCGCATACCGCCAGCCTGGCGGGCGAGGACGCCGTCTACCAGGCGGTGTTCGACGAATACGGCGTCCATCGCGCCGAATCGCTGGAGGCATTCTTCCGGCTCGGCTATGTGCTGTCGCGCGGCCGCCGTCCGTCGCGCTGGCACAGCGCCAGCGGTCTGGCAGCCGATGCCGTCGCGCCGGTGGCGATCGTCACCGTGTCCGGTGGCGTCGGCATCATGATGGCCGATCGCGCCGAGCAGCTCGGTTTGCCGATGCCGCCGATGCCCGCCGCCCCGGCCCAGGCGCTGCGCGCCGCGATTCCGTTCGCCAGTACCGCCAATCCGATCGACGTCACCGGCCAGATCGTGGCTCAGCCGCGCGTGCTGCTGGACGCGCTGCGCGACGTCGCCGAATGCGGGGAATACGGCAGCGTGGTGGCCTTCCTCGCCGCCGGCGCCAATGCGCCGGCGCTGTGGCCCGAACTGCAGCGCACGGTCGCCGCGCTGCACGCATCGAACGGCAGCGCGCCGCTGCTGCTGTGCGGGCTGGTCGCCGACGATCGCCGCGCCTGGCTGGAGCAGCACGGATGCCTGGTGTTCCGCGAGCCCGCGCATGCGATCGAAGCGGTCGCCGCGCTGGCGCGCGCGGCCGCGCAGCCGACCGACACGGGCGGCGAGCCGGCGGCGGGGTCCCCCTTGCCGCAGTTGCCGCGCATCGCCGCCGACGCCGGCGCGCTGTCCGAGCATGAAGCGATGCAACTGCTGGCCGAAGCCGGCGTGCCGGTCGCCCCGCACGGCCTGGCGCGCGACGCCGACGAGGCGGTACGGCTCGCCGAACGGCTCGGCTATCCGGTCGCGGTCAAGCTGTGCTCGCGCGAGATCCTGCACAAGAGCGATGTCGGCGGCGTTGCATTGAACCTGCACGATGCCGCCGCGGTGCGCGCCGCATTCGCGCGCGTGCGCGACGCGGCCCGCCGCCATGCGCAGCAGTCGGGCGGCGCGCCGGGGCCCTTCGATGGCGTGGTGG
This sequence comes from Cupriavidus gilardii, assembly GCF_008801915.1. GTDB lineage: Bacteria > Pseudomonadota > Gammaproteobacteria > Burkholderiales > Burkholderiaceae > Cupriavidus > Cupriavidus gilardii. The sequence continues at coordinate 231,123 of NZ_VZOV01000007.1, forward strand.
TGGCGCGCATGCTGCGCGGCTGGGGCGAACTGATGGTCGGCGTGCGGCGCGATCCGGTGTTCGGGCTGGTCGCATTGGCCGGCATCGGCGGCACCGCGGTGGAGGTGTTCCGGCAGATGGCCTTCGGCCTGGCGCCGCTGTCGATGCCGCGTGCGCTGGCGATGCTGCGCGAGAGCCGCGCCGACGCGCTGTTCGTCGGCCATCGCGGCAATCCGGCGGTGCCGCTGGAGCGCGTCGCCCAGGTGCTGGTGCGCGTGTCGCAGGCCGCCGCCGCGATCGGGCCGCGGCTCGACACGCTGGAAATCAATCCTTTCATCGTTACCGTCGACGGCCCGGTGGCGGCCGACGCCGTCATCACGCTGCGGCACGACGCGTCCTGAACCCGAAGCGAGCACCCGACATGAACCATCCCGCCAGCCCCGTCTTCTCCGCTCCCGTCTACGACAATCCCCAGCAGGCGCTGACCGCCGCGGCGGCGCTGCCGCTGGTGATCTACGGCTATCCGCTGATCGAAACGCTGCGCACATGCCGCGTGCAGACCTCGGTCGACGCGGCCACCGGCTACGGCCGCGCGCCGATCAATGTGCTGTCGGCCAGTACGCGCCAATGGACGCACGAGGACCGCGACATCGTCACGCCCGCCAACGATCTGCTGTACTTCTGCGGCTGGGTCGATCTGACCGACGGTCCGGTCACGCTGCACGTGCCACCGCTGAGCGATCCGGACCGCTACTACGTGGTGGAACTGCTCGATGCGCATACCAACAACTTCGAGAATCTCGGACCGCGCAATGTGCCGGCCGAAGGCGCCGCGGTGCAGCTGGTCGGCGCCGGCCAGCAGGCGGACGGCGGACACGCGGTGGCCTGTCCCACCTCGCTGGTCTGGCTGATTGGCCGCGTGCTGGTGCAGGGCGAGCACGACCTGCCGGCGGCGCATGCGTTCGAGCAGGGCTTCCGGCTCGATGCGCCGGTGATCGGGCGGCAGCCGCAGTGCGTGCGGCTGTGGCGCGAGACCGGCGACGCCGCGCTCGACTTCTTCCACAACCTGTTCCAGGCGCTGCGGGAGTTTCCGCCGGCGCCGCAGGAGCTAGGCTTGCTGACGCTGCTGCGGCGCCAGGGCATCCGGCTCGAGGACGACATCGAGATCGCGGCGCTGCGGCCGGCGGTGCAGGCCGGGCTCGCCAGCGCCTATCGGCAGGGCATGGCACTGATCGAGGCGCATACGCGCAGCCAGGCACGCAAGAGCTGGGGCTACAGCCTGAAGCTCGGCGTCTATGGCGACGACTGGCTGATGCGTGCGACCACCGCGATGAAGGGACTGGGCGCGTTGCGTGCCGACGAGGCGGTCTACGCGATGGCGGACTTCGATGCCGACGGACAGCCGCTTGATGGCGCCGGCACCTACGAGCTGCGCTTCCCTGCGGGCCATCTGCCGCCGGCGCAGGCGTTCTGGTCGGTGTCGCTGTACGGCGAGGACCGCTTCTTCACCGCCAATGCGATCGGCCGCCATGCGATCGGCGATCGCACGCCGGGCCTGCGCTACGAGGCCGACGGCAGCCTGGCGATCGCGATCTCGCATGCGCGGCCGGCGTCAATCGACAACTGGCTGCCGGCGCCGGCGGGGCCGTTCTACCTGATCCTGCGCCTCTATCATCCGAGCCCGGCCTTTATCGCCGGGAAGTACGTCATTCCGCCGGTGCGGCGGATCGCCTGAGGAGGCCACCATGCTCCGTTCCCACTTCCCTGGTGGCAGCCGGCTCGCCAGGGCCCTGCTGGCGGGCGTACTGCTTGCCGTCGGCCTCGCGCCTGGCCAGGCCGCGCACGCCGACAGCTATCCTTCGCGGCCCGTCAAGCTGATCTCGCCCTATGGCGCCGGCGGGTCCAACGACACCTCGGCGCGCGTGCTGGCCGACGCGCTGAGCCAGAAGTACGGGCAGCAGTTCGTCGTCGAGAACCGGCCGGGCGCCGGCACCCGCGTCGCCAACGAACTGGTCGCGCATGCCGCGCCGGACGGCTACACGCTGCTGTGGGCGGCCGCGCCGTTCGCGATCAATACGGCGGCCGGACTGAAGCAGCGCTACGACATTGCCAGGGATTTCAAGCCGGTCGGTCCGCGCGTGGTCGGGCCGGTTTTCCTGATCGTCAACGCGGCCTCGCCGGCCCGCACGCTGGCGGACTTCGTCAAGCTCGCGCGCGACAAGAAGGACGGCATCACGTTCGCGTCGCCCGGCATCGGCTCGGGGCCCCATCTGACCGGCGAGCTGTTTGCCGCGCAGGCGGGTTTCAAGGCGCTGACCGTCCATTACAAGGGCGACGCCACCGCCTATACCGAACTGCTGGCGGGGCGTGTCGATGCGACTCTGACGGCGATCACGTCGGCGCTGCCCTTTATCAAGGCCGGCAAGCTGCGCGTGCTGGCGGTGGCGTCGGAGCAGCGCAGCCCGGTGTATCCGGACGCGCCGACCTTCGCCGAGCAGGGCCATGCCGGCGTGGTGGGCTACGGCTGGTTCGGGCTGGTGGCGCCGGCCGGCACGCCGGATGCGATCGTGCGGCAGCTCAATCGCGATGCCAGCGCGGTATTTGCCGATTCTGCCATTCGCGCGAAGCTGCACGGACTTGGCCTGCAGCCGGAGCCGATTTCCAGCGCCGCCTTCGGCCAGTTCATCGACGGCGAGGTGCGCAAGTGGGGCGACCTGATCCGCAAGACCGGCCTGGTGCTGGAATGACGGACCCGTCCCGGCCGCTACGGCCGGGCGCCGCGCCTACGGAAAGCGCGGCGCCAGATCGGCCTTGAGCCAGTCGATCAGCGCCCGGGTGCGCGCCGGCAGCATCCGTGCATGCGGATAGAGCACCGACAGCGGCCATGGCGCCAGCTCGTAGTCCTCCAGCACGATGCGCAGCTTTTTTTCGGCGACCAGCGGCGCGACCTGATAGGACAGGAAGTGGCCGAAGCCCGCACCGGCGGCGCAGGCCGCGACCGCCGGCGCGGTCTGATTGAACTCCAGGTTGCCGGTAACCTGCACCTGGAACACGCGGCCGTCGTCCTGGAAGGTCCACCAGTGCGGGTTGCCGTTGCTGAAGCGCAGGCAGGGCTCGCGCGCCAGGTCCTCCGGATGGCGTGGCACGCCATGCTTGCGCAGGAAGGCGGGCGTGGCGACCACCACGCGGCGGATCCGGCCGACCGGCTGGGCGATCAGCGTCGAATCGCGCAGCGGCCCGATCCGCACGCCGACATCGACGCCCTCTTCGAGCAGGTCGACCACGCGATCGGCGAAGTTCAGCGAGCAATGCACCGCGGGATAGCGCTGCACGAAGCGCGTGACCGCGGGTGCCACATACATCTGGCCGAACAGCATCGGCGCGGTCACCGTCAGGTGGCCGGCGAGTTCGACCTGGCGCGTGGTCAGGCCGGCTTCGACCTCGTCGATGGTGGCCAGGATGCGCCGGCAGCTGTCCAGGTAGCTGCGGCCGTCCTCGGTCAGCGCCAGCCGGCGCGTGGTGCGGTTCAGCAAGCGGACCTGCAGATGGGCCTCCAGCGCGGCCAGCGTGCGCACCACCGCCGGCAGCGAGGTGCCGAGCGAGGTCGCGGCCGCGGTCAGGCTGCCCTTGTCGACGATCCGAACGAAAGTCTGCATCGCGCGAAGTTTGTCCATGGCGCGACATTACTCCATCTATTGGAGTAGTCAAATACATCTGGCGCGCTTTATTGCAGGCCGGCGGCCGACCACAATGCGGGCATTGGCAAATTCCTTGTGCAAACACACCGCAAGAAAACGGAGCCCACCATGTCCGCTGCATCTTCCCGTCCCGCCGCCCCGCTGGTGCTGTATCACGTGCCGATGTCGGGCCATTGCCATCGTGTCGAGCTGTTGCTGTCGCTGCTCGATCTGCCCTACCGCTGCGAGCTGGTCAACGTCCGCGGCGGCGAGCACAAGCGCGAGCCGTTCCTGCGCCTGAACCCGTTCGGACAGATTCCGGTGCTCGACGACAACGGCACCGTGATCGCCGACTCCAACGCGATCCTGGTGTATCTGGCGCTGCGTTACGACGAGGAAGGCCGGTGGCTGCCGCGCGATCCGGTCAAGGCCGCCGCGGTGCAGCGCTGGCTTTCGGTCGCCGCCGGGGAAATCGCCTTCGGCCCGGCCCGTGCGCGGCTCGCCGGCGTGTTCGGCATGGATGTGCCCGTCGACGATGCCCGCCGGCAGGCCGAGCGGCTGTTCACGGCGATGGAACCGCTGCTGGCCGCATCGGCATTCCTGGTGGGCCCGGATGCCACGCTGGCGGATGTCGCCGCCTATGCCTATATCGCCCGGGCCGAAGAGGGTGGCATCAGTCTGGCCCCGTATCCGGCGATCCGCGCCTGGCTGGCGCGCGTCGAAGCGCTGCCGCGCTTCGTGCCGATGCCGGTCGCCAAGGCCGCCTGATTCATTTGCCGGAATCACCACACATCCCCGGAGCGCGATCATGGAACTGCCGACCTGGCCTCACGACGAATCGCCTTTCCATCGCGGCGAACGGCTGGCGCAAGAGCGCGTCGGCAAGCGCGAGAAGATGGAGGCGGTGGGCCGCCGCATCGTACGCGGTGAAATGCCCGAGCAGCACCGGCTGTTCTTCGCGCAACTGCCCTTTCTGCTGGCCGGCGCACGCACGGACGATGGCGGCGTCTGGGCGACGATGCTGGTCGGCGCACCGGGATTCGCCTATGCGCCCGATCCGCTCGCGCTGCGCGTCGATGCGCTGCCGTTGCCCGGCGATCCGCTGGACAGCGCGCTGCGCGACGGCGCCGACCTTGGCCTGCTCGGCATCGAACTGCCGACGCGCCGCCGCAACCGGCTCAATGGCGTGGTGGCGCGGCGCGATGCCGGCGGCTTCACGCTGGAGGTGCGGCAGAGCTTCGGCAATTGCCCGCGCTATATCCAGCAGCGCGAACTGCAGCCAGCCGGATCGTCATCGGTCGAAGCGCACGCGGGTCTGCCCGCGCCACAGGTGCTGGACCGGCTCGATGGCGACGCGATCGACCTGGTGCGGCACGCCGACACGCTGTTCATCGCCACCCATCACAGCGATCCGGACGCGCCGCACAGCGGCGGCGCCGATGTCTCGCATCGCGGCGGCAAGCCAGGCTTCGTGCGCGTGGACGGCGACGGCATGCTGGTGATGCCGGACTTCAACGGCAACGCCTACTTCAACACGATCGGCAACCTGGTCGCCAATCCGCGTGCAGGGCTGCTTTTTGTCGATTGGGAGGACGGCACGCTGCTGCATGTGGCGGTGCGCGCGGAGATCGTCTGGGACGGTCCAGAAGTCGAGGCCTACGCTGGCGCCGAGCGGTTGGTGCGGATGCGGGTGGAGCAGGCGATCCGGCGCCCCGGCGTGCTGCCGCTGCGCGCCAGGCTGGTCAGCGTGTCGCCGGTGCTGGCGGAGACGGGCGAGTGGCCCGCCGCCGCCGCCGATCACCACTGATAGGTAAGCGTCGCCATCACGTTGCGCGCCTCGCCGTAGTAGCAATTCAACAGGCCGGCGCACGACGACACATAGGTCTTGTCGAACAGATTGGTGGCGGCGATCCGCAGTCCGGCGCCCTTCAGCGACGCGCTGATGCGGCTCAGGTCCAGCCGCATCATCAGGTCGACCAGCGTGTATGACGGCACCTTCAGCGAGTTCTCGTTGTCGGCCCAGCTGGTGCCGACATAGCGTACGCCGGCGCCGACGGTGAAGCCGGGAAAGACCAGATAGTCGGCCCACATCGAGGCCATATGCTGCGGCGCCTGGTACGGCGTGTTGCCGACCACGCCTTCGGGCGACTCGACGTAGCGCATGTGCGTGTAGGTGTAGCTGGCCAGCACCGACAGTCTGTCGGTCACGCGCGAGCGTGCCTCCAGTTCGAGCCCGCGCGAGCGCACCTTGCCGGCCGGCTGGTAGTACGGGGTCGACAGCACGCGCGCCGCGACCTTGTCCTGCGTCAGGTCGTACAGCGAGGCCGACAGCAGCGTGCTGCTGCGCGGCGGCTGGTAGCGGACGCCGATCTCGAACTGCCGGCTCTCGGTCGGCGGCAGCAGGCTGCCGTCGCGGGCGGTGCTGCCGCTCGGATTGAAGCCCTCGCTATAGCCGGCATACGGCGCGACGCCGTTGTCGAACAGGTAGACCAGGCCCGCGCGCTTGGTGAACTTCGAGCCGTCCCACGCCGAGCGCGAGGCGGCGCCGAAGCCGAGGTTCGATACCTTGGCCATGTCCTGGCGGCCGCCGAGCACCAGGCGCCAGCGATCCCAGGCGATCTGGTCCTGCAGGTAGAGGCCGGTCTGCTCGAGCTTGCGGTCGATATTGGCGCGGAACAGGCCGGACAGGCCTGCATTGCCGTAGACCGGATCGAAGGCGTCGATCGGCGCGGCAGCGCCCGATTCCCACCAGCCGTCGACATGGCGGTGCTGGTAGTCGACGCCGAACAGCAGCGTGTGCTTCAGCGGACCGGTATCGAATTGCCCTTGCAGCTGGTTGTCGACGATAAACGCGTCCAGGCTCTCGTTGGCGCCGGAGTAATAGCGCGTCAGCGTGTTGGGGCCGGCCCAGCCATAGCCATAGACCTGCTGCAGCGTGACGTCGGACGACAGATAGCGGAAGTTCTGCCGGAACTGCCAGCGGTCGTTGAACGCATGTTCGAACTGGTAGCCGACCATGCGCTGCGTGCGCGTGAATTCGTTGTGGCCCGGCTCGCCGTCGAAGAAGCTGCGCAGGATGCGGCGGCCGTTGTGCGCGGCGGTGATGGTCGCGTCGGATGGAATCGCGCCGTGATAGCCGCCATGCGGGTCGCGCTGCAGATAAGCCTGCAGCAGCAGACGCGTGTCCGGGCTGATGTTCAGCAGCAGCGACGGCGCGATGGCGAAACGCTCTTCCTCGACATGGCGGAACTGCGTATCCATCGAGCGGCCGATCGCGGTGATCCGGTAGGCGGCGACGCCGTTGTCGTCGAGCGGGCCAGTCAGATCGAATCCCGCCTCGTAGCGGTTGCGGTTGCCCACGGTGACCTGGGCTTCGCCGGCGCGCTCGAACTGCGGCCGCTTGCTGGTCAGCGCGACCACGCCGCCGGGCGAGGCGCGCCCGTACAGCACCGAGGCCGGGCCGCGGATCACGTCGATCCGCTCCAGGAAATACGGGTCGACCTGCATCGAGCTGTAGCTGCCGGGATCGCCCAGCACCTTCAGGCCGTCGAGCAGCGAGTTGTCGACGCTGCTGTCGATGAAGCCGCGCAGCGCGACGTAGTCGTAGCGATTGGTCGCGCCGACCAGCGCGGTGAAGGCCCCGGGCGTGTAGTTCAGCGCCTCCGACACGCTGCGCGGCTTCTGGTCTTCGAGCTGCTGGCGGGTGACCACCGAAATCGACTGCGGCGTCTCGGCGAGCGGGGTGTCGGTCTTGGTCGCGCCGGCACTGCGCCTGGCGACGAAGCCGACACCGGGGCTCAGCGCGGTTTCCTGGCTGCCGGTGACCGTCACCGCGGGCAGCACCGCGGCATCGGCGGGCGCAGCGATGGCCTGTGGCGCCGGCGTGGCGGCCGGCACCAGCAGATAGCCGGCCGGGGTCCTGCCGATCGCGTAGCCGCTGCCGCGCAGCAGCACGGCGAAGCCCTCGTCGACGCCATAGCGGCCGTGCAGGCCCTGCGTGCGCAGGCCGCGCAGCTTGTCGGCGTCGACGGTGATCGCGACACCAGCCTGCTGGGCGTAGCGCGTCAGCGCCTCGGCCAGTGGACCGGCGGGGATGGCGTACCGGGTTTGCGCTCGTGTTTGCGTTTGGGCTTGCGCCTGCGTCTGCGCGTGGGCCCAGGCGGGCAGCGTCATCGCGGCCGCCAGCGCGGCGCCGAGGGCCAGCGGCATCGTCAGCTGAACGGCCAGCGCGCGCGAGTTCGGGCGAGGCCGCGGAGGCCCGGGATGGGTATGGGTCATGATTTCGCGGTTTCCGTGCTTTTGTTGTTGTTGTGTTTGACGGATGAGGGAGCGGAGCCGGAACCGCTCCGTCCGACCGTGTTCTCCCTTTCCCCCTCAGGGGGAGAGGGGGTGGTTTTGAGCGCGTCCCGGGAGCCGGCTCAGCTGCCCTCTCCCCCGCCCCTCTCCAGCAAGCGGGAGAGGGGAGAACACCGAGCGCATCTATTCCGCCGTTTCAGCCGGCGCGTCCACCCACACCAGATACGGCGTCAACTGCCGCACCCGCACCGCCGGCAGCGCATTGGCCAGCAACTGCAGCGCCTGCTCGGTGTCGTCCAGCGGCAGCACGGCGAACACGCGCACGTCGGCAATCTGCTTGCGGTCGTAGCCGATCCAGCCGGGGCGATGCCGGTTCAGCGCGTCCAGCAGCTCGGGCAGCGGCTCGCCGCGGGCGATCAGCTGGTGCCGTTGCCAGGCCTGCTCGATGCTGTCCGCATCGACCCGCTCGATCGGGCCGAGTCCGGCCGCCGTCACGGCGACGCGTTCGCCGGCCGACACCACCGCCTGGCGCGGCTCGCTGCGCGCGCCGGTGGCGCGGGCGCGGACCCTGGATTCCAGCATCGTCAGCACGGTCCGCTGATCGTCGCGGTCGACGCTGAAGCGCGTACCGAGCGCCTCGATATCGGCCTGCGCGGTGCGGACCACGAAAGGCCGCGCCGGATCGCGCGCGACATCGATCAGCACTTCGCCGCGGATCAGCTCGATCAGGCGGCGTCCCTCGTCATAGCGCAGGTCCACCGCGCTGCCGCTGTTCAGCGTCAGGCGGCTGCCGTCGGGCAGCGTGTGGGTCTGCCATTGGCCGGTGCCGGTACGCAGATCGGCCAGCAGGCAGGCCGGCGGCCAGGCGTGCAGCGACAGTGCGATGACGGCGGTCGTCACCAGCGCGGCGGCCAGGGCGCCGAGATGGCGTGCGGTGCGGCGTCGGCGCGAGGGCTTGCCATGGCCTACGCCCTCATGCGGGCCGTCGTGTCGTTCGCCATGTCGTTCATTCCCGAAGGCGGCGCGCAATGCCGCTCGCGCCGGACGGGCATCGCCGCCGGCGTGTTGACGCAGGCCTTCGAGCCGATGAAGCAGCGATTCGACGCGGGCGGCGGCGCGAGCGTGCCGAGGATCGGCGGCCTTCCAGCGCGCGAATTCGATCTGCGCGGTGGCGCGCTCGTCGGGATCGTCGGCCGTCAGCCTCGCAATCCAGTCCGCTGCCTGCGCGACCGGATCGCCGTCGTCAAGGCGCGCGCTCATCCGGCAGGCGATGCCGCGGCGGCACCGGCGCTGCCTGCGTCTTCATCACCGTCATCCGCCAAGGCGCAGTGCGCCAGCGCCCGCACCAGATACTTGTGGATCATCCGCGTCGACACGCCCAGATGCGCGGCGATGGTGGCGTGCGTCTGCCCGTCCAGGTAGTGCATCAGGAAGGCCTCGCGCGGCTTCGGCGGCAGGCCGTCGAGCGCGGCGCTGATCTGCGCCAGCGCCTGCAGCGCGGCGACGGTTTGCTCCGGCGACGGAAAGCCGTCCAGCGAGGCCGCCGCCTGCTCCAGCTCCGCCAGATAGGCCTGCTCCAGCTTGTGCCGCCGCGCGCGATCGATGATCAGCCGCTTCGCCGTGGTGGTCAGATACGCGCGCGGCTCGCGCACGCCGGCCAGCGCATCGCGCGAGGCCAGGATCCGCACGAAGGTGTCGTGCGCCACGTCGGCCGCGTCGTGCGGGCAGGACAGCTTCTTGCGCAACCAGCCGAACAGCCACGAATGATGATCGCTGTACAGCGCATCGATCGGCGGTGACGGCAGGGACTCGGCGGCGGACATGGGAACTCCGGCCATGGCGAGAGCCAGGTCCGGTGATGATCAGGAAATGAGAACGATTCGCATTTTATGGGCGTGGATGGGGTTTGGCAACCTGCAGGTCCGGCATCACGCCAGCTCGCTTTCATGCCAATGCGACAGCGCCAGCCGCGACAGCATTGCCATCGCGCCGAACAGCAGCACGCCGGTGACCGTGATCAGCACCAGCGCGGCGAACAGGCGCGGGATATTGAGTGCGAAGCCGGCCTGCAGGATTTGATAGGCGAGCCCCGCGCCCGTGCCGCCGGTGCCGGCGACGAACTCGGCCACCACCGCGCCGATCAGCGCCAGGCCGCAGGAAATACGCAGGCCGCCGAAGAAATACGGCAGCGCGCTCGGTATCCGCAGCCGCCGCAACGTATCCCAGCGCGTGGCCCGGTTGATGCGGAACAGGTTCAGCAGGCCGGGATTGACGCTGCGCAGGCCCAGCACGGTGTTCGAGATGATCGGGAAGATCGCGACCATGGTGGCGCAGATCACCAGCGCCAGCGTGGGCTCCTTGACCCAGATGATGATCAGCGGCGCGATGGCGACGACGGGCGTGACCTGCAGCAGGATCGCATAGGGAAACAGGCTGGCCTCGATCAGCCGGCTCTGCACGAACACGAAGGCGGCCGCGGTGCCCAGCACGACGGCCAGCGCGAACGCCAGCATCGTGATGCGCAGCGTCACCCATAGCGAGCCGGACAGCAGCGCCCAGTCCTCGACCAGCGTGCGCGCGATCGCCGATGGTGCGGGCACCAGATAGGGCGGCACGTCGAGCCAGAGGCAGACGGCCTGCCAGGCCAGCAGCATCAGCGCGCCGACGGCCAGCGGCGCGGCGATGCGTTGCACGGCGGGACGGGACAGCAGGGGCGATGCCATGATCGGATTCCTTGGTGGTGCGTCGCGGCCGCTACGCGGCATCGGCCGGAGCGACGCCGGTATTGGCCTGCGCCAGCAGCGCTGATAGCCGCGCGCAGTGCTGCATGAATTCAGGGCTGACGCGGTAGGCCTCGTCGCGTTGCGCGGGACCGTCGATCGCCACGTCGGCGATCACGCGGCCCGGCCGCGCCGCCATCACGACGACACGGCTCGACAGATAGACCGCCTCGTAGATGCTGTGCGTGACGAACACCACGGTCAGGCCGCGCTCGGCCCACAGCGCGCGCAGATCGGCGTCGAGCCGGTTGCGCGTGAATTCGTCGAGCGCGCCGAACGGCTCGTCCATCAGCAGCAGATCGGGCTCGGTCGCCAGCGCCCGCGCGATCGATACGCGCATCTGCATGCCGCCGGACAGCTCACGCGGATAGACCTGGCCGAACTGGGAAAGGCCGACGAGGGCAAGCGCACGCCGCGCGCGGTCGTCGGCCTGCTCGCGCGGCATGCGCGCCAGATCGAGCGGCAGCCGGACGTTGTCCGCCACCTTCGCCCACGGCATCAGCGTTGCTTCCTGGAACACCATCGCCAGCGTGCGGCGCGCGCCATTGGCGACGGCGGGTTTGGTGCCGGGCAGCGTGCCCTCGCCCCACCAGCGCAGATGGCCGGCCGATGGCGCCTCGAGTCCGGCAAACAGCTTCAGCAGCGTGCTCTTGCCGCAGCCGGACGGGCCCAGCAGCGAGACGAATTCGCCCGGCCGGATCGACAGCTTGACGCGTTCGAGCGCCACGGTGCCGTTGGGATAGGTCTTCTCGACCTGGTTGGCGAACAGGATCGGCGCGTCCGCAGCGCCGGTATCGCGAGGGCCGGCGGACATGGCTCAGGCACCGACGACGGGTACGCGGAACACTTCCTTCTCGCCGTGCCGCTCCAGCAGCTCCAGCAGCATCCTGCGCATCAGCAGGCCCGGCTTGTCCGACTCCATATGGAACTCGACCCGGCGGCGCGTATCGATGCAGGCGTCGTAGTCGGTGGCCTCGAGGATCTCGCGATCTTCGGCCACGATCGGGGCGTCCCAGGCGATCAGCTCCTCGGTGGAACAGTCTTCCTCGCGGTCGTTGCGGTACAGCCATTGCGACAGCATCACCGTGCGGTCGTCGATCGGCGTGGCGCAGTTGTAGATGATGTGATGGCGTCCGCTGGCCGGATAGATGCAGCCGAAGCGGCGCGTGAAGGGCATGTCCCAGCGGTTGAACATATGCCGGTGGGTGATCGGCTCGGTGGTGCCCGTCACCCGATGGCCAGCCTCGATATTGCGGATCGGCACCAGCGTCTCGGCCTCGAAGCCCCATTCGCGCTGCGTCAGTTCGTATTTCTCGGGTTTGGGCTGGTCGGCGATGCCGAAATTGGCACGGTGGACGAAGCTGAAGTGCGAATTGTCGAAAGCGTTCTCCATCACGCGCAGCGGACTGGTGTTCCAGCGCTCGTAGTACTGCAGGATGCGGCGATAGGCGGGGTCGCCTTCCTCGGGGAAATCGGGAATCGGCTGCAGCGGATCGTCCAGCGCGACCCAGACATAGCCGTACTTCTCCTCGGCGCGATAGGCCGGCACGCGGGCGCCGGCAGGGACCCGGTTGTCGGGCGCCTGCGGAATCCGTACGCAGGCGCCGGAGCAGTCGTATTCCCAGCCGTGATAGCCGCAGACGATGTCGCCACGCTCGTTGACCCAGCCCTTGGACAGCCTGGCGGTGCGGTGGCAGCAGCGGTCGCGCAGCGCGGCCAGCGAGCCGTCGGGGCGTTTCCACAGCACCAGCTCCTCGCCGAGCAGCGTGAAGGGCTTGGGGCCGTCGTCGAGCATCGAGACCGGCATCAGCGCGTACCAGAAGCGGCGCAGCACGGGTTGTCGGGTGACCAGCATGATGAATCCTTGGAATGCGAAGGGAAGACGCGCGATGGCGTCGGGTTGGAATGAGGGCTGCGAATGGCGGGCGCTTGCCCTCAGGGCATGACCCTCAGGTCCTTGACGAACTGCGTGGTGTAGGCCTGCTTCCAGTCGGTCTCGGCCTTCAGCAGCCCCGCGCCGACCATGAAGTCGCGCGTCTTCTGCCAGCGCGCGTCGGTCATCACGCCGATGCCCTGGCGCGCGGCGTCGCCGCCGTCGACCAGCCGGAACTCCTTGAGCTTGCCCAGCGCCCAGGCAAGCTGGTCGTCCTTCATGTTCGGGTTGTCCCGCTTGATCAGCGCATTGGCCGCGGCTGGATTGGCCAGATAGCTCTTCCAGCCCTCCATCGATGCCCGCACGAAGCGCGCGACCAGATCGGGCTTGTCCTTGACGGTCTTCTGCATGGTCACGATGGTGGTGCCGTAGGGCGGATAGCCATCGTTGGCGAACAGGAAGAAGCGCGTCTTGACGCCCGCCTTCTCCGCGGCGAACACCTCCGACGAGGCGTAGGCCTGCTGCGCGGTATTGCGGTCGGCGAAGAAGGGCTGCAGGTTGAAGGTGTAGACGCGCGATTGCGCCTCGTCGAGCTGGTACTTCGCCTTCAGCCACGGCCACCACGTGGTGCGCCCCGAGGTGGAGACCAGCACGGTGCGGGTCTTCAGATCGGCCAGCCCATTGACGTCGTCATGCGTCATCATCCCTTGCAGATCGCTCTGGAACGAGGTGCCGACCGTCGTCACCGGCACGCCCTGCTCGATGCTCTTGAGCACCTGCAGGTCGTAGCCCATCAGGAAGTCCGCCTGGCCGCTGCTCAGGATCTGCATGCCGTTGACCTGCGGCCCGCCCATGCGGATGGTCACGTCGAGACCGTGTTTCTTGTAGATGCCTTCGGCCACGGCCTGATAGAAGCCGCCGTGCTCGGCCTGCGCGTACCAGGAGGTCAGGAAGGTCACCTTGTCGGCGGCGAAGGCCGTCAGCGGTGCGATGGTCAATGCGGCCGCGGCCGCGGCTGCGAATGCGCCGGCAAGCAGGCGCCTGCGCGGGCCGTGCGGGACGATGGGCGATGCGGTCTCTGCCGCGAAGGAGGGAGCGAGGTGCGACGTGTTCATGGGGCCTGGGGTGTCGTGTCGTCGTCGAAGGGAAGGGCGAAGCGGGGCCGCACCGGCGCTTACGGCGGGCGTGGTACGGCGAGGCGATGGGACCGGAAGGAATGGCAGGGACGGGACATCGTGTGCGCTCTCTCTCGTTCGCGGCCGGGGCGGCCGGGTTCAACACGCGGTGCGCGGATGGCGCTGCCGGTGACGACCGGTGGTCGTGAGAGCAATGTCCCGCGCCGGAGCATCGGCCTGCGATGGCGATGCGGCGGCGCTAACCGCTTCTACTCGAGCGGGAATGTCGCAAGAGGCATGCCACGCGGGATCGGCGCGCGCGGTGGCATCGACGCGGCCCGATGCGCCAACTGTGGGCGCCGGGGTTGGGATCGCATCGCGGGTTTGGTGCGGCGTGATGCGATCCGGTGCGGCTCAACCCCGGTGCGGCTCAACCCTTGGGCTTGCGATTGAGCAGCGCGGCGCAGCGGCCGAAGGCGGTGGTCAGGCAGCAGGTGTCCCCGCTCCAGTCGCCGCCGCGGACGATGCCATCGGCGCCGGCAATCAGCCGGCGCTGGCAGCGGCCGATCGTGGCGGGCGCCGGGTCGGTCGGCGCGCGCGCTTCGCGCGGTCCGCTGCCGGGCGCCTGCGCGCGCGGGAATTCGTCGACCCAGACGTAGGCGTTGCCATTGGCGAGGGGCTGCACGGAGGCCGGCGGGCCCCATTGGGTACTGGCCTGGTCGATCGGGGTCCCGCGCCACGAGTCGACGATCGACTGCATCGCGCCGGTCTGCTGGCTGGCGCAGCCGAACAGCGACGCGGCGGCAAGGGCCGTGGCCACGGCTGTCGCTGTCGCCTTCGCTTTTGCAAGGCACCGTCGCCAGCGCGAGGCCCGTGTGCGGGCCGGGGATGAGGCGCGAATCGAAGGCATGGCGGCTCCCGCTGCGGCTGTTCCGTTACGAGGCAGGCTATGCGACCGGGCGCGCATTGCCAAGGCGGCAATGTGCGGCGGCGTACAGACGATCGACTCCTTGACTATCTCGGCTGGTGCGCTCGATGGCTGGTGGTTGCTCAGAACTCGAATAGCGGCAGCGGCGTCTGCGCGGCGGGTATGCGCCTGGGCCGTGCCGGTCCAGCGGCGCTGTCTCGTCGCGCGGCGACGATCGGCTCGCACGGGCGCAGCTCGAAGGTCGACGGACGAGGCAGCACGACGGCCTCCGCAAGCAGCCGCCCGCAGTGCGGCGCCAGGATCTGATAGCTGTCCAGGTCGAAGCGGGCCGGCTCGCCCAGCAGCGTCTGCGCATCGTCCAGCGAGGCCACCGAACCCAGATAGCACCAGTTATCGAGGACATGCCATTGGGCGCGCGCATGGTCCTGCTCGCGCCAGGCAATCGGGCCGGTGAAGGGCCACGGCGCGACCGCCAGCGGGCGCAGCGCGTCGGCCAGGCGCTCCCGATGGGCGCGCAGCGGCTCCGCGCCGACGCAGGCCCCAGCGCATCGATGGAGCTGGCGCGCGAAACACGGGGTTCCCATCCGGCTCCGCGGCTCCAGCGTCAGCGTGGCCTGGCAGAGCCCGTGCTGCTCGGCGAGCTCGCGCAGGCGGGCATAGGCGCCGGCGCGGCTGGCGCTGACAGCGAACAGGCCGCGATGACGACTGAAATCGGTGTCGCGGTCCGACCGCAGGCGCGGCGCCATCAGGCCGTCCGGCAGTTCCCACGCGAACAGCGGCCCCTTGCGCCGCAGCAGCGTGTTGTGCACCGGCTCCAGCTGCTTGACCAGCAGTGCCTCCTGCAGCAGCGCACCGATCTCGCCGCCGGTCTCGCGCCACTCGACCCGCCGCACGGCGCGCGACAGGCGCAGGTCCTTGCCGTAGCGATAGTCGCCGGAGAAATGCGCGCCGATCCGCTGGCGCAGATTGACGCTCTTGCCGACATAGAGCGGCGTGTCGTTGTCGCCGTGAAACAGATAGACGCCGGGCGCCTGCGGGACGTCGTCGAGCGCGGTCTCCTCGAGACCCGCCGGCAGGCTGGCGCGCTTGACCAGCGAGGCGATCGCCGACTCGACCAGCTCGACCGAATAGAGCCCGTGCACCTGCTGCCAGAACTGCCACAGCAACTCGGCGTCGGCGAGCGCGCGGTGCCGGCCTTTCGGCTGCAAGCCAAAGCGGGCGATCAGCGCGTCGAGCCCGTGGCGCTCCACCGACGGGAACAGCGCGCGCGACAGCCGCACGGTACAGAGCACGTCCGCCCGGAAGGTAATGCCGGCGCGGCTGAACGATTGCTTCAGGAAGCCGTAGTCGAAGCGGGCGTTGTGGGCGACGAACAGCTTGCCGTGCAGCCGCTCGGCCAGGCTCTCGGCCAATGTCTCGAAGGTCGGCTGCCCGCGCACCATCTCTTCGGTGATGCCGGTCATGCGCTGGATGAAGGGCGGGATCGCGCAGCCAGGGTCCAGCAGCGTGTCCCATTCGGTCACGCCGTCCGGACCGACCTCGACCACGCCGATCTCGGTAATGCGGTCGCGCTGCGCGTCGGTGCCGGTGGTCTCCAGATCGACGAAGACGATGGGCCTGGCCAGTGCGGTCGCCAGGGTGGCGGCGTCGAGCCGGCGCGGGGCGTCTGCGGGCAGGCGCTCTGCTAGATAAGTAGGCTGATCGTGATGGCTGGGCAGGTCGGGCATCCAGCGATTCTAAGCGCCGCGCAGGCTTCGAGGCCCATTGCTAGCCAAGTGAGCGATGCGGCGCCTGCAAGGTTGTTCGTTGCTTCCGCAAAAAAGGCTTGCCACGGCTGTCACGCTCCCTTAATATTCGCCCCCTCGCAGCCGAACGGCGGCGAGGTTGACGGGGAAGGCGAAGGCGCTGCGGTGCTGGAGCCGCAGCAAAAAGTGCTGACAACCTGTTGACGAGAAGCGAAATGTTCTGCATAATCTCGTTTCTCTGCTGCTGACAACGCAGCGACGCGAACGGCAAAGCCGGCCGCGCAGTTCTTTAACAAACGAACAACCGATAAGTGTGGGCGCTCGATAGCGGCAGTCACAGCGGGTCTTCGGATCCGTGGCTCAAAAGTTATCAAGTGCT
>NZ_VZOV01000008.1 GCF_008801915.1 Cupriavidus gilardii
GGACCGGAATTGGCTCAGTCGCGCGGGCCGCCGGTGGGCGGCGGCCGGCGTGGCCAGGGTGGCGCGGCGGCGGCCCCGCCCGTGGCCGGCGTCGGCCAGCGGTGCGGGCAGGGCGCGCTTCGCCACGGGAACGATCCTTTGCCGGACCGGCTTACTCGTAGGCGAAGATGCTGCCCAGCTTGTCCATGCGCTCCAGGGCCATGCCCGAGCCGCGCACCACGCAGGTCAACGGATCCTCGGCGACCAGCACCGGCAGGCCGGTTTCCTCGGCCAGCAGGCGGTCCAGGTCGCGCAGCAGCGCGCCGCCGCCGGTCAACGTGATGCCGCGCTCCGCGATGTCGGCGCCCAGTTCCGGCGGAGTCTGCTCCAGGCCGATCTTGACGGTGGACACGATCTGGTTCAGCGGGTCGGTCAGCGCTTCCAGGATCTCGTTGGACGAGACCGTGAACGCGCGCGGAATGCCCTCGGACAGGTTGCGGCCCTTGACCTCCATCTCGCGCACTTCCGAACCCGGGAAGGCGGAGCCGATTTCCTTCTTGATCGCTTCGGCGGTCTGCTCGCCGATCAGCATGCCGTAGTTGCGGCGGATGTAATTGACGATGGCTTCGTCGAACTTGTCGCCGCCGACGCGCACCGAGCCCTTGTAGACCATGCCGCCCAGCGAGATGATGCCGACCTCGGTGGTGCCGCCGCCGATATCGACGACCATCGAGCCCGACGGCTCGGACACCGGCAGGCCGGCGCCGATCGCGGCGGCCATCGGTTCCTCGATCAGGTAGACCTGCGAGGCCCCGGCGCCCAGCGCCGACTCGCGGATCGCGCGGCGCTCGACCTGGGTCGAACCGCACGGCACGCAGATGATGATGCGCGGCGACGGACGCAGCAGCTTGCTGTCGTGCACCATCTTGATGAACTGCTTGAGCATCTGCTCGGTCACGGTGAAGTCGGCGATCACGCCGTCCTTCATCGGGCGGATCGCCTCGATGTTGCCCGGCACCTTGCCCAGCATCTGCTTGGCTTCCTTGCCGACTGCCTGAATGGTCTTCTTGGCGTTCGGGCCGCCGCCCAGGTGGATCGCGACCACCGAAGGTTCGTCCAGCACGATGCCCTTGTCACGCATATAGATCAGCGTGTTGGCGGTGCCGAGGTCGATCGCGAGATCGTTGGAAAAGTAGCTGCGGAGAAATCCGAACATCAGGAGTCCTGTTTTCTGGTGGGTTCGCAGGTATGCGAAGCGGCCGGCGCCAGTCGTTGGCGCCGGCCGCGATATTCATATGTCGTCGATGGAAACGGCGCGCGTCCTTCAGCGCATCCACGGTCCCGCCCATGCCGTTGCGGTGCGCCAGGCGAACCGCGACAGTGCTGGGGGAATGGGTCCGCCGAGCCGGCGGAACGCATTCCCACGGGAACCTTTGATTAGACGGCGCCAGAAAGTTCGCCAAACTTCATTTGGCGGATGGCCGGACGGTGGTCCGGGCGCCACAGACCCGGCACCCACGATGGGGCAGCAGCGAGTCGGTCTAATCGGAGGATCCTGGTCCGGGCCCCGCGGGCAGTCGGGTCCGGCATCCTTCTGCGGCCGGGCCCTGGGTCCCAAGCGGCGAAGGCGCCGCCGGGGGCGGCGGCAAAACGGAATGATACCTTATAATTCCGCGTGTTTCGGCGGCAAATTGCCCTGAAAAAACCTGTAATTCTGACGATTGTGGGGCGCCGCGCGCGGCACTTTCCCCGGGCCGATACCGGGCCGACAATGGCCCGGATGTGGCGCCGCCCGAGGCGCGCCGGCCCGGCCCGGTTCAGCGCCTCCCGACTCTGCGCGCACGGTCGTCGCACGGTCGTCGCACTGTCGTCATTCTCCCGGTTCGTCCCGGCCTCGCGCCGGACCGCCGGGCCCTCTGGAATTCCTCGCACCCACGCCATGGCACTCGAGCTATCCGACGTCAAGCGCATCGCCCATCTTGCCCGCATCGACATCAGCGATGACGAAGCCGGCCAGACGCTCGGGCAATTGAATCAATTCTTTTCGCTGGTCGAGCAGATGCAGGCGGTCGACACCAGCGGCGTCGCGCCGCTGGCGCATCCGCTGTCGGCGGTACGCGAGATGCAACAGCGGCTGCGCGACGACGTCGTCACCGAGCCCAATCGGCGCGAGGACTACCAGCGTCCGGCCCCGGCCACCGAGGCCGGCCTGTACCTGGTGCCCAAGGTGATCGAATAACGGTCCCGCACCCGGCTCGCCGACGTCGCCCGGCATTTCATCACGTATCGACGTACCGATACGCAGGACGACGTCTCCTGAATCGATCCGGCCCGCGCGGCGACGTACCGCGGGCCGTTCTCCGAAGCTCTTCCGACACTCCATGTCTTCCTCCGCTTCCTCCTTCCCGGTCGGCTCGACCGTGACCTCGCTGCGCCAGATCGCCGATGCGCTCGCCGCCGGCGCGGTGTCGGCCGAAGAACTGGCGCGCGACTATCTGGCCCGCATCGAGCAGGCCGGCGCGCTGAACGCCTATGTGCATGTCGACGCCGAACTGACACTGGCCCAGGCCCGCGAGGCCGATGCGCGCCGCGCGCGCGGCCAGGCCGGTCCGCTGACCGGCGTGCCGATCGCCCACAAGGATGTGTTCGTCACGCGCGGCTGGCGCTCGACCGCCGGCTCGCGCATGCTGGCCAACTACGAGAGCCCGTTCGATGCCACCGTGGTCGAGCGGCTCGCCGCCGCCGGCATGGTGACGCTGGGCAAGACCAATATGGACGAATTCGCGATGGGCTCGTCCAACGAGAACTCGCACTTCGGCCCCGTTCGCAACCCGTGGGACGCGTCGCGCGTGCCGGGCGGCTCGTCGGGCGGCTCGGCCGCGGCAGTGGCCGCGGGGCTGGCACCGGCCGCGACCGGTACCGATACCGGCGGCTCGATCCGTCAGCCCGCCGCGTTCTCCGGCATCACCGGCATCAAGCCGACCTACGGCCGCGTGTCGCGCTTCGGCATGATCGCGTTCGCCTCGTCGCTGGACCAGGCCGGCCCGATGGCGCGCAGCGCCGAGGACTGCGCGCTGCTGCTCAATGCGATGGCCGGTTTCGACGAGCGCGATTCGACCTCGCTGACGCCGGCCCAGGGCGGCGTGGACGAAGACTTCACGCGGCTGCTGGGCCAGCCGCGCGGCGGCGCCAGCGCCAACCAGCCGCTGGCAGGCCTGCGCATCGGCCTGCCGCGCGAGTACTTCGGCGCGGGCCTGTCGGCCGATGTCGAGGCCGCGGTGCGCGCCGCGCTGCGCGAATACGAGAAGCTGGGCACGACGCTGGTCGAGGTGTCGCTGCCGAAGACCGAGCTGTCGATCCCGGTCTACTACGTGATCGCGCCGGCCGAGGCCTCGTCGAACCTGTCGCGCTTCGATGGCGCGCGCTACGGCCATCGCGCCGCCGAGTACCGCGACCTGCTCGACATGTACAAGAAGACCCGTGCCGAGGGCTTCGGCTGGGAGGTCAAGCGCCGCATCCTGGTCGGCACCTATGTGCTGTCGCACGGCTACTACGACGCCTACTACCTTCAGGCGCAGAAGATCCGCCGCATCATCGCCGACGACTTCCAGCGCGCCTTCGGCGAGTGCGACGTGATCATGGGACCGGTGGCGCCGACGGTGGCGTGGAAGCTCGGCGAGAAGAGCGCCGACCCGGTGCAGATGTACCTGGCCGACATCTTCACGCTGTCGACCAGCCTGGCCGGGCTGCCCGGCATGAGCGTGCCCTGCGGCTTCGGCGAGGGCGGCATGCCGGTCGGCCTGCAGATGATCGGCAACTACTTCGGCGAAGCGCAGCTGCTGCAGACCGCGCACGCCTTCCAGCAGGCCACCGACTGGCATCTGCGCCAGCCCTCGCAGGGATGATCATGAACGCGCTGCTTTCGATCCGCCCGTCCCGCCTCTCTGCCGGCCGCCTTGCATTGACGGCCGTATTGCTGGCCGCGCTGGCGGGCTGCATACCGCTGCCGCGCATCGGCGGCCCGACGCCGATCGCCGATCGCGACATCGACCTGGCCGGCGACTGCCGCCGCACCGAGGAAGACGGCTTCCGCGAGGACGCGCAATTGCGCGTGTCGGACAACAACGTGCAGCAGCTGTCGTGGAAGCTGTGGGTCGGCAAGCGGGGCTCGTGCAGCTTCGACCTGGCCGAATTCCGCCAGACCCGCCGCAAGCCGCATATCGAGCTGGCCGCGCGCGACGGCAGCGCGTGCAAGCTGCTCGTCTGGCAGGACCCGCGCCGCGTCACGCTGGCGCACGCCAATTGCCAGAGCCGCTGCACGCCGGGCATCTATGAAGAGGCGTGGCCGGTCATGTTCGAACCGGGCACCGGCACCTGCGCGCGCACGCAATAACGCGGCGGTACGCAGCGCGACAGAAGCTCAACGCAGTAAGCAGAACGCGAAAGCACACGGCGGCGCGGCCCATGCCGGCGCCGCCGCAAGGAACCAACAGGAATACCGCCATGCAATGGGAAGTGGTGATCGGCCTCGAAACGCATACGCAGCTATCGACGGCCTCGAAGATTTTTTCCGGCGCCTCCACCGCGTTCGGCGCGGCGCCCAATACCCAGGCCAGTCCGGTCGATCTGGCGCTGCCCGGCACGCTGCCGGTGCTGAACAAGGCCGCGGTCGAGCGCGCGATCCAGTTCGGCCTGGCGATCGGCGCCCATGTCGCGCCGCATAGCGTGTTCGCGCGCAAGAATTACTTCTACCCCGATCTGCCCAAGGGCTACCAGATCAGCCAGTACGAAATCCCGGTGGTGCAGGGCGGCAGCCTGACCTTCCAGGTCGAGGGCCGCAAGGGCGAGTTCTACGAGAAGACCGTGCAGCTGACCCGTGCCCACCTCGAGGAGGACGCGGGCAAGTCGCTGCACGAGGACTTCGCCGGCATGACCGGCATCGACCTGAACCGCGCCGGCACGCCGCTGCTCGAGATCGTGACCGAACCCGACATGCGCAGCGCCGCCGAGGCGGTGGCCTATGCGCGCGCGCTCCATACGCTGGTGGTGTGGCTGGGCATCTGCGACGGCAACATGCAGGAAGGGAGCTTCCGTTGCGATGCCAACGTGTCGGTGCGGCCGGTCGGCAGCGACAAGCTGGGCACGCGCCGCGAAATCAAGAACCTGAACTCGTTCCGCTTCCTGCAGCAGGCGATCGAGTACGAGGTGCGCTGGCAGATCGCCGAGATCGAGGATGGCCGCGAAATCCAGCAGGCCACCGTGCTGTTCGATCCGGACACCGGCGAGACGCGCGCGATGCGGACCAAGGAAGACGCGCACGACTATCGCTACTTCCCCGATCCGGACCTGCTGCCGCTCGAAATCGAGCCGGCCTGGATCGAGCGCGTGCGCGCCGCGATGCCGGAGCTGCCGGCCGCGATGCAGGCGCGCTTCGTTTCGCAATACGGGCTGCCGGCCTACGATGCCAGCGTGCTGACCTCGTCGAAGGCGCTGGCCAACTGGTTCGAGCAGGTCGTGGCCGAAGCCGGCGCGGCCAACGCCAAACCCGCGGCCAACTGGCTGATGGGCGACGTTGCGTCGCAGCTGAACCGCGAGGGCATCGAGATCGATGGCGCGCCGATCCGCCCCGCGCAGCTCGCGCTGCTGCTCAAGCGCATCGCCGACGGCACGGTGTCGAACAACACCGCCAAGAAGGACGTGTTCCCGGCCATGTGGGCCGGCGAGTGCGACGGCGACGCCGACGCGATCATCGCCGCCAAGGGCCTGAAGCAGATGTCGGACACCGGCGCGCTCGAGGCCATCATCGACGAGGTGCTGGCCGCCAACGCCAAGTCGGTCGAGGAGTTCCGCGCCGGCAAGGAGAAGGCGTTCAACGCGCTGGTCGGCCAGGCGATGAAGGCGACCAGGGGCAAGGCCAATCCGGCCCAGGTCAACGAGTTGCTGCGCAAGAAGCTCGGTTGACGGGCTGCATCGAGCAGATGGTGAACCCGCGCTCCGGCGCGGGTTTTTTCATGGGACGGCGGGTTGGAATCGCGCGCGTCGAGCCCTCGCGCGGGGTCTCCTCCCGGCAGGCTTTGCTACACTCCAGCGCAAATCGTTCGATGACCCGCCAATGAATCCGCAAGACGTCGCCGCCTATCTGCAAAGTCATCCCCAGTTCTTCGAGGACCATGCCGAGCTGCTGGCCTCGGTGCAGCTGACGAGCCCGCACAGCCATCGCGCGGTCTCGCTGCAGCAGCGCCAGATGGAAATCCTGCGCGAGAAGAACAAGGGCCTCGAACTGAAGCTGGCCAATCTGATGCGCCACGGCCACGACAACGACCGCACGCAGAACCGCATGCACGCGTGGCAGTTGCGGCTGCTCGGCGAGGCCGATGCGCTGGCGCTGCCGATGGCGGTCAGCCAGGGCCTGCAGCAGGTCTTCGATGTGCCGGCGGTCGCGCTGCGGCTGTGGCAGCTGGCCGAAACGCATGCCCCGCTCGATCTGCTGCGCGGTGAACAGGCCGCCGCCAGCGAAGCCGCGCGCCGCTTTGCCGAGGGCCTGCACACCCCGTATTGCGGCGCCAATCCCTGGGCCGCCGAAGCCGCTCCCGTCGAAGAGGGGGCGCTGGCCGCTTCCGCTGCAGCGGCCGACTCGCTGGGCGAAGGCGGCAAGCAGGCGCTCGACTGGCTCGAGCGCAACGACATCGCCTCGCTGGCGATGGTGGCGCTGCGTGCCCCCGCGGGCGAGGACGCCGAAGCGGGACCGACCTTCGGCCTGCTGGTGCTCGGCTCGCCCGATCCGCGCCGCTTCCACGAAGGCATGGGCACCGCCTATCTGAGCCGCATCGGCGAACTGGCCGGCGCGGCGCTGGCGCGCCTGCGCGGCTGAGCAGGGACTCGGGCGGCAACGGATGGCCCGCTCCAGCGAACCGGCGTTCGTGGACAACGCTGCGCACGCGCCCCCACCGGCCCTCGATCCGCTGCTGCTCCGCTATCTGGACTGGCTGGCCACCAGCCGCAAGCTGGCCAAGCACACGCTGGTCGGCTACCGGCGCGACCTGTCGGTATTGCAGGCGCAGGCCGCCAGGTTCGCGCCCGGTACCGCGCTGACCGCGTTGCGCACCGACCAGATCCGCAGCTTCGCCGCGCGGCTGCGCGGCAGCGGTCTCGCTTCCACCAGCATTGCCCGGGCGTTGTCGGCCTGGCGCGGCTTCTATCTGTGGGCCGCGCGGCACGGCCACGGCGTCGAGGCCAATCCGGTGGACGGCGTGCGCGCCCCCAAGGCCGGACGGCCATTGCCCAAGGCGCTGTCGGTCGAACATGCGGTGGCGCTGGTCGGTCAGCCGGCCGGCGAGGGCGCCGAAGGGCTGCGCGACCAGGCCGTGTTCGAGCTCGGCTATTCGAGCGGGCTGCGCGTGTCCGAGCTGGTGCAGCTCGACCTGCGCTACGTGGAAGAGGACGGCTACCGCTCGTCGGGCTGGATCGACCTGGCCGCGGGCGAAGTCACGGTGCTCGGCAAGGGATCGCGCCGCCGCAGCGTGCCGGTCGGCAGCAAGGCGGTGCAGGCGCTGCAGGCCTGGCTGGCGGTGCGGGGCGACTGGGTACGGCCGTCGGCCGACATCGGCCACCGGCACGCGCTGTTCCTGTCGCGGCGCGGGGAGAGGCTGTCGGACCGCACCGTGCGCGCCCGCATCAAGCAGCAGGCCATCCGCGCCGGCGTACCGGCCGACGTGCATCCGCACATGCTGCGGCACTCGTTCGCCAGCCACGTGCTGCAATCGTCGGGCGACCTGCGCGCGGTGCAGGAGATGCTGGGCCACGCCAGCGTGGCCACCACGCAGATCTACACCGCGCTCGACTTCCAGCATCTGGCCAAGGTCTACGACCAGGCCCATCCGCGTGCACGGCTCGCCGAGCGCGACACGCCGGCCGCACCGTCGACGCCATCGGCGCCGGACGACGAACCGGCCTGAAGCCCGCCGGAAGCGCGCCGGAAGCGCCTAGGCCCACTGCGACAGGATCTGCCGGAACGCCGCGATCTCGGGCAGCAGCCAGTTGCGGAAGGCCTGCACCTTCGGCGTCTCCAGCATTGCCGGCGTGCAGACGAAGTACAGCAGCCATGGACATGGGATGCTGACGTCGAACAGCCGCACCACGCGCCCGGACAGCAGATCGTTGTAGGCCAGCGAAGAGCGGATCAGCGCGATGCCCTGGCCTTCCGCCGCGGCCTGCAGCAGCAGCGACGAGTCCTCGAACATCAGGCCCTTGCGTGGTTCCGGCCAGTCAAGCCCGGCCGCCTCGAACCAGGGCCGCCACGGATCGCCCTCGCCGCGCAGCAGCGTCAGCCCCTGCATGTCCTCGGGGCGCCGCGGCAGCTTGCCGCCCAGGAAGTTCGGGCTGCAGACCGGAAAGAACACGTCGTCGAGCAGCCGCTCGACATAGAGCCCCGGATAGTCGCCGCTGCCCATGCGCAGCGCCACGTCGACCTCGTCGCGCGTGAAATCGACCAGCGTGTTCGACGACATCAGCTCGACGTCCAGCTCGGGATGCCGCTCGATGAAGCTGCCGATGCGCGGCGTCAGCCAGCGCGCCGCGAACGACGGCATCGTGCTGATGGTCAGCCGCTTGTCGCGCGTGCCGGACTGCAGCGCGCGCGTCGCCTCGGCGATCTGCAGCAGCGCGTCGCGCACGCGCTCGGCGTAGACGCGTCCGGCCGGCGTCAGGCTGACCCGCTTGCCGTTGCGGGCGAACAACGGCTGGCCCAACTCCTCCTCCAATGCCCGGACCTGATGGCTGACCGCCCCGTGGGTGACGAACAGCTCCGTGGCGGCGCGCGAGAAGCTTTCGTGCCGAGCGGCGGCTTCGAATGCGCGCAGTGCGGTCAGCGCCGGCAGCCTTGGCAGCTCGCGATGCCACGCGCGCGGCAGTTCGACGGGGTTGCGCTTGAGGGTCATCGCAGGGTTTTTATGTGAGATTGGCTAACAAGGGAAATCAATATATATCGTTTTGGAGGTGGCCGGGCAATCACTAGAATGCAGTGCATCGGGACCGCAACAGCGAGCGCGCCAGGCCAGACCAGGCCACATACGGTAAAGCGCGACGCCAGCCACGCGAGATGCGCGTGCCGGACGGTACCGTCACCTTAGTGAAGGAAGTCCAAAATGGAAACCCTGCTCACAACGACCGTCTTCAGCCTGAACCCGGGCGAGGTCGCGCCGCTGTCGGTCCATACCGCGCAACGGCTTTATGTGGAAGATGCCGCCGGCCTGAACCTGTGGGTCACCCGCGACGGCGATTCGGAAGATTACTGGCTGCGCTGCGGCGCCAGCCTGCAGCTGAACCGCGGCGACGAAGTGGTGCTCAGCGTCGATCCGCGCGCCGAACGTGCGGTGCGGTTGGCCCTGATCGCCGAAGCCCGGCGCCCGGCCGCCACCAACCTGCCGCATCTGGTGAACCGCATCGTGAGACGACTGGTTCGAGGGACGCAATGGTCGCCTAACCAGGACGTCGTCGCCGCGTCCTGACGGAAAGGAGGAAGCGGCGGGCCGGCGCCATCTGCGGCTGGTCTACAGCCGGCCGCCGGCGCCCGGGACCCTGGACGAACGACGTCCCGGCGGCGGACAACCCTGAGGGCGCCAGGGTGACAGCCGCCAGCGAAGCAGGGGCCGGTGCGAACCGGCCCTTTTCGCTACACTCTCGGCATGCAAGCAATCGAAGTCATCGAACGGGGCCGGGAGGACTACGCGCCCTGTTTCGACGCGATGCGCGCTTATACCGCCGCGCGCACCGCCGAATCTCCCGACCAGATCTGGCTCGTCGAGCACCCTCCCGTCTATACGTTGGGCCAGGCGGGCGATCCATCGCATCTGCTGTCGCCCGATCCGGCGATCCCGCTGGTCCGCATTGATCGTGGCGGACAGATCACTTACCACGGGCCGGGACAGGTCGTCGCCTACCTGCTGCTGGACCTGCGACGCCGCGGCCTGATGGTGCGCGAGCTGGTCCATGCGATCGAGCAGGCAGTGCTGGACACGCTCGCGGCGTATAATCTGCCCGCCGAACGCAAGCCTGGCGCGCCCGGCATCTATCTGTCCGACGGTCCGCACCGCGGCGCCAAGATTGCCGCGCTGGGCCTGAAGATCCGCAACGGCTGCAGCTACCACGGCGTCAGCCTGAACGTGCGGATGGATCTGGACCCGTTCCTGCGTATCAATCCGTGCGGTTATGCCGGCCTCGAGACGGTCGACATGGCTCGCGCCGGCGCGACGGTGCCGGCGAGCGATGCCGACGGCGGCGTGCGCCGGGAACCGGTCGATGCCCGGCATCAACCCGAGATCGCGCGACGCCTGGCGGCGGCATTGTGCGATGTGCTGGCTGCAGCGCAGGCGCGCGCGGCGGCCGGCGAGCCGGCAGCGAACCAGCAAGCGAACCGGCAAGCGAACGAACCAGCCGCCACGGCCTCCGGCCAATTGACACCCCTGACCACGGCCTAGCCGACCTATGCGCGCGGGGAGCGCGCGGAGAACACCATGAGCGACGCCCTGATCGCCACCTCGAATCCCCAAGGCGATGCCGCCCAAGGCGCGGCCTACGACCCGACCCGCAAGCAGAAGTCGGCCGACAAGACCGCCCGCATTCCGATCAAGATCGTCCCCGCCGAGAAGCTGAAGAAGCCGGACTGGATCCGGGTGAAGGCGGCCACCGGCAATTCGCGTTTCTACGAGATCAAGGACATCCTGCGCGCCAACAATCTGGTGACGGTGTGCGAGGAAGCGAGCTGCCCGAATATCGGCGAATGCTTCGGCAAGGGCACCGCGACGTTCATGATCATGGGCGACAAGTGCACGCGCCGCTGCCCGTTCTGCGACGTCGGCCACGGCCGCCCGGATCCGCTCGACGTCAACGAGCCGCTGAACCTGGCCAAGACCATCGCCCAGCTGAAGCTGAACTATGTGGTGATCACCAGCGTCGACCGCGACGACCTGCGCGACGGCGGCGCCCAGCACTATGTGGACTGCATCAGCAAGACCCGCGAGCTGTCGCCGATCACCCGCATCGAGGTGCTGGTGCCCGACTTCCGCGGCCGTCTCGACAAGGCGCTGGACATCCTGCAGGCCTGCCCGCCGGACGTGATGAACCACAACCTGGAAACGGTGCCGCGCCTGTACAAGCAGGCCCGTCCAGGCGCCGACTATGCGCACTCGCTGAAGCTGCTGCAGGAGTTCAAGCGCCGCAATCCGGACGTGCCGACCAAGTCGGGCCTGATGGTGGGCTTGGGCGAGACCGACGAGGAAATCCTCGAAGTCATGCGCGACATGCGCGCGCACGACATCGACATGCTGACCATCGGCCAGTATCTCGCTCCGTCGAATCACCATCTGCCGGTGCTGCGCTACGTCCATCCCGACACCTTCAAGATGTTCGAGGAAGAGGCCTACAAGATGGGCTTCACCCACGCCGCAGTCGGTGCCATGGTGCGCAGCTCCTACCATGCCGACCAGCAGGCGCACCAGGCCGGCTTCGCCTGATCCCGCCCGGCGCCCGTTCGCGGCGCCGGAATTCGCCTTGCATTCTGCCGACCCCGTGGCAGACGACGCAGGCGCCAGCCGCCTGCGCGCGCCGCGCGATATCACCGATCTGCTCAATTTCCGTCTCGCGGCGCTGGTTGGCGCCAGCGGCGCGGCGGTGATCCGCCTGTGCGAAGGCCAGTACGGCGTGTCGCGCCGCGAATGGGCGCTGCTCGGGCTGCTGGCCATGCGCGGCGCGCAGGCGCCGTCGGAGATCGCGGATCAATGCCATCTGGACCGCACGCGCGTGTCGCGCGCGATCACGCGGCTGACCGCCAAGGGTTTGATCCGGCGGCAGACGCTGGACGGCGACCGCCGCCGCGCCAGCGTCGCGCTGACGCCGGCCGGACAGGCGCTCTACCGGCAGCTGTTCGACGAGGTGGCGGCGATCAATCGGCGCCTGGTCGAGACGCTATCCGATCGGGAACTGGCGAACCTGGACACGCTGCTGACGGCGCTGACAGAGCAGGCGGTGCGCGTGAAGCGGCAGGTTGCGACCACGGTCAGCACCAACCGCTGGCGTGGCGGCGGCGCGCGGCGCCAGTGGTCGGCGCCGGAGCCGGCGTCGGAGGACGCCGCGCAAGAGGCGTCCGGCGCTGCGCCGGAGGACGAACCGCAGACGCGCGCCGCCGCCGGCCAGCACAGCCCGGAGCGCTAGCGCAGCGCCTCCCGTGCGCCGCGCCATTTCTCGTGCAGCAGTTCCTCCGGGAGCTCGCTCTCGTCCCAGAATCCCAGCAGGATGCCCTTGCGCACCGACGCGCCGCGCATCGCGGCGATGCGTTCGTCGCTGATCGCGGTACGCTGGGACTGCCGCAGCCCCCATTGCGCCAGCGCCAGATACATCCGCTCGCACTGCGCCCGGTGGGCCGGATCGGCGCCGAGGTCGTGCAGCTCGTGCGGGTCTTCGGCCAGATCGAACAGCATCGGCCGGAAGCCCGGCGCGTGGATGTACTTCCAGCGCGCATCGACCACCATGAACAGCCGCGCATCGAGCGGCGCCACGCCCAGCGCTACCGCGGCCCCGGTCGCCGAATAGTCGTATTCGCTGATCGCGTAGCGGCGCCAGCTGGCCGGCGCTTGCCCATGCAGCCAGGGCTGCAGCGCACGTCCTTCGAGCCGGTGCGGTTGCGGCGTGCCACCGCAGGCCTCGACGAAGGTCGGCACCAGGTCGATCGCCTCGACCAGCGCATCGCACACCGAGCCGCGCGTCGCGTCGGACGCCGGCGAGGGGTCGACGACGATCAGCGGCAGCCGCACCGACGGCTCGTGGAACAGGTCCTTCTCGCCCATCCAGTGGTCGCCCAGATAATCGCCATGATCGGAGGTGAACACGATCATGGTGTCGCCGGCCAGGCCCCTGTTCTCCAGGAAGCGCATCAGCACGCCGATCTGGTCGTCGATCTGCGTGATCAGGCCCATATAGGCGGGAATCACCGCCTCGCGCACCTCGTCGCGCGAGAACGCCCGGCTGACGCGCGAATTCAGGAAGGCCTGGTAGATCGGATGCGGCTGCGCGCGCTCGGCCTCGCTGCGCACCGGCGGCGGCACGTCGGCGGCCCCGTACATCGCGTGATAGGGCGCCGGCGCGATGCAGGGCCAGTGCGGCTTGATATAGGACAGGTGCAGGCACCACGGCGCATCCCCGGCCTGCTCGATGAATTCCATCGCCCGCCGCGTCATGTATGGCGTTTCCGAATGCTCCTCGGCCACGCGCGCGGGCCGGGTCGAATTGCGCAGCAGCCAGCCCGACAGCAGATTGCCGTTCTCGTCCTCGCCGGCGTTGGCCCAGTCGTCCCAGCCGTCGTCGCCGGCGTAGCCAAGTTCGCGCAGATAGTCGTTGTAGCGCACCGGCTTCGGGTCGTAGCGGCCGGCCGGGCCGCTGCCATGCAGGCCGTCGTCGCGCTCGTACGGATCGAAGCCGCACTCGGCCACGCGCGTGCCGATCAGCGAGTCCGGATCGATGCCGAGCCGCGCCATGCCCTCGGTGTCGGCCGCCATATGGGTCTTGCCGACCAGCACGGTCTGCCGGCCGAGCGGGCGTAGATAGTCGCCCAGCGTCATCTCGCCGACCTTCAGCGGAAAGTTGTTCCAGGCGGCGCCATGCGAATCGACATAGCGGCCGGTGTAGAAGCTCATCCGCGACGAGCCGCAGATCGTCGACTGCGCATAGGCGCGCGAGAATCGCACCCCGCGCGCGGCCAGCGCGTCGATGTTCGGCGTGCGGATGGTCGGATGCCCGGTGCAGGACAGGTAGTCCCACCGCAGCTGGTCGCACATGATGAAGAGGATATTGCGGGCCATCGGCGTCGCTCCTTGCGGTTGCTGCTTGCGGTTGCTGCTTGCTGTTGCTGGCTGCAGTTGCTGTCTGCCTTGCTGTCTGCAGTGGCGCCCGGCCCTTATTGCTGGAAGCCGCTGCGCTTGACCACCGGCTGCCACTGCGCCTTGTAGGCCTTCAGCATGTCGGCGGTCTGCTGTTGCGTGCTGGCCACCGGCTGCATGTTGGCGGCGACGAAACGCTGCTGTACCGCCGGGTCGGACATCACGCTGTAGATCGCCGCCGACAGCGCTTTCACCTTGTCGGCCGGCATCGACTTCGGCGCGAAGAAGGCGTTCCAGCCGTCGGCCGCCAGCTCGATGCCGGTCTCCTTCAGCGTGGGGATGTCCTTGGCGAACGACGAGCGGGTCTTGCCCGACACCGCGAGGATCTTCAGCTTGCCGCTCTGATGCAGCGACAGCACCGCGTCCAGCGTGTCGACGCCGACCGGCACCTGGCCGCCCAGCATGTCGGTGGCCAGCGGCGCCGAGCCCTTGTAGCCGACCACGTCGCCCTTGACGCCGGCGCGCTCGGCCAGCATCAGCGCGAAGAAGTGGGGCAGGCTGCCGGTGGCCGGCACGCCGAAGAAGGCCTTGCCGGGATTGGCCTTGAGCCAGGCCACCAGATGCGACATCTCGCGGACCGGCACCTGCGGGCCGGTGATCACGGCGAAGTCGTAGGACGAGACCTGCGACACCGGCACGAAGTCGGCGTCGGGGTCATAGCTGGTGTCCTTGAACACCAGCGGCGCGACCGTCATCACGGCCGGATTGCCGAGCATCAGCACGTTGTCGGCCGGAGCGGCGTGCTTGAGCTGCTGTGCGGCGAGCCGGCCGCCGGCGCCGGCCTTGTTCTCGACCACCACGGTGACGCCGTATTTGGCCTGCAGCGCCTGGCCGACGATGCGCGCGGCGCGGTCCGAGGCGCCGCCCGGCGCATACCCGACGACAAAGCGCAGCGGCCCGTCGATCTTGTCGATTTTCTGTGCCAGCGCGGCCGGCGCGGCCGCCGTCAGCAGCGCGACGGCCAACGCCGCGTGGCGGGCCTTGCGGGCCAAGGTTGCGAAAGTCATGGCGTCTCCGTGAGGGTCCTTTCTACGAGGATGCGGGCAAATTTAAGCGGGACATCAACGATTGATCTAATCAACTATCGTCCCGCGCCGCTATGGAAAACCCTAGGCGCCGGCACGACGGCACAGGTTTCGCAAAACTCACTTTCTCGATAAATTGCCGATAAGACGCATCGCGCTTTCCGCCGCGCATTTTTTTCCGAGCTGCATTCCCGCGCTGCATTCCCGAACCTGCGCGCCAACTGGATTCCGGACCGACCTCGATCATGGCCACCTGCACGATTCACCGCCTTGCCGAGCGCGCGCTGCTGTGCAGCGTGCCGCCCCCTGCGTCGCTCGACGTCCAGCGCCGCTTCTGGGCGATGGCCGACGCGGCTGGTGCCTGGCCCGGCGTGGTCGACGCCTATCCGGGCATGAACAGCCTGACCGTGCTGTTCGATGACGGCGCCGATCCGGCCCAACTCGAAGCCGCGCTGGCGCAGGCATGGGAGCGCGGCCAGGGAGAAGACGACGGCGGCAACGCCGGCGGCGATGCCTGCGGCCGCATCGTCGAGATCCCGGTCCGCTACGGCGGCGACGACGGCCCCGACCTCGCCGACGTGGCGGCCCATACCGGCCTGACGCCCGAGGAGGTGGTGCGGCGGCACAGCGCCGGCGCCTATACCGTCTACTTCCTCGGCTTCCAGCCCGGTTTCGCCTATCTGGGCGGGCTCGACCCGGCGCTGGCGACGCCGCGGCGTACCGAACCGCGGCTCGCGGTGCCGGCCGGTTCGGTCGGCATCGGCGGGGAGCAGACCGGCGTCTATCCCGCGGCGGCGCCCGGCGGCTGGCAATTGATCGGACGTACCGAGTTGCCGCTGTTCCTGCCCGAGCGCGATCCGCCCTCGTTGCTGGCGCCCGGCGACACCGTGCGCTTCGTGGTTGAATCGGTGCGCGCATGATCGAGATTCTTCGCCCCGGCGCGCTGGCGTCCATCCAGGACCTGGGCCGCGACGGCATGCGCCGCTTCGGGGTCGGTGGAGCCGGTGCGCTCGACAGCGTCGCGCTGCGGGTCGGCAACCTGCTGCTTGGCAATGACGCCGGCGCCGCTGCCATCGAATTCACGCTGGGCCGCGCCACGGTCCGCTTCCATGCCGATCTGCGCATCGCGCTGACCGGCGCCGAATGCCGTGCCGATGTCGACGGCGAGCCGGTCTGGTGCTGGCATGCGTTCGACGTGCACGCGGGCAGCACGCTGACGATGCCGGCGCCCCGCGGCGGCACCCGTACCTATCTGTGCGTGGCGGGCGGCATCGACGTGCCGCTGGCGATGGGCTCGCGCAGCACCGATCTGAAGGCCGGCTTCGGCGGATACCGGGGCCGAGCGCTGCGGCGGGGCGATCGGCTCGCGGCGCTGCGGCCCGGCCCGGGTCCGGCGCCATTGCCGCGGATCGGCGTGCTGGCGCCCCCGTGGGCGTTGCCTTCGCCGTCGTCACCAGCATCCAACGCAGCATCCGCCGACGGCCGCGCGCTGCCGATCCGCATGCTGGCGGGGCTGGAGTACGATCAGTTCGAGACCGAGGCCCAGCAGGCGCTGTGGCAGGCCGACTGGACCGTCACGCCGAACAGCAACCGCATGGGGTTCCGGCTCGAAGGGCCGGCGCTGGCCCGGCGGCGCGGCGCACCGGAACTGCTGTCCCATGGCGTGGTGCCGGGCGTCATGCAGGTGCCGCCGGGCGGCCAGCCGATCGTGTTGATGGCCGATGCCCAGACCACCGGCGGCTATCCGAAGATCGGCGTCGTCATCGAGGCCGATCTGTGGCGCCTGGCGCAGGCGCCGCTCGGCGCGGCGGTGCGCTTTCACCGCGTCGGCCTCGAGGAGGCAGAGGCCGCGCGCATGCAGGTGCAGACCTATCTGCGCCAGGTCGCGCAGGCGGTGGCATGGCAATCCGAGGCGCGGACCGGGGCGCAGGCGCCGGCCGCGCGGCGGCGTGCGATGACGCGCCGGCTGTCACCGGCCGGTGCCACGCTGCCGTGACGCGAGAGCGCCAACGTACGCAGCGATCCAGAAGAACGCAACGAAACGACCGAACCCATCCTGGAGGCCCGTCATGCAGATCGATCTGAACGCCGACCTCGGCGAAGGTTGCGGCAGCGACGAAGCGCTGCTGGCGTTGATCAGCTCGGCGAATGTCGCCTGCGGCTGGCATGCCGGCGACGCGTCCACCATGCTGCAGACCGTGCAGTGGGCGCTGGCGAAAGGCGTCGCCATCGGCGCGCATCCGAGCTATCCCGACCGCGAGAATTTCGGCCGCACCGAGATGCAGCGCGACCCGCGCGACATCTATGCCGACGTGCTGTACCAGATCGGCGCGCTCGCGGCGATCGTCAAGGCCCAGGGCGGCCGCCTTGCCCACGTCAAGGCGCATGGCGCGCTCTACAACCAGGCCGCGCGCAACCGCGCGCAGGCGCAGGCAATCGTCGACGCGGTACGCGACTTCGACCCGCAACTGGTCTTCTTCGGCCTGGCCGGCAGCGTGATGATCGAGGTCGCGCGCGAGGCCGGGCTGACGGTCAAGGAGGAGGTCTTCGCCGATCGCGGCTACAACTCCGACGGCTCGCTGGTCCGCCGCGGCACGCCCGGTGCGCTGCTCGACGACGACGAGGCCGTGCTGGCGCAAACGCTGTCGATGGTCCGCGAGCACAAGGTCCGCGCGATCGACGGCAAATGGATACCGATCCAGGCCGATACCGTCTGCCTGCATGGCGACGGGCCACATGCACTGGCCTTCGCCCAACGGATCCGCGATCGTCTGCGGGAAGAGGGGATTGCGGTGCGGGCTTAGCCCACGTCGCCGGTGTTCGGAGCCTTTCGCCGCGCCCCGCGGCTGCGCCGCTCCCTTCGCCGCGTGAGCCCGAACTGCTCGACGCGCCAGGCGAGATAGCAGAAGGCCAGAAACGGCCACAGCCATCCGAGCCATTGGGCCAGGCCGTTGAAATGGACGAAGCGGCCGAGCCGCCAGCCCTGTTCGGAGACCCAGGCATAGGGATTGGGCGGCAGCACGTTGGTCAGGATCACCAGCGTCAGCAGCGCGCTCATCGCCAGGATGCCGCGCAGCGGGCGGGGCAAGCGCACCAGCAGCACCAGCGCCAGCGTGCCGGTCAGCAGCGCGTAGCGGCCGCCCTCCGACAGCCAGTTGAAGGCGTTGTCGGCGGGAAACTGCAGCTCGGCCGCGAGTCCCTTGAGCAGCAGCGTGACGGCCAGCAGGCCGGCGAGGATGCGCAGCGTCGGCGCCTGCCGGCGCATCGCCACCGAGGCGAACAGCCCGGTGCCGACCCACGCGCAGCCGGTCACCAGCGATTCGAGCAGCTGGTGCTGCTGCATGTCGTCGGGGCGCAGGCCGATGTCCTCCTGCAGCCGCAGGAAGCCCGGAAACACCCACTGCACCAGCTGCATCGGCCACGACTCGGGATTGGTCAGCCATTGCCGCACCAGCCCGCCCATGCCGAACAGATGCTCCTGCGGAAAGATCTGCGCGAACGGCCACAGCAGGATCAGGATGATCGCGAAGCTGGCGTGCGACTCGAACCAGGCGATGCGCATGCGCCGCAGCGTGCCGCGATCGATCATCGCACTGGCGAACGGCGCCATCATCGTGCCGCCGAGCAGCGCGCCCAGCGCATTGGTCATCAGGTCGATATTCGATGGAATGCGGTTGGGCAGCCACGTCTGCAGCGCCTCCATCGCGCCCGACAGCACGATGCCGGCGGCGAACGCCAGCAGCGCGGCGCGCGCGCCCGTCACGCGCGGATGCAGCGACAGCACCACCAGCGCGCCGAACGGGCAATAGCCGAGCACATTGGTCAGCAGATCGAAGTCGGTGATGTAGCGCGGCTTGGGCGCATTGAGGAAGGCCCACGGCGAGATGCCGTTGTCGGTCCAGCCGGTGAACGGATACAGGCTGGCGTAGATCATCAGCAGCGTCACGCACAGCAGCCCGAAGCGCGCCAGCGGCGAATGGCGCAGCATGGCCGCGTTCTCCGGCGGCGCCGCGCCGAGGCGCGGGTCCGCAGGGACGGGAGACGGTGGCAGGTCGTGCTGTTTCATGATGCTGCTTGCCGGCGTACCGGCCCGGCGTACCGGCTGGCGTACCCGCTGATGTATCGGCTCATCGTACCGGCAGCGTCGCCACCCAGTCGATGATTGCCGCGATCACGGCATCGGTGCTGCCGGCCAGCGCGCGCACGCCGCCGGCGCCGTCGGCGCTGGGGGCGGGCTGCTCGGCGGTGAAGGTTTTCTGGCCGATGATGCCGTTGCGCATCACGGTGGCGCGTACCTGCACCACGCCGCGGCTGCTGTCGGCGCTGTCGAAGACCTGCTCGAAGTCGACGATATCGACCTTCAGCGCGGGCGCCTGCGTATCGCCGGCCCAGGTCAGTTCGCCGCGCGCCGACACCGCTTCGCGCAGCCGTTCGTCGAACAGCCGCACCGGCGACATGATCCAGCGCTGCGTGGCATAGGGCTGCAGGCGCTCGGCCTGCGCATAGCGCAGCCGGTAGTGGATCGCACTGCCGTCCAGCCAGGACGGGCCATCGGTGGACAGCACGCGCAGCCGCGGCAGCGTCTTGCCTTGTGCCGGCGCGGCGGTGGGCGGGCCCAGATCGTAGGTGGTGCTGTGCGGCGTGGCAGGCAGCAGCGAACAGCCGGCCAGCAGCGAGGCGGTCAGCAGCGCGCCGGCGCCGATGCGAAGCATGGCGCAAGCGCGGGAGAGGCTGGGCAGGCCGGCGAGGCGGGCAGGGCGTGGCAGGACGGCGTCGGTCATGGGCATCGGTTTTCGTGCAGGGTTGCGGTCACGGCGCGGTCGCCGCAGAGGGCGCGCTGAAGCCGTCCTCGCCGGGACCGGGGGGAGTCGCCGAGCCGCCGAACAGCACGCTCTGCGGCCGCTCGTTGAACTGGCCGGCAGCGCGGTCCAGGCTGCGGACGGTCTGCCGCGCATCGCGCGCGAGGCCATTGAGCTGCGGCAAGGTCTGGTCGTTCAGATTGTTTGCCGCGTGCTCGACCGAGCCGGCCGCGGCGCGCAACTGCTGGCCGACGCCGTCGACGGTGCGCATCAGCGTGCCGTCGGGGCTGCCGAGCTCGCGTGTCAGCTGCTGCGTGGACTTCAGCGTCGCGTTCAGGTTCGCGGTGACCTGCGGCAGTTGGCGCGCGGCCGGTTCGAGCGCACGGGCCACGCGCGCATAGTCGTCGACGCCTTCCTTGATCGAGCGGATCGTCGTCATCAGCTCGCGCCGGTTTTCGCCCTGGAACATGTCGTTGAGCGAGGCCATCAGCGATTCGACCTGCGTCAGCAGCGAGTCGCCGCGCCGCTCCAGTTCCTCGAAGAAGCCCGGCCGCATCTGGATGCGGGCGACCGCGCGCGGCGAGGTCTCCAGCGGCGGCGACGGCGCGGTGCTGCCTTCCTGCGCGGCGGTGTCGTCCAGTTGCACGTAGGCGATGCCGGTCACACCCTGCAGGCCCAGCGTGGCATAGGTCGTGCGCGTGATCGGCGCCTCCTTGTCGACGCTGATGCGCACGATGATCTGGCCCGGCACCGACGCATCGAAGCGGATCGACTCGACCCGGCCCACCGTCAGGCCGCGGTACTTGACGTCGGCCTGGGGGCCGAGCCCCGTCACGGTCGAGCGCGTGACCAGATCGTAGGGCACGCGTTCGGTGTGGTCGGTGCCGAACCAGAACAGCGCAAACAGCACCAGCACGGCCAGGCCGATGGTGAACACGCCGGCGAGAAAGGCGTTCGACTTGTTTTCCATCACGACTCTCCAGCGTGGCCGGACACCGCCGCCACGTCCGATGCAGGGTTGGCGCTGGCAGGCAGCGCGCTCAGCGCACGCTGGCCGCGTTCGCCGAGGAAATATTCGCGGATGAAGGGATGGTCGATCTTCACCAGCTGCGGGATCGGCAGCGCGGCCAGCACCTTGCGGTCGGCCAGCACCGCGACGCGGTCGGACAGCGCGACCAGCGTGTCCAGATCGTGCGTGACCATCACCACCGTCAGCTTCAGTTCGCGCCGCAGTTCGCGGATCAGCGCGACATAGTCGTCCGACGCCATCGGGTCCAGGCCCGCGGTGGGCTCGTCCAGGAACACCAGTTCCGGCTCCAGTGCCAGCGCGCGGGCCAGCGCCACGCGCTTGATCATGCCGCCGGACAGATCGGCCGGCATCTTGTCGGCGTCGCGCGCCGACAGGCCGACCAGTTCGAGCTTGAGCAGCGACGCCTCGCAGATCAGATTGTCGGGAAGGCAGCGAAGTTCACGCAGCGGCAGCGCGATATTGTCGATCACCGACAGCGACGAGAACAGCGCGCCGCGCTGGAACTGCATGCCCCAGCGGTTGCGCATCCATTGCAGCCGCGCCGGATCGAGCCCGGCGAGGTCTTCGCCGAACAGCCGGATGGTGCCGGCGGTGGGGCGCTCCAGGCCGACGATCTGGCGCAGCAGCACGGTCTTGCCGGTACCCGAGCCGCCGACGATCGACAGCACCTCGTCGCGATAGACCTCCAGGTCCAGGCCATCATGGACGACGGTATCGCCGAAGCGCTTGACCAGGCCGCGTACCTCGATGATCGGCGTGCGTCCGCGTTGCGCGGTGTCCCGGCCGGTATCGACGATCGCCGTCATATGCCGACATCCTTGAACAGGATCGCGAAGATCGCATCGGCCACGATCACCACGGTGATCGCGGTAACCACCGACGCGGTCGTCCCCTCGCCCAGGCTCTGGGTATTGGGTTTGATGCGCAGGCCGAAATGGCAGGCGGTCAGCGCGATCAGCATGCCGAAGGCCACGCCCTTGCCCAGGCCCAGCCACAGGTTCGCGACCGGCACCGCGTTGGGCAGTTCGCGCAGGAAGAACACCGGGCTCAGGCCCAGCTGCATGTTCGAGGCCACCATGCCGCCGACCAGCGCCAGCAGCGCGGTCCAGGCGACCAGCAGCGGCATCGCCACGGCCAACGCGATCGCGCGCGGCATGATCAGCCGGAAACTGTGCGAGATGCCCATCACCCGCATCGCGTCGAGCTCTTCGGTGACGCGCATCACGCCGATCTGCGCGGTGATCGCCGAGCCCGAGCGGCCGGCGACCAGGATCGCGGCCAGCACGGGCCCGAGCTCGCGGATCACCGACAGGCCGAGGATATTGACGATGAAGACGCTGGCGCCGTAGGTCCGCAGCTGGTTGGCCAGCAGATAGGCCAGCACCACGCCGATCAGGAACCCCACCAGCGCGGTGATGCCCAGCGCCTTGTAGCCGATGCTGTAGACGTTGGCCGAGATCTCGCGCCACGGGCCGCGCCGCGGCGCGGCGGCGAAGCGCAGCAGGTCCAGCGACAGCTGGCCCAGCATCGCGACGCCGTTGCCGAGCTGCGAGAACAGCGACAGCATCGACGCGCCCAGCAGCGTGATCGGGTTGAAGCGGTCGACCATCCGTTTTTTCCAGCCGTGCCGCCGCACCGCGGCGATCCGCTCGAACGCGCGGCGCTGGCCGTCGGTGGCCTCGAGATGGGCCGGAAACCTTTCGCCCCAGGCCTGCCACAACAACTGCGCGCCGATATGGTCGAGCCGGCCGATGCCGCCCAGCTGCCAGCGCGACGTGCCGGGAACGAGGGCCTGCAGCTGCCGGCGCAGGTCATGGGCGCAGCGCTCCTGCGCCAGCGACAGCGCGGTCCAGTCTCCCTGCAACTGCACGGCGGCAGTGCCGTCCTGTTGCGTGACAGCGATGTCCGGCTTCGTATAGCGTTCCAATGGCTGACCGATGTAAGGTGCGAAAGCCGATTTTAAGCCACGCGCCGGCAGGCGCCAAAGTGGACGCGGCTACAATGCGCATGGCCCGATATCGTCGGCCGCCGCCGATTTCCTGCCTCCTCCGCCCGCATGACCACCGCCCCCACCGATTTTTCGGCCGATTCCTCCGCCGATCTCCCCACGCCTTCCCTCTCGTTGCCGCCTGCCTGGCGCATCGATCCGGTACGCCTGCGGGCGGCACTGGTCGAGGACGCGGCGCAGTGGCAACTCGAGATCGTCGACGAGACCGGCTCGACCAACGCCGACCTGGTTCAGGCCTGCCGGCGCACGCCGTGGGCCGAGGCAGACATGCTGCCGGCCGGCATGCTGCGGCTCGCCTACCGGCAGACCGCCGGACGCGGGCGCCAGGGACGGCCCTGGCAGGGCCAGGCGGGCATGACGTTCTCCGTCGCGCTGCCGCTGGCGCTGCCGCCGGCGCGGCTGGCCGGTCTCAGTTTGGCGGTCGGGCTGGCGCTGGCCGAGGCGCTGAACGACGTCGATGCCCGGCTGGGCAAGGCGGTCGGCCTCAAGTGGCCGAACGATCTGCAGATCGACGGCCGCAAGCTGGCGGGCATCCTGATCGAGTCGGTGCCCGCGGGTCCGCAGCGGGTATGGGCGGTGGTCGGCATCGGCCTGAACCTGGTGCGCGATGCCGCGATGGAGGCCGCGCTCGGCCGCTCTCTGGCCGGCGTCACCGAATGCACGGACCGATTCGGTCCGCGGCATGGGCCGACCGATCTGCTGGCGGCGGTGCTGAACCGGCTGGCGGCGATGCGCAACGCCTTTCTCGCCGACGGCTTCGCGCCGATGGCGCGGCGCTGGTCGGCGCGCGACGCCTATCGCGACCAGCCGGTGCGGCTGCTGCACGACGGCGCGGTGCAGGCCGAGGGCATGGCGCGCGGCGTCGATGGCGAAGGCCATCTGCTGCTGGAGACGGCAAGCGGGTTGCAGCGGATCGCGTCGGGCGAACTGTCGCTGCGGCCCGCCAGCGAGGGGGCGCGATGAGCGCGCTCGCCAATGCGAATGCGAGTGCGGATGCCGATGCCGATGCCAAGGCGGGCGGCACCGTGCTGCTGATCGATATCGGCAATACCCGCTTGAAGTGGGCCTGGTGCGGCGCGCATTCGCCAGGCGCCGCGCCCTCCGGTGCGTTGCCGGTGCCGTGGCGCGCCGCCGGCGCCTGCGGGCACGAAGCCCTGCCCACCCTCGCCGCGGACTGGCGCGCCTTG
Source organism: Cupriavidus gilardii (assembly GCF_008801915.1). Lineage (GTDB taxonomy): Bacteria > Pseudomonadota > Gammaproteobacteria > Burkholderiales > Burkholderiaceae > Cupriavidus > Cupriavidus gilardii. The sequence continues at coordinate 23,957 of NZ_VZOV01000008.1, forward strand.
GCCGATGCCGAAGGCGCACCGCGCGGTGTCTGGATCAGCAACGTGGCCGGGCCCGTCATCGCGGCCGAGGTCGACGCCTTGCTGGCCGATGCCTTCGGCGCTCCGCCGGCGGTGCACTGGGCCCGCGCCACCGCGTCGCACGGCACGCTGGACAACGGCTATCGCGAACCGAGCCAGTTGGGCGTCGACCGCTGGGTCGGCGCGATTGGCGCGCGCCGCCATCTGCCCGAGGGCCATCTGCTGATCGTCACGGCGGGCACCGCGACGACGATCGACGTGGTGCTGGCGCCGGGCAGCGCCGGCGCCGGCACGCCGGCGCGCTCCCGCTTCGCCGGCGGCATGATCCTGCCGGGGCTGGCGTTGATGATGGGATCGCTGGCGCGCAATACCGCGCAGTTGCCGGCGGTCGAGATTGCCGAGGCCCAGGCCATGGCGGCGTGGGCGGACAACACCCGCGACGCGATCGCCGCGGGCTGCCTGGCGGCGCAGGCCGGCGCGATCGAACGGGCCTGGAGCGCGCTGACGCGGCGCGGTCCGGCCCGCTGCCTGCTGTCGGGCGGCGCGCGCGAGGCGCTGGCCGGCGCGCTGACGCTGCCGTTCGAGCGGCACGAGAACCTGGTGTTGCTGGGGTTGTCGGTGATGGCCGCGCAGCAGCGCGCGAGCTGAAGACCCGCGCCGCTCGATGGGCGGGTGGCGGACCGCCGGCGGCTTCAGCCGCCTTGCCTGACCTTGTGCAGCAGCTTGGTGGTCGAACGGTCGTGCAGGAAGGGGATCGCGCGGGCCTGGCCGCCCCAGCTGCGCACCAGCCGGGTCTCTTCGAGCGTATCGATGTCGTAGTCGCCGCCCTTGACGTAGATGTCGGGGCGTACCAGCCGGATCAGCTCGACCGGTGTCTTCTCGCCGAACATCAGCACCAGGTCGACCGACTCGAGCGCGGCCAGCAGCGCCATGCGGTCGGCCTCGCCATTGAGCGGGCGGTCGTCGCCCTTGCCCAGCATCCGCACCGAGGCGTCGCTGTTGACGCCGACCACCAGGCAGGCGCCCAGCTCGCGTGCCTGGGCCAGATAGGTGGCATGGCCGCGATGCAGGATGTCGAACACGCCGTTGGTAAACACCATCGGGCGCGGCAAGGCCGCCAGGCGCCGTTGCAGCGCCTGGGGATCGTCGGTCGAAGCGAGCTTGGCCTCGAAGGCCGGAGGGGACAGCGTCATCGCAAGGACGGCGCCGGTGTCAGGCTTCGGCGGGCTTGGTGCCGCCATTGGCCTGCAGCCGCGCGTTCAGTTCCTTGCGATAGCGGTTCAGGTCCTGCACGGTCTCGAAGGTGCGCTCGAACAGCAGCGACATGTTGTGCAGGATGCGGTCGATGACCTTCTTCTCCCAGCCTTCGTCGAAGCGGATCTGCTTGTCCAGCCAGTGCTCGAGCCAGTCCGGATCGGGCAGGCGCGACTGCACGGTGTCGTTCGGGAACAGCGCCTTGTTGACGTGCAGATTGGTCGGGTGCAGCGGCTTCTCGGTGCGGCGCGCCGATGCCATCAGCACGCCGATCTTGGCGAAGGCCGAGCGCGCGTTGTCGCCGAACTGGTTCAGGTATTTCTTCATGTAGCGCAGGTAGGCGCCGCCATGGCGGGCCTCGTCCTGCGACAGCGTGCGGTAGATATGCTTGATCACCGGCTCGGTGTGCCATTCGGCGGCACGGCGATACCAGTGGTTCAGGCGGATTTCGCCGCAGAAATGCAGCATCAGCGTTTCCAGCGGCGGCGCCGGATCGAATTCGAAGCGCACGGCGTGCAGTTCTTCCTCGGTCGGGACCAGATCCGGGCGGAAGCGGCGCAGGTATTCCATCAGCACCAGCGAATGCTTCTGCTCCTCAAAGAACCACACGCTCATGAACGCCGAAAAGTCGGAGTCGTGGCGGTTGTCGCGCAGGAACATTTCGGTGGCCGGCAGGGCGGACCACTCGGTGATCGCGTTCATGCGGATGGTTTTCGCCTGATCGTCCGTCAGCAGGCTGGCATCGAAGGAATCCCAGGGGATGTCCTTGTCCATATGCCAGCGGACCGCTTCCAGCGATTTGAACAGTTCGGGGTAGAGCATGGTAAGCCTTTGAAATTACGGGCAGATTCTACCAGATGCGAATCATTCCTATAGACCTTTTGCTGCCCGTTCGCAAGTTGCCCTGCGAACGGTTCGATGCCGCCCGCCAATGGCGGACCGGGCAGCAGCCTGCCACAGTCAGCTGTCGCCACTGTGAAAACCGCGGAAAACGCGTCAGGCCAGCGCCGAGGCGGGCGGAGAGCCGGCCTCGCTGATCGCCGGCGTGCTGCCCGCGGCCGGCGTGCCGGGGATCACGCCATAGAGAAAAGCGGCCAGTTCGTCGCCCTGCGCCTGCGCATCGCGCTCGCCGAGTGCGATCAGCGCCTGCGTGAACTCGGGCTCGAACAGCAGGTAGCTAGCAAATGCCGCGCCTTTCGCCTCGGTGCCGCCCAGCGGCGCGAGCAGCGCGCGCACGGTGCGGGGAAGCCGCTTGACGTGCTCGATCGCCAGCGCCTCGATCGGCTCGCTCGGCGCGATCGTCATCACCTGCACCGGGCGCCAGCCCTCGCGATCGTTGGCGATCTCCGGCATCCGCGAGAGCAGCGTGTTGATGTGCTGCAGCCGCTCGAGATCCGTCGACAGCCCGTCCAGGAAGATGCTGGCCAGTGCCTGGCCGCCGACCTGCGCCAGCGACGGATAGCCGCCCGCCGGCACGGTGTCGTACCAGCCGGCGCGCGGCGCCGAGGCCGCGCCGATCGCCAGGATGCGCGAGGCGCCGAGATGGATGGCCGGCGACAGCGGCGACATCTGCCGCATGGTGCCGTCGCCGAACCACTCGTGATGGCCGTCGAGTTCCAGCGGCGTGGCGGGAAACAGGAAGGGAATCGACGACGAGGCCAGCAGATGATCGACGCCGATGCGCGCCTCCACGGCGACGCGCTGGCTGCGGCGCCAGGGCTGGATACGGCGGTGCGACTGGTAGAAGGTCACGTGCCGGCCGGTCGAATACGACAGCGCGGTGATCGCCAGCGCCTGCAGGTGTCCGGCGTCGAGGCTGGTCTGCACGCGCTCGGGATCGAACAGCTCGCTCAGCAGGCTGTCCAGCGGCTTGTTGTCGAACAGCGCGCGCGGCGCGTGCTGCAGCGCCCAGCCGACCGCCAGCGCCGACATCCAGCGCGCGCCCGAGATGCCGACGCGCAGCACGTCGGTGCGGTAGACGTCCTCGGCATGGATGCTGGACCACAGCCCGGCCAGCGTTTCGGTGGCGCGATCGAAGTCGCCGGCATCGATCGCCAGGCCCGCGCCGTTGATCGCGCCGGCCGAGGTGCCGCAGACCACGTCGAAGGGATTGTGCGTCCCCACGCCATGGCGGGCGGCGATGCGTGCGATGCCGCGCAGCACGCCGGCCTGGTAGGCGGCGCGCGCGCCGCCGCCCATCAGGATCACCGCGGTGGTCTTGCTCGCTGCCAAGGCGCCTCCGGGTGTCAGTGTCCGTTGTTGGCCTTGCCACGGCGCGCGGGCTTCGCGCTCTTGCCGGCCGGCGCCGCGCCATTCGAGGGGCCATTCGAGGGGCCATTGGTGGCGCCGTTGGTGGCGGCATTGGTGGCGCCATTCGTGCCGGCATTCGTGCCGGCATTCGCGCCGGCCTTCGCACCGCGGCCTGTCCCGCCCGTGGTGCCGTCGTTTGCCGCGCGGGTCGCCCTGCTGCCCGCGGCCTTCGCCGCCGTCCTGGTGCGGCCCTTGGCCGTCGGCTTCGCGGAGCCCTTGCCGGACTGCGCCGGCTGTTCCGGTTCGCTCGCGCCCGCGGTACCCGCCTGGCCGCTGCCCTGGGCCGCCGCGCCGGTGCCCGGCTGGCCGGCGCCGAAGGCGCCCAGATTGTTCAGCGACGCGAGGCTCGCGGCGGCGGCGCTGCTGGCGATCTGATTGAACTGCTGCTGCAGCATGTCCCACCACAGATTGGCCTGTGGCGGCGGCGCGGCGCCGGTCGACTGCGATGTCCGGCCTGCTTGCGCGGCCTGCTGCCCGCCGCCCGCGGGGGGCGCCTCATGGTCCGGCGGGCTCTGGTCGCCGTCATCATCGTCATCCTGGTCCGGCGTGGCCTCCATCTCGGCCATGTCGGCCAGATCGCTGGGATCGATGCCTTCGGCGCCGGCGGCGGGCTGTGCTGGCGGCGGTGAAGCCGGACGCCGCGGCGGTGCCGCGCTGGGGGCGTTGGCCGCCCGTGCGACGTTTTCCATCGCGCTCTGCAAGGCCTCCGGCGACAGCGCCTCGCCGACCGTCTTCAGCGCGACCAGCGTCGCGCGCTGGACCTCGAGGCCCTGGATCGTCGTTCGCAGCAGATTGGCGTTCAGCTGCAGCCAGCTTTCGACTGCCTTCAGGTCGTGGATGCGCTTGTCGACCTCGTCCAGATCCATCGGCGGCGTCATCGCCTGCAGGCCCGGCATCAGCCCGGTCGGCATGCCGGCCGCGTTGCCCCACATCTTGCGCAGAAATTCGAAGCCGTCGTTGAAATCGGGTATCTGTCCAAACATGGTCTGTGCTCCGCGGTGGGGCGATCGTCATCGGTGGGCGGCACGCGCAGACTTAGTCGCCAAAGCGCGGCGGCCGCTTCTCGCGCAGGCTGGCCACGCCTTCCCGGACATCGGGTCCGGCGAAGCCCATGAACTCGAGCGCCAGCGAGGTATCGAAGGCGGGCCCGGCCATGCGCAGCCAGTTGTTCAGCGCGTACTTGGTCCAGCGGATCGCGCTCTGCGACCCTTCGGCGAGCCGGTTGGCGATCTCGAAGGCCTTGGCGACCAGCTCGCTCTCGTCGACCGCCAGCGAGACCAGGCCGATGCGCTCGGCTTCCTCGCCGCTGACCGACTCGCACAGCATCAGATAGTACTTGGCCTTGGCCATGCCGCACAGCAACGGCCAGACGATCGCGGCGTGGTCGCCGGCGGCGACGCCCAGCCGTGTATGGCCGTCGACGATGCGCGCGGTGCGCGCCGCGATCGAGATATCGGCCAGCAGCCCCGCCACCAGTCCGGCGCCGACCGCGGGACCGTGCATCGCCGAGACCACCGGCTTGTCGCAGTTGATCACGTTGTAGACGAGGTCGCGCGCCTCGTGCCAGACGCGCGAACGGGTCTCGAAATCGTTGGCCATGTCCTCGACCAGCGCCAGGTCGCCGCCGGCCGAGAAGCCCTTGCCCTCGCCGCGGATCAGCGCGACCCGGATCTCGGGATCGGCCGACACATCGCGCCAGATCTCGGCCAGCTCGCGGTGCATGTTGGCGTCGGCGGTGGCCAGCTTGCGGTTGGCCGACTGTTGGGCGCCCATCACGATCTCGAGGATGGGGCCGTGCTGGCGCAGCGTCAGCGCCTGATAGCGGGCGTAGCGTTCGGAAGGCCCGGTGCCGTTGGTGCCGACGGTGGCGGCCGAGGCAGCGGCTGGAGTGGTGGCAGCAGTGGCGGCAGCAGTGGCGGATGGAGTGGCGGCGGGAGTGGCGGCGGAAGGGGCGTTCATGGCGGCGCGGACTCGTGGCGGACGGGTTGAGGGCGCGGCAGGCTGCCGCGGCGGCGCCCGACAGGAAAGGGAGCACGGGGACCGGAGGCGGGCCCCGCGGCCATTCCCCAACCGGGCGGTCGGGGAATTATAGGCGCATCGCCGCCGCGATCGCCGCGTCAGGCGGGGGCCGCCACCACCTGGTCGATCGCGCCGAAGATCGAGCGGCCTTGGGCGTCGAACATCTCGATCTTGACCGCGTCGCCGTACTGCATGAATGGCGTCACCGGCGCGCCGCTCTCGATGGTCTCCAGCGTGCGCTTCTCGGCGATGCAGCAGTAGCCCTTGCTGCGGTCGACGTTGGAGATCGTGCCGGAGCCGACGATGCTGCCGGCCCGCACATTGCGCGTCTTGCAGATATGGGCGATCAGCTGGCCGAAGTCGAACACCATGTCGGTGCCGCAGTCGGGCGAGCCGACCTTCCTGCTGTTCCACCAGACCGTCAGCGGCAGATGGACCTTGCGTTCGCGCCAGGCGTCGCCCAACTCGTCGGGCGTCACCGCGACCGGCGAGAACGCCGTGGCCGGCTTGCTCTGGAAGAAGCCGAAGCCCTTGGCCAGTTCGGCCGGGATCAGGTTGCGCAGCGACACGTCGTTGGCCAGCACCAGCAGCCGGATGCCCTCGGCCGCCTGCTCGGGCGTGGCGCCCATGCGCACGTCGCCGGTGATCACCGCGACTTCGGCCTCGAAGTCGATGCCCCAGGCCTCGCTGGCGCAGACGATGTCGTCGCAGGGGCCGAGCAGATCGTCGGCGCCCCCCTGGTACATCAGCGGGTCGGTCCAGAACTCCGGCGGCATCTCGGCGCCGCGTGCGCGGCGCACCAGCTCGACGTGGTTGACGTAGGCGGAGCCGTCGGCCCACTGGTAGGCGCGCGGCAGCGGCGCCATGCATTGGCGCGGGTCGAATGCGAACGGATGCCGGGCGCGGCCGGCGTTCAGTGCGTCGTACAGATCCTGCAGCTGCGGCGCGAGGAAATGCCAGTCGTCCAGCGCGGTCTGCAGCTTGCCGGCGATGTCGGTGGCATAGTGCGCGGTCTTCAGGTCGCGCGACACGACCACGAGCTGTCCGTCGCGCGAGCCGTCCTTCAGGGTGGCCAGTTTCATCGGGATTCCTGCATCAAGAACGACGCCGGCATGGCGCCGGCGTCCGGATGGCTGATATGGCGCCGGCTGTGCCGGCCGCCGCGAGGGCGTCAGTCTACCGTGATGCCCTTGGCCCTGATCAATTTGCCCCAGCGCTCGGCCTCGCTGCGCGCGTACTGGGCGAACTCGTCCGGCGTGCTGGCGACCGGCTCGACGCCGATGCCCTCGAAGCGCTTCTGGACCTCGGGCTGCTTCAGCGCCTTGACCAGCTCGGCGTTCAGACGGGCCACCACCGGCTGCGGCGTGCCGGCCGGCGCGACCACGCCTTGCCAGGCATAGGCCTCGAATCCGGCGACGCCGCCCTCGGCCACCGTCGGTACCTGCGGCAACGCGGCCAGCCGCTTCGGCGTCGCGCTGCCGAGCGCGCGCAGCTTGCCGCCGAGCACGTTCTGCTGGCCGGCCGCCAGATCGAGGAACATCAGGTCCACCTGGCCCGCCAGCAGATCCTGCACCGCGGGCGCCGCGCCCTTGTACGGCACGTGGGTCATCCGGATGCCGGTCTGCTCCATGAACAGCTCCATCGCCAGATGGTGCGGGCTGCCGGCGCCCGGCGAGGCGAAATTGACCTTGTCCGGGTTCTTGCGCGCGTAGTCGACCGCCTCCTTCAGCGTGCGCGCCGGGAAGTTCGGGTTGGCGACCAGGATCAGCGGGAAGCGGGCGATCATGCCGACATGGACAAAGTCCCTGGCCGGGTCGTACGGCAGCTTGCGGTACAGCGAGGGGTTGGCTGCCAGCGTCGCGGTGTCGGCGGTCAGGATCGTGTGGCCGTCCGGCTTGCTGTGCGCGACGGTGTCGGCGCCCACGATCGTCGCCGCGCCCGGCCGGTTGTCGATCACCACCTGCTTGCCCAGCGCGGGCGAGATCGCCTGGGCCAGCGTGCGCGCCACCACGTCGGTGCCGCCGCCGGCCGGATACGGCACGACCCAGCGCACCGGCTGGCTCGGCCAGGCGGGCTGCGCCGCGGCTGGGCGGGGCAGGGCGGCGGCCAGCGCCGCCAGCGCGCCGGCACCGAGCACGGCGGCGTTCAGCAGGCGACGCAGGTTCGGCATGGAAAGGGGCGCGGCGGGCGCAGCGGCGAGCGGGGCTGGCATGCGGGTCTCCGGGATGTTGTTGTACGGGCGTGGTGGCAGTTCGAGCGTGGCCGGGCACGCCTTTGCGCAGTCTAGCGACGGATTAAAAACTGGTAAATCGATTTCGCTATAGTAAATTTACGGATCGAGGCGTAGCGCGACGTGACGGAATCGAACTATATTGCCGCGCTTGCCGGCCGCTTGTTCGGCAAGGCGCCGCATGCGGCGCGGCCAACCGCCCCACTCGCCATCCACCGCCCCGTCCTGTTCCGACGCATGACCGAACCAGAAGAAGACGACGCCAAGCTGCGCACCGGCATCCAGTCCATCGAAGTGGGCTTCCAGCTGCTCAAGGCGCTGGCCGCCTCGCCGCGCGCGATGATGCTGCGCGACCTCGCCGCCGCGGCCGACATGAATCCGGCCAAGGCGCACCGCTATCTGGTCAGCTTCCAGCGTCTGGGCATGGTCGCGCAGGACCCGGTCAGCGGCCGCTATGACCTCGGCCCCTTCGCGCTGCAGCTGGGGCTGGCGGGGCTGAACCGGCTCGATCCGGTCAAGAAGGCGCGGCCGATCCTGTCGCAACTGCGCGACGACATCGACCAGACCGTCGGCATCGCGGTCTGGGGCAATCACGGCCCGACCGTGGTGCACTGGGAGGAGTCCAGCCATCCGGTCACCGTCAGCCTGCGCCTGGGCGACGTGATGCCGATGCTCAATTCGGCCACCGGACGGCTGTTCGGCGCCTATCTGCCGCGCCAGCAGACGCTGCCGCTGATCGAGCGTGAACTCAAGGAGCGCCGCGACGACAACCTGCCGGACTTGCCGCGCTCGCTGGCGGACTACGACGCGGTCTGCGCCGACGTGCGCGCGCACGGCGCGGCGCGCACGCTGGGCGGCGTGCTGCCCGGCATCAACGCGATCTCGTTTCCGGTCTTCGACGCCAGCGGCCATGTCTCGATGGCGCTGATCGTGCTGGGCGCGCAGACGGTATTCGATGCAGAATGGGGCGGAGCGATCGACCGCCAGGTGCGCGAGATCGCACACCGGATCTCGACGGAGCTTGGATATCTTGGCGGGACCCCGCCGACCGGAACCGCCGGTCACGCCTGATGCAAAACGCGCGCGCCGCCTGCGCTGGGCGGTCGCGCTGGCGGTCGTGCTGATCGCCCATGCGGTGGTGCTGATCGGCCTGGTGCGCATGCCCGGTCCGTTGATTCCGCTGGACGCGGTCGACACGCCGGCGCTCGAGGCGATCCTGCTTCCGCCCAAGCCCGTCGCCGTGGCACCGACCCCGCCGCCGCGTCCCCGCCGTCCCCCACCCAAACCCGCTCCCGCGCCGGCTGCCACGCCGGAACCGGCGCCCGCTCCCGAACCGGCGCCCGGACCGCCTGCGCCGGCCGAAGGCCCGCCGCTGGCGACCTCGCCGGGCGGTGCCGGCACCGTCGCCGCCGGAGGCGGGGCGGGCGGTACGGGTCCGGGTTCGGCCCCGGCGCCGGCCCCGGCCTCGGCCGATGCGCTGCGCTACGCCGCGCCCCCGTCGGCGACGCTGCGCTACGCCAGCTTCGTCAACGGCGTCGAGAACCCCGACGGCACCATCCGCTGGCAGCACGCGGGCGGGCGCTATCAGCTGTCGGTCGAAACCCGCATGCTGTGGTTCCGCTTCGCCTTCCACAGCACCGGCGCGCTGGGCGAGCAGGGGCTGGCGCCCGAGCGCTACGTCGAGGAGCGCCGCAAGCGCAGCCAGGTGACACGCTTCGACCGCGCCGCCAACGCGATCGTGTTCGAGTCGCGCGGCGGCCAGGCGCCGCTGCCCGAGGGGGCGCAGGACCGCTTCAGCGTCTTCCTGCAGCTGGTCGGCCTGGTGCGGGGCAACCCGCAGCGCTATGCCGCGCCGGGCGCAACCGAGACCTTCCAGGTCGCCGACACCAGCGATGTCGAGCCGATGCGCGTCCAGTATGTCGGCGAGGAGGACATCGAGACGGGGGCGGGCTTCGTGCGCGCCAAGCACTTCATCCGCCTGCCGCGCCGCGCCGACGACCGCCGCCGCGTCGAGGTCTGGCTGGCGGAATCGGTCGGCTGGATGCCTGTCAAACTGCGGCAGACGGAGCCCGACGGCACGCAGATCGATCTGGTACTGCGCGGCGCCGGGCCCTAGTCTGGAAGGATCGGAGCCGACCGGCGTGCCTGCCGCGACGCTCCCCGCGCGATGCGTCGCCGCCGACCTACCCCGACAGGAGGACACCGATGACCGACACCTTGCCGCCCACCGCCACGCCCGCCACCGCCTCGGGCTCAAGCGCGGGATCGAGCGCCGGCTCAACCCCCGCCGCCCGCCCCCCTGCCTCCGAAACCCATCGCGTGATCGTCGGCGACGTGACATTGCATGCCCGCATCGACGGCTCCGAAGGCCCGTGGGTCGTGCTGTGCCATGGCCTGGCCTGCGACCACACGCTGTGGGACGCCACCGCGGCCCATCTGGCACCGCGCTATCGGGTGTTGCGCTACGACCTGCGCGGACACGGCCGCAGCGACGCGCCGGTCGGGCCCTATTCGATGCTGCGCATGGCCGACGACGTGGCCGCGCTGATGGACGGACTGGACGTGCCGCAGGCGCATTTCGTCGGCATTTCGCTGGGCGGCATGATCGGCCAGACGCTGGCCGTGCGCTATCCGGAGCGGCTGCACTCGCTGACGCTGGTCGACACGGTCTGCCGCACCCCGCGCCAGGCGCATCCGATGTGGCACGAGCGCATCGGCCATGTGGAGGCGCACGGGATGGCTGGAGTGCTTGATGCGACGCTTCAACGCTGGCTGACTGCCCCGTACCGGGCCGCGCACCCCAATCAGGTCGAGCGGATCCGGCAGCTGGTGCTCGCCACGCCGGTCCGCGGCTATGTTGGTGCCTGCCTGGCGATTCTCGGCTTCGACCAGGCCGATGCCCTGGCGCGCATTCATTGCCCCACGCTCGTCGTGGTTGGCGACAAGGATCAGGGCTGCCCCGTGGCCGACTCCAGGGCCATTGCCGACGGCATCCCGGCCGCCCAGTTCGAGGTGCTCCCTGACGCGGCTCATCTGTCGCCGATCGAGCAGGCGGAGCGGTTTCATGCCGTTCTCGACGCTTTTCTGTGCAAGGCCGCATGCGGGGCACAGTGCGACACGCCGTGAGCCTCACCGGCCGTGTGCATGATTCCGCCAGGCGGCCATGGTAGGCGTCGCGTACACGCTTCGTAGGACAAACCCTCTTTTCGGTTGGCGGACCGAACTTGCCGCCTCCGGCGCGGCTCCAACCTGACGAGCGGGCGCAACGGCAACGGGCACCACGCCAGCGCCCAGCGAGGCATGCGCTTGAAAAGCGTCTTCATGCCCTCAGCTTGGAGGTGAAATCGCGGAAGGAAGCCGGCGCTCCCACCGGCTGACGCAACAATCAACAAACCTTCCGCCCGTCCCATAGCCCGGAGGTGCGCCATGCAAATGATCTACAACAGCGACAACTACTGCATCGTCGAGTTCGGTGCCGACGTCGAGCATGCCCCTCTTGCCTCCGGCGGTTACGAGATCGTCGACAAGAACATGAAGCGCGAGATCTTCCTTGGCGGCCAGCTGGCCGAACATTTCCGCGCCGATGTGCAACGTCTGATCGAGAGCGAACCGTCCGTGGAAGAGGTGGACGAATTTCTTGGCAAGTTCGATACGGTGATGACGCACTCGCTGGCGATGCACTGACGACGCACCGCCGATGCCCTGACACAGCGGCGTCCCGCTGCAACAAGAACCCGCGCCACGGCGCGGGTTTTTTTGTGCGCGCTCAAGGCGTCGACGACATCAGTATTGCTCCCACGGCAGCCCTTCGAAGCGCCAGCCGTTGACGGTATTGCGGTGCCGCTGCGCGTCCAGATCGCCTTCGAAGCCGTGCAGCACGTTATAGACGGTGGTGAAGCCGGCGCCTTCGAGCGCCTGTGCCGCCGCGGTAGAGCGGTTGCCGCTGCGGCAGATCAGCAGCACCGGCCGCGCCGACGCCTGTCCGGCCAGCTTCTTGACCGCCTGCACGAAGTGCGGATTGACCTCCCAGTCCGGACCGTCGTTCCACGGCACGTTGAGCGCGCCGGTCGGATGACCGACGAAGAGGTACTCCATCTCGCTGCGGCAGTCGATGAACAGGGCGTCGGGATGCTCGGCCAGCAGGGTCTGGGCCTCGCGCGGGGCAAGGTGTTGCATGCGGAGTCGTCGGTGTCGGTCGATGGGCCCGTCGGCGGCCCCGGGGTGGGCCGGTTCGACGGGTCGGTCTGCCCGAGTGTAGGCGCGGGCAAGGAAGGCCGGCAAGGGGCGGCAAGGGGCCGTAACTGATAAAATCGTGCACTTTTCCAGCATCACCGAGGCCAGTGAAGCCATGAGCGCTGCAACCATCGAATCGCCCGGCATGGCGTCCCCCAATGCGCCGCTCTCGCAGGCAGGTCCGCAGGCAGGCCCGCAGGCCGGTCCCCGGGCTCGGCCGTACACCCGCGCCGCGCAGCTGCCGCGGCTGCTGCGCGAGCGCATCCTGATCCTCGACGGCGCGATGGGCACGATGATCCAGCGCTACAAGCTGGGCGAGGCCGAATACCGCGGCGAGCGTTTCGCCTCGCATCCGGTCGACGTCAAGGGCAACAACGAACTGCTGCTGCTGACCCGCCCGGCGGTGATCCGCGAAATCCACGAGCAATACCTGGCCGCCGGCGCCGACATCATCGAGACCAATACCTTCGGCGCGACCCGTGTCGCGCAGGAGGACTACAAGATGGCGGACCTGGCCTACGAGATGAACGTGGCCGCCGCAAGGCTGGCGCGCGAGGCCTGCGATCGCTACAGCACGCCCGACAAGCCGCGCTTTGTCGCCGGCGCCTTCGGCCCGACGCCGAAGACCGCCAGCATCTCGCCGGACGTCAACGATCCGGGCGCGCGCAACGTCAGCTTCGAGGAGTTGCGCGAATCGTATTACGAGCAGGGCAAGGGCCTGCTCGAAGGCGGCGCCGACGTGTTTCTGGTCGAGACCATCTTCGACACGCTGAACGCCAAGGCCGCGCTGTTCGCGATCGATCAGCTGTTCGAGGACACCGGCGAACGCCTGCCGGTGATGATCTCCGGCACCGTCACCGACGCCTCGGGCCGCATCCTGTCGGGCCAGACCGTCGAAGCCTTCTGGAACAGCCTGCGCCACGCGCGCCCGATCACCTTCGGCCTGAACTGCGCGCTGGGCGCGACGCTGATGCGGCCGTACATCGCCGAGCTGGCCAAGCTGTGCGATACCGCGATCTCGTGCTACCCGAACGCGGGGCTGCCGAACCCGATGAGCGATACCGGTTTCGACGAGACGCCGGACGTCACCTCGTCGCTGGTCGACGAGTTTGCCGCATCGGGGCTCGTCAACCTGGTCGGCGGCTGCTGCGGCACCACGCCGGAGCATATCGCCGCGATCGCGCAGCGGGTCGCCAACCGCAAGCCGCGCGCCTGGCCCGGCCAGTATCGCGACGAAGCGCCCGCGGCCTGACCGGCAGCCCCGCCGTCCCGCCGCCCACGCCCTACCGGCGCGCCGCCGAACGCATCCGTTCCCGGCGTGCCGCGCATCCGATCCCGAACCTGAGTCCGCCATGTCTACCGATACCCGTCCCGCTCGTCCGATGCGCCTGTCCGGCCTGGAGCCGTTCACGCTTGGCGAGGGCAGCCTGTTCGTCAACGTCGGGGAACGCACCAACGTCACCGGCTCCAAGGCCTTCGCCCGGATGATCCTGAACGGCCAGTTCGACGAGGCGCTGGCGGTCGCGCGCCAGCAGGTCGAGAACGGCGCGCAGATCATCGACGTCAACATGGACGAGGCGATGCTCGACTCCAGGGCCGCGATGGTGCGCTTCCTGAATCTGATTGCGTCTGAGCCCGATATCGCGCGCGTGCCGATCATGATCGACTCGTCCAAGTGGGAGGTGATCGAGGCCGGCCTGCAATGCGTGCAGGGCAAGGCCGTGGTCAACTCGATCTCGCTGAAGGAAGGCGAGGAGCAATTCCGCCACCATGCCGCGCTGATCCGCCGCTACGGCGCGGCCGCCGTGGTGATGGCCTTCGACGAGCAGGGCCAGGCCGACACGTTCGCGCGCAAGACCGAGATCTGCAAGCGCAGCTACGACATCCTGGTCAACGAAGTCGGCTTCCCGCCCGAGGACATCATCTTCGACCCGAACATCTTCGCGGTCGCGACCGGCATCGAGGAACACAACAACTACGCGGTCGACTTCATCGAGGCGACCCGCTGGATCAAGCAGAACCTGCCGTACGCCAAGGTCAGCGGCGGCGTGTCCAACGTCTCGTTCTCGTTCCGCGGCAACGACGTGGTGCGCGAGGCCATCCACACGGTGTTCCTCTATCACGCGATCGCCGCGGGCATGGACATGGGCATCGTCAATGCCGGCCAGCTCGGCGTCTACGACCAGCTCGATGCCGAACTGCGCGAGCGCGTCGAGGACGTGGTGCTGAACCGCCGTGCCGACGCGACCGACCGCCTGCTCGAGATCGCGGACCGCTACAAGGGCGGCGGCGCGAAGCGCGAGGAGAACCTCGAATGGCGCGGCACGCCGGAGAAGCCGGTGCCGGTGGCCGACCGCCTGGCGCATGCGCTGGTGCACGGCATCACGACCTTCATCGTCGAGGACACCGAGGAAGCGCGCCAGCAGATCGCTGCGCGCGGCGGCCGCCCGATCGAGGTGATCGAGGGCCCGCTGATGGACGGCATGAACATCGTCGGCGACCTGTTCGGCGCCGGCAAGATGTTCCTGCCGCAGGTCGTCAAGAGCGCGCGCGTGATGAAGCAGGCGGTGGCGCATCTGCTGCCCTTCATCGAAGAGGAGAAGCGCCTGCTGGCCGAGGCCGGCGGCGACGTGCGCGCGCGCGGCAAGATCGTGATCGCCACGGTCAAGGGCGACGTGCACGACATCGGCAAGAACATCGTGTCGGTGGTGCTCCAGTGCAACAACTTCGAGGTCGTCAACATGGGCGTGATGGTCCCGTGCAACGAGATCCTGGCCAAGGCCAAGGTCGAGGGCGCCGACATCATCGGCCTGTCCGGCCTGATCACGCCGTCGCTCGAGGAAATGGCCTACGTCGCCTCCGAGATGCAGCGCGACGACTATTTCCGCGTCAAGAAGATTCCGCTGCTGATCGGCGGCGCGACCACCTCGCGCGTGCACACCGCCGTCAAGATCGCGCCGAACTACGAAGGGCCGGTGGTCTACGTGCCCGATGCCTCGCGCTCGGTCAGCGTGGCCTCGAGCCTGTTGTCCGACGAGGGCGCGACGCGCTATCTGGACGAGCTGCGCGCCGACTACGAGCGCATCCGCACGCAGCACGCGAACAAGAAGGCCGTGCCGATGGTGACGCTGGCCGAGGCGCGCAAGAACAAGACGCCGATCGACTGGAGCGGCTACGTGCCGCCGAAACCGAAATTCATCGGCCGGCGCGTGTTCCGCAACTACGACCTGGCGGAGCTGGCCAACTACATCGACTGGGCCCCGTTCTTCCAGACTTGGGATCTCGCGGGCAAATTCCCGGCGATCCTGAACGACGAGATCGTCGGCGAATCGGCGCGCCGCGTGTTCTCCGACGGCAAGGCGATGCTGGCGCGGCTGATCCAGGGCCGCTGGCTGACCGCCAACGGCGTGATCGCGCTGCTGCCGGCCAATACCGTCAACGACGACGACATCGAGATCTACACCGACGAGAGCCGCAGCCAGGTCGCGCTGACCTGGCACAACCTGCGCCAGCAGAGCGAACGGCCGGTGGTCGACGGCGTGCGCCGGCCGAACCGGTGCCTGGCCGACTTCGTCGCGCCGAAGGACAGCGGCATCGCGGACTATGTCGGTCTGTTCGCGGTGACCGCCGGCATCGGCGTCGACAAGAAGGAAGCCCAGTTCGAGGCCGACCATGACGACTACAGCGCGATCATGCTGAAGGCGCTGGCCGATCGTCTCGCCGAGGCATTCGCCGAATGCCTGCACGCGCGCGTTCGCCGCGACCTGTGGGGCTACGCCGCCGATGAATCGCTCGACAACGAACAGCTGATCGCGGAAGCCTATCGCGGCATCCGGCCCGCGCCCGGTTATCCCGCCTGCCCGGAGCACACGGTCAAGGGCCCGATGTTCCAGGTCCTCGATGCCGGCGAGATCGGCATGGGCTTGACCGACGCGCTGGCGATGACGCCGGCGGCCTCGGTCAGCGGCTTCTATCTGGCACATCCCGAAGCGACCTACTTCTCGGTCGGCAAGATCGGGCAGGACCAGCTGGAAGACATGGTGGCGCGCCGGCACGAAGACCGGACCGCGCTCGAGCGCGCGCTCGCGCCGAACCTGTAACGGTGTGCGAAGCCGCGCGGCCACGGCAGGCGCGGTCGGCGCGCGGCGCCACGCCGCAAGTCGTTGACGGGACTGGCGAAAGCTGCCATCGCGAGTGCTGCCGCGGCCGGTGTGCCTGCTCACGACTCCTTACAGCGCATTACATCTCCTCACAGCATCGCGGTGGGGTGCTCCCTAGACTGAGGTCTCGCTCTCCAGGCGACAACCCGCGGCGAAAGCCTCGCCGCACAGTCATTCGAAAGGAGTACTCCATGAAGAAACTGCTGATCTCGCTGTCCGCCCTGTCGATCGCCGCCGCCTCGTCGCTGGCCATGGCGCAAGGTACGCAAGCCGGTGCGACCGGCGGCGCCGCCGGCTCGCTGACCGCGCCGACGGCAACGGCTCCGTCGGCCGGCGCCAACGCCGGCGTGAACGCGGGCGCTGAAGTCGCAGGAAGCCGCGCGAACATGGATACCGGCGTCAAGGCGGGCCTGAACGACAAGGCCGGCGAAATCGACGACACCCGCAAGAGCGCCAAGGACCGTGCGGCCACCGCCGGCAGCAAGGCCAAGTCGAAGGCCCACGACGCGCACGGCAAGACAAAGAGCAAGGCCAAGGACACGGTCGGCGCGGTGGAAGGCACCGCCGACAAGACGGTCGGCGCCGTTGGCGATACGGTCAGCGGCACCGCCGGCAAGGTGGGCGGCCTCGTGGGTGGCGCGACTGGCGGCACCTCGGCCACGGTCGGCGCGGGCGCGTCGGCCAAGGTTCAGTAAGTTCGCTGGATCCAGTAGATTCGGTAGAGGGATCGCCCGCGAGCAAGCGGGCCAGCGCGGCGTCGAATCGCCGCGCTGCCAGGGGCGGAGGATCGAGGATCTCCGCCCTTTTTTATTGTTGCCTTGCCCGTGCCAACACGTTGCGCAGATGAGGGCGCCATTTCGATGGCCAGACGGTATCGAAGATGTCCATCTGGCGCGTGTTGTTGGTCCGTTTCAAGGACAAGTCGAGCAGCATGTGCGTGGACAGCTCGTCGGTACATCTGTCCGAAAGCAGCCGCTCGATGTAGTTCCGGCGCACGGAGGCCATCGACGCGTCGATGCAGATGGCCGCATTGCCCAACGCCGCCGCATAGCGCCTCAGCGCAAACGGGCCATCATTGCTGGTGCCCAGGAATGCGTCGGAAGACAGCCGGGCCAGCACGGCGGCAACACACCACAGGAAATGCGATTGGCATGCCGGGTCCTCGCGATGGGACGGCATGGTGTCGAGCAGCGCCTCCAGATGGGCGGGGGTCGGCTGGACATCCTTTCCCTCGCCGATCAGCACCTCGTTGGAGCGGTACGCCAACGCCTGCTGATGTTCATGATCGACAAGCCGTCGGACGGCATGGTTGTCCGCGATTGCCGACCGGAAATCGGTCAGGTATTCACTGCCAAACGGCAGGACGGTAAGAAGCCCGTCGTGCCATTGTTGCGACCGATTCGCTCCGACATAGGCGTTGTGCAGCAATGGGCAGGCGGCCAGATCCTTCCCGATGTCCGCAAGGCCGCCAACGTCATAGCGTTGCGCGCCGGTGTTCCCCGGATCGGCAACCGCGGTCAGCCGGAGCATCGACTGCCAGGCCGGCGGCAGCGCCCCGTGACTTGACGACACGCCACTCTGCTCGAGCGACTCGCCGCGAATCAGGCAGCCATAGTATTCCGGCGCCACCAGCAGTGCATATTGGCCTGCATCGGCGACGATCGGGAAGAACGTTTCGCCCTCGTTGTTCTCGAGCCTGGCCACCGTATCGGCGAGGGCGGGCGGCAATGTTGAGCGGTACGCGTCCATCAGCGCGGTCGTTCGTTGCGCCGCCGCTGCCGGCGCATCGGGCCGCGCGGCGAGAAATGCGAGCTGCATCACCAGCCCCGCGTGCTTGCGCGCCCAGGCAGCCCTGTTGCCCTCGCCCAGCGAGGCGATGGCGTCGTGCATCAACCCCGGCAGCAATGGGGCGGTTTCCGGCCATGCCAGCGGGCGGGAGTCGGCCGATCGTTCGGCTTCCCAATAGAGGCGCCGCAGGACCTGCCGCGCCGCCTCGGCTTCGTACTGCGGATGCTCCAGCAGCCAGTTGCGCAGCGCGGCGCAACGCCGCACGTCGTCCCGGCAGGCGCAAGCGAGCTGGAACAGATACTCCGAAATTGTCCGCCGGGCGCGCGGGGACGGCGGCAGATCCCGCAACGGCACGCCCGTTGTCAATTGCGCCAACGCTTCGTCGACGTCGCGGATCCGGATGGAAAAGTCGCTGCCCGCCTGCAGCGACAGCGTCAGGAGACACTTGCCATCGCCGACGTCGACGCGACTGAATCGTGCCCCCTCGACGGCGGCTTCGCCGAAGTCGGCGCCGCCAATACCGGCTTCATTGAAGTGCGCATTGTGCAAGGTGGCGTGGTGAAAGGTCGTGCCCGCGAGCTCGACATTGTCGAAGCGCGCATCCGGCAGATAGGCATAGCCGAACTCCGCGTTGGTCACCCTGGCACGGACGAACATCGGCGCGGTGCCGTAGCAGGCCGTCAGCACCGCGCCATCCATCTGCGCCCCCGCAAAAAGCGCGAACGACACGATGGCCCTCGACAGATTGGCGTGTTCGAGCCGCGCCTCGCGCAGGGTCGTGCCGATCAGACTGGCTTCGGTCATGTTCGCCTGCGACAGGTCCGCCCCGGGCAGCGCGGCCCTGGACAGGCGTGCCTTCGCCAGATTGGCGTGGCGCAGGTTGGCGCGGGCCATGCGCGCATCCTCCAGATCGGCGTTCGCCAGATTGGCGCCGGACAGGTCGGCGGACACGAGCGTGGCACCGCATAGCAGCGCGCCCTGCAGGTCGGCGTCAGCCAGGATCGCGCCGCTCAGATCCAGTTTTTTCAGGTCGGCGCCGGCCAGTCTTGCGCCTCGCAGATCGGGGACCGTGCTCGGTGCGACGCGCCTGGCGACCTCGGTCGCCCGCAGCGCGGCCTCGACCCGCGCACGGCCCGCGGCCGGAGACGGCGATTCGGCCGGTACGCTGTCGCCCGCATGGTAGGCGCGTACGGCGCGCGTCAACAGCTGTTCGACCGTACGAAGCGGCGGCCGGGACGACGGGAAGCGCAGCAGGTTGCGCAGCGCCTGCAGCAGCCGCGCCAGCGGCGTGGTCGGCTGCCCGACCGGCACCAGGCTTGCGGCGGCATCGGCCATGCCCCGCTTGCCGGGCTCCACGTGCACGTAGTAGTCCTGGCCGTGAAAGCGCAGCTTCGCGCCGTCCTTGCATTTCGCCAGGAACTCCTGGAACGGCAGCACGTTCAGATCGCGGCTGATGGCGAAGGCGCGGCACAGTTCGACCAGATGGCGATCGCTGGTGAATCGGTGCACGCGGTCCGCCAGTTGCACGTGGCGATTGGCCAGCCGCGTCGCCAGCATGGCGGCCTGGGCCTGCCGGCTCGCTTCCGCTGCCGGGGTCATGGCGCGCTCGCCGCTCCCCGATCGCGCCAGCGCCTGCACGACGTAGCGCGGCTTGTCCGCTGCGTTGTCCAGTCGAACGCTGAACGCCTGCTTGCCTATCATCAGCTTTCCACCGAGGCGCAGCGCACTCATCGTCGTCGCATCGAGATGGCTGACGTCGCGCACACGCTTGCAGCGCAGGGTCGCGGCCGTGGGCGCGAGGCGGGGCGAGGGCGCGGCAGGTGCCGGCTGGTGGGCGGGCACTGCCATGGAAACGGTCTGGGCTGGCATGTCGTAATGGAGTGGGATTGCCGGGGAGGATTGCGGGAGGAGGGATTGCGGAGGGGCACCCCCCGGGAGGCTGCGAGATTGCCATCGCAAAACGCGGCACCGATATCAAAAAATCCCGGGTTTGAACACTTGCCGACTCCGTTCCGCGAGATATGCCGGGCCCGTCATGCCGTTGGCTGCGGGTTGTCGTTGGAAAGAAGCGCCGTCGTGCCGCGCGCCATTGGCACGCCACATTGTCAGCCTGACACCGACATTCCCGGTGCTTTGTAATGACTACAATGCAACAGGCCAAACACAGCCTGGCCCCGGCGTCCGGGCAATACCATCGCAGGGGGGAAACTTCATGATTCGCGTCCTGATCGCCGACGATCACCAGATCGTCCGTGCCGGTCTGCGCCAGTTCATTTCCGACGAACCGGATATTCGCGTCGAAGGCGAAGCGGCCAGCGGCGACGAAGTGATGGCGCGGCTGCGCGAAACCGAGTTCGACGTGGTGGTGCTCGACATCTCGATGCCGGACCGCAACGGCATCGACGTGCTCAAGCTGATCCGCCAGCGCCATCCCGACCTGCCGGTGCTGATCCTGTCCACCTATCCCGAGGACCAGTACGCGATCAATCTGATCCGCGCCGGCGCGTCCGGCTATCTGACCAAGGAAAGCGCGCCCGACGATCTGGTCAAGGCGATCCGCACCGTCGCCCAGGGGCGGCGCTATGTCAGCCCGACCGTGGCCGAGCTGCTGATCGGCGGGCTGGAGAAGCCGACCGACCAGCCGCTGCACCAGACCCTGTCGAAGCGCGAATTCCAGATCTTCTGCAAGCTCTCGCGCGGGCAGTCCGTTTCGGTGATCGCCGACGAGCTGTTCCTCAGCGTCAAGACGGTCAGCACCTACCGCTCGCGCATTCTGGAAAAGATGGGCATGAAGACCAATGCCGATCTGACCTATTACGCGATCAAGAACGGCCTGGTCGAATAGACGGCACGCCGTGCGTCCCGGCGTCAATGGGGCCGGCGGCGGTGCTGTAGGACGGACCCGGATACCTGGCCCCTGGCCCCATTGCTACCATCGAACCATGTTGGATCAAGCCGCGGCAACTCCCTACCGTACGCTGCGGGTCTTACTGATCGAGGACTCGGCGGTCCTGCGGAGCATGTTGCTGGAGTACTTGAACGCATTCTCCTTCGTCGAGACCGTCGATTGGGCGGATACCGAAAGCACCGCCATCCGCCTGTTCGAAAGCGGCAGGTATGAGGTCGTCATCGTCGACCTGCAATTGCGTCAGGGCAACGGCATCAACGTGCTGCGGGCGATCCAGAAGGCGCAGGCGCCGGGCATCCGGATCGTCTACACCAATCATGCGCAGGTGCCCACCTACCGGCGTCAGTGCGCCGAGGCGGGAGCCGACTATTTTTTCGACAAGTCGCTCGAGCTCGAACAGGTATTCCGCGTGATCGAGGAATACGCGCAGGCACCGACCTGAGTTCCGCCGAGCGGCTTGTGGCTGGCGGCCGGCGACGACGACTCGTGCCGAGCTCCATCGACCGATCCTTGAGCAGCAAATTTTTTCCGTCGCGGCAACGCGCCGCACCCTTCGCCAAGCAAAGGAGATCGTCATGAAAAAGCTGATCGCGCTGTTCGCTCTTGCCGGTGTCACGCTGATTACGGGTTGCAACACCATCGCCGGTGCCGGCAAGGACATCGAAAGGGGCGGCGAGAAGATGCAGGGCTCGGCGGAGGAAACGAAACGCAGGATGTAATGCGTCCCGGCACGGCCATCGAGAAGGAGCCTTTCCAGGCTCCTTTTTTCATGCCCCTTGGCCGTGCTGCGGCGCCCCGGCGGGGCCGGCGGGAGACGGGCCGGTGCCGGCATCCGCGGCCGGCCGCGGCGGCGGTTCCACCTGCGCCGGCGCGGCGGGCAGTTCGTGCGGCAGCGGCTCGTCGCCCTCGTCCAGCGACGGCGGCGGGGCGACCACCGCGTCGGTCAGCGGCACCTCGACGCGGATCGTGACCCCCGCCCCGGGCGTCGAATCGATCTGCAGCGTGCCGCCCAGCGCGATCACGCGCTGCTCCATGCCGAGCAGCCCATGGTGGCCCGAGGTGCGGCGCGTTTCGATATCGGCCGGCAGGCCGCGCCCGTTGTCGCTGACCTTCAGCAGCAGATGATCGTCGGTGCGCGTCAGCGCGACCGACACGCGGCTCGCCTCGGCGTACTTGGTCGCGTTGGTCAGCGACTCCTGCACGATGCGGTACAGCGCGATGGCGGCGGCATCGCGCAGCGGCGGCACCGACGGGTCGAGCTCGACCTCGGTCTGCCAGTGGTTGCGCGTGCCGACTTCCTCGACCAGCTGGGCAATGGCCTCCTTCAGGCCGAGGTTCAGCAGCACGGTGGGGCGCAGGTCCTCGATCAGCCGGCGCTTGATCTGGATGCCCTGGTCCACATGCAGCATCACGCGCGTGATCTTTTCCTGGATCTCGGGATAGTCGTTCTGCAGGCGCCGGCGGATCCAGTGCATGTCGAGCTTGGTCGCGGTCAGGATCGCGCCGAGTTCGTCGTGCAGCTCGCGCGCCAGCCGCGTCTTCTCGTCCTCGGTGACGCGCTGCAGGTGCGAGGCCAGCGCCGACAGCTGGCGCGTGCGCGCGCGCACCATGCGGTCCAGCCGCGCGCTTTCCTCCTCGAGCTCGCTGCGCGCGGCCTCGGACACTGCCAGCCGGCGCGAATGCTGGAAGCCGACGATGACCAGCAGCACGATGTTGATCGCGGTCAGCAGGCCGATGCCGTAGCGCGACAGGTTGATGTCGCGGTCGGCGTTCTCGAGATTGCGCGATACCGACGCGGCCGAGCGCGCGCGCAGCGTCTCCAGGCCGAGCCGCGCCTTCTCCATCGTCTGCTTGCCGAAATCGGTGCGGATCAGGTCCAGCGCCACTTCGACATCGCGCTTGCCGTAGATCAGCGTCAGTTCCATTTCCGTCAGCTTGCGGCTGATCAGCAGCGATGCCTCGCCGAACTGCTTCAACGCCTCCGGGTCGTCGGCGAAGCGGTTGCGGATGTCGTTCATCAGCGTGTTGATGCGCGGGATGGCGCGATGGTACGGCTCCAGATAGCTTTCCTTGCCGGTCAGCAGGTAGCCGCGCTGTCCCGCTTCGGCGTTGACCAGTTCGGCCAGCAGCGCGCTGATGTCGCTCTGCACGTTCTGCGAGCGGATGACTTGCGAATACCCCTGGCGCAGCCGGATATTGCCGGCCTCCGAGGCGATCAGCACGACCACCGTGAGCAGGATGCCACCCGCGAGCAGCACGGTGGACCGCAACGACGATAGCTTCAACATGATGGAAGTTCCTGGATTGCGCGCTCGCGGTCGCGCGCGGTGACTGCGCCGATGGAATCACAACGGTTGCGCCCGGTCAACCGATCCGCCGGCCCGCTCGCAGGCATCGGAAGGCGGTGCTCCGCACGAGACCTGGCGCCGCGCCGGACCTGTAGGAAACCGCTGACAGGGGAATCGGTGCAAGGTCGGTGCCTCGCCGAAGTGGCGATTCCTACCATGCTTGCATGGCCTGGCGCACCGAAGCACCCGAGCCGCGAGAACAGGAGAAACACCATGCTGAAATGGGCGCTGATCTTTGCCGTGATTTCCATCGTCGCGGGACTGCTCGGTTTCACCGGCATCGCGGCGGGCGCGGCGGGCATCGCCAAGGTGCTGTTCTTCCTGTTCCTGATTCTGTTCGTGCTGTTCCTGGTGCTTGGGGTAACGATCTTCAAGTCGGTCAAATGACGGCCTACCGACGATCCACCGCTCGCGCTGTTGCGCGCCGTTGTGCTGAGGCAGTTCGATCCATCTAGGGGAGTTTCACCATGCTTTACTACGCACTGGTCTTTTTCATCATCGCCCTGGTCGCCGCCGTGTTCGGCTTTGGCGGCATCGCTGCCGGCGCGGTCGAGATCGCGAAGATCCTGTTCTTCATCTTCCTGGTAGTGGCGCTGGTGACCTTCGTCATGAGCCTGGTCCGCAAAGGCCGATGAACGGTCGTCGAATGGGCCGATGAACGGGCCGGCGCTGGCCGGCTGATCGTCGGCCGGCCCTGCGCCAGGTCGCCTGCATTGCGTCGGCCAAGCGCGGCGCGTCGCGTCGCGCGTTGGCCGACGCGCGTCTTAAGGAGAGTCCCATGCTGACCCACAATCCGAAGGTGAAGAAGGAAGTCCGCCATCTTGCCGATTGCGCCAGCGATACGGTGCGCCAGCTGCGCCATGCCGCCCGCGATACCAGCGGTGCCGCGCGCGAGGCCGCCTCGCCGGTGGTGGACGAGGTGAGGGGACTGATCTCGGCGCTCGAACACACAATCGAGGTGCTGGCGCGCGAAGGTTCGTCCGAGGCCGCGCAGGCCAGCCGCCGGCTGCAGACGCGGGCGCGCATGCTGGCGGACCAGGCGCGCGAGGCCACGATGCAGAGCGCGGGACGTGCGCGCGAGCGTGTCGACCAGGCCGTCGTCGGCGTGCAGCATCGCGTCGCCGAGTCGCCGTTCCGCGCCATCGCGATCGCCGCGGCGGTCGGCGCAATCGCCGCGCTGCTGCTGGTGGGCGGCAGCAGCCGCCGGCGCAGCGAGGACGGCCAATACGACGGCAACTGAGGGCCAGGCCGGCGACGCAAGCCGAGCCACGGCAACCAGCGACGGTAACGGAGGCAACGCACCTCCGGCCGCGAACCCCACAAAGCAACCTGACAGGAGAACCGCATACATGGACACCCAGACCACGGGCGCCGCCTTTTCCCGCACCGATGCCTCCTCCGCCGGCAAGGGGCCGACCCAGGGCTTTCTGTCGGATGTCGCCACCATCCGCGCACGTGCCCGCAAACATATCGAGGACGGCGCGGTTACCGAAAACTACGACGCGGACCGCGCCACCGTGCTCAAGCTGCTGAACGAGGCGCTGGCCACCGAGCTGGTCTGCGTGCTGCGCTATCGGCGCCACCACTTCATGGCCAAGGGCATCCACGCCGAGCCGATCGCGGCCGAGTTCAAGGTCCATGCCGATGAAGAGCAGGCGCACGCCGACCGCATCGCCGCACGCATCGTGCAGCTGGGCGGGGAGCCGGATTTCTCGCCCGACGGTCTGTCGGCGCGCAGCCATTCGGAATATGTCGCGCCCAACGGGCTGACCGACATGATCCGCGAGAACCTGATCGCCGAGCGGATCGCGATCGAGAGCTATCGCGAGATGATCCAGTACATGGGCGAGCGGGACCCGACCACACGGCGCATCCTCGAAGAGATCCTGGCAGTCGAGGAGGAACACGCCGACGAACTGGCCGACATGCTGAGCAAGGAGTAGCGGACCCGGTCAGTGGCGGCGGCGCTTGCCGCCGCC
Organism: Cupriavidus gilardii; assembly: GCF_008801915.1. Lineage (GTDB taxonomy): Bacteria > Pseudomonadota > Gammaproteobacteria > Burkholderiales > Burkholderiaceae > Cupriavidus > Cupriavidus gilardii. The sequence goes on from NZ_VZOV01000008.1 coordinate 49,204, forward strand.
GGGAACGCGGCGATCAGGAATGTCGCCGGCGCTGCCGATCGAGCCATCGGCTGCGCCGGACAAGGAATTGCGGTGCCTCCCCCGACGCCGCAATATCGCAGTACCCCCCTTCGGATCCCCCTGGTCCGGTGCCCGGTCCGCCCCCAGCGGCCGGGCTGTTTTTTTGGAGGGGGGAACGCCTGACTTGCGTCAGACGCCCCACAATACGTCGCAGCCCTCGCGCTGCGAGGCCCGCAGCATGTCGAGGAAGGGATAGGCGCGCTGCCCCAGGTGCAGCGGCTCCTCTTCGTCGTCGTAGTCGTCACCCTTGCCGCGCTGTTCCTCGGGCAGCTGGCTCTGCGCCGGGGACTGCCTTGCCTGCATCACCGCGGCCTCGAGCCGGTGGATCGCGCGCGGCAGCTCTTCCTTGGTGATCACCCCGCGTTCGCCGACGTGCTTGCCGATGATGCCGAGCAACGTGACGGCGAGATCGTTCATCATGATCAGGTCTTGCGCCGCGTGGGATTTGAAGGTGATCAGCATGGTGGTTCCTTGTCAGCCATGTTGGGATGGTAGCCGTCCTGCTCCGGCGTGCCGGGAGCCGGCCGACTGGCTCCTGCGGATGATGTCAGCATAGCACCTGATAAAATCCGCGTTCTGCAATCGATTGCCCGTGCCGCGCTGCGGCATCGCTACGCTGCCGGTGACGGCACCGCCACTATGGCCGAAGCCATCGCGGTCCTGGACGTGGCGCCGGGCCCAGACATTCATGCTGCCTGTTCAGACCTCCAAACTTGCCGCCGCGTTCACCGATGCGGTCCGCGCGCTGGCGCCGGCCGATGCCGTGCTGCCCGCTGTCGCCTTCGAACGGCCCAAGGTGGCCGCCCACGGCGATCTCGCCTGCAATCTGGCGATGCAGGTGGCCCGCACGCTCAAGCGCAATCCGCGCGAACTGGCGCAGCAGATCGTCGACGCGGTGAAGGCCGATGCGCGTACCGCCCCGCTGGTGGCCAGCCTGGAGATCGCCGGCCCCGGCTTCATCAACCTGCGGCTGACCCCGGCGGCCAAGGCCGAGACGCTGCGCGCGGTGCTGCAGCAGGGCGATGGCTATGGCGCCCAGCAGCAGGGCGCGCGCGGCCAGGTACTGGTCGAGTTCGTGTCGGCCAACCCGACCGGCCCGCTGCACGTCGGCCACGGCCGCCAGGCCGCGCTGGGCGACGCGCTGGCCAACCTGCTGTCGTGGCAGGGCTATGCCGTGCACCGCGAGTTCTACTACAACGACGCCGGCGTGCAGATCCAGAACCTGGCGATCTCGGTGCAGGCGCGCGCCCGCGGCCTGAAGCCCGGCGAGGCCGGCTGGCCCGAGGCCGCCTACAACGGCGACTACATCGCCGACATCGCCGCCGATTTCCTCGCCGGCAAGACCGTGCGCGCCTCCGACGGCGAGCCGGTGACCGCCTCCGGCGACGTCGAGGATCTGGACTCGATCCGCAAGTTCGCCGTCACCTACCTGCGCAACGAGCAGGACATCGACCTGCAGGCGTTCGGCGTCAAGTTCGACCGCTACTACCTGGAATCGTCGCTGTACACCGACGGCAAGGTCGAGGAGGCCGTGCGCACGCTGATCGCCAAGGGCAAGACCTACGAGAGCGAAGGCGCGCTGTGGCTGCGCACCACCGACGACGGCGACGACAAGGACCGGGTGATGCGCAAGGGCGATGGCAGCTACACCTACTTCGTGCCGGACGTCGCCTATCACACGACCAAGTGGGAGCGCGGCTTCCACAAGGTCATCAACGTGCAGGGCAGCGACCACCACGGCACCATCGCGCGCGTGCGGGCCGGCCTGCAAGGGCTGGAAATCGGCATCCCGGCCGGCTATCCCGACTACGTGCTGCACAAGATGGTCACCGTGATGAAGAACGGCGAGGAGGTCAAGATCTCCAAGCGCGCCGGTTCGTATGTCACGGTGCGCGACCTGATCGAATGGAGCAATGGCGGCGACGAGACCATCCGCGGCTGCCTGGAGGCGGGCGTGGCCGACTGGCCGGCCCATTTCACGCGCGGCCGCGACGCCGTCCGCTTCTTCCTGCTGTCGCGCAAGGCCGATACCGAGTTCGTCTTCGACGTCGACCTGGCGCTCAAGCAGAACGACGAGAACCCGGTGTACTACGTCCAGTACGCGCACGCCCGCATCTGCTCGATCTTCGAGTCGTGGGGCGGCGAGGGCTGGCAGCAGCGCCTGGCCGAGCTGGCCGGCGCCGACTTGGAGCCGGTGACCGGCGCCGCGGCGAGCCCGCAGGCGCTGGCGCTGGGGCAGCGCCTGGCCGAATTCCCCGAGATGCTGGCCCAGGCCGCCAACGAGCTGGCGCCGCATGCGGTGGCCTTCTATCTGCGCGACCTGGCCGGCGATTTCCACGCCTTCTACAACGCCGACCGCGTGCTGGTCGACGACGAGCCGGTCAAGCTGGCGCGGCTCGCGCTGCTGGCGGCGACCCGCCAGGTGCTGCGCAACGGCCTCGCGGTGATCGGCGTGTCCGCGCCGCAGCGCATGTGAGGCGGCAGCGCGGCCCTGTCGACGGCCTGCCGTCCGCGGTCCGCGGTGACCGCGCCGCCCGGCCGCCCGGCCGGGCACTGGCTCTATAATCTTCCGGCAATATCCAAGAGGACTCCATGCAACAGCAACGCAAGCGTGCCCCGCGCAAGGCCAGCCGCGCCCAGCAGCGCGGGGGTACGTTTCTCGGCCTGGTGCTCGGCCTGATCATCGGCCTGGCGATCGCGGTGGTGGTGGCGCTGTATATCACCAAGGCGCCGACGCCGTTCCAGCGCAAGGGCACGCCCAAGCCGGCCGAGTCCGGCAACGTGGTCGGTACGCTGCCGTCGCCGGTGCAGGAGCCGCCATCGGACCCGAACAAGCCGCTGTGGAGCAAGACCCCGCCCAAGCCGGTCGGCCCGCCCGCGGAGCCGGCGCATCGCGAGCCGACCGCTCCGGCCGCGCCCGCCACCAAGCCGACCCCGGCCCCGGAGGAAGCGGTCAAGCCCGCGCCGAAGACCGCGGAGAAGCCGGCCGAAAAGCCCGCCGAGCGTCCGGTGGCCGACCCGATCGCCGAGATTGCCCAGGCCGACGCCAACAAGGTCGGCTATCTGCTGCAGGTTGGCGCCTTCCGCTCGCAGGACGACGCCAACCGGCAGAAGGCCAACCTGGCGATGCAGGGTTTCGAGGCCAAGGTGACCGACCGCGAGGTCAATGGCGTCAAGCTGTACCGCGTACGGCTCGGCCCATACAACAAGATCGAAGACATGAACCGCGCGCGCGACCGCCTGCAATCGGCGGGTTTCGAGGCGTCGGTGATCCGCTTCACCAAGCAGTAAGCCAGGAGGCGGCGGCGCCGGGGCGGGCTGAACCCGCGCGGCGCATCGCTGTCATACGCACACCGTTTCACTTTTCTCTCGCGCCATGAAGAAAATCGCCGCCTTGTTCGCCACGCTCGCCGCCGCCGCGGGACTGATGATGGCATCGCCCGCCCAGGCCGCGCCGGCCGAAGGCAAGGAATACCAGGTCCTGAAGGCGGCCCAGCCCGTCACCGCGGGCAAGATCGAAGTCACTGAATTCTTCTGGTACGGCTGCCCGCACTGCTACGACTTCGAGCCCGAGATCGAAGGCTGGGTCAAGAAGCAGGGCAAGGACGTGGTCTTCAAGCGCGTGCCGGTGGCCTTCCGCGACGACCTGCTGCCGCATACCCGCATCTATTACGCGCTCGAATCGATGGGCAAGCTCGAGGCCATGCACGGCAAGGTCTTCAGCGCGATCCACGCCGAGCGCAAGCGCCTGCTGGACCCGAACGAGATCGCCGATCTGATGGCCAAGAACGGCATCGACCGCAAGGCCTTCCTGGAGGCCTACAACTCGTTCTCGGTGTCGACCAACACCACGCGCGCCAACAAGATCGCCGACGCCTACAAGATCGACGGCGTGCCGACCATCGTGATCCAGGGCAAGTACGTGACCTCGCCGTCCATCGCGGGCAGCAAGGGCGCCGCGCTGCAGACGATGGACTACCTGGTCACGCAGGTCCGCGACAAGAAGCTGTGATGGCCTTGCGCGCCGCCGTTGCCGCCCAGGCACGGCTGCCCAGCGGCTGAGCGCGCTTCCGCTTCGACTTTCACCTCCCCGCCGCCCGATGCGACCCGTCAAAGTCTTTCTCACCGGCGCATCGAGCGGAATCGGCCAGGCCCTGGCGCGTGAATACGCCCGGCAGGGCGCGATTCTCGGCCTGGTCGGCCGCCGCGACGATGCGCTGCGCGCGTTCGTCGCCACCCTGCCCAATCCCAATGCCGCCCGCGTCTATGCGGCGGACGTGCGCGATGCCGATGCGATGCTCGGCGCCGCGCAGGACTTCCTCGACCATTTCGGCTGTCCCGATGTCGTGATCGCCAATGCCGGCGTGTCGGTCGGCACGGTGGCCAGCGAACGCGAGGACCTCGAAGCCTTCCGCGCGGTGATGGACACCAACTGGTTTGGCGTGCTGACCACCTTCCAGCCGTTCCTGGCGCCGATGCAGGCGAGAGAGGTGGGGCCGCGCGAGTGGCGCGGCACGCTGGTCGGCATTGCCAGCGTGGCTGGCGTGCGCGGCCTGCCGGGCGCGGGCGCGTACAGTGCCTCGAAGTCGGCGGTGATCAAGCTGCTCGAGAGCCTGCGGCTGGAGCAGCGGCCGCACCGGATCCGCGTGGTCACCATCGCGCCGGGCTATATCCGCACGCCGATGACCGCGCGCAATCCGTATCCGATGCCCTTCCTGATGGATGCCGACGCCTTCGCGCGCAAGGCCGTGCGGGCGATCGCCGCGGGCCGGCGCTTTGCCGTGGTGCCGTGGCAGATGGGAGTGGTCGCCTCGGTGCTGCACGTGCTGCCGCGCTGGCTCTACGACGCGCTGTTCACGCGCGCGCCGCGCAAGCCGCGCCAGCCGGATCATCGCGACACGCAGGATCCGCAGGGCCAGCACAACCAGCAGGGCCAGCAGGGCCAGCACAACCAGCAGGGCCAGCGGCAGCGCCCCGCGGATCCGGCCGGCGACGGCAGCGGGAGCGTGTGATGTGGCAAGACGCGCTGGGCCAGCCGCACCCGCGCGCCGCGCCTGATGCGCGCATCGCCTCGCTGGTGCCATCGGTCACCGAACTGCTGTTTGCGCTGGGACTCGGCGACCGGATGGTGGCGCGCACCGGCTTCTGCATCCATCCCGAACCGCAGGTGCGCGCCGTTGCCAAGGTCGGCGGCACCAAGGACGTCCGGCTGGACAGGCTGCGCGCGCTGGCCCCGACCCACGTGGTCGTCAATATCGACGAAAACCGGCGCGAGACCGTCGACGAGATCCGCGGCTTCGTGCCGAACGTGATCGTCACCCATCCGTGCGCGCCGTGCGACAACCTCGAGCTGTACCGGCTGCTGGGCGGCATCTTCGATCGCGAAGCACAGGCGCAGGCGCTATGCGCACGGCTGGAGCAGGGGCTGGCGCGGCTCGAGGCGCGGACCTGGCCGACTCGCAGCGTGCTGTACGCGATCTGGCAAGACCCATGGATGACGGTGTCGCGCGACACCTATATCAGCCGCATGCTGGCGCTGATCGGCTGGCGGACCTGGCCCGATGTCCAGGATGCCGGCGCCGCGCTGCAGGCCTGCGTCGGCGGCGATTGCGCGCGGCCCAATGCGCCGGGGCAACGCTATCCGAGCTTTCGCTGGAGCGAGGCGCTGGTGCGCGAGCTCGACCTGGTGCTGCTGTCGACCGAGCCCTATCGCTTCACCGAGGACCACGCCGATGCGCTGGAGCGCCAGCTCGGCCTGCCGGTGCTGCTGGTCGATGGGGAGATGGTGTCGTGGTACGGCAGCCGTGCGATCGACGGGCTGGCGTACCTGGAGACGCTGGCGCGCCAGGCTTGAGGTTCCCGCCAGGATCCGCGGTGCCCGTGCATGCGGGGACGCAAGGGCTTGCCTTCGGTACAGCGAACGACGCCGCGTCCCGGCGCGGCGACGACAGCGAAGATCAGCGCTCGAAGCCGTAGGCCCGCTCGACCTTGCAGACGCGCAGCTGGAAGCCCTGATACCAGCGCTCGCGTCCCAGGCGCTGCGCGACCCGGTGTTCGGCATGCGCCTGCCAGGCGGCGATGTCCTCGAGCGAGCGCCAGTACGACACCGTGATGCCGGGCGACCCCGGCGTGCTGCCGTCGCGCACCGATTCGACGCCGAGAAAGCCGGGCATCGTCGCGGCCAGCTCCACCATCCGCTGTGCCATCGCGCCGTAGTCGGCCTCGTGGTTGGCCCCGCCCACGTCCGCGCCAGTGCGCGTGGACGTGAAGATCACCGCGTAGTAGGGCGGCGGCGGGGTCTGGGCAAAGGCGCTGTCGATGGCGGACATGGGATCGGAATCCAGGCGTCGGTCAAGGTGGGCGATTCAGACGGGCAATCCAGGCGGCACCGCCGGCGGCAACTCCGGCGGCAATTCAGGCGTTGGCCCGGAACCGGATGATGCCATCGTCGTCGATGGCGCGCCGCAGCTCGCCGGCATGCCACAGCACGTGCAGGTGGGCCAGCGCCTCGCCCATCGCGAAGGTCATCTGGTGGATGTCGAACTGGCGGCGGAAGATCACGTTGACGATATCGCGCGCGCTGCACGGCTTCTCGGCACAGGCGGCGCGGGTCTCGGCCAGGCGCTCGACATGGTGCTCGCGCAGCTGCCCGATGCGCGTCTGCAGGTTGCGGAACGGCCGGCCGTGGGAGGGCAGCACCAGCGTGTCCTCGGGCAGGTCCTGGTAACGGTCGAGCGAGCGCAGATAGAGCGCCAGCGGATTGGCTTCGGGCTCCATGTCGAACACGCTGACGTTGGTCGAGATCCGCGGCAGCACCATGTCGCCGGAGATCAGCACCTTCAGCTCGGCGTTGTACAGCGCGACGTGTTCCGGCGCGTGGCCGTAGCCGGTGATCACGCGCCAGCTGGCGGCGGCCGGATCGGCGCCCATCGTCACCGTATCGCCGTCCATCAGCCGCCGGTATTGCGTCGGCAGATCGGGCACCAGCGTCGCGTAGTAGCTCTTGCGCGCGCGCAGCTTTTCCAGGCTGTCGGGGTCGGCCAGGCCGTGCCGCGCGAAGTGGCTGGCCGCAAAGTCGCCGCCGGCGTTCGAGCCGACGCCGTTGCCGCCGCTCATCACGCGCGCGCTCATATAGTCGCCCAGGCTCATCCACAGCCGCGTGTCCCAGCGCTGGCACAGCCAGTGCGCCAGGCCCACGTGGTCCGGATGGCAATGCGTGACCAGCACGCGCAGCACCGGCAGGCCTTCGAGTTCGTTGGCGAACACCGTTTCCCAGTGCGCCTTGATGGTGTCGTTGGTGATGCCGCAATCGATCACGGTCCAGCCGTCGCGCCCGTCCACACGGTCGCGCACCAGCCATAGATTGATATGGTCGAGCGCGAACGGCAGCGGCATGCGCAGCCAGTAGACGCCGGGGGCGACCTGCTGGCGCGCGCCGGGCTCCGGCATGGTCTCGCCGAACGGATATTGGAGTTGGTGTTCGAGTGCGTTCATCGGGGAGTCTCTCGGTTGCGAAGCCCTGCGTTGGGCTTTCTCGTCGTTGGATCCGGATTCCGGACGCCGGGCATGCAATGCGCGGGACGGCATCGGGGCGGTTGCCAGGCGCGCTGCTTGACGCTAACGTAAACGTCAATTCGGACGGCCTGTTGCCATCTTAAGCGAAAACGCGCACGCGTATCGAACGTTCGTTCTCTTTTACAGGCGCCCATGCCCAGCTCCGCCAGCCAGCCCCCAACACCTCCCGCTCAGCCCGCCGACCAGCCCGCCAACCTGTCGGCCGGTACCACCTACACCATCACCGAACTGGCGCGCGAGTTCGACATCACGCCGCGCGCGATCCGCTTCTACGAGGATCAGGGGCTGTTGTCGCCCGACCGGGTCGGCGCCGGGGGGAGGCAGCGGCTCTACAGCGGCCGCGAGCGAACGCGCCTGAAGCTGACGCTGCGCGGCAAGCGGCTCGGCCTGACGCTGAACGAAATCCGGGAGATCCTCGACCTGTACGAGTCGCCGCGCGATACGGTGCCCCAGCTCGAGCGCTTCCTGGCCTCGCTGGCGCAGCACCGCCAGGCGCTGGAGCGGCAAATGGAGGACCTGCAGGCGCAGCTGGCCGAAATCGACCAGCACGAGCGCCAGTGCCGCGCCTTGCTGGCGGCGGCGCAGCCCGAGCGGCAGCGCACGGCCGGCGCCTGAATGGGGGCGCCTGAATGGGGGCTGAGGTCACAGGTGCCTGAATGTGGCCGGTGCCACCATCGCGCTCCCACCTAGCGACAAATTTGATTGACGTTTACGTAAACGTAAATAAAATAAGCCGACAGCCCACCGCAGCGAGCGGTGCCGGCGCCGACAGGAAGTTGCCATGCCGAATTCCACCACGGATGTTGTGACAGACGCCGCTGCAGAGGCTGCGGAGGCTGCGGAGGCCCCCCACGTTATGCCCGATGTGTCGGTACGCACCGACGGGGACCTGCCGACAGGCCGTGCCGACGCGATCGCCGCCAGCTTCGCCCGCCAGGGCCTGATGCAGACCTTCGGCGCCTCGCTGGTCCGCGTCGAGCGCGGCGAGGTCGAGTTGGCGATGCCGTGGTCCGAGGGCGTCACCCAGCAGCATGGCTTCTTTCACGGCGGCGTGGTCGGCGCGCTGGCCGACAGCGCCTGCGGCTATGCCGCGCTGTCGATGGTCGGCGAAGGCGAGGCGGGGCTGACCGCCGAGTACAAGATCAATCTGCTGTCGCCCGCCAGGGGCGAGCGGCTGATTGCCGTGGGCCGCGTGCTCAAGCCGGGCCGCACGCTGATCGTCGCCCAGGGCGACGTATTCACCGAGACCGCCGGCACCCGCAAGGCGGTGGCGACGATGCTGATGACGCTGTGCGTGGTGCGCACGCTGGACCACGTCTGAGCGCCCGCGTCGGCCAACCATCGACCCATTCCGTATCGAGTCCAGATTCCAACAGGAAATAGGAGACAACCATGACCGCGACCCTGCCAGGCCTGAAATTCGACCTGGGTGAAGACATCGAGATGCTGCGCGAGTCCGTGCAGTCCTGGGCCCAGGCCGAGCTGGCGCCGCGCGCCGCCGAGATCGACCGCACCGACCAGTTCCCGATGGACTGCTGGAAAAAGATGGGCGACCTCGGCGTGCTGGGCATCACCGTCGCCGAGGAGTATGGCGGCGCCAATATGGGCTATCTGGCGCACATGATCGCGATGGAGGAGATCAGCCGCGCCTCCGCCTCGGTCGGCCTGTCGTATGGCGCGCACTCGAACCTGTGCGTCAACCAGATCCACCGCAACGGTACGCCGGCGCAGAAGGCGAAGTACCTGCCCAAGCTGGTGTCCGGCGACTGGATCGGCGCGCTGGCGATGAGCGAACCCAATGCCGGCTCGGACGTCGTCAGCATGAAGCTGCGCGCCGACCGCAAAGGCGATCGCTATGTGCTGAACGGCACCAAGATGTGGATCACCAACGGTCCGGACTGCGACGTGCTGGTGGTCTACGCCAAGACCGAACCGGAGCTCGGCGCGCGCGGCATGACCGCCTTCATCGTCGAGAAGGGCATGAAGGGCTTCTCGGTGGCGCAGAAGCTGGACAAGCTCGGCATGCGCGGCTCGCATACCGGCGAGCTGGTGTTCCAGGACGTCGAGGTGCCGGCCGAGAACATCCTCGGCGCCGAGAACGGCGGCGCCAGGGTGCTGATGAGCGGCCTGGACTACGAGCGCGCGGTGCTGTCGGGCGGCCCGGTCGGCATCATGCAGGCCTGCATGGACGTGGTCACGCCATACATCCACGACCGCAAGCAGTTCGGCCAGAGCATCGGCGAATTCCAGCTGATCCAGGGCAAGATCGCCGACATGTACACCACGCTGCAGGCGGCGCGCAGCTATCTGTATACCGTCGGCAAGAACCTGGACGCGCTCGGCAGCGAGCACGTGCGCCAGGTGCGCAAGGACTGCGCCGCCGTGATCCTCTACACGGCCGAGAAGGCGACCTGGATGGCCGGCGAATCGGTGCAGATCCTGGGTGGCAACGGCTATATCAACGAATATCCGGTGGGCCGCCTGTGGCGCGACGCCAAGCTGTACGAGATCGGCGCCGGCACCTCGGAGATCCGCCGCATGCTGATCGGCCGGGAGCTGTTCGCGGAAACGATGTAATGACGAGGCGATGACGAGGTAAAGACAGCAAAGCGGGGTGTACGGTGCGCCGCTCCATGGTGGGCGGCGCCACCGATGCCACGCGCGAAGCGCTTACAATCACCCCTGATATCCGGTCTCGCCCGCGGCGAGCGCCGCATGCAGGTTTCCCGCCGATGTCCAGCCGGATCCGCGTCCCGATTCTGACCCGCCCAGGTAGTCCGCCCCAGCCATGTCCCACTTCCCGAAACTGCTGTCGTCGCAGATCGCCTACGATGTGGCGCGCACCATGCTGGACGGGTTCGACAAGCACTACCGGCTGTTTCGCGAGGTCAGCATCGAGGCCAAGGTCCGGTTCGAAACGGGCGACTGGGCCGGGCTGCAGCAGCTGCAGCGCGACCGCATCGCGTTCTACAACGAACGTGTGCGCGAGACCACGGTGATCCTCGAGGACGAGTACGACGCCGAGCAGATCGAGGACGAGATCTGGCAGCAGATCAAGCTGCACTACATCGGCCTGCTGACCAACCACCACCAGCCGGAGCTGGCCGAGACCTTCTTCAATTCGGTCTTCACCCGCATCCTGCACCGCTCGTACTTCAACAACGACTTCATCTTCGTGCGTCCGGCGATCTCGACCGAATACATCGAGAACGAGGAGTCGCCGACCAGGCCGACCTTCCGCGCCTACTATCCGGGCAGCCGCGAAGGCATGGCCGACTGCTTCGAACGGATCGTGCACAACTTCCAGCTCGAGCGGCCATACGAGGACCTGAAGCGCGATATCGGCTATGTGGTGCGCGCGGTCACCGAGCACCTGGGCGACTTCCGCATCGCGCCCAATTTCCAGATCCACGTGCTGTCGTCGCTGTTCTTCCGCAACAAGTCGGCCTTCATCATCGGCCGCCTGCTGAACGGCGACCGCACCTATCCGCTGGCGATCCCGATCGTGCATGGCCCGTCGGGCAAGCTGGCGCTCGACACGGTGCTGCTGCGCAAGGAACAGCTGCTGATCCTGTTCTCGTTCACGCACTCCTACTTCATGGTCGACATGGAGATCCCGTCGGCCTACGTGACCTTCCTGCGCGACATCATGCCGCGCAAGCCGCGCGCGGAAATCTATACGTCGCTGGGTTTGCAGAAGCAGGGCAAGAACCTGTTCTACCGCGACTTCCTGCACCACCTGCAGCATTCGTCGGACAAGTTCATCATCGCTCCCGGCATTCGCGGGCTGGTGATGCTGGTGTTCACGCTGCCGTCCTATCCCTATGTCTTCAAGGTGATCAAGGACTTCTATCCGGCGCCGAAGGAAACCACGCGCGAGCTGATCAAGTCGAAGTACCAGCTGGTCAAGCAGCACGACCGCGTCGGCCGCATGGCGGATACGCTGGAATATTCGGACGTCGCCTTTCCGCTGTCGCGCTTCGACGATGCGCTGGTGCGCGAGCTGCACGAGCATGCGCCGTCGATGATCGAATACCAGCGCGCCAAGGACGGCACCGAGGAAATCGTGGTGCGCCATCTCTATATCGAGCGCCGCATGACGCCGCTGAACATCTACCTGCAGGAAGGCACCGACGAGCAGGTCGAGCACGGCATCATCGAATACGGCAATGCGATCAAGGAACTGATGGCCGCCAATATTTTCCCGGGCGACATGCTGTACAAGAATTTCGGCGTGACGCGACATGGCCGCGTGGTGTTCTACGACTACGACGAGATCGAATACCTGACCGACTGCAATATCCGCCGCGTACCGACCCCCCGCAACGAGGAAGAGGAGATGTCGGGCGAGGTTTGGTACAGCGTCGGCCGCCACGACATCTTTCCCGAAACCTTCCGCACCTTCCTGCTGGGAGATCCGCGCGTGCGCGCGGCCTTCCTGCGGCACCATGCGGACTTTTTCGATCCTGCCCTGTGGCAGGGACACAAGGACCGGCTGCTGGCCGGACATGTTCATGACTTCTACGCTTACCATGCCTCGGAACGCTTCATTCATCGATACGGCTCAACCGAAACCGGCGGCGAGCCGGCAAGGAGGGCAGCATGACTGACGCCATTGCCCAGCTGTTTCGCAACAACCGCGAATGGGTCGACCGCGTCAATGCGGAAGATCCGAACTTCTTCACCAGCCTGGCCAACCAGCAGGCGCCCGAATACCTGTGGATCGGCTGCTCGGACTCGCGCGTGCCGGCCAACCAGATCCTGGGCCTGGCCCCCGGCGAGGTGTTCGTCCATCGCAATATCGCCAACGTCATTGCGCACAGCGACCTGAACGCGCTGTCGGTGATCCAGTTCGCGGTCGAGGTGCTGAAGGTGCGCCATATCACCGTGGTCGGCCACTACGGCTGCGGCGGCGTCAAGGTCGCGCTCAAGCGCGAGCGCGTGGGCCTGGTCGACAACTGGCTGCGCCATGTGCGGGACGTGGCGGACAAGCACGACGCCTACCTCGGCACCATCGTGCGCGAGGACGACGCCCACAGCCGCCTGTGCGAGCTCAACGTGATCGAGCAGGTCAACAACGTCTGCCAGACCACGGTGATCCAGGACGCCTGGGCGCGCGGCCAGCAGGTCACGGTGCACGGCTGGATCTACGGCGTGTCCGACGGCCTGCTGCGCGATCTCGGCATGGCGGCCAGCAGCAACGAGGAACTGCGCACGCAACTGCAGGCGGCCTACCGGCAGTACGGGGACCCGCCGCATATTCCGGTGCGGTGACAGGCCGCTCCCTGTCCGGCCTCGCAGCCGAGGCAGGGAGCAAATCGAACGACAGCACGGCAGCACAGCACAGACCATCAAGGAGACCACCATGCAAGATCCGATCGTGATCGTATCCGCGGCCCGCACGCCGATGGCCGCATTCCAGGGCGAGTTCGCCAGCGTCACGGCGCCGCAGCTTGGCGCCACCGCCATCCGCGCGGCGATCGAGCGCGCCGGCATCCAGCCGGAGCAGGTCGAGGAGGTGGTGTTCGGCTGCGTGCTGCCGGCCGGCCAGGGCCAGGCGCCGGCGCGCCAGGCCGCCCTCGGCGCGGGGCTGCCGCTGTCGGTCGCCTGTACCACGGTCAACAAGATGTGCGGCTCCGGCATGCGCGCCGCGATGACGGTGTACGACGGCCTGGTGGCGGGTTCGTACGAGATCGCGGTGGCCGGCGGCATGGAAAGCATGACCAACGCCCCGTACCTGATTCCGAAGGGGCGCGGCGGCTACCGGATCGGTCACGGCATGATCTATGACCACATGATGCTCGACGGTCTGGAGGATGCCTACGAGAAGGGCCGCGCGATGGGCACCTTCGGCGAGGACTGCGCGGCCAAGTACGGCTTCACGCGCGAGGCGCAGGACGCCTTCGCGATGGAGAGCGTGCGGCGCGCGCAGCAGGCCACCGAGCGCGGCGACTTCCGCTGGGAGATCGCGCCGGTCACGGTCGCGGCCAAGGGCGGCGACGTGGTGATCGACACCGACGAAGGCCCGCGCCGCATCAAGGTCGACAAGATCCCGTCGCTCAAGCCCGCGTTCGCCAAGGACGGCACCATCACCGCGGCCTCGTCGTCGTCGATCAATGACGGCGCCGCCGCGCTGGTGATGATGCGCGAATCGACCGCGAAGGCGCTGGGCCTGCAGCCGCTGGCGCGCATGCTCGGCCATACCAGCCATGCGCAGGCGCCGGGCTGGTTCACTACCGCGCCGGTCGAGGCCATCGCCAAGCTGTATCGCAAGCTCGACTGGAGCAGCGACAGCGTCGATTTGTTCGAGATCAACGAGGCCTTCGCCGTGGTGCCGATGGCGGCGATGCACGAACTGAAGATTCCGCGCGACAAGGTCAATATCCATGGCGGCGCCTGCGCGCTCGGCCATCCGATCGGCGCCTCCGGCGCGCGCATCATGACCACGCTGATCGGCGCGCTGCGCAAGACCGGCGGCAAGCGTGGCGTGGCCAGCCTGTGCATCGGCGGCGGCGAGGCCACGGCGGTCGGCATCGAGCTGGTGTAAGCCGCGCGCATCTCACGTCGAACCCGGAATGCTGAGCCGGGAGACCCTGCACCCGACCCGACAGGAGGCTAGCTTGCCAACCGCACTGATACTCGGCGCCTCGCGCGGCATCGGCCTGGAGTTCGTCCGCCAGTACCGCGCCGACGGCTGGCGCGTGATCGCCACCGCCCGCAGCGACGACGGGCTGGCCGCACTGAAATCGCTGGGCGCCGAGGCGCACCGCGCCGACCTGGCCGAGGCCGATCAGGTTGCCGGCCTGGGCTGGACGCTCGACGGCGAATCGCTCGACGTGGCGGTCTACAACGCCGGCGTGATCGGCCCGCGCACCGAGGGCGCGCAGCCGGTCTCGGCAGAGGAGTTCGACGCGGTCATGCATGCCAACGTGCTGGGCCCGATGATGGCGCTGCCGCTGGTGCTGCCGTTCGTCGAGACGGGGCGCGGCGGCAAGGGCGGCGTGCTGGCGGTGCTGTCCTCGCGCATGGGCAGCATCGGCGCGATGGAGAGCAATCGCAGCTGGCTGTATCGCGTCAGCAAGGCGGCGGTCAACGCGGCGCTCAAGTCGGTGTCGCTCGATGCGCGCCACGCGGTCTGCCTGGCGCTGCATCCGGGCTGGGTCCGTACCGACATGGGCGGCGCCGGCGCCGACCTGACGCCGCAGCAAAGCGTGTCCGGCCTGCGCCGCGTGCTGGCCGGCGCCACCGCGCAGGACAACGGCGGTTTTCGCAATTACGACGGCAGCGTGCTGCCCTGGTGAGGTATCGATGCTGCTCAGTCCCGAACAGGAAATGATCCGCGATGCGGTCCGGCAATTCGCGCAGGAGGTCATCGCGCCGCAGGCCGCCGCGTGGGACCGCGACAAGACGTTCCCGAAGGAGGTCCACCGCGAACTCGCGGCGATGGGCACCTATGGCGTGGCGGTGCCCGAGGCCTACGGCGGCGCGGGGCTTGACTACCTGTCGCTGGCGCTGATTCTCGAGGAGATCGCCGCCGGCGACGGCGGCACCTCGACGGTGATCAGCGTCAACAACTGCCCCGTCTGCAGCATGCTGATGGCATTCGCCGACGAGGCGCAGAAGCAGCAGTGGCTGGTGCCGCTGGCCAAAGGCGAGATGCTCGGTGCGTTCTGCCTGACCGAGCCGCATGTCGGCTCGGACGCCGCGGCGCTGCGCACCACCGCGACGCGCGATGGCGATCACTACGTGCTCAACGGCGTCAAGCAGTTCATCACCAGCGGCAAGCACGCCGACGTGGCCATCGTGATGGCGGTCACCGACAAGGCCGCCGGCAAGCGCGGCATCAGCGCCTTCCTGGTGCCGACCGATACGCCGGGCTATGTCGTCGCGCGGCTGGAAGACAAGCTCGGCCAGCATTCGTCGGACACCGCGCAGATCGTGTTCGAGGATTGCCGCGTGCCGGCCGCCAATCTGCTGGGCGAAGAGGGCGCGGGCTACAGGATGGCGCTGTCCGGGCTGGAGGGCGGACGCATCGGCATCGCCGCGCAAAGCGTCGGCATGGCGCGCGCGGCGTTCGAGGCGGCGCTGGCCTATTCAAAGGAACGTGAGAGCTTCGGCCAGCCGCTGTTCGCGCATCAGGCGGTGCAGTTCCGGCTGGCCGAGATGGCCACGCGCATCGAGGTCGCGCGCCAGATGATCTGGCATGCCGCCGCGCTGAAGGACGCCGGCCGGCCGTGCCTGAAGGAAGCCGCGATGGCCAAGCTCAATGCCAGCGAGATGGCCGAGGCGGTCTGTTCGGATGCGATCCAGGTGTTCGGCGGCTATGGCTATGTCAGCGACTTCCCGGTCGAGCGGATCTACCGCGATGTGCGGGTCTGCCAGATCTACGAGGGCACCAGCGACATCCAGAAGATGCTGATCGCCCGGGCGCTGGCGTGAGCCGCGCCGACGCGAGCAGTTTGCCGCCCTTGCCGTTCCTGCCGTTCCGTTCGCCGTTTCCCTTGCCGAGGACCTGACATGACCGCCGCCCCGATCGACTTCTATTTCGATTTCTCGTCGCCCTACGGCTACTTCGCCAGCACGCGCATCGACGACCTCGCGCGCCAGTACGGCCGCAGCGTGGCCTGGCATCCGATCCTGCTCGGCGTGGTGTTCAAGACCACAGGCATGGCGCCGCTGCCGCAGATTCCGCTCAAGGGCGACTACAGCTGGCGCGATTTCGAGCGCACCGCGCGCCACCACGGCATTGCCTACCGCCGGCCGTCGAACTTTCCGCTGCCGACCACGCAAGCCGCGCGCGCGATGCTGTGGCTGCAGAACCATCATGCCGCCGACGTGGCGGTGCGCTTCGCCAAGGCGGTGTATCGCGCCTACTTCGTCGACGACATCAACATCGCCGAGCCCACCGAGCTGGTGAAGATCGCCGCGGCGCTGGAGATCGACGCGACCGCGATGGACGCCGGCGCCAGCAGTCAGCCGATCAAGGACCAGCTGAAGGCCGAGATGGAAGTGGCGATGGCCAAGGGCGTGTTCGGCTCGCCCTTCGTCATCGTCGATGGCGAACCGTACTGGGGCTTCGACCGCTTCGACCAGATCGAGGCCCTGCTCAAGAGCGGCACGCCCACCGAGTTGCGGGCCGTGCCGACCCCCGATTTCAAGGAAAAGAAACCCGCATGACCCTCAGTGCTTCCCCCTCCCGCCGCTTCGACTGCGTGATCTTCGATTGCGACGGCGTGCTGGTCGACAGCGAACCGATCGTCAACCGCGTGCTGAACCAGATGCTGAACGAACTGGGCATCGCGATCTCGCTGGAGGACTCCACCGCGCTGTTCCTCGGCCGCGCCGTGCGCGAGGAGCTCGACACCATCGAGCGGATGCGCGGCGCGCCGCTGCCGGAGAACTGGCTGTCGCACTGGCTGGCCCGGCGCAACGAAGTGCTGGAGGCAGAGGTCGAGGCCGTGCCGCACGTGCGCGACGCGATCGCCGCGATCGCCGCGTCCGGCATGCCGCTGTGCGTGGCCTCGGGCGCCGACCGCGTCAAGGTCAAGCTGCAACTGAAGCGCACCGGCCTGCTGGAGCTGTTCCAGCACGACGCCGACGGCCAGCCGCGCGAGCACGTGTTCTCGGCCACCGAGGTCGAGCGCAGCAAGCCCGCGCCCGACGTCTATCTGCTGGCGGCGCGCACGATGGGCGTGGAGCCGTCGCGCTGCGCGGTGGTGGAGGACAGCCCGGCCGGCATCACCGCCGGCGTGGCGGCCGGCATGACGGTGTTCGGTTATGCCGCGCGCAACGATGCCGCGATGCTGCGCGAGGCCGGTGCCCAGACCATCTTCACCGATATGCGGCAACTGCCGGAGCTGGTGGCATGAAGCGGGCGGCGGCGCCTTCGCGCGACGGCGCGTGTCCCTGCGGCGGCGCCAGCTACGCCGGCTGCTGCGGGCGCTTCCATCGCGGCGAGGCGCTGCCGGACACCGCCGAGCAGCTGATGCGCTCGCGCTACAGCGCCTACGTGCTGAACGACGCGCAGTGGCTGCGCCAGAGCTGGCACCCGTCGACCTGCCCGGCGACGCTGGAGCAGGATATGGCGAAGGAAGCGGCGCAGGACCATCGTGGCCCGCGCACCCAGTGGCTGGGCCTGACCATCATCGAGCATGTGCCGCGGGACGACACGCACGCCGAGGTCGAATTCGTCGCGCGCTACAAGGTCGGCGGGCGGGCGTCGCGGCTGCATGAACGCAGCCGCTTCGTGCGCGAGCCGCGTGCTCCGGGACAAGCACCGCGCTGGCTGTACCTCGATGGGGACATCCGCGGCGAAGCACGATGAACCACGCCGCCGCCGCACGCTGAATTTCCGCACCGCGAACCGACGCATCCACGCATCCACGCATCCGAACGCATCCGAACGCATCCATCGCAACGCATCACAAGATCAGGAAGAGACAGACCCGATGCCCACGCTCGAATCCAAACTCAATGCCCGTTCCGAGGCCTTCAAGGCCAATGCCGAGGCGATGCAGGCCCTGGTCGCCGACCTGAAGGCGAAGATCGCCCAGGTCGCGCAGGGCGGTGGCGAAGACGCGCGCAACAAGCATCTGTCGCGCGGCAAGATGCTGCCGCGCGAGCGCGTGCAGCAGCTGCTCGATCCGGGCACGCCGTTCCTGGAGCTGTCGCAGCTGGCGGCGTACGACATGTACGACAATGCCGCGCCCGGCGCCGGCATCATCACCGGCATCGGCCGCGTGGCCGGGCAGGAATGCGTGATCGTGTGCAACGACGCCACGGTCAAGGGCGGCACCTACTACCCGATGACCGTCAAGAAGCATCTGCGCGCGCAGGAGATCGCCGAGCAGAACCATCTGCCCTGCATCTACCTGGTCGATTCGGGTGGCGCCAACCTGCCGAACCAGGACGACGTGTTCCCCGACCGCGATCACTTCGGGCGCATCTTCTACAACCAGGCCAACCTGTCGAAGATGGGCATTCCGCAGATCGCGGTGGTGATGGGCTCGTGCACCGCGGGCGGCGCCTATGTGCCGGCGATGAGCGACGAGTCGATCATCGTCAAGAACCAGGGCACGATCTTTCTGGGCGGCCCGCCGCTGGTCAAGGCGGCCACCGGCGAGGAGGTCAGCGCCGAGGACCTGGGCGGCGCCGACGTGCACACGCGGCTGTCTGGCGTGGCGGACTACTTCGCACAGAACGACGCGCATGCGCTGGGCCTGGCGCGCAATATCGTGCAGCATCTGAACCGCCGCAAGCCGGACCAGATCCGGCTGCATGCGCCGGTCGAGCCGCGCTATCCGGCCGAGGAGCTGTACGGCGTGATCCCGACCGATACGCGCAAGCCCTACGACGTGCGCGAGGTGATCGCCCGCATCGTCGACGACTCGGACTTCGACGAGTTCAAGGCGCGCTACGGCACCACGCTGGTGTGCGGCTTCGCGCGGATCTGGGGCTACCCCGTCGGCATCGTCGCCAACAACGGCATCCTGTTCTCGGAATCGGCGCTCAAGGGCGCGCACTTCATCGAGCTGTGCTGCCAGCGCAAGATCCCGCTGGTGTTCCTGCAGAACATCACCGGCTTCATGGTGGGCCGCAAGTACGAGAACGAGGGCATCGCGCGCAACGGCGCCAAGATGGTAACCGCGGTGGCGACCGCCCAGGTGCCGAAGTTCACGGTGATCATCGGCGGCTCGTTCGGCGCCGGCAACTACGGCATGTGCGGCCGCGCCTATTCGCCGCGCTTCCTGTGGATGTGGCCGAACGCGCGGATCTCGGTGATGGGCGGCGAGCAGGCGGCCAGCGTGCTGGCCACGGTGCGGCGCGACGGCATCGAGGCTCGCGGCGGCAGCTGGAGCGCCGACGAGGAGGAGGCCTTCAAGCGGCCGATCCGCGAGCAGTACGAACATCAGGGCCATCCGTACTACGCCAGCGCACGGCTGTGGGACGACGGCGTGATCGATCCCGCGCAGACCCGCACGGTGCTCGGCCTTGGGCTGTCGGCGAGCCTGAACGCCCCGATCGACGAGATGAAGTTCGGCGTCTTCCGGATGTAAGCGATGCTGCGTCGTTGCCGTGCGCGCGGTGCCCCTGATGTCGTGCAGTTCGTGCAGTTCGTGCCGTTCGTCCGGCTGGCGCTGTGCCTGCTGGCCTGGAGCGCGCTGCCCGCATTGCCGGCCGGCGCCGCGCCGCTCGAAGAGACCTGGTCGGTGCCGGTCACGGTGACCGACGCGCACGGCCGGCAGGTCGCGCAGCGCATCGTCGTCTCGGCGTTTCGCGAGCCGGGCCATCAGCGCTATCCGCTGCTGGTGCTCAATCATGGCCGCGCGCCCGATCCCTATGCGCGCGCCCGGCTCGGGCGCGTGCGGCTGGCCGAGCAGGCCGCATATTTCGCCTCGCTGGGATTCCAGGTGCTGGTGCCCACGCGGATCGGCTATGGCGCCAGCGGCGGCGACGACATCGAGAACACCGGCAGCTGCACGCGCAAGAACTATCGGCCCGGCTTCGAGGTGGCCGCGCAGCAGGTGCTGCAGGTCATCGAGATGGCGCGCTCGCGCCCGGAGATCGACGTGTCGCGCGTCGTGCTGGTCGGCCAGTCGTTCGGCGGCGCCGCGGTGATCGCGCTGGCGGCGAAGAACCCCCCGGGCGTCCGGCTGGTGCTGAACTTCGCTGGCGGCGGCGGCGGCGATCCGCGGCTGCATCCGGGCGAGCCCTGCGCGCCCGAGCAGCAGGCCGCGCTGTTCGCCGAATACGGCCGCAGCGCGCGCGTGCCGACGCACTGGATCTACACGACCAACGACCGCTACATGGGACCGTATCCGGCGCAATGGTTCGAGTCCTTCCGTAGCGCTGGCGGCGTGGGCAAGTACCACGCGCTGCCCGCTTTCGGGCAGGACGGCCACCAGCTGTTCGCGCGGGGCCTGACGCGCTGGAGGCCGCTGGCCGAGCAGGCGCTGCGCGATGCCGGCTTCGAGCCGCGGCCATTGAACCGGCCAGGGTCGGCGATGGGCGCCAGCGGCAGCCAGGCGAAGGCGGCCGTGCCGGCCAGGGCCCGTTGAACCGGCGCGCCCAGCCGGCCCATTGAATCGACGCATTGAATCGACGCATTGAATAGACCTGGACAGAACTGAAAGGAGACAGCGATGGAAACCGCGATGGAATTCACCACGTTGACCGTGAGCGTCGAGCGCCATGTCGCCACGGTGACGCTGAACCGCCCCGATGTGCGCAACGCCTTCAACGAGACCGTGATCGCCGAACTGAGCGGCGCCTTCCGCGCGCTCGGCGATACGCCGGAGGTGCGCGCCATCGTGCTGGCCGGGCAGGGTCCCGCGTTCTGCGCCGGCGCCGACCTGAACTGGATGAAGAAGATGGCCGGCTACTCGCACGACGAGAACCGTGCCGACGCGCTGCAGCTCGCGCAGATGCTGCATACGATCTGGGCCTGTCCCAAGCCGGTGATCGCGCGCATCCACGGCGATACCTATGCCGGGGGTGTCGGCCTGGTGGCCGCCTGCGATATCGCGGTCGCGGCCGACCACGCGCACTTCTGCCTGTCCGAGGCGCGCCTGGGGCTGCTGCCGGCGACGATCAGCCCGTACGTGATCCGCGCGATGGGCGAGCAGGCGGCGCGCCGCTACTTCATCACCGCCGAGCGCTTCGATGCGGCCGAGGCGCTGCGGCTCGGCTTCGTGCATGCGGTGGTGCCGGCCGACGCGCTCGACGCCAAGGTTGCCGAGCTGACCGCCGCGTTGGTCGCCAACAGCCCGAACGCGGTGCGCGAAAGCAAGCGGCTGGTGCAGGACATCGCCGGCCAGTCCATCGACGACGACCTGCTGGCCGATACCGCCGAGCGCATCGCAGCCATCCGCGCCTCCGACGAGGGCCGCGAGGGCGTGCGCTCCTTCCTCGAGAAGCGCAGCCCGTCGTGGCGGCCGGCCTGATGCTGGCGGTGGCGCCGATGGCGTCGATGGTGTCGGCGACATCCGCGGGCTCGCCGGCGACGATGTGCGCAGATGCGCGCGCAGTTCCGCGGGATTGCGGTTTCGTCGCCGATCTGGCCGGAATCTGACGTCAACACACCCATAACGCGCAACGCCACGGCCGTTTGCCAAGCCCGCAAGGACCTTCCTACCATGCGTTCTCCCAATCCAGCCGCGTTCGCCGCACCGTCCGGGCCTGCCCGGGCCGGCGCGCGTACGGCTGGCCAACCATGGAGGACTCCCTTGCATACCCAGTCCTTGCACACCGCCCCCACCGATCCGCCCGCCGCGCCGGCGCGGCAGCACGGCGACGGGCTCGCCGCGCGCAGCCTGCGTGCGGTATGGCATCCCTGCACGCGCCTGCGTCCGGGCGGCGACCGGCCGCCGCTGGCCGTGGTCCGCGGCGAAGGGCCCTGGCTCTACGACGACGAAGGCCGGCGCCTGTTCGACGCCACCAGCTCGTGGTGGGTCAATCTGTTCGGCCACGCGAATCCCGCGATCAATGCCGCGCTGAAGGACCAGCTCGACACGCTCGAACACGTGATGCTGGCCGGCTGCACGCACGCCCCGGCGGTGGAGCTGGCGGAACGGCTGTCGGCGCTGACCGGCGGCGCGCTCGGCCATGCGTTCTACGCATCGGACGGCGCCTCGGCCGTCGAGATCGCGCTGAAGATGAGCTTCCACTACTGGCGCAACAGCGGACTGCCCGGCAAGCGCGAATTCGTCTGCCTGCGCCACGGCTACCACGGCGAGACGGTCGGCGCGCTGACCGTCACCGATGTCGCGGTGTTCCGCGATGCCTACGATCCGCTGCTGATGCGCGCCCACGTGGCGATGTCTCCGGACGCGCGCCAGGCCGCGCCCGGCGAATCGCCGCGCGAGGTCGCGCAGCGCGCGCTCGACGAGCTCGAAGCGCTGTTGCAGCAGCGCGCCGCCAGCATCGCGGCGCTGATCGTCGAGCCGCTGGTGCAGTGCGCGGCCGGCATGGCGATGCATGACCCGGCCTATCTGGACGGCGTGCGCGCGCTGTGCGACCGCTATCGCGTCCATCTGATCGCCGACGAGATCGCGGTGGGCTGCGGGCGCACCGGCACCTTCTTCGCATGGGAGCAGTCGCGTGGCGGGGCCGCGCTCGGCGCGCAGCAGTGGCCCGATTTCCTGTGCCTGTCCAAGGGCATCAGCGGCGGCTATCTGCCGCTGTCGCTGGTGCTGACGCGCGGCGCAATCCAGCAGGCCTTTGTCGCCGACGAGCTGTCGCGCAGCTTCCTGCATTCGCACTCGTACACCGGCAATCCGCTGGCCTGCCGCGCCGCGGTGGCCACGCTGGACCTGTTCGCCCAGCACGACGTGCTGGCGATGAACCGGCAGCGCGCGCAGTGGCTGGCCGAGGGGCTGGCCGGCCTGGCCGCCGATGCGCGGTTGCGCCACGTGCGCCAGCGCGGCCTGATCTGGGCTGCCGATCTGCACGAACCGTTCGCCTCCGAGACCTTCGCCGCCGACTTCCATCGGGCCGCGCTGGAGCACGGCGTGCTGATCCGGCCGATCGGCAACACGCTGTACGTGATGCCGCCGTACGTCTTCGACGCGCCGCTGGCCAACTGGCTCGGCGAGCGCCTGCTGGCCGCGCTCGACAGCGTGGTCGCGCCGGTCGGAGCGGCCAGGGAGGCGCGCCATGCTGCTTGATCGACTGAGCCAGGCCGCGGCCGAGCGCGAACGCCAGGCGCTGACCCGCAGCCGCCGTATCGCGCATACGCCGTGTGCCCCGCGGCAGACCGTCGGCGCCATGCTGCCCGACGGCAGCGAGGCCGAGCCCCGTTGCCTGCTGGGCTTCAGCAGCAACGACTATCTGGGCCTGGCCAACCATCCGGCCATCGTCGAGGCCTTCGCCGAGGGGGCGCGGCGCTGGGGCGCGGGCAGCGGCGCCTCGCATCTGGTCACGGGCCACGGTCTCGCGCATCACCGCCTCGAGACCGAACTGGCGCGCTGGTACGCCGACTCGATTCCGGAGGCGGCCGCGCTGACCTTCTGCACCGGCTACATGGCCAATCTGGCGGTGCTGACCGCGCTCGGCGGCGCCGATGCGACGCTGTTCTGCGAGGCGCTGAATCACGCGTCGCTGATCGATGGCGCACGGCTGGCGCGCGCGAGCGTGCAGCGCTACCCGCATGGCGATGCCGCCGCGCTCGATGCGTTGCTCGCCGCCAGCGCGTCGCCGCTGAAGCTGATCGTCACCGACGGCGTCTTCAGCATGGACGGCGACATCGCGCCGCTGGCCGAACTGCTGGCGCTGGCCGAGCGGCACGATGCCTGGCTGATCGTCGACGACGCCCATGGCTTCGGCGTGCTCGGCGAACGCGGCCACGGTGTGCTCGAGCAACTGGGCCTGTCGTCGCGGCGGCTGATCTATATCGGCACGCTCGGCAAGGCGGCCGGTGTCGCCGGGGCCTTTGTCGCCGCGCATCGGCTGATCGTCGAGCATCTGGTCAATACCGCGCGCACGTATATCTTCACCACGGCGGCGCCGCCGGCGGCGGCCCATGCGCTGCTGGCCAGCCTCGCGCTGATCGAGGGCGACGAGGGCGCGCAGCGGCGGGCGGCGCTGCGGCAGCGCATCGCCGAACTGCGGACCGGTCTGGCGCCGATGGCCGCGCGGGCCGGCTGGCAGTTGGCCGACAGCGCGACCGCGATCCAGCCGCTGATCGTCGGCGGCAACGCCGCGGCGCTGTCGCTGTCGGCGGGACTCGAGCAGGCCGGCATTCGCGTGGGCGCGATCCGTCCGCCCACCGTGCCCGAGGGCACCGCGCGGCTGCGCATCACGTTGTCGGCCGCGCACGGCCGAGGCGATGTCGCGGCCTTGCTGGCGGCACTGGGCACGCTCGCGGCACCGGCCAGCTCTACGTGCAAGGAGGCCGCATGAGCCGACTTCCCGCCTTTGCCTGTTTCGTCACCGGTACCGATACCGGGGTCGGCAAGACTCACGCCAGCGCGGCGCTGCTGCATGCGCTTGCCGCGGGGGGCCGCACGACGGTCGGCATGAAGCCCGTCGCGAGCGGGTGCGAGCTGCGCGACGGCCAGTGGCACAACGACGATGTCGCGCAATTGCGCGCGGCCAGCAGCGTCGACGTGCCGCTGGCGCAGACCTGCCCGTGGCTGCTGCGCACGCCGTGCTCGCCGCATCTCGCCGCGCAGGCCGATGGCGTCCGCATCGACGCCGAGCCGATCCTGTCGGCGTTTGCCGCGCTGCGCGCGCAGGCCGACGCGGTCGTGGTCGAAGGCGTCGGCGGCTTTCGCGTGCCGCTGGCCACCGGACCCGACGGCTGGGATACCGCCGACCTCGCGGTCCTGCTGGGCCTGCCGGTGATCCTGGTGGTCGGCATCCGGCTGGGGTGCCTGAGCCATGCGTTGCTGACCGCCGAGGCGGTACGCGCGCGCGGACTGCGCCTGGCCGGCTGGATCGCCAACCGGATCGATCCGGACATGCTGCTCGCCGACGACAACATCGCCACGCTGCGGGACGCGTTCGACGCGATCGGCACGCCGTGGCTCGGCACGCTGCCCTGGCAGGTGCCTGCCGACCAGGCCGCGCGTTGCCTCGATCTGGCCGCGCTGCTCGACCCCACCCGACATCCCGGCGACGCGCCCTGCGAGCGCGCCGCCTGACAACAGAATTCGACCCGACATGACTACCATCGCCACCATTTCCGCCGATTCGCTGCGCCAGAGCGCACGCCAACAGGCTGCTCAAGCCGCTCGCGCCGACGCGGCCGATACCAACGGCAACAGCGCCCGCTGGACCGTCGACGCCGTCGCCGCGCTGTTCGCGCTGCCCTTCAACGATCTGCTGTTCCGCGCGCAGCAGGTCCATCGCGAGCATTTCGACGCCAATACCGTGCAGCTGTCGACGCTGCTGTCGATCAAGACTGGCGGCTGCGAGGAGGATTGCGGCTATTGCCCGCAGAGCGCGCACCACGATGCCGGCGTCAAGGCCGGCACGCTGATGGCGCTCGACGAGGTGCTCGACGCCGCCCGCGCCGCCAAGGCCAACGGCGCCACGCGCTTCTGCATGGGCGCCGCCTGGCGCAGCCCGAAGGACCGCCATCTCGAACCGGTGATCGACATGGTCCGCGAGGTCAAGGCCATGGGCCTGGAGACCTGCGTCACGCTCGGCATGCTGCGCGCCGAGCAGGCGCAGCGGCTCAAGGAAGCCGGCCTCGACTACTACAACCACAATCTGGATACCTCGCCGGAGTTCTACGGCGAGATCATCAGCACGCGTACCTACCAGGACCGCCTGGACACCATCGGCCATGTGCGCGACGCCGGCATCAACGTCTGCTGCGGCGGCATCGTCGGCATGGGCGAGACGCGCGAGGCGCGCGCCGGGTTGATCGCGCAGCTGGCCAACATGGACCCGTATCCGGAGTCGGTGCCCATCAACAATCTGGTCCAGGTCGAGGGCACGCCGCTGGCGGGCACCGCGCCGCTGGACCCGTTCGAGTTCGTTCGCACGATCGCGGTCGCGCGCATCACGATGCCGCGCGCGATGGTGCGCCTGTCCGCCGGCCGCGAGGCCATGGACGAAGCGTTGCAGGCGCTGTGCTTCCTGGCCGGCGCCAATTCGATTTTCTACGGCGACAAGCTGCTGACCACCGGCAACCCGCAGGCCGAGCGTGATCGCGCGCTGCTGGGCCGGCTCGGCATCCGCGCGGAAGGACACGCGGGATGACGAGGGTGTCCGCGCCTGCCGTGCTCCCGTTGCCCCGCCCCGCGCGGGGACGACGGAGAGTGGCGGGCGGCGCGGACACCTGCAGCCAGCCGGTCGCCGTTCCCCATCAACAAGGAGGAGCCATGTTCACCAAGATCCTGATCGCCAACCGCGGCGAAATCGCCTGCCGCGTCGCCGCCACCTGCCGGCGCCTGGGCATCCGCACCGTTGCGGTCTATTCCGACGCGGACGCGCAGGCGCGCCATGTCGCCTATTGCGACGAGGCCGTGCATATCGGCGGCGCCGCGGCGCGCGACAGCTATCTGCGCGGCGATCACATCATCGAAATGGCGCGCGCGACCGGCGCGCAGGCGATCCACCCGGGCTACGGCTTCCTGTCGGAGAACGAGGGCTTTGCCGAGGCCTGCGCCGCGGCCGGACTCGTGTTCATCGGGCCGCCGGCATCGGCGATCCGCGCGATGGGCAGCAAGAGCGCGGCCAAGCAGCTGATGGAACGCGCCGCGGTGCCGTTGGTGCCGGGCTATCACGGCGAGGACCAGGACCCGGCGCTGCTGCGCCGCGAGGCCGACCGCATCGGCTATCCGGTGCTGCTCAAGGCGAGCGCAGGCGGCGGCGGCAAGGGCATGCGCGTGGTCGAGGACGCGGCCGGCTTCGAGGCGGCGCTCGCGTCGGTCAAGCGCGAGGCCAGCGCCAGCTTCGGCGACGACAAGGTGCTGGTCGAGAAGTACCTGACCCGGCCGCGCCATATCGAGATCCAGGTGTTCGCCGACACGCAGGGCAACTGCGTCTACCTGTTCGAGCGCGACTGCTCGGTGCAGCGGCGCCATCAGAAGGTGCTGGAGGAAGCGCCGGCACCGGGCATGACCGAGGAGCGGCGCCGCGCGATGGGGGAGGCGGCGGTCGCCGCGGCCAAGGCGGTCGGCTATGTCGGCGCCGGCACGGTGGAGTTCATCGCAAACCAGGATGGCTCGTTCTACTTCATGGAGATGAACACGCGGCTGCAGGTCGAACACCCGGTGACCGAGATGATCACGGGCCAGGACCTGGTCGAATGGCAATTGCGCGTGGCCGCCGGCGAGCCGCTGCCGCTGTCGCAGGACCAGCTGCGCATCGACGGCCATGCGCTCGAGGCGCGCATCTACGCCGAGAACCCCGACAAGCAGTTCCTGCCGTCGACCGGCACGCTGCGCTATCTGCGCACGCCGCCGGCGGTGCAGTTCATGCGCGGTGAAGACGTGCATGGCCCGGCCGGCGTGCGGATCGATTCGGGCGTACGCGAGGGCGATGCGATCAGCCCGTATTACGACCCGATGATTGCCAAGCTGATCGTCTGGGGCAAGGACCGCGACGAGGCGCTGGCGCGCATGCGGCAGGCGCTGGCCGCTTTTCACGTGGTCGGGCTGTCGACCAATATCGCGTTCCTGCAGCGGCTGGTGGCCTCCGAGCCGTTTGCCGGAGCAGATCTCGATACCGGCCTGATCGCGCGCAACGAGGCCACGCTGTTCGCGCCGCCCGCACCGGTCGGCATGGAACTGATCGCGCTGGCGGTGGCGGCGCTGCTCGATGCCGAGGCGCGCGAGCGCCGCATCGATGCGGCGGACCCGAATTCGCCGTGGACCCATGCCGGGCCGTGGCGGCTGAATGCGGGCGCCCAGCGGGTGCTGCGCTTCACGCATGGCGCCGACACGCTGGAAGTCACGCTGCAGGCCGACGCGCAGGGCAGCACGCTGTTCTATGCCGACCAGGCGGCACCGTTCCGCACGCATTGCGTGGCCGACGACGTGCAGGTCGACCTCGGCACGCGCCGCGCGCATGGCCAGGTGCATCGCGACGGCGACGTCTTCCATGTGTTCGCCGGCGGGCGGCATGTGTCGCTGGAATGGCAGGATCCGCTGGCGCATGCCGGCGATGCCGAAGGCGAGGGCGGCAAGCTGACCGCGCCGATGCCGGGCAAGGTGATCGCCGTGATGGTCGAAGCGGGCGCCACCGTCACGCGCGGCACGCCGCTGCTGGTGATGGAGGCAATGAAGATGGAGCACACCATCAGCGCGCCGGCCGATGGCGTCGTCGGCGAAGTGCTGTATGGGGTCGGCGAGCAGGTCGGCGAGGGCGAGCAACTGCTCGGCTTCGAGGCGAAGGCCGGTTGAGCCTTCGGGGACGTGGCATGCGGCACTCGCGTTGCGAAATGCAAGAACCGCATGCCTTCCCGAAAGCCGGGCCGCGACCTCGCGTCGACAATCCCCCGATGCCTTGTCTCCGCGAGGCCGGTTCCCGGGGGCCCCGCCTGGCATCGAACCAACGGCATTGGCGCCCGCCCGCGTATCCCGGGCATGCGCCATCGGCACGTCGGCACCGGACCGCATGGCTTTGCGGCACGAGGAAATCCTCAATCGCACGTTTTGAGTTTCCCATGCCCCGATACACCATCGACGCCTGCGCACCGGCGCCATCCGCCGCCACCGCCGCCACCGCCGCCACCGCCGCCACCGCCGCCACCGCCGCCACCGCCGCCACCGCCGCCACCGCGGCCACCGCGGCCACCGCGGCCAGGTCCGCGGTCACCCCCTCGACCACCGCCTCCGCCGCCCCATCCCCCGAACACGACTTCGGCGTGTTCCGCTTCGACGGCTATGCCGTGTCCATCAGGATGGACGACCACGGCATGCGAGCCGAGCGGCTGGTCAAGCCCACCACGCTGTCCAGCCCGCTGCATGCGCTGCTGTACTGGTTGAAGACGCTGTGCAAGGCCGAGGGCGGCGCGTCGTGGTATCTGAACGAGCGCGACAGCAATGAGGTGATCGGACAGCGCTGGGCCGCGGACCGGCAACGGCATCTGCGATCGTTCACGACGCCGCCCCCGCCCCCGCCACCTCCGGCGATCGACCTGCCGGCGATGGCCTGGGCCGAGGCGGCCTGGACGGTCGTGCTCGGCTGCCTGGAGAGCCGCGATCGTGCCGCGCTCGGACTGGCCTCGTGGGGCATGCAGCAAGCGATGCAGGGCGAGCTCGCTCTGCATGCGGCGCTGGCCCGCACGCGCGGCCTGCGCACGCTGGCGGGCCTGCAGAAGGTTGCGGCGGACTACGGCCTGGACGCCGGCCGGCAGGCTGATCCCAAGCGGCCGGACAGGCTGGCGCCAAGACAAAAGGAGGCCCTCGTCGTGGCGCTTGCCGAGCGCATCCCGATGCTGGAAAGCGCTCAACGCGGTGCGGCGCTCGACTGTCTGTGCCGTCAGGCCGCGGGGCTGGAGGGCCGCAACGGGATGCGGGTACGCGCCGCGCTGCTGATGTCGCTGCCCAAGGAACAGCGGGAACAGGCGGCCGCCGTGCTGATGCCCGACAAGGCGGCCTATGCGGCGCTGATCCGGTCGCAGACGCCGCAGGAACAACAAGAGCGGCTTGTCGGCATTACCGAGGCCTTTCTGCACCAGCCCGGCACGGCAGGGGAGGCGGTCAGCCGCTGGGACCAACTGCTTGCCGATGCCCAGCCCTGGCGCAGCGGCAACTGTGCGCGTTGGCCGCATGCCTGAAGAAGATCGGAAGGCCCGGCGGGAACGGCGACCGCGAGCTGCCCGCGGTCGCGCTCGATCGCTGGCACGCGCTGCATCGGCAGCTGCCGGCCTTGCCTGCCACGGAAGCCGTCGAGCTCGCGTACGCGCTGTCCAGAAGCCTCGATCGTCTCGACGTCGACGGCATCGACCGCGCAAAGGCAGTGGCGTTGGTCGATGCCTGGCAAGCCAGCGTGAAGCTGACCTGCGAACAGCAGGTCAGGCTTCTCGCGCGGCTGGCGCACCTCAAACCGACCGATGGGCCGGCCGAACGCTGGTCGGCGGTGTGGGACCGTATCGAATCCGAGCAGCTTGGCCGCCTGGGCCCCCAGGCGGCGCGCGAGCTGGCATGGGTGCCGGCGCAACAGGGCTGGCAACGCGTGGTGGACTTCTGCATGGACCGCCGCAACGCATCGGCGGATCAGCGTGCCGATATGCTGCTCGCGCTGGTCCAGCTCGTCGATATGCGGCGGTTCTTCTACCGCCAGCTCGACGTCAAGGCATTGAAGCCGAAGCTTCACGAGGCCGCGCTGGACCTGATGAAAAGCGGTGGGCCCGTGATCCCGCTGCTGCGATGCCAGTGGCGGCCGAAGGCCGAGATCGCCCCGGCCATCCGGCAGCATCTTGACTGGCCAGATCATTGCCAGGCGCTGGTGCAATGGCTCGAGTACCGCGGTCATCAGGATGCGGCGGCGCACTGGAGCCTGCCCGACCTGCTCGCGCTGCAACCGGACCTGGCCCGGCTTGCCCGGCATATCGGCCAGCATGGCGGGCACCCGGCGCGCGAGGCCGGGCAGCGAGTGGCGATGGCGGTCGCCTCATGGGCCGATACGCAGGTCGCCGCAGACGGCAGGCAGGTGGAGTCGGGGTTGGCGCTGGCGGAAGCATTGCTGCCGCTGGTGGAGGGTACGTGCCGCGATGACGGCGGCGTCGCCACGCTGGCGCGGCTGGCGCAACTGGTCAACAGCCTCATGCTGGCGGCGAACGAGCAGCCCGGTATCGCGCGCGCCGGCCGCATCGACGCCTTGTTTGACGCGACGTGGGCGCTGGTGGATGCGCTCTCGCCCGCTGGCCGCCGCGCCGTGCTGGAAACGCTGATCGCGCTGAAGGAGCCGCTGCCGCCCAACGAGATACGCCGCACGCCGCAATTCTGGGCCGGCAGGACCTTGCTTCGGGCCGCCCGGGCCATATCGGACGACATGCCGGGCCGCGCCGTTCTGCTGGTGGGGCTGGCGAAGGCCGAGTACATGCTCGATGGCCAGAACAACGTCGGCGCCCACTTCGGCCGTGCGCGCATGCAGATCCACGCCATGACGGTCGCGTTGCCGGACAGCGAGTTCGCGGTGGCCGCGCAGCGCCTCGCGCTATGGTTCTCCAGCCGGCCAGCCGACCGTGCCGAGGCGCACGCCTGGGACAAGGCGAAGTCCGCTTTCGTCGCCCGGGTACGAGGCCTGTCGGTGGAACATATGGTGGCGCGCCAGCGTATCGAGTACTGGATGCAGCCGGACTGACAGGCGATCCGGCGATCCGGCCGGGCCGCCCGGGCTGTGCGGGCGCCGGTCCGACAATGACGGAGTCTGAGACAATACGCCGGGACAAGACCAAAGACGTGGAGAAGCGATGAAGCTGCAGTTGTACGTGCCCGATGGCCGCTATGCGCCGTGGATCGAAGGGTTTGCGCAAGCCTTGCCCGAGGCGCAGTGCGTCACCTGGGAAGAGAGCCAGGGACAGCCGGTCGACTATGCGGTGGTCTGGCGCCCGCCGCTCGAGATGCTGAAGGGACGCCAGGACCTGAAGGCTGTGTTCAATCTGGGCGCCGGCGTCGATGGCATCCTGCGGCTGCGCGACACCGATCCCGAAGCGCTGCCGGCCGGGGTGCCGATTGTGCGGCTGGACGATGCCGGCATGGGCGCGCAGATGGCCGAGTACGTGACCCATGCTGTGCTGCGCTATTTCCGCCGGCTCGACGACTACGCGGCGCAGCAGCAGGCGGGCATCTGGAAATTCCTCAAGCCGAACCGGCGCGCCGATTTCACCATTGGCGTGATGGGCGTCGGCACGCTGGGCGCGCAGATCGCCCGCACGCTGGCGTCGTTCGGCTTCCCGGTGCGCGGCTGGAGCCGATCGCCGAAGACGGTCGACGGCGTGCAGTGCCATGCCGGCGAGGCCGGGCAGGCCACCTTTCTCGACGGGCTGCGCGTGCTGGTCAACGTGCTGCCGCTGACGCCCGAAACCGAGAACATCATCGACGCGGCGCTGCTGAACCGGCTGGCCAAGGGCGCCTATCTGATCAACGTCGCGCGCGGCCCGCACCTGGTCGAAGAGGACCTGCTGGCCGCGGTGCAGCAGGGCCAGATCGCCGGCGCGACGCTCGACGTGTTCCGCACCGAGCCGCTGCCGCCGGAACATCCGTTCTGGCGCGAGCCGCGCATCACCATCACGCCGCATATCTCGGCGCTGACGCTGCGCGAGGACAGCATCGCGCAGATCGCCGACAAGATCCGCGCGCTGCGGGCCGGCCAGCCGATCGCCGGCGTGGTAGACCTGCAGCGCGGCTACTGAGCGGCGCACCACATAAAACCGGACCGCCGCCGCGAGCGGCGGCCACCACCAGACGAGGAGCAGCGATGAACCAACCCAACTACGTGAAGATCGTCGAGGTCGGGCCGCGCGATGGCCTGCAGAACGAGAAGGCGATGGTGCCGGCCGACACCAAGGTCGCGCTGATCGATCGGCTGACCGAGGCGGGCTTCGTCAATATCGAGGCGGCTTCGTTCGTGTCGCCCAAATGGGTGCCGCAAATGGCGGACGGCGCCGAGGTGATGGCGCGCATCCAGCGCCGGCCCGGCACGCTGTATTCGGTACTGACGCCGAACATGAAGAGCTTCGAGGGCGCGGTCGCGGCGGGCGCCGACGAAGTGGTGATCTTCGGCGCCGCCAGCGAGGCCTTTTCGCAGAAGAACATCAATTGCTCGATCGCCGAATCGATCGCGCGCTTCGAGCCGGTGGCGGCTGCCGCCAAGGAAAAGGGCATCCGGCTGCGCGGCAGCATTTCGTGCTCGCTGGGCTGCCCCTACCAGGGCGAGGTGCCGGTCGCCGCGGTGGTCGACGTGGTCCGCCGCATGCGGGACCTCGGCTGCGACGAGATCGACATCGCCGACACCATCGGCGTCGGCACGCCGGCCCGCGTGCAGGAAGTGATGCGCGCCGCCGCCGCCGAGTTTGCGCTGGACCGCCTGTCCGGCCATTTCCACGACACCTATGGCCAGGCGCTGTCGAACATCCTCGCCAGCCTCGACGTCGGCATCCAGATCTTCCACGCCTCGGTAGCGGGCCTCGGCGGTTGCCCCTATGCGAAGGGCGCGACCGGCAATGTCGCGACCGAGGACGTGCTGTACATGCTGCATGGCATGGGCGTGCGCACCGGCATCGACCTGGAGCAGGTGGTGCGCGCCGGCGATTTCATCTCGCAGGCGATCGGCCGCGCCAACAACTCGCGGGTCGGCCGCGCGCTGCTGACCAAGTGGGCGGCCGACCAGGCCGAAGGCAACGCCGCGGCCTGCGTCTGAAGCCGTCTTGAGCCGTCCGAAGCCAGTCCGATCCAGACAAGAAACCACAACGCGCGGAGACCGAAGCCCGATGCAGAACCTCGCCCGACCCTTGTCGTTGTCCGAAGGCACCGCCGCCGAGGCTGCCTTGCCCGAATCCGCCCAGCGCGTGGCGCGCCTGCTCGCCGAGCTGGGCCATGACAAGCCGATCGTGATGCTGCCGTCGACCGGCAAGACCTCGGCCGAGGCCGCTGCCGGGCTGGGGTGCTCCGTCGCCGAAATCGCCAAGTCGATTGTCTTTCGGCGGCTCGACGACGACGCGCCGGTGGTGGTGATCGCAAGCGGCAGCAATCGTGTCGACGAGGCCAAGGTCGCCGCGCGCGTCGGCGCGCTCGGCAAGGCCGATGCCCGCTTCGTTAGGGAAAAGACCGGCTATGCGATCGGCGGTGTCTGCCCGATCGGCCATGCGGTCGCGCCGGTGATGCTGCTCGATCGCGACCTGTTCCGCCATGACAGCCTGTGGGCCGCCGCCGGCCATCCGCACGCGGTGTTCAACCTGACCCCGCAGCAACTGCAGGCCATCACCGGCGCGGAAGTGGCCGACGTGGCGCAGGAGGGTTCGGCATGAGCCCCGATCTGAAACCCGGCCTGGCGTTCACCTGGCGCTATACGGTGCCGCCCAAGGCCACGGTGCCGAATCTCTACGACGATGTGCCCGGCTGTCCCGAGATGCCCGACGTGCTGGCGACCGGCTATATGGTCGGCATCATGGAGTGCGCGTGCCTGCAGATGCTGCGTGAATACCTGGACTGGCCACGCGAGCAATCGCTCGGCACGCTGGTCAGCTTCACGCATCTGGCGCCGACGCCGGCCGGCATGACGATCACGGTCAAGGGCGTGCTGACGGCGATCGAGGGCCGCAAGCTGCGTTTCGAGTTGTCCGCCTGGGATGGCGAGGACAAGATCTCCGAAGGCGTGCATGAGCGCCATCTGATCGACGCGGCGCGCTTCAACGACAAGGTCGCCGCCAAGCGCGAACGGGCGGCCGCCGCGCCAAGGTAGATCGGCCGCCCCAAACGCTTGGGTTTGCCGCCGTTTTGGCAAGCAGCCATGTTCGGCATGGGAACAATACCGTGCAGGTCCGCAGGGTGCGCCTTCGCCCTGTGGGCACCCCGATACGGGGCGGTCTTGATTCACTCCATGTCCGAACGCCATGCCCGACTCGTACAAATACGTCTACCACGGCTTGCCGCCGCGACAATTCGAAGACATCGAACACCTGCGCCCCGTCTTCGAGCGCGCCTACAGCGTCAGGATCGTATGGCTGCACGACAAGCCCGTGCGCGCCGAACGCGATCCGCCGGCCCGGTTCGGTTCGCCATGGTCCAGACTGATCTACTGGCTGCGCAGCCTGCTGCGTCTGGAAGGCGGCCGCAGTTGGGCCATCGGCCGGCGCGACGCCCGTACCATCATCGAGCAGCGACGCGGGATCGAACAGGCGTGGTGGTCGGCCCACGGGGCCAGCGAGAATAAGCAGGCCAACGGCAATGACAAGGCCGGCACGCCGACGCGCCACATCGCTGCGACACCGGCACCCGCACCGGAAGCTGCGCCTGCACCCGCATGCATCCATCCGCTCTTCTGGCGCCAGGTCTGCCGATTCCTCGAGCCGGACCAGGTACTGGCCGTGGCGGCGGTCAGCAAGGACGCAAGGCGCTCCACCGCCAGCCAGGCGCTGGTCGCGCGCGCTATGCGCGGCGCGGCGCAAGCCACGACGCTGTCGGCGATGCTGGCCGTGCTCGACGAGATGGCCGGCTGGCCGCGGCGCCAGGATCCCGAGTGGCCCGTGCCGATGGCCAGCCATGGCAGTCTGGTGTCGGCGCTCGCGGCACGCGTCCAGGTTCTGCTGCCCGCGCAGCGGCAGCCGGCATGCGAGGTACTGCTCGACACCGCCGAGCGCCTTCATGCGGCCGGCCTGCGCGCCCGTGCGCTCGCCGCGATCGCCCGCTCCCTCGATTCGGTACGCGACTCCGACCGCGACGCGACCGAAAGCCGCCTCGGCCGGTTGATCGACGCACTGCCGGCCGATCATCGATATCCGGCGTTGGCCGCCGTGCTGGCGAGCCACCGCACGCGGGAAGCGCGGCGGGCGTTCACCGCGCTGGATTGCACCGCCGGGAACTGGTTCGCCGTCGTCGGCCGGCTTCCGGCATCCGAATGGGCCAGGGCAACATGGATCGTCTGCGAGGCGCTGCTGCAGGGGCTCCCCGACCCGTGGTCCGCGCAGCCGCCGCGCGCCGAGGCGTGGGACGCAATGCTCGGCGCCATCGATCGGACCGGCACGGCCTGCAACGAGCCGGATCGCGATCGGCTCAAGGCATTCGCACTGGAGGCCATGTGCAAGACCTGGATCGTCGGCGGCAATCCCGAGGAGGACGAGGCACGGTGGCGAGCATTGTTCGAACGGACGAGCGCGCTGCCGCCCGCGCTGATCGCGCCGCCGATGCGCCGGCTGCGCGCCCGTCTGAGCGATCTGCCCGAGGCCGTCGGCCGGCCGTGTGCGTCGGCATTTCGCGGCTGGCTGCAAACGGCCGCGCTGCCGGCCGCGCAGCGGATCGAACTCGGTGCGCCACTGATCTCCTGTCTGCCCGAAGACGAGCGAGGCGCCTACTGGGAGGCAAGGTGGGCCGACTGGTGCAGCGGTGTCGGCGACGATGATGCGCGGCGCATCGGCTTGGCACGCGGATTGATCGGCATGCTCTGGAGCGTGCCGTCGCTGAACTGGCCGGCTCCGCTCGGCGGGCACGGCGGTAGCGCGCCGCTGGCGCCTGGGTTGCACGCCAGGCTGCTGACGATGTTGCCGGCGGAGGCCATGCGCGATGCGCCCGGCAGCATGGCGCAGGTGCTGGCCGAGTCGATGCGTCTGGCGCAGCAGTACGACAGCCCCTTTGCCGCCTTGTGGTGGTACGCGGCAGGTGCGTTGTCGCCAGCGCAGCAGCGCAGCGTGGAATCGATACTGCAACGCATGGACCCGGTCAGCCGGTTCGGTCTGCTGTACGAATTGCTGCAGGACGAGCGCCGCCTGCCTTGCGCGGCGACGCTGGCGATGAACTGGCTGCGGCAGCCGACGACGGGCATCGAGGAAGGCCCGGTGCGGATCCGGATCGCCTCGCTGCTGGCCAGGCTGTGCGAAGAGGAGACGCGCGGGGGTCTCGCGTTGTCCAAGGTGCTGGACCGCATCGAGACGCTGGCCGGCGAGCTCGAAGCGAGTCCGCCGGTACGGGCCCAACTCCAGTTCGCCACCGACATGGTGATGCTTGGCAACACCGCAGCCATGGCGGCGAGCCTGCGCCAGCCACCGCCGCGCGAGGTCGTCGAGGCGATCATGCTGCTGGATCGGATCTGGCGCTGGGTCGCACGTGCGCCAGCGTCGATGCGCGCGGAAGTCGTCCAGGCACTGCTGCTGCGCAATCCGGGTTCGGGACGCAATACCGAGAACGCGAACGTCTACCACTACCTGTCCAGGCCCAGCCTGCATCATGTGCTCGAATTGGTCAGAAGCAGCGTGTCCAGCGTGCCGGCCGGGCGCCGTGGCGACATCCTGCTTGCGCTCGCGGTGGCGCGTATCGACAGCGCCAGAGCGGCCGGATTCGGTGCCATGCACCTCGCGATGTGGGACCTGCTGCGCGATGCGATGCCCGACCGGAACCGCCTACCTATCCTGTTCGCGGTCGGACGCTGGCTGATCGATTCGCCGATGGACGATGTCATGCGTTTGCGCTGGCGACATTGCATGGTCGAATACGCGGCGCTGTGCGACGGCCTGGCCGAAGTCGACCGCAACTGCGTCCTTCCATGGCGGCTTGCCGTGCAACAGGCGCTGTCGTTCGCGGTCGCCGCGTCCGGTCCGGCGCCGATCCATGGACTCGCGGCGAACGCGTGAGCCTGCCGCGCCCTGAAGACGGACGACGGACCATGCCTGAT
Source organism: Cupriavidus gilardii (assembly GCF_008801915.1). GTDB lineage: Bacteria > Pseudomonadota > Gammaproteobacteria > Burkholderiales > Burkholderiaceae > Cupriavidus > Cupriavidus gilardii. The sequence goes on from NZ_VZOV01000008.1 coordinate 86,623, forward strand.
TCTCCGAAGTACCTCTACGATCCGACCCACGCCGACAGCATTGCCGCGCTGTCCCGTCTTGGACGGGCGCCATCGAGCGGCGCGCAAACCATCGGTGTGTTCCGCTTCCGTGGCGAGTCGGTCCGGGTCGAGCGCCTGGACGACAACACCTTCGTCGCGATCCGGCTCGATGCAGCGGGCCGGCCGCGCAGTCTGCTCGACCGGCTGCTCGACCTTGTGCGGTCGCTGTTCCGGCTGGAAGGCGGGCGGCGATGGCAACTGACCGGGCGCGACCGCCGCGAGATGGAATCCTGGATGTTCGCGATGTCCGCGCGCGCGCTGCAACAGCAGATGCGATGCCAGCGCGAGCAGACCGCGGTGCGCGATCGGCGCGACGCCAGCACGCTGTCCCGGTTCGAAGCGTTGCCGCTGCCGTTGCTGCACGCGATCGGCGTAAGGCTCAGTCTGCAGGACTGCCACGCGTTGCGGCAGGTCTGCTCCCGGTTCGCCAAGCCGATGGCGCACTGCGTGCCCTTGCTGCAGGCGGCCTTGTGGACCACGCTGCCGGGGCTGCGCCGCGCGCTCGCGCATACGCTGCCGCAAACGGAGAGCCGGCCGTTCGCCGTCGAGCCGGACCGGCCGACGCGCGCAAAGGCATTGCAGGTGGCGGCCGACCGCGTTTCGGAGCTGCCCGGCAGCCAGCGCTGCGCGGGCCTGCGCAGTGTGCTCGATGCGATCCAGCTGGCGTTTCCCGACGGCGACGGCGCCGCGGTACCGCTGCGCCTGCTCGCCACCGAGCTGGCGCGGCAGCCATGTCTTGCCGTGGAAGAGAGCCGTCAGGTCCAGCGTCTCGCGGTGGAACTTTGCCGCGCGCTCGAGCGCCTGCCACTGGCCGAACGGATCGGCGCGGCATTGGCGCTGCACAGGAATCCGACGCTGTCGATCACCGACCGCGTACGCGCGCTGCTGGTGCCGGAGTCCTGCTGGCTGCTGGCCGTGCGCGTGGTTCCAGCGGTGCAGCGGCGCCGCGTCGTCGACGATCTTGCCAGCCTTGTTGCCGAGCCTTCCCGTTTGCCGCCGTCGAAGGCCGTGCCGTTGGCCCTGCAGGCGCTGGAGCTGGCCGAACTCGATCCGGGCGCCAGCGCGCACGCGCTCGCGGCACTGTTCCGGATCTCGGCGCCGGCCATGCTGGTGCAAGACTGTCCGCCCGATCCGCCCGATCCGCGCGGTGGCGACGCGGCGTTCCGTGCCGGGATGGCGGTATGGGAGCGCCTGTTGGCAACGGCGTCCGCATGGCCGACGCAGGCAGCTGTCATTCTGATGAAGGCGCTGTTGCAGGCGCTGGCCGCGCTGTCGGACCAGCGCGTCAAGAACAAGGCCCGCCTCGCCGCAGGCAGATGGCTGCAGAATGCCGGCGAGCTGCCGGGCAACGATCGCCATATGATCGAGGCGCTGCTGTTCGCGCTATTGGCCGAACCCGCCCGTCTCGCTGCCTGGAACGCGATGTGGGACGCCTTGCCGCCGCCGACGTCGCAGCACGACGACGCCGCCGAGGCGGAACTGCGGCAGATTGCGCGATGCCTGACGTACGTGGCCGATGCCACCCAGTGGGAATCGATGCTGCTGCCGCGGCTGACGCCGTTGCCACCGCAGCAGCAGGCGGCATTGCTGTCAAACCTGCCGGCCTTCCTGTACAGGGGCCCGCATACGATGGAACTGTTCGAGCGGGTGTTGAACCTGGCGGTCCATCATCGACTGCTGAAACCGCTGACGCTCTGGTATCGCGCGCGCACGCTGGCGGACTACGGCCAATATGGCGATGCGCTGGACAGCGCGCTGGTCTGCCTGCCGACGGCCCAGCAGGCCCAGTGGATCGTGGCGCTTTCGCGCAATCGGGTGGTGCCCCAGCTATGGATCGATGTGGGACTGGCCGCGATGGAGCCGCCGTTGCCGAATGCGGCGCTGCAGGCCTCGCTGATCGGTGCAGTCGCGGTGCAGTGTCACAGTCACGGCGTTGCGCTCGACGCCGACTGGAGAACGCGGATCGCCGGGCTGACCGAGGCCCTCGTGCAGCTGGAGGGCACGGCGGCGCGCCTGGATACCGCGGCGCTTTCGGCGCTGATCGGCATGGGGGATGTCATGCTGCAGCTGCACGACGGCGCGGCGAGGTCGGCCAGGCGGGCCTGGGCCGAGGACGCGATCCCCGCCTTCGTCGACGCGGTATGGAGATGGGTCCGCGGTTTGCCGTTTGACAGCATGCTCGGCATGCTCGCCGCCCTGTGCGCGGTGCGCGCGCCCTTCGCTCCGTCGAACGAGCGGCACTTTCATCTGGCCACCGTACGGCATGCGTTGGGGTTATTGCCTGCGTTGTCGCCCGAGCAGCAAAGCGACCTGCTGCCGCTGCTGGTCGACATGGAATCCGGGCCCAAGGGCGCGAGGCCGATCGATTGGCGCGGTTTCGACCGCTGCCGCCAGACGCTGTGGCAGGCCATCGTGGACCTGCCGGCCCGGGAGCGGGCGCGCGCCCGCCTGCTCGACAAGGTGTCGTACTGGTTTGCCCGTGCCCCGGCGGACGCGGCCAGCCGCCAGGCGTGGCGCGACGCCCGCCGCGAGTGCCTCGCCATGGTCGATGGCGTGCGGTCCGACCACCGTCCGGTACTGGCCTGGCGCTGAGGACGCGGCAGCCCCGGCCCGCCGGGCTGTGCCGGCCGCGCAATGGCGCTACACTGCGTCGATCAGCCTCCGGCCCTTCGTCCCCATGCCAGCCGACGCCAAATTGATTGCCGATCTGCGCCGCCGCGCGCTTGCCGCCCAGTATGCGAGGCCGGTCGCCTCGCCTTGCCGGGATGTCTGCCGCATGGGCCAGCACGGCTACTGCGAAGGGTGCTTCCGCACCATCGACGAGATTGCCGGCTGGGCCAATCGCAGCGACGAAGACAAGCGCGCGATCTGGCAGACGCTGCCGCAACGCGCCGCCGCGGCGGGCACCGCCGCTACCGGCGATACCTGCAATACCTCCGATACTTCCGATACCTCCAATACCGGCGACACGGTGCAGTCGGGGCGCCCATGAGCGAATCCACAGCAAACCAGCCGGACGCATTCGCCGACCGGTTGCCCGCCGGCATCCGCGTGTTCGAACGCGGCTGGCTGTCGGCCAACAACGTGCTGCTGATCGACGGCGACGATACCGTGCTGGTCGATACCGGCTATGTCAGCCATGCCCAGCAGACCGTCGCGCTGGTCGAGGCCGCGCTGGACGGCAAGCCGCTGAAGCGGCTGATCAATACCCATCTGCATTCCGATCACTGCGGCGGCAATGCGCTGCTGCAGCGGCGCTGGCAGCCCCGCACATGGATTCCGGCGGCCGAGGCCCGCGCGGTGGCGCAGTGGGATGTCGATGCGCTGAGCTATCGCGCCACCGGCCAGCAGTGCGATCGCTTCGCCTTCGACGCGCTGCTCGAGGACGGCCAGTCGATGCGGATGGGTGGCCTGGACTGGCAGGTCATCGCCGCCCCCGGGCATGACCCTCACGCGGTGATGCTGTTCGCGCCGGCGGAAGGCATCCTGATCTCCGGCGATGCGCTGTGGCAACACGGCTTCGGCGTGATCTTTCCCGAGCTCGACGGCGACAGCGGTTTCGCCGAGCAGGACGCCGTGTTGCGACGGATCGCCGAGCTCGACGTACGGCTGGTGATTCCCGGCCATGGCAGTCCGTTCGCCGATGTCGGCGCGGCGCTGGAGCGGGCCCGCGGCCGGCTCGACTATCTGCGCGCCGATCCCCGCCGCAACGCCGTGCACGCGCTGAAGGTGCTGGTCAAGTTCAAGCTGCTGGAGCAGCGCGAGATGACGCGCGACGCGCTGCTGCAGTGGATGGCGCAGGCACCGCTGCTCGAGCGCGTGCGGCTGCGCCATCTGGACGGTGCGCCGTTGCCGGGCGTGATGGAGCAGGTGCTGTCCGGCCTGATCAAGGCGGGCGCGGCCACCGTCGACGGCGAGATGGTGCGCAATTCGGATTGAGCGCGATGAGTACGGTGCCGATCCTGCGGGGCGAGGGGTTCTCGCTGCGTCCGTTTCGACAGGCCGACGCGGAGCAGTTCGCCGCCGCGGTGCAGGAGTCGATGGCGAGCCTCGCACCGTGGATGCCATGGGCCCATCTGCGCTACAGCGTACGGGACGCGCAGCTGTGGATCGATACCTGCGCCGACAATCTCGCGGCCGGGCTGTCGTACGACATCGGCGTCTACTCGCAGGACGGCCGCGTGCTGTTCGGCGGCGTCGCGCTGAACCAGATCTCGACCGAGAACCGCATCGCCAATCTTGGCTACTGGATTCGCAAGAGCCGGCAGGGCCAGGGCCTTGCGACCCGCGCTGCCTGGATGATGGCCTGCTTCGGCTTTCACCGGCTGCATCTGACCCGCATCGAGATCGTCGCCGCCGAGCGGAATCTGGCGAGCCGCCGCGTCGCCGAGAAGACCGGCGCGCTGCTCGAATGCATCGCGCGCAACCGGCTGGTGCTGCACGGCGTGCCGTGCCGCGCGGCGATCTACTCGCTGGTGCCGGAGTCGGTGATGCCCACCGCTCCGGCCGCGCCGCCATGATGGATCAGCGCGTGATGCTGAACGCGTAGGTGCGTTCGTCCTGGCGCGGAATCACGGTCAGGCCCTTCTTCGCCGCCCACACATTGATCTGGTAGTACAGCGGAATCACGCCGTAGTCCTTGATGCCGATCTCGGTGGCCTCCTGCAGCAGCTTCTCGCGCGCGCGGTCGTCGATCGTCGTCAGCGCGGCGCTGAGCTTGGCGTCCAGCGCCGGATTGCTGTAGCGGCCGCGGTTCGACGCGCCCCAGCCCTTGCCGGGATCGTAGGTCGCCAGCAGCGACTTCAGCGACGAGCCGGCCTCGCCGGTATCGGCGCCCCAGCCCGCCAGCATGAACGAGAAATCGAGCTTGTTGGCGCGCGTGAAGAAGCTCGCCGACGGCATCGCCTCGACACGCGTCTGGATGCCGATGCGCGTCAGCATCGACGCGATCGCCTGCGCGACCTGTTCGTCGTTGACATAGCGGTTGTTCGGCGTATGCAGCGTCAGCTGGAAGCCGTCCGGAAAGCCGGCCTCGGCGAGCAGGCGTTTGGCCGCTGCCGCATCGGCGGTGTCGGGCTTGAGCGCCGGCACGTGGCCGAACAGCGAGCTGTTGACCAGCTGGCCGGTCGGCTCGGCCGCGCCTTCCATCACGCGGTCGACGATCGCCTGGCGCGAGATCGCCTTCGAGATCGCCTGGCGCACGCGCGCGTCCTTCAGCGGATTGCGGGGCAGCGGCTTGCCTGCCTTGTCGGCGACGAAGGGCGAGACCTCGCGGTCGCTGTCCATATGCAGGTACATCATGCGGAAGGTCGGCACCTTGAACACCGACACGCCGGGATCGGCCGACAGCTTGCGGATGTCCGAGGTCGGCACGTTCTCGATCACCTGCACGTCGCCGGCCAGCAGCGCCGCCACGCGCGGCGCGTCGTTGGTCAGGATGCGCAGCGACACCGTGTCCCATTGCGGCTTGTTGCCCCAATAGGCATCGTTGCGGGTCAGCTCGACGCGGTCGCCCTTGCGGAAGCTGACGAACTTGTACGGCCCGGTGCCGACCATCGCCTTGCCGCTGTTGAAGTCGTCGCTCGATGCGGTCTCGGCGACCTTCTTCGACACCATGTAGATCGTCGACAGGTCGTTCGGCACCAGCGGGTAGGGACCGTTGGTGGTGATGCGCACGGTCAGCTTGTCGACCGCCACCACGTCCTTGAAGCCCTTGGTGTAGATCGTGTACGGCGACGGGCTGTTCTTGACGTTGGCCGGCCGCGCCAGCGAGAACACGACGTCCTGCGCGGTGAATTCGCTGCCGTCGTGGAACTTGACGCCGGGCCGCAGCTTGACCTCCCAGGTGGTCTCGTCGACCGCGCGCCAGCTTTGCGCCAGCGCCGGCTTGAAACGCATCTTCTCGTCCTTGGCGATCAGCGTCTCGAACATGTGCTCGGCGACGTTCGCGTTGGGCGTGACGTTGTGATAGTGCGGATCGAGGGAGGTGATATCGCCGGACAGGCCGATGGTCAGGCTGGCCGCGTGCGCGGGCAGGGCAGCGGCGCCGAGGGCCAGGCTTGTGGCCAGCACCGCGGCGCGCAGGGTACGACGAACGAATGGCATCGGGCACTCCCGTCGGTTGTGGTGTGGCGCATTGTCCGGACGTGGCTCTTGCAGTGTCAAGACGGACAGACCCGCGGCACGGCATTGCACCGGGGGCAGGCAGACCGGGGCACCGCTAGCCCGCTGGCGCCCCGCAGGGGTGCCTGCTGCACCGCGATGAAACGTCGCGCCGGTAGTCGACAGACCGAGGCGATCGACCGACGCAAGAATGCCCCTCCGGCGCGAAGGCCCCAGCGCCCTGACCCGACCCTTCGAGGAATCCGATGCCCATCCACGACCTCGGCCGCGCGAGCGCGGCCATGCCCATTGGGCCCGATCCGACCGATTGGGACCCGACCGGTTCCAATCCGACCCGGCCAAACCGCCTGACCGGCGAAGCGCCCGCGCCAACCGGCACGCTGCATCCGCAGGCGCCCGGGCAGCCGTCCAGCGTTGCGCTGGTCGTCGCCGGCTCCGACGCGGCGCCCGGCCCGTGCTGGACGCTGTTGGCCGAACCGATGAAGCGCATCGCCGGCTATCTGTCGTTGCACGATCGCATCGCGCTGTCGCGCGCCAACCATGCCGTGCGCGACGCGTTGGGACAGCTCGCTGCCACGACGCTGGAGCGCGCACGCCAGGTGTCGACCCTGTCCGCCTTGTCCGGCGTTCTGAATCGCATCGACGCGATGGCGGACGTGGGTGATCGCATGTTGGTCTTGCGGGCATTGGCGCGGCGCACGAGCTGCCTGGCGCGTGCCCACCGTGTGCGCGCATGGCGGCTGGTGCTGCGCGCGAGCGATGCGCTGCCTGTGGCGGCACGCGGCGCCGTGCTCGTTGAACTGGCGTCCGTGCCAGGCGTGGCGCGGATGCCGGAGCCGTTGTGGCATGACAGCGTGCGCGAAGTCCATGTTCCCGATTGCCTGGCGATGCTGGATCAGCGCCTGAACGGCCTGCCCGGGCCCGGCCGGGCGGCGTTGACCTTTGCCTTGCTTGAAGTACGCGCACCGCAGCGGGGCGGCGGGATGTACCTGAAGCCGCCGCCGCGGCAGCCATTCGACCTGGCAGGCCATCTTGCGCTGGCCGCCCTGTTGCCGGCGGGCCGGCACCGCGATGCCGCGCGGCTCGCTGTCGAATACCACCTGCGTTCCCCCGGCACGCCAGCGGAACTCTGGCGCGACGGCTTTGGCGCCGCCTGTGCGGCTGGTCGTCGGACGATATCCGCGTGGACGCTAGTGGCGCTGCTGGAAGCCAGGACCGTCGAAGGACCGCCGCTGCTCAGTGCGCTGGAAGCGCCCCAGCTGGCGTGGCAGCAGGCATTCGCACAGGCCGGACGCTGCACCGGGGAGGCTGCCGCGGAGTTGGCGGTCGGTCTGATGCGATGCTTGCGCGCCGGCTGGGCTGCCGACCCGTTCCGCAGGCAGGGCATCGACGCGCTGTGGCAGCTCGGCGTCGATCTGCGCTTCGATGTCGATCAACGCGCCAGGCTGTTTGCGCGATGGGGCGGCTGGCTGTCTGCGCAGCAGTGGGAAGCACTGTGCGACGAGCTGATGGAGCGGTGCGCCACCGAAGGCACAACGCGTTCCCGACGTGACTGGCTGAATCGATTGTTCGACACCGCCCCGCCGGGCGCGCGTTCGATGCCACGGCAACGGGCATTCACGGACACGCAGCGGAAAACATCGGATGCCGCGGCGCCGCTGGAGCGTGCGGCATCGCTCGCACAATGGCTCGAGGCGGCTCCGGGCGAGCCGCCCCCACCGAGATGCAAAGCTTCCTGGACGCCTTGATGGCGGCCATGCCATTGGCCGACGATGGCCGCGCGGTGCTCGCGCAGGCGATGCAGCGGCTATGCGACACGTCCGAGCCGTTTTCCGCGAAGATGGTCGCGCTCGCGGCCGATTTGCCGTCCTGGACCGGCGAGATGGAATTGGCCCCGCAACCGGCACTGGCGTTGGAGTTTGCGCGTCTTGCCATCGTGGTGCAGTGGCAGTCGGAACAAGGCCGCGATCGCATCCACAGTGCCGACGCGATGGTTCTGCGCAACTTCGTCGATCTCCTGACCCGGTCGGTCAGGCGTTTGCCGATCGAGGTTCGGCAGACGGTGCTGCTCGACCTCGGGCAAGGGCCGACCGAGCAGTACGAGGGCCTGTCCAGTATCAACGCGAGTACCGATTGGATCCTGTCCGTCGCGGCGTCCTTGCCGCCGGCGTATCGCGTCGACGTGCTGCGCCAGTGGGCCGAGGCCGATACGCGGCGCAATGCTGTGGCCACGATGTGGCACCAAGCGAGCGGCAGCGAATATGGCTGGGCGCCCAGGCGCGCGGTATGGCGCGCCATCATGCAGATTCCGCCCGAGTATCAGGCGTCGCTGCTGTGCGCGACCACGGACTGGTTCCACAGCGTCGTCTCTTCGACGCCGAGTGCGGCGTCACGGAAGGACGACGATTTCGTGGCAGCCGGCGCGCAATGGCTGGAAGCGCTGCAGCGTTTGCCGCCCGACGATCGTCTCGAGCCGCAATCCCTCGTGATGCCGCAGGTGGCAGTGATGATGGAGGATGCGGTAGCGAGGCTGATCTGCAGGTTCGACCGCGCATGAAGCACGGCGCCGGAACGGGGGCCGACACCATGCAGCCGGGACGGCCGGCGGCGCATCCTTCGCGCCGCTGGCCAGCGCTGCGCTAGAACGTCGTGCGCAGGCCCACGCGCACGCTGCGGCCGGCCATCGGCGCGATGTCGCGCAGGATCGAGGTGGAATTGCGCGCCTCCTCGTTGGTCAGGTTGTCGCCGCGCAGGTAGAGCAGGGTTTGCGTGCGCCCGCTCTTGATCTTGTAGGTCAGCGCGACGCCCAGCATCGTGTAGGCGTCGGTCGGCGTGTCGTTGACGGGCACGCGGGTCTGCTTCGCGGCCCAGGTCAGGTCCAGGCGCGCGCCGAAGGGGCCGGCGCCGTAGACGAGCGCGCCGCCAAGACGCAGCGGCGCCAGCCGCGGCAGCGGCTCGCCGGTCTCGCGGTTCTCGCCGCGCACGTAGTCCGCCCGCGCCTCGAAGTCCAGCGTATCGCTGCCGGTCAGCAGCTTGCGGGCCAGCCGGGTCTTGCCCTCGGCCTCGAAGCCGTACAGCGTCGCCGGAATGCCGAGATAGCGCAGTTCGGGCAGGGCGTCCGCGCTGCCGGGGGCCACCAGCTCGCCTTCCTCGTTGCGCGCGTTGCCGGTCGCGGACAACGCCAGATAGTTCGAGAAGCGGCTGTAGAAGCCGGACACGCCGGCGCTGTGATCGCCCTGCTTGAAACGCAGGCCGAGGTCGACCGAGGTGGCGCGTTCCTTGTTGGCGTCTGGATTGCCCTGTTCCCAGGCGCCGGTGGCGACGTGCGGGCCGTTGGCGTATAGCTCGTAGAAGGTCGGCGCGCGCTCGGTGTAGGCGACGTTCGAGGTCAGCGACCAGGCCGGGCCGAGCTTGTACAGCAGGCCGGCCGAGGCGCTGCCGGCATTGAAGCTGCGCTTGGCATCGGCAAAGCGCTCGTTGCCGCCGGCGGTGGCCTTGATGCTGGTATGGTCGATGCGGCCGCCCAGGTTCAGCTTCAGGTTGCCGGCCGCATCCAGCGGCATTTCCTCGAACACGAACAGCGCGGCGTTGTCGGTATCGCTGCTGGGCACGAAGGCCTCCTCGCCCAGCGCAGAGAATCGGGTCGCACCGAACTGCGCGCCGATCACGCCGCGCATGCGACCGATATTGCCGTGCTGCGCCTCGATGCGTGCGTCCCACCCCTTGTTCTTGAATACCGTGCCGGTCTCGCCGCCCTCGATTTCCTTGTGCTCGTAGTCGGTATAGCCGAACTTGCCCTTGACCGATTCGAACCAGCCGCCGGTGGTGCCGGACAGGTTGCGGGCCTCGCCCTCCAGCGCGAAGCGGTCCTGCTTCATGTTCAGCCGTACCTCGTCTTCGGCCGGCGTGCCGTAGTCGTTGCGATAGGCGCTGTAGCTGGCGCCGACGAAGCCGTCGGCCCAGGTGTAGGAGCCGCCCAGCGCGCCGCCGTGCTGCTCGGCGTTGGTATTGGGCAACCGGTTGCGCACCTCGCTCTCGCCTTCCTCCAGCGGCTGGCTGTTGCGCAGCCGCTCGCTGCGCGCGTAGCCGGGGATGCGCAGATCGCTGGTCTTGCGGGCGAATGCGTCGGCGTGGATCGCAAACTTGCCGTTGCCGGCCTCGATCAGGCCGCTGGCATTGCGGGCCGCGTCGCCGTCGATCGTCGCGCTCAGATCGGTGGCGCCGGTCACGCCTTCGATCGGCGCCTTGGGGATGCGGTTGTCGATCACGTTGACCACGCCGCCGATCGCGTTGCCGCCGTACATCAGCGCCGCGGGGCCGCGCACGACCTCGATGCGCTCGGCCACCAGCGGGTCGAGCGGCACCGCGTGGTCGTAGGACAGCGTGGCGGCGTCGATGCTGCTGCCGCCGTTCTGCAGCACCTTGATGCGGTCGCCATCGAGCCCGCGAATCACCGGCCGGCTCGAGTTCGGCCCGAAATAGGTCGACGACACGCCGGGCAGGCTGTTCAGCGTTTCCCCGAGCGTGCTGTTCTGGCGCACGGCCAGGTTGTCGCCCTGCAGCGTGGAGACGGCCGGCACCAGCGAGTTCAGGTCACTGCCGAGCGGATTGGCGGTGACCACCACTTCGCCGAGGGTCGGGGCGGCGGGGGCGGCTGCCGGGGCGGCCTGGCCCCACGCGGCAGGCGCGGCCAGGCACAGCGCGACGGCGGCCAGCGGGGTCAGGCGGGCGCCGAGCCGAGGCGCGATATGTGTCAGGTGTTGTGTCGGGCTGGCCGAAGCGTCGGCGGAACGGTGTGCGGTAGTGCGTTGCAGGGTCGGATTCATGGCTCGCGATGCGAAGAACATCGTGGCGATCGGTCGCGCTCGGTGACTCGCTGCGGATGGGTGCGGCAAGGCGCGGCAAGGCAAGGCCCGCGGCGATGGCGTGGCAGTGCCGGGCCGTCGCAGGGGTAATGCCGGTCAGCGTGGTCGAACGTCGGGATCGCCGGGTCGTCAACAAGCGGCCGCAAGAGCGGCCGCGCTCAGGCGAAGGCGAGCGAAGAAGGTGGGGCGCGCGTCAGGAAGCTGCGTTGCGGCGGCAGGTGGGGCCAGCGCCAGGTGATGCCGGGCGGCACCAGCGGCTTGCCATGCGACAGCAGCGGCATCGGCGGCGTACCGCAGGCACCGAGCGCCTGCGTGGCGGCGTCGAACAGCACGCACGAATGGATCGGCGCGCGCGCGCTGTCCGGTGCATGGCTGTCGATACGGGTATCGCTGCCGGCGGAGGCGAGCGAAGTGCCGACCAGGTTCGCCGAAGCCGGGTTGGCAGACATTGGCACGGCCGGCGAGCCGCCGTGCTGGATGCGGTGAACCAGGCCGGCGTGCTGCGCCAGCAGCAGGCACAGCACCAGCCACAGGGCCCACAGCGCGCCACTCAGGCGATCCGTGCCCCGGCGCCGCAGCGCGCGCAGCAGCTCAGTGCGCATGTCCGCCATGGCGCCCGCAGTCGCACGGGGCCCCGTCGTGATCGTGATGATCGTGATCGTGATCGTGGTCGCGATGGTCGTGATCGCCCTCGTCGTCGAAGGCGTCTTCCCAACTGGGGAACGGATCGTCGTAGGCAATCCAGGCGTCGGGACCGGCGGCCATCTCGGCGTCGCTCAGCAGGCAGGCGTCGAGCGCCGCTTCCAGCGCGGCGCGGTCCATGTTCTGGCCGATCAGCACCAGCTCCTGGCGCCGGTCGCCGAACGGCGCCGGCGCACCGTCGACCTGCGAGTCGGCGCGGATCGCGGCCAGTGTCTCGTCGTCCTGCGGCCAGTCGGCCGGATCGATCGCCGCCCACCAGGCCCCGGCACCGCCGTGGCGGCACACGCCGCCGGCCTGGCTCCAGCTGCCGGCCACGTCCATGCGGCTGGCCAGCCAGAAGAACCCCTTGGAGCGCAGCACGTTGCCGTGCTGGCGCAGCCATTCGGTATGGATCAGGTCGGCGAAGCGGCGCGGATGGAACGGGCGCCGACGCCGGTAGACGAAGCTGCCGATGCCGTAGGCTTCGCTCTCGGGCACATGCTCGCCGCGCAGTTCCGCCTGCCAGCCCGGCGCTGCCGCGGCCGCTTCGAAGTCGAAGCGGCCGGTGTCGAGCACCTTGTCGAGCGGCACCTTGCCGAAGCTGGCGGGCACGATCTCGGCGCGCGGATTGAGCACATGCAGCAGCGCGATCAGCCGTTCGCGTTCCGCGTCGCCGACCAGATCGATCTTGTTCAGCACGATCACGTCGCAGAACTCGACCTGCTCGATCAGCAGATCGACCACGGTGCGGTCGTCCTCGTCGTCGCGGGCCTGGCCGCGGTCGCTCAGATAATCGGCCTCGTCGAAATCCTGCAGGAAATGCGCGGCGTCGACCACGGTGACGATGGTGTCGAGCCGGGCCAGGCTGTCCAGCGCGTGGCCGTGTTCGTCTTCAAAGGTGAAGGTCTCGGCGATGGGCAGCGGTTCGGCCACGCCGGTCGATTCGACCAGCAGATAGTCGAAGCGCCCCTCGCGCGCCAGCGCCGCGATCTCGACCAGCAGATCCTCGCGCAGCGTGCAGCAGATGCAGCCGTTGGACAGCTCGACCAGCCGCTCGCCGGCCTGCGCCAGCACGCCTTCGCCGACCAGGCGCGCATCGATATTGACATCGGCCAGATCGTTGACGATGACCGCCACGCGCTTGCCTTCGCGGTTGGCCAGCACGTGCTGCAGCAGCGTGGTCTTGCCGGCGCCGAGGAAGCCGGCCAATACGGTGACGGGAAGACGGTCGGCCATGGCGATCGAGGGTATGGGGGGCGGGCGTTGCGCCGAGGTGCGCGGCACGGCGGCCGCGCTGATGCAACAAGGTTGCGACTGTAGCAGAAATGCGCGGCCGCGGCACCCTTGCCGTGGCCTGGCGACGACGAGCGCGGCTGCGCCGTCCTGAAAAGCAAAACGGCCCGGTGTTCCGGGCCGTCGGCAGTGCGAATCGAGGAGGGCAGGCCTCAATCGCCGAACAGCTTCTGACGCAGCTCGCGGCGCTGCTGGGCTTCCAGCGACAGCGTCGCGGTCGGGCGGGCCAGCAGACGCGGCACGCCGATCGGCTCGCCGGTTTCCTCGCACCAGCCATAGTCGCCGGACTCGATGCGGGCCAGCGACTGCTCGACCTTCTTCAGCAGCTTGCGTTCGCGGTCGCGCGTGCGCAGCTCCAGGGCATGTTCTTCTTCGATCGTGGCGCGGTCCGCCGGATCCGGCACGATGACCGTTTCGCGCAGATGCTCGGTGGTCTGGTCGGCGTTCTTCAGGATTTCGTCGCGCAGCTGTTCAAGGCGGTTCTTGAAAAAGGCCAGTTGGGCCTCGTTCATGTAGTCCTTGTCGTCCATCTTCAGGATTTCAGCTTCAGTCAGAAGTTTATTGCTGCTCATGGTTGCTGCTGATTCTCTTGTTGATGCGACCGGCGGCGTCGTATTCCGCGCGGATGCAGTGTCGGTCCGCTTGCGCGGTTCGACCGTTTCACTCTGGCTGGCTGCAGTCTTGCTGCTTCGCGTGCCTCCCTTTGCCGCTCCGGTACCGGCCGGCGCCGAGCCGTTCCGGGGGGTAGGCGCAGCTTGCTGTCCCTGCGCCTTTGTCGTAGCGGCCGCAGCACCAGCGGTCTTGCTGCGGCTTTCTTTGGTTTTTGCTGCGGCTACCATGGGATCCCTTTCTCGGCGTCGGTCGACATCGGTCGGCGTCGTTGCCCCAGCGGCAACGCCCTGAAACGTTGCGGCACGAGATCCCGCGCGTTCGACGGCCATCGCACGAGCACAGCGGCCGCACCGCAGGACGGCCGTCTGATGCTGACGACTACCGCCGCCCTGCATACGACGCGGGCGGCGGCAAGACCGCGCTGCCCGCATCACATCCGGCTTATTGTACTTGAACAAATTACCAGGAGATACGGTGGAAAACCGGACCGGATATTCGGTGTTTCACCGAGCGGCGCGTACCGCGTATATCCGTGCGCAGCACCGGTGTTTCACCCGTACGGGGGCCGCATCGCGGCAAGCAGGGCGCTGTCGGTGCTGGTAACCGAGGAGCGGAGCCCCGCCTCGGTCACCCAGCCATCGTCAGGCGAGGCAGTTGGCCAGGCCTTTCAGGATCGCGTCCTTGGGCAGGTCGACGCCGATAAACACCATTTTGGTGCCTGGGGTTTCGTCTTCCCATTTGCCGCCGATGTCGCTGCCCATCAGCTGGTGCACGCCCTGGAATACCACCTTGCGGTCGACCCCTTCCATATAGAGCACGCCCTTGTAGCGCAGCAGCTTCTCGCCGTAGACGGTCAGGATGCCCGACAGGAATTCCTCGAGCTTGCCGTAGTGGAAGGGCTTGTCGCTGCGGAAGACGAACGAGCCGATGCGGTCGGTGTGGTGGTGATGATGGTGGTGGTTGTGGCCGTGACCGTGACCGTGCTGGTGATCGTGATCGTGGTCGTGGTCGTGGTCATGGCCGCAGTCGGCGCCGCAGTGCTCGCCATGCTCGTGGTCATGGTCGTGTTCCTCGGCGCGCAGGAAGTCCGGGTCGATCTCGAGCTTGGCGTTCAGGTTGAAGCCGCGCAGGTCGAAGATCGAGTCGATCGGCGCCTCGCCGAAATGCGCGGTGCCGATCGGTGCGCGCGGATTCATCTGCAGCACGCGATGGCGCAGGTCGGCCAGCTCGTCCGCCGACACCAGGTCGGCCTTGGTGATGAAGATCGCATCGGCGAAGCCGACCTGGCGCTGCGCCTCCTCCTGCTTGTCCAGCTGCTGGTTGCCGTGCTTGGCGTCGACCAGCGTCACAACGGCGTCGAGCAGATAGCGCGAGGCGATCTCGTCGTCCATGAAGAAGGTCTGCGCCACCGGGCCGGGATTGGCCACGCCGGTGGTCTCGATCACGACCCGGTCGAAATCGATCTCGCCGGCGTCGCGGCGGCCGATCAGGTCCGACAGCGCCTGCACCAGATCGCCGCGGATCGTGCAGCAGATGCAGCCGTTGCTCATCTGCACGATCTGCTCGCGGCCGTCCTGCACCAGGATCTCGTTGTCGATGTTTTCCTCGCCGAACTCGTTTTCGATCACGGCGATCTTCATGCCGTGCTGTTCGTTGAGGATGCGCTTGAGCAGCGTGGTTTTGCCGCTGCCGAGAAAGCCCGTCAGGATCGTGACCGGGATCAGTTTGGACATGTTGGTTCTCCGGGATGGGGGGAAGCGTCGGCGGCACTTTCGGTCGCACCTTCAGAGGCATCGTCGGCGGGCGCGTCGGCCACGGTGCGCGCGCCGCATTCGGCGCAGATGCCGTTGACGGTCAATTCGACGTGCTCGACCGCGAAGCCGCTCGGCACGCGCGGCGCGGCCTGCCGCGGCGGCGCGCTTTCGGCCTCGAGACAGAAGGTGCGGTCGCACCGGCTGCAATGGAAATGGCTGTGCCGGCGATGGACCTCGGCGCGCGCCGCCTCATGCTCGATCAGGCTGAAGCGGAACACGCGGTCGTTGCCGGCGCGCTTTTGCGCCAGGCCCTGCTCGACCAGCCAGTCGAGCACCCGATAGACGGTGACGCGGTCGATCGCCTCGGCGCCGCCCGGAAGACGGTCGATCACGGCCTGGTGGGTCAGCGGGATGTCGCTGCCGATCAGGCACGCCAGGATGCAGACGCGCGGTTGCGTGACGCGCGCACCCAGCGCCCGGAGGCGCTCCTGTGCCGCATCGACGGCGGCCGGCAGGCTGGGAGTGGGCGAAGACATGGGGCGATTTAACCATAGTGCCCACGGAGATGCAATTCAGTTGCGAGAACGGGGGCTTGTCGAGTTCAGCGTGGCGCTGGGTCCCTGTAGTTTTGACAACGGTGCCGGAGCCGCGGCGGCAATTATGGGAAGCGCCGCCCTGCGTGCCATGGCCGGCGTCCGGGCATGCGCCGTGCTCCCGCACGATCGTTTCCACACGGGAGTGCCGCGCGCCATGTCGAATCACACCATCAGCGAAGGCTTGCCGTTTCCCCTGGGCGCCACCTGGGACGGCGACGGCGTCAACTTCGCGCTGTTCAGCGCCCATGCCAGCAAGGTCGAGTTGTGCCTGTTCGACCAGAACGGCGAACGGGAAATCGAGCGCATCGCGCTGCCCGAATACACCGACGAGGTCTGGCACGTCCGCGTGCACGGGCTGGCGCCGGGCGCGGTCTACGGCTATCGCGTGCACGGGCCCTACGATCCGGCCAACGGCCATCGCTTCAATCCGAACAAGCTGCTGCTCGACCCCTATGCCAAGGCCTATGTCGGCGAACTGCGCTGGGACCCCGCGGTGTTCGGCTATCGGATGGGCGAGGACGACCTGAGCTTCAGCGACAGCGACAGCGCGCCCTTCATGCCGAAGTGCCAGGTCGTGGACCAGGCCTTCACCTGGGAGCACCCGTTGAGCGTACGCGTGCCGTGGGAGCGGACCATCTTCTACGAGACCCATGTCAGGGGCTATACCAAACGCCATCCGGTGGTACCGGAGGCGATGCGCGGCACCTTCGAGGGACTAGGCCAGCGTGCGGTGATCGACCATATCAAGGCGCTGGGCGTGACATCGATCGAGCTGCTGCCGATCCACGCCTTCCTGAACGACAGCCATCTGCTCGACAAGGGCCTGACCAACTACTGGGGCTACAACACGATCGGCTTCTTCGCGCCGGATCCGCGCTTCTTCGCGCGCGGGCCGGGCGCCGTCGGGGAACTGAAGCAGATGATCGACCGCTTTCACGAGGCGGGGCTCGAGATCATCCTCGACGTGGTCTACAACCATACCGCCGAAGGCAGCGAACTGGGCGCGACGCTGTCGTTCCGCGGCATCGACAACCTGTCCTACTACCGGCTGATGCCGGACGACAAGCGCTACTACATCAATGACACCGGCACCGGCAACACGCTGAACCTGTCGCATCCGCGCGTGCTGCAGATGGTGATGGACAGCCTGCGCTACTGGGTCACCGAGATGCAGGTCGACGGCTTCCGCTTCGACCTGGCCACGATCCTCGGCCGCGAGCCAGGCGGCTTCGACTATGGCAGCGGCTTCCTGAAGGCGTGCCGGCAGGATCCGATCCTGTCCAGCGTCAAGCTGATCGCCGAGCCGTGGGACTGCGGCCCGGGCGGCTACCAGGTCGGCGGCTTTCCGGCCGGATGGGCCGAGTGGAACGACAGGTTCCGTGACACGGTGCGCGACTTCTGGCGCGGCGAGGAGGGCGTCGCGCCGGAACTGGCGGCGCGGGTCACCGCCTCCGGCGACAAGTTCAACCACAGCGGGCGCCGGCCTTGGGCCAGCGTCAACTTCATCACCGCGCACGACGGCTTCACGCTGCACGACCTGGTCTCGTACAACGACAAGCACAACGATGCCAACGGCGAGGACAACAACGACGGCACCAGCGACAACCGCTCGTGGAACTGCGGCGCCGAAGGGCCGACCGACGACCCCGATATCGTCGAGCTGCGCGAGCGCCAGAAGCGCAATCTGCTGGCCACGCTGCTGTTCTCGCAGGGTACGCCGATGATGGTGGCCGGCGACGAGTTCGGCCGCACCCAGCAGGGCAACAACAACGCCTACTGCCAGGACAACGACATCAGCTGGGTCGACTGGGACATCGACGAGCGCGGCCGCGCGCTGATCGAATTCGTGCGCAAGCTGACCGCGCTGCGGCGTGCGTTGCCGGTGCTGCGGCGCGGCCGCTTCCTGACCGGCGAGTTCGATGAGGAGCTTGGCGTGGCCGACGTCAAGTGGATCAGCGCCGCCGGCGACGAACTGACGCCGGAACACTGGGACGACGCCTCGATGCGCTGCTTCGGCCTGGTCATCGACGGCCGCGCGCGCGCCACCGGCATCCGCCGTCCGGCCTCGGACGCGACGCTGCTGCTGGTGTTCAACGCCTATCACGACATGGTCGAGTTCACCCTGCCGCAGATCCCCGGCAGCGACCAGTGGACCTGCCTGATCGACACCAACATGCCGGTGCGCGAGGAGCTGCCGGAGTTCTCGTCCGGCGACGTCTACCAGGTCACCGGGCGCTCGGTGTTGCTGTTCGCGCTCGAGGCGCGCGGCTCGACGCGGCGCGTGTTCGAACGGCTGGAAGGCGTGCTGACGGAGGAAGCGCAACCGGGCGCCGGCAGCCACTGACATCGAGCCGGCACCGCCCGGGGCAAGGGGCGCGCCGTGCGCTTCTGCCCGGGTATTTCCTGATATTTGACGCAAGTCGCCGTTGATAGCATGGCGGCTCCAAGCCGCGGCCTCCGGTGAGGCGGCCCACGCCGCCACGGCGGCTGGGCGGCATGGCAGTCTGCACGACGGGAAGTCGGGGAAATCAGGAGAAATAATGAAACACGTTGCAAAAACCGTGGCCGCCGCCCTTGCGGCCGCCGCACTGGCGCTGCCTGGCGTGGTACAGGCGCAGGACTATCCGGGCAGCCGGCCGGTTTCGGCCGTGGTGCCGTTCGCCGCGGGCGGTCCGACCGACAAGGTGGCGCGCGAACTGGCGCAGGTCATGTCCAGGCATCTGGGCGCGACCATCGTGATCGAAAACCTCGGCGGCGCCGGCGGCACGATCGGCGCGAAGAAGGTGGCCCAGTCGAAGAACGACGGCCACACCGTGCTGATCCACCATATCGGCATGTCGACTGCACCGGCGCTGTACCGCAATCTGGGCTTCGATCCGCTGAAGGACTTCGAGTACATCGGCGAAATCGCCGACGTGCCGATGGTGCTGGTCGGCAACAAGAACCTGCCGCCGAACACGCTGAAGGACCTGCTGCCGTACATCAAGGCCAACGCCAGCAAGCTGTCGCTCGCCAACGCCGGCATCGGCTCGGCCTCGCACCTGTGCGGCCTGCTGTTCCAGAGCGCGATCCAGACCGAGCTGACCACGGTTCCGTACAAGGGCACCGCGCCGGCGCTGACCGATATCCTGGGCGGCCAGGTCAACCTGATGTGCGACCAGACCACCAATATCGCCGGCCAGCTCAAGGCCAATGCGCTCAAGCCCTATGCCGCGATGCAGCCGCGCCGCGTCGAGGCGTTCAAGGACATCCCGACCGCGGCCGAGCAGGGCCTGTCTAACATCGAAGTCAAGATCTGGCACGCGATGTACGCCCCGAAGGGCACGCCGCAGCCGGTGATCGAGAAGCTGTCGGCGGCGCTGCAGAAGTCGGTGACCGACCCGGGCTTCCGCGCCAAGATGGCCGAGCTGGGCGCCGAAGCGGTGCCGGCCCAGCGCGCCACGCCGGATTCGCTGAAGACCTTCCTCGGCAACGAAATCAACAAGTGGACCCCGGTGATTCGCAAGGCCGGCGTCTATGCGGACTGAGTCGAGGCGACGCTGACCGATTCGCCGCCGCTGCGTTCCGCGCAGCGCGGCGGCGGAACGGCATCCGAGGCCACGCGGCAGCGCGTGGCCTTTTTGTTTTTGCATGGTGGAAGGCTGCGCGCCTGCGCTGACGGGGGCCGGGGCAGCCGGGGCAAGGGGCCGCTGCGGCCATCTATATTGAGGAGACGCGCGCGGAGCGGCGACGAATGCGCCTCGTCCGCACTGTCGGCGCCCGCCCTTGAATTCCGTCAGGCCGTCGCCAAGTAGCTGCCTGAACCCAACTCAGAAGCCACCATGGAACAGTATCACGGCACTACCATCGTCAGCGTCCGGCGCGGCAACCAGGTTGCCCTGGGCGGTGACGGTCAGGTCACTCTCGGCAATATCGTGATGAAGGGCACCGCACGCAAGGTGCGCCGCATCTACAACGGCAAGGTGCTGGTGGGCTTCGCCGGCAGCACCGCCGACGCGTTCTCGCTGCTGGACCGCTTCGAGGCCAAGCTGGAGAAGTACCAGGGCAACCTGACGCGCGCCGCGGTCGATCTGGCCAAGGACTGGCGTTCCGATCGCGCGCTGCGCCGGCTCGAGGCGATGCTGATCACCGCCGACCGCGACACCACGCTGGTGATCACCGGCAACGGCGACGTGCTCGATCCCGAAGGCGGCATTGCGGCGATCGGCTCGGGCGGCGCCTATGCGCAGTCGGCCGCCAAGGCGCTGATGGAGAACACCGAGCTCTCGCCCAAGGACGTGGTCGAGAAATCGCTGCGCATCGCCGGCGAACTGTGCATCTACACCAATACCAATTTCGTCATCGAGACGCTCGAGTGAGCGTCCGCATCACGCTTTCCCGCACGTGACGCCCGCCGGGCGCACCACCGCGCGGCAGTGCGCCGTGGCGGCGCCCTGACCGGCCCTCATTGAACGGATACCCGGATACCGAGACCCATGTCCCACACCATGACTCCGTCGGAAATCGTTTCCGAGCTCGACAAGCACATCATTGGCCAGAACAAGGCCAAGAAGGCCGTCGCGGTGGCGCTGCGCAACCGCTGGCGTCGCCAGCAGGTGGCCGACCCGCTGCGCCAGGAAATCACGCCGAAGAACATCCTGATGATCGGCCCGACCGGCGTCGGCAAGACCGAGATCGCGCGCCGCCTGGCCAAGCTGGCCGATGCGCCCTTCATCAAGATCGAGGCCACCAAGTTCACCGAGGTCGGCTATGTCGGCCGCGACGTCGACACCATCGTGCGCGACCTGGTCGAAATGGCGATCAAGCAGACGCGCGAATCCGAGATGAAGAAGGTGCGCACCAAGGCCGAGGATGCGGCCGAGGACCGCCTGCTCGACGTGCTGCTGCCGCCGCCGCGCGACATCGGCTTCGCCCAGCCCGAGGAAAAGGATTCCAACACCCGCCAGGTCTTCCGCAAGAAGCTGCGCGAGGGACAGCTCGACGACAAGGAAGTCGAGCTCGAACTGGCGGCCGCGGTGCCGAGCCTGGACATCATGGGCCCGCCGGGCATGGAAGACATGACCGAGCAGCTGCGCAGCATGTTTGCCGGCCTGGGCCAGGGCAAGAAGCTGCGCCGCAAGATGAAGGTCAAGGAAGCGTTCAAGCAGCTGATCGACGAGGAGGCGGCCAAGCTGGTCAATGACGACGACCTGAAGCAGAAGGCGCTGGCCAATGTCGAGCAGAACGGCATCGTGTTCCTCGACGAGATCGACAAGATCGCCAGCCGCAGCGAACTGGGCGGCGGCGAGGTGTCGCGCCAGGGCGTGCAGCGCGACCTGCTGCCGCTGGTCGAGGGCACCACGGTCAGCACCAAGTACGGCATGGTGCGGACCGACCATATCCTGTTCATCGCCTCGGGCGCGTTCCACCTGTCCAAGCCGAGCGACCTGATCCCCGAGCTGCAGGGCCGCTTCCCGATCCGGGTCGAACTCGAGTCGCTGTCGGTGGCCGACTTCGAGGCCATCCTGACGCAGACCGACGCCAGCCTGACCAAGCAGTACCAGGCGCTGCTGGCGACCGAGCAGGTCGACCTGGTATTCGCGCCGGACGGCATCCGCCGGCTGGCGGAGATCGCCCACTCGGTCAACGAGAAGGTCGAGAACATCGGCGCGCGCCGGCTGTACACGGTGATGGAGCGCCTGCTCGAGGACCTGTCGTTCCACGCCACCCGCTCGAGCGGCGAGACCGTGACGATCGACGCGGCCTATGTCGACGAACGGCTCGGCGATCTGTCGGCCAATGAGGACCTGTCGCGCTACGTGCTGTAAGCCAGGGCGCGATCCCCGAAAGCCGCACAGCGAAGTGCGCCTTCTCAGCGATGAGAAGGCGCATTTTTTTCGCCCTCTGTCGTCTCGTCGTGACGTGCCCGCCTCATGTGGGAATCGTCTTACTCCCCTTTCGGAAGCCCCCGTCTGCTTGCAAAAGCGCACCCCACATAACCTTCATATACGACGAGACAGCAAGGCGGACGCCAACGTCGCCCTTGCAAACTCGAACCGTTCGACAACGACAGGAGCGCGACATGATGAAGAAATGGCTGTCTGCTGCAGTGTGTTCGATGATGGTTGCCGCACCGGCCGGCTTTGCGCTGGCGCAGAGCGCGCCGTCCGGCGCCCGTGCCGACTATGACGCCGCCGTCTCGCGGGCCGACGCCGACTACAAGAACGCCAAGACCCGTTGTGACGCCATGAAGGACAACGCCGAAGACGTCTGCGAGGCCGAGGCCAAGCGCGATCGCGACGTGGCTAAGGCCGAGGCCGAAGCGCGCCGCGATGGCACCGAAGCGGCCCGCGCCAAGGTCCTGAAGGTCAAGGCCGACCGCGAGTACGAAGTCGCGAAGGAACGCTGCGACGACAAGAAAGGCAACGACAAGGATGTTTGCGTAAAGGAAGCCAAGACGGCGCATGAGAAGGCGCTGGGCGAGGCCAAGACGACCCGCGCGGCTGCCGGCGGCGGCACGCGCACCGATGTGGCCGAGGCGCGCCGCGAGGCCCGCAAGGACACCAGCGACGCGGCCTACAAGGCGGACAAGGAGAAGTGCGACGCGATGTCGGGCGACGCCAAGGACCGCTGCGAGGCCGACGTCAAGGCGAAGTACAACCGCTGATCGATGCGCAACGGGCCGGCCGCGGCTGACGCGGCCGGTGCCATCTGTGCACGGCGAGCGAAGTCGCGAACGTATCCATCCACATTGAGGAGCAGATCATGAACTGGGACCAGATCGAAGGGAAATGGGAGCAGGCCAAGGGCAAGGTCAAGGAGAAGTGGGGCCAGCTCACCGATGACGATCTCACGCAGATCAACGGCAAGCGCGATCAGCTGGCCGGCAAGATCCAGGAGCGCTATGGCTACACCAAGGAGCGCGCCGAGGAGGAAATGCGGGAGTGGGAGCGCGACACCCGGTGGTGATGGCTGCCCGGTGACATCCGTTGACGGCAGGTAAGCCAGGTAAGCGTTGGTAAGCAGGCTGGCACGGCCGCCGCGACGATGAGAAGCTTGCGCCTCGTTGGGCTGCAGTATGGCCGTAAGCAGGAGGTCCAGAATGAAGCATATCGGTTTGATGTCGGCAGGCGTGCTGGCCGGACTGGCGGGGGCGACGGCGTTCCTGTGCGCCGTGCCCGACCGCGGCGAAGCCACGCGCATCGATGCGGCCACGGGCGACGGCAAGGTCAAGGTCTCGCACGCGGTGTTCGTCAGCGAGTCCGCCGAGTACGGCGCACGCTCGAACCGGCATGCGTTCGATGCGCTGCGGGTGGGTACCAGCGGCATGGCCGGCACGACGGACATGGCCGATCGTGCGGCCAACGGCGGCGATGACCTCGGCTGGGACTACGTGCAGCTGCGCCTGTGAAGCGGCGCGCCGCGATGGCCGTGATGCGATACGGCAAGGGCCTGCGAATGCAGGCCCTTTTTACGTTCGCGCGCCTAGCGCGAGACCGGCCGCTTGGCGAGCTTGCGCTGCAGCGTGCGCCGATGCATGTTCAGCGCCCGCGCTGTTGCCGAGATGTTGCCGCCGTGTTCGGCCAGCACGCGCTGGATATGCTCCCACTCCAGCCGCGGCACCGACAGCGGCAGCGGATCCTCGAGCGCGGCCTCGGCAACCACTTCCGAGATGCCGGATTTCAGCGCGGCGAGGATCGAATCGACATTGGCCGGCTTGGCCAGATATTCGTCGGCGCCCTGTTTGACCGCCGCCACCGCGGTGGCGATGCTGGCGTAGCCGGTCAGCACCAGGATGCGCGCGCGCGGCAGCATCGCCCGCAGTGGCGCCACCAGCTGCAGCCCGGAGTCGGCGGGCGCGGTTACGCCGGCCGCGGGGCCGGCGGCCAGATGCAGGTCCAGCGTGACATAGCGGAACGCGGTCTTCTCGGCGAGCGCCAGCGCGTGGTGGCGGTTGTGCGCGATCTCGACCGCAAAGCCGCGCCGCGACAGCGCGCGTGCGAGCGTGTCCGAGAACACCGGATCGTCATCGATCACCAGGAAGGGTGCGCCGGCGTCGCCGTTGTCGGCGGCAGCGGCAGAGGAAAGGGAAGCGGTCGACGTCAAGTTCATGCCGCGTGCTCCAATGAGTCGCTGATCGCCGGCAGCCGCAGCTCGGCCACGGTGCCGCCTTCGGGACGGTCCTGCCACAGCAGCCGCCCCCCCATCTGGCGCGCCACGCTCTGCGCCAGATAGGCGCCGATGCCCTGGCCGCCGTGCGTGCTCGCCACGGGCGCTTCGCCCAGCCGCGCGCGCAGCGCCGCCGGCATGCCGGTGCCATCGTCGATCACGCGCAGCACCAGTTCGCTCGGTCCGCTCCGACGATCGAGCGCGATCGACAACCGCAGCGGCAAGTCGCCGCGTCCGGCGGCCTGCTGGCTGCGGGCCGCGTTGTCGAGCAGGATCGTCAGCATCTGTCCGGTCCGTGCCGGCTCGATCGGCACGTCGGCGGCGTCCGAGGCGATCGTGGTGTCGACCCGCGCCTGCGGATGGCGCAACTGCCAGCCGTCGGCGAAGGCGGGCAGCCAATGTCCGACCGGCTGCAGCGCGCTGGCGCGGTTCGCCTCGCGCAATCGCGCCAGGATGCCGCGGCATAGCCCCAACTGCTGCTCGACGGTATCCAGGTCCGGCAGGTAGTCGCGTATCGCGGTACCGCCGCGGGCCGCGTCCGCCGCGTCGGCGCGCAGCTCGCCAGCGATCACGGCGAGCGTCGACAGCGGCGTGCCGATCTCGTGGGCGACCGTCGCCGCCTGCGCGTTCAGCGACTCGACCCGCGCCTCGCGCAGCAGCCGTTCGCGCGCATCGGCCAGTTGCGCCTCGCGTTCGCGCAGCACGCCCGACAGCCGCGCGACGAACAGCGCGATCATCACGGCGCTGGCCACGAAGTTCAGCCACATGCCGACCAGGTGGTAGACCACCGCGTTGTCGGGGTTGTGCAGGTGCAAGGGCACGTATTCGAACAGCATCAGCGAATAGCAGGCCAGCGCGTACAGCGCCAGCGCGACCACCTGGCGCCACGGCACGATGGCGGCCGCCAGCGCCAGTCCCGGCAGATAGAACGAGACGAAGGGATTGGTGGCGCCGCCGGTGAAGAACAGGATCGCCGACAGCGCGGTCAGGTCGACCAGCAGCTGTCCCATCAGCTCGGCATCGCCCGGCACCGAGCCGGCGCGCGCATGCTGGCGCAGCCGCCAGGCGGTCAGCAGATTGAACAGCGCCTGCAGCACGAAGATCGTCAGCAGCGGGCGATAGGGCAGTTGCAGCGCGGCCAGCGTCTCGGCCCAGACCAGCAGCAGCCCCTGTCCGCCGAGGATGGCCCAGCGCAGCCAGTACACGCGGCGCAGGCTCAGCAGGCTGTCTGCGCCGAGGCCTTGCGCGCGGAGGGAATCGCCTGCGGGTGGGGCGGCGTGGGCGGTCATCGTCATGCCGCGAGTGTAGCAATGGCGCCGCCACCGGCCGGCTCGTGCGACACCATGCCGCATTGGTCACGCGGCGGGGCGCTGCCAGACTGGCGGATTGCATCGCGTGGGTCTCCATGGCGTGTTCATGCCCGCCGTGACCCCGCCGCGGTTCATGGTCTAATCGCGCTGTTACGGGGCCATTTACCCGACCATCTACCCGACCATTTACACGACCGGTCACACGACTGTTTGCACGACCATTCACGCGGACTTCCCGCCTCCGCCAAACCGCCTCGATTGAACGAATTGCACCGAGAAAGGATAGAGATGCAAGCCAAGCTGTTCGCCGCCGCCGCTGCATGCTGCGCGCTGATTTCCACCGCTGCCTTCGCGCAGATCGATATCCGCAACGCATGGGCGCGCGGCACCGTGCCGGCGCAGACCGCCACCGGCGTCTTCATGACGCTGCACGCGCACCAGAACGCGCGCCTGGTCGGCGTGTCGACGCCCGTGGCGACGACCGCCGAGGTGCACGAGATGAAGATGGAAGGCAACGTGATGCGGATGCGCGCGCTTGACGCGCTGCCGTTGCCGAAAATGGAGGACGTCGAGCTCAAGCCCGGCGGCTACCACGTGATGCTGCTGGGCTTGAAGGCGCCGCTGAACGTCGGCGACAAGGTGCCGGTGACGCTGAAGTTCGAGCAGGGCGGCAAGCTGATCGAACAGCGCGTCGACGCCGAAGTGCGCGGGCTGACCGCGCCGGCTCACGGCGGCGGCGCCGCGGCCAATCACAAGCACTGACGTCACGCTTCGCCGCAACGCCAGCGGATCGCACCGGCGCGAAGCGGGCCGAGCCGCGGTCGAACCGCCGGGTATCAACCGCGCAGGCTGATCGCCTCGTCCAGCCCCTGGCCCGCGCCGACCGCCAGCAGCCGCTCGCGCAGCCACGCATGGCCCGGATCGGCATCGTTGCGCTCGTGCCAGATCGCGCTGAAGGTGAAGCCCGGAAACGCGAACGGCGGCTCGAACACCGCGAAGCGCGGGTCGTCCTCCAGCGCCGCCAGGCTGCGGCGCGCCGTGGTCAGGACCAGGTTGGTGCCGGCGATCAGCGCCGGCGCGACGCTCCAGTGCGGGACCACGCAGGCGATCTTGCGGCGCCCGCCGTGCTTGGCGATCGCGGCATCGATCGGATCGACCTTTGCGCTGTGGGCGGCCACCAGCACGTGCGAGCGCGCCAGGTAGGCAACCTGGTCCAGCCGCCCGTGGTCGCGCACCGTCGCCGCATCGACCGCGCAGCCGTACTCCTCCTCGAACAGCGCCGCCATCCTGACGCCCTCGGGCTGATAGACGAACACGCCCAGCGCCAGATCGATCTCGCCATCGGCGACCTGCGCCGACATCGCTTCGCGGCTGCCCTGCGTCACCACCAGCTCGATGCCGGGCGCGGCCTTGCGGACGGCGCGCAGCAGATTGGGCAGCACCACCATCGCGCCGTAGTCCGACATCGCCAGACGGAAGGTGCGCCGGGCCGTGGCCGGCTGGAAGCCAGACGGACCGAGCAGGATGCGCACCTGTGCGAGCGCCTCGGCCAGCGGACCGGACAGTTCGTGCGCCCGCGCGGTCAGCACCAGCCCGCCCTGGCCGCGCACCAGCAAGGGGTCGTCCAGCAGCTGGCGCAGCCGGGCCAGCGCGTGGCTGACCGCCGGCTGGCTCAGATGCAGCCGCAAGGCGGCGCGGGAAATATGACGCTCGGCCAGCAGGGCCTCGAGCACGACCAGCAGGTTCAGGTCGACGTTGCGCAGATTATTCATGCGGCGAATATTAAACGTTAGAAACCAGAATTGGAAATCCATCCGGCGTAGGGGCAGACTGGCCCAATCCCGTTTTCGAACGAGCCGAGGAGGTTGCGCATGTTGTCTTCGTCCCATCCCGCCGTCCCGGTTGTTGCGGCCGCGGTGCCGGTGCTGATCGCCGCACTGGCCGGCGCCATGATTCCGCTGCAGGCGGGCGCCAATGCCGCGCTGGGCCGCGCGCTTGGCCATCCGTTGTGGGCGACGCTGGTGTCGCTGCTGGTCAGCCTGGCCGTCGTGGTGGCGCTGATGCTGGCGCTTCGCGTCGGTCCGCCGGGCGCCGGCTGGGCGGGCGGGCCCGCGTGGATGTGGATCGGCGGCGCGGTCGGCGTGTTCTATCTCACCGCCGCGCTGATGCTCGCGCCGCGGCTCGGTGCCAGCGGCTTCATCGCGGCCGTGGTGGCCGGCCAGATGCTGGCGTCGCTATGGATGGACCATGCCGGCATTGCGGGCTTCGCGGTGCGGGAACTGACCCCGCCGCGGCTCGGGGGCGCGCTGCTGATCGTGCTGGGCGTGGTGGCGATGCAGTGGAGCGGACCGGCGCGCGTGGGCGCGGCGCTCGATTGAGACAGCAGGATCGTCGGGAAAGCCGGGCCGCTGACCGGCTTACTGTCAGCGCTCACTGTCCCGCTTGAGCCTGCCGCGCGCGCAGGCAGTCCGGACACAGGCAGTGCTGCCCCGGCACGATCAGCCGGGCCGGCAGCAGCGGCATCGTCGCGCACCAGCAATGCGGCAGGCCCGCGGCATGGCCGCAGACGAAGCGCGCGCCGCAGGCCGAGCACCGCTCGATCGGCCGCAACTGGCCGGTCAGCACGGCAGCGGGGCCGGTGTTCGCGCCGGGACTTTTCGCTGCGCCTTCTGCTGACATCGCGGTGGCTTCCGTTGGCGTAGTTGTTGCATGAAAGGAACGGCCGATGGGCCCTCGGACGCACCGTTGGCGCCCCGCGCAGGGTCCGGTCGGCCCTGTCGCTAGCGTGGCACCCCGTTTCTTGTAAAATTCGGGCGCCTGCCGCGGGGCGCCGGATGCGCCGCGTTGCCATGATACCTGTCGATTTTCACGGATTGCCATGACCTCCGATACCTCCGGGCCCACCGCAACCGCAGTGGCCGCCATCGCCCCCGCCCTCAAGGCCGAGATCCTTGCCGAGGCGCTGCCCTATATCCGCAAGTTCCATGGCAAGACCATCGTGGTCAAGTACGGCGGCAACGCGATGACCGAAGAGAAGCTCAAGCATGGCTTCGCGCGCGACGTGATCCTGCTGAAGCTGGTCGGCATGAACCCGGTGGTGGTGCACGGCGGCGGTCCGCAGATCGACGAGGCGCTGAAGAAGGTCGGCAAGGTCGGCACCTTTATCCAGGGCATGCGCGTCACCGACGAGGAGACCATGGAAGTGGTCGAGTGGGTGCTCGGCGGCGAGGTCCAGCAGGACATCGTGATGCTGATCAACCAGTACGGCGGCCAGGCGGTCGGCCTGACCGGCAAGGACGGCGGCCTGATCCGCGCCAAGCGGCTGAAGATGCCGGACCGCGAGAATCCGGGCGCGTTCATCGATATCGGCTATGTCGGCGACATCGAGGCGATCAACCCGGCCGTGGTCAAGGCGCTGCAGGACGACGCCTTCATCCCGGTGATCTCGCCGATCGGCTTCTCCGACGATGGCCAGGCCTACAACATCAACGCCGACGTGGTGGCCGGCAAGATGGCCGAGATCCTGAAGGCCGAGAAGCTGGTGATGATGACCAACATCCCGGGCGTGATGGACAAGAAGGGCAACCTGCTGACCGACCTGTCGGCGCGCGAGATCGAGGAGCTGTTCGCCGACGGCACCATCTCGGGCGGCATGCTGCCGAAGATCTCGTCGGCGCTGGACGCCGCCAAGAGCGGCGTCAACTCGGTGCACATCATCGATGGCCGCATCGAACATTCGCTGCTGCTGGAAATCCTGACCGAGCAGGCGTTCGGCACCATGATCCGCTCGCACTGACGTACCGCAACCAGGCGCCCGCCGCCGCGGCGGCGCGGCGCCTTTCCCTCGTGCCTTCCCACGCCTCCCGCCGCTCCCCCCTTCGCCTGCGGCATCGCCCGGCCGGCAACAACGCCGGCGACACGGTCTGGCTGTTCGATCTCGACAACACGCTGCACGACGCCTCGCACGCGATCTTCCCGGCGATCAATGCCGCGATGACCGCCTACGTCGCCCGCGTGCTCGCCTGCGACGAGGCCACGGCCAGCCGCGTGCGCGTCGACTACTGGAAGCGCTATGGGGCGACGCTGCTCGGCATGATCCGCCATCACGGCGTCGACCCGGCCGACTTCCTGCGCGCCGCGCACGAATTCCCCGATATCGCGCGGATGGTGCGCGTGCGCCGCGGCCTCGCGGCCCAGCTGCGCCGCCTGCCCGGCCGCAAGGTGCTGCTGACCAACGCGCCGCAGGACTATGCGCGCGCGGTGCTGCGCGTGGCCGGCATCGAGCACTGTTTCGAGCGCGTGATCGCCATCGAGCAGATGTGGGTCCATGGCGATCTGCGGCCCAAGCCGGATCGGCGCATGCTGCGCCGTCTGCTGTCCCGGCTGCGGATCGCGCCGGGCCGTGCGGTGCTGGTCGAGGACACGGTCTCGCACCTGAAGCGCTATGCTGGCCTGGGGATACGCACCGCGTGGATCACCGGCTATCTGCGTTCGATGACGCCGAGCCGGCCGCACGACGTGCCGGCGGGCGCCGCCCGCGATGCCGCGCAGCAGGCGGCGTTGCGCGCCGAGGCGCAACGCCATGCGCACGACCGCGACGCGGACCGTGCGGCCCGGGAGGAGGCGGTGACGCTGGTCGCCGCCGAAAACCAGGCCCCGGCGCCGCGGCTCTCGCCCGAGGCGCGGCAGGCAGCCCGCAACACAGCCCGCGCTCGGGCCCGCATGGTGCACCGGCCGGGTTATGTGGACATAAAAGTACAATCGGTGCATCAACTCCATCGACGAATGCGGAGAAACGGGTCATGACGCAGAGCAACGAGGCAGCCGCGCCGGCCGCGAACGCGGACGAGCGCAGTCGGCAGGGCGAGAGCGGCGGCGCCGGCGAGGCCGTGGTCGCGCGCAAGCGCCCGCGCCCCGGCGAGCGGCGCGTGCAGATCCTGCAGACGCTGGCCGGCATGCTCGAGCACCCGCGTTCCGAACGCATCACGACCGCCGCGCTGGCGGCCCGGCTCGGCGTCTCCGAGGCCGCGCTGTATCGGCACTTCGCCAGCAAGGCGCAGATGTTCGAGGGGCTGATCGCCTTTATCGAGCAGACGGTGTTCGGCCTGATCAACCAGATCACCGCGCAGGAGGAGCACGGGCTGCGCCAGGTGCAGGCGATCGTGCGGATGCTGCTGTCGTTCGCCGAGAAGAATCCGGGCATGACCCGCGTGCTGACCGGCGAGGCGCTGGTCGGGGAGCATGAGCGGCTGCAGGAACGGATCAATCAGCTGGTGGACCGGATCGAGGCGTCGATCCGCCAATGCCTGAAGGTCGCCGCGACGCAGGGCGCGTTTCCAGCCGACGCCGACGTATCGGCGCGTGCCGCGCTGATCGTCGCCACCGTGCAGGGGCACTGGCATCGCTATGCCAAGAGCGGCTTTCGCAAGCTGCCGGCCGGGCAGATCGATGCGCAGCTGCGCGTGCTGCTGGGCTGATCCCCGTAGCCGGACTGCGGCCGTCGATATCCCTCTGCGCGCGCCTCTTCTGCCGACTTCAGCTGATGTCTATCGCTTTGCTCTATAATCTGCCGGTCGCGCCGATTTGATGACTGGCTTGCGGGCGCGCGGCGAGGAAATTTCCCCGCCACTATAAATGCGGCTAAAGAGGTTGGTCGGCGCCCCCTCTCTCCGATTCGCGATTCGCGATTCGATCCGACGGAACGGATATGCGGGACAACGCCACCGCGCGGCGGACAGGAACATCCGGTGCGAAACAACCCGACTTGGCTGCGTGATTCCAGACGCAAGACCGGTCGGGTTTTTTGATGCCCGCCTCGCGCGGGCCCGCCTACATGACTGACGTTGCCTCGCCATCCGCGCACGCGGACCCGGTGGAGCCGGCCGCTGCCGGCCCCGCTCCGGACGCCGCTTCCGCCGCCGCGCTGCACCTGCCCCTGCCGCCCGACTCGGTCGGCATCGTGACGCCGCAGCGCATGCATTTCGCCGAGCCGCTGCCGCTGCGCAACGGTTCTTCGCTGGCCGGCTACGACCTGATGGTCGAAACCTATGGCACGCTCAATGCCACGCGGACCAATGCCGTGCTGGTGTGCCACGCACTGAATGCCTCGCATCATGTGGCCGGCGTCTACGCGCACGATCCGCGCGACGTCGGCTGGTGGGACAACATGGTCGGCCCGGGCAAGCCGCTCGATACCGACCGCTTCTTCGTGATCGGCATCAACAACCTCGGCTCCTGCTTCGGCTCGACCGGGCCGATGAGCCTGAACCCCGCCACCGGCCAGCCCTTCGGCGCGGCCTTTCCGGTGGTCACGGTCGAGGACTGGGTCAATGCGCAGGCGCGCGTGGCCGACGCCTTCGGCATCGAGCAGTTCGCCGCGGTGATGGGCGGCAGCCTTGGCGGCATGCAGGCGCTGGCCTGGAGCCTGATGTATCCGGAGCGGCTGCGCCATTGCATCGTGGTCGCGTCGACGCCGAAGCTGTCGGCGCAGAACATCGCCTTCAACGAGGTCGCGCGCAGCGCGATCCTGTCCGACCCGGACTTCCATGGCGGCAACTACTACGCGCATGGCGTCAAGCCCAAGCGCGGGCTGCGCGTGGCCCGGATGATCGGCCATATCACCTACCTGTCCGACGAGGACATGGCGGCGAAATTCGGACGCGAGCTCAAGGCCGAGGACATCCGCTTCTCGTTCGATGTCGAGTTCCAGGTCGAGAGCTATCTGCGCTACCAGGGCGACAAGTTCGCCGAGTATTTCGACGCCAATACCTATCTGCTGATCACGCGCGCGCTCGATTACTTCGATCCGGCCCTGTCCTTCGGCGGCGACCTGACCCGCGCGGTCGCCCATACCAGGGCCAGCTTCCTCGTTGCCAGCTTCACTACCGACTGGCGCTTTGCGCCGAGCCGCAGCCGCGAGCTGGTCAAGGCGCTGCTCGACAACAAGCGGCCGGTCAGCTATGCCGAGATCGATGCCCCGCATGGCCACGACGCCTTCCTGCTCGACGATCCGCGTTACCACAACCTGATGCGCGCCTACTACGAACGCATCGCCCGGGAGATCGGCGCATGAATGCCAGGTCCATCACCGAAGCGGCCAACGGCGTGCTGGCAAGGCGGCCGGATTTCCGCGCGATCGCACGCTGGATCGAACCGAATGCGACCGTGCTCGACCTGGGCTGCGGCGACGGCAGCCTGCTGCGCGTGCTGCAGGACGAGCTCGACGTGCAGGCCTACGGCATCGAGATCCGCGACGAGGGCGTGCTGGCGTGCGCGCAGAAGGGCGTCCATGTCATCCAGCAGAATCTGGAGGGCGGGCTCGCGCTGTTCGAGGACAAGAGCTTCGACACCGTGATCCTGTCGCAGACGCTGCAGACCATTCACAACACCGCGCAGGTCCTGCGCGACACGCTGCGCGTCGGCCGCGAGTGCATCGTGTCGTTCCCGAACTTCGGCTACTGGCCGCACCGGCTGTCGGTGTTCCGCGGCCGCATGCCGGTGTCCGAGTCGCTGCCCTACCAGTGGTACGACACGCCGAACGTGCGCGTGCTGACCATCAGCGACTTCGAGGCGCTGGCGCCCAAGGTCGGGCTGCGCATTCTCGATCGCGTCGTGATGCACGAAGGCATCACGGTGAACTGGGGCGTCAACTGGCGGGGCAGCCTGGCGGTCTATCGGGTCTGCTCTGCCTGATCGGTTCGGCCCGATCGGTTCGGTCCGATCGGTTCAGTCGGAGGATGACCTTGAACGGAGTGGCCGGCACTTGACGTGCGGCCACTCGGGCGACTACCGTACGGAAATTACGAACGA
This sequence comes from Cupriavidus gilardii, assembly GCF_008801915.1. GTDB lineage: Bacteria > Pseudomonadota > Gammaproteobacteria > Burkholderiales > Burkholderiaceae > Cupriavidus > Cupriavidus gilardii. The sequence continues at coordinate 119,874 of NZ_VZOV01000008.1, forward strand.
CCGTTCGCTTTTTCGGCGAGGCCCCATGTCCGCGACATCCGAGCTGCATCCCTTCGACGACGCGATTGCGTTGACCCAAGCCGGCGAACACCGTTTTGCCGGCCGCACCACCGAGTCGTACTGGAACATGATCGGGCCGTACGGCGGCATCACGGCGGCGACGCTGCTGCAGGCGGTGTTGCAGCATCCGCAGCGGCTCGGCGATCCGATTGCGCTGACCGTCAATTTCGCCGGACCGATCGCCGAGGGCCCGTTCACGATCGAGGCGCGGCCCTCGCGCACCAACCGCTCGACGCAGCACTGGTCGCTGGAACTGGTACAGAACGGCGAGGTGGCGACCACCGCCAGCGCGGTGTTCGCGGTGCGGCGCGATACCTGGGGCTGCGGCGAGGCCGTCTTTCCCGACGTGCCGCCGGCCGACGCGATCGCGCCGCTGCCGACCGGGTTCGCGCCGGTGCGCTGGCTCAAGTCCTACGAGATGCGGCCGGTGCGCGGCGCCAAGCCTGCGGCCGAACCGGGCACCGAGCATCCGGACAGCCTGACCCAGTTCTGGCTGCGCGACCATCCGGTGCGCACGCCCGACTATGCGTCGATCGCGGCCTGGTGCGACAGCTTCTATCCGCGCATCTTCCTGAAGCGCGCCGGCTTCGTGCCGGCGGGCACGGTCTCGCTGACGACTTACTTCCACGCGGATGCCGCCACGCTGGCGGCGCTGGGCGATCGCCACGCGCTGGGCAGCGCGCGGGCGCAGGTGTTCCGGCAGGGCTTCTTCGACCAGAGCGCGCAGCTGTGGAGCCCGGACGGCGAGCTGCTGGCGAGCTCGCATCAGATCGTTTACTACAAGCAGTAGGCGAGGCGGCTGGCCCACTCCCGACCCTGTGCCCAGCGCTCTCCCGCAAGCGGGACAGGGAGCCAACCGGTAGTCCGCACAGGGAAACCGCTTCCGCTCGGCTGCTCTGCCGCGGTCGCTCGCATCCGGTTCCGCTCTCCCGCTCGCGGGAGAGAGGTGGGGAGAGGGCAGCGGCGGTCGCTAACACACTACCGCATCAGCCCTCGCGAACCCCCTTGCCCTCTGCCCGACCCTCTCCCGCTAGCGGGAGAGAGGGAACCCCGCTAGCCTCGTCCCGCGGCGTGCGCGTCTGGCTTTCATAGCGCTCGACCGTGCTGCGCATCGCGCGCAGCAGGAACAGCCCCGGCAGCGCGACCAGCACCGTGCCGAGATAGAAGGGCGCCCAGCCGAACGACTCGACCAGATAGCCCGACGTGGGGCCGACATAGACGCGTCCGACCGAGGCCAGCGCCGACAGCAGCGCGTACTGCGTCGCCGAGAACGAGCGGTTGCACAGCGCCATCAGCAGCGCGACGAAGGCCGCGGTGCCCATGCCCCCGCACAGGTTCTCGACCGCGATGGTCGCGCCCATCGACCACAGATGGGCGGGCGTCACCGCCAGCAGCCAGTAGCCGAAGTTCGACACGGCCTGCAGCACGCCGAACAGCATCAGCGAGCGGTACAGGCCGAGCCTGACCATCAGCGTGCCGCCGAACAGCGCGCCGATGATGGTCGCGGCCAGACCCAGCGTCTTGTTGACGAGCCCGACCTCGCCGGCGGAAAAGCCGACCCCGCGGATCAGGAAGGTGGTCGACAGGCTGCCGGCGAAGGCGTCGCCGAGCTTGTACAGCACGATCAGGCCCAGCAACCACCAGGCACCGGTACGTCCGAAGAAATCGCGCAGCGGGCCGACCACCGCCTCTTCCAGCGAGCGCGGCGCGCGCGGCGGCGATTCGGCGCGCGGCGCCCACGGCAGCGTCAGCAGGCCGACCGCCATCAGCGCGGCCATCAGCAGGTACATCTGCTGCCAGCCCAGCACCCGGTCCGCCAGCCACAGCGCCAGGCCGCCGGACACCAGCATCGCCAGCCGGTAGCCGAGCACCTTGACCGCCGCGCCGGCGCCGCGCTCGGCGGGCCGCAGCACGTCGGTGCTGTAGGCGTCGAACACGATGTCCTGCGAGGCCGACAGGAAGGCCACCAGCGTGGCCAGCCCCGCCAGCAGCCACAGCGCCTCGCGCGGCGGGCAGAACGCCATGCCGGCGATGCCGAGCACCAGGCCGACCTGCGTCAGCAGCAGCCAGCCGCGCCGCCGGTCCAGCAACGGCGGCGTGTAGCGGTCCATCAGCGGCGCCCACAGGAACTTGAAGATGTAGGCCTGGCCGACCAGCGAGAAAAAGCCGATGGTCTTGATGTCCAGCCCCTCGACCGTCATCCAGGCCTGCAGCGTGCCCGAGGTCAGCGCCAGCGGCAGCCCCGAGGCAAAGCCCAGCGTCAGCATCGCGCCGATGCGGCGATTGCGGAAAATATCGAGATAGTCTTGGAAGGTCATGAAGGCGGGAGCAGGGGCCGGGCGGAACAGGCGGTGCAAGTGCCTGCAGGGCCCTGGGTGGCGATCGGGCGCCGTGTATTATTGCATCAGCCTTCGTGATGTCTGTCGCATTCTCGTTGAAAACGATGCCCCTTCCCTTGCGCCTGGCCATGTCCGCTCTTTCCGTTGCCGTTCCCCCATCGCGTTCGCTTGCGGTCGCCGCGCCGCTGCGCCGGCTGACGCTGGCGGTGCTCGGCGCCGTTGCATTGCTCGGCGCGCCAGCGGTGCTGGCGCAGTCCGATGGCGTCAATGTGCAGCGCGGCGGCGGCGCGGTCAGCCAGCTGGTGCCGGCCGAGGCGATCGAGCAGCAGGCCGCGCAGGAATACGAGCAGATCAAGCAGGAGGCGCGCGCCAAGGGCGCGCTGGCGCCGTCCAACGATCCGCGGCTGGCGCGCCTGCGCACGATCTCCGAGCGGATCCTGCCGCAGGCCGGGCGCTGGAACGACCGCGCCCGCGGCTGGAAGTGGGAGGTCAATCTGATCAAGGCCAAGCAGGTCAATGCGTTCTGCATGCCCGGCGGCAAGATCGCGGTCTATACCGGCTTTCTGGACCAGATCAAGCCGACCGACGACGAGCTGGCGATGGTGATCGGCCACGAGATCGCCCACGCGCTGCAGGAGCATGCGCGCGAGCGCGCCGCCAAGGCCGAGATCACCAACCTGGGCGCCAACGTCATTTCGCAACTGTTCGGCTTCGGCAATCTGGGCAATCTGGCGCTGGGTACCGGCGCGCATCTGCTGACGCTGAAGTTCTCGCGCTCGGACGAGACCGAAGCCGATCTGGTCGGCATGGATATCGCGGCCCGCGCGGGCTACGATCCGCGCGCCGCGGTGACGCTGTGGCAGAAGATGGGCAAGGTGTCGCAATCGTCGGCGGCCGGCGCCAGCATGGACTTCCTGTCCACGCACCCGTCGGGCCAGTCGCGCATCGCCGAGCTGCAGCGGCATATGCCCGAGGTGCTGCCGCTGTACGCGCGGGCGATCGGCACCACGGTCGAGCGGCTGCCGGCCTACCGGACCAATATGGGCGGCCTGGCCAACGCGCCGGTGGACCGCGGCGACGAGGACAAGCAGCAGCCGTTGAAGCGGTAGCAGGCTGTCGTTCCCGTTCAGGCGGGAACTCAGCGTCCCGTGAAGTCACAGGGTTCCCGCATTCGCGGGGACGACAAGCTTGCCAACAAAAGAAAACGGCCCCTGAATCAGGGGCCGTTTTCTTCGGTCAGGCAGGAAGGCGTCAGGCCGTCAGCCCGGTGGCCTCGTCCGCGCCGATATGCACGTTCATGCATTGCACCGCGGCGCCGGCCGCGCCCTTGCCGAGGTTGTCCAGCCGCGCGATCAGCACGATGCGGTCGGCCGAGCCGAACACGAACAGGTCGACGCGGTTGGTGTCGTTGTTGGCCTGCACGTCGAAGAAGCCGTTGTCCAGATGCTCGTCGCTGGCGGCGGGCATCACGCGCACGAATTGCTCGCCCTCGTAGTGCTTGCGGTAGATCTCGGCGACTTGCTCCGGCGTGACCTTGCGCGCCAGCCGGTCCGGGAACACCGGCACCGTGACGGCCAGGCCCTTGTAGAACTTGCCGACGATCGGGCTGAAGATCGGCGCCTGCGCCAGGCCGGTCTGCACGCGCATTTCCGGCAGGTGCTTGTGCTCGAGCCCCAGCGCGTAGGCGCGCGGGCTGTCGAGCTTCGGATTGCCGCCCGCCTCGAAGTCCGCAATCATCTTCTTGCCGCCGCCGCTGTAGCCGGTCAGCGAGAACGCGGTGACCGGGTAGTCGGGCTGCATCACGCCGGCATCGACCAGCGGACGCACGGCCAGCACGAAGGCGCTGGCGTGGCAGCCCGGCACGGCGATGCGCTTGCTGGCGCGGATCTTCTCGCGCTGGCCGCGCACCAGTTCGGGCAGGCCGTAGGCCCAGTTGTCGGCGGTGCGGAACGCCGTGCTGGCGTCGATCACGCAGGTGTCCGGATTGGTCACCAGCGATACCGCCTCGCGCGAGGCCACGTCCGGCAGGCACAGGAAGGCCACGTCGGCGGCGTTCAGGAAGCGTGCTCGCTCGGCCGGATCCTTGCGCTTGTCTTCCGCGATGCGCAGCAGTTCGACATCGGAACGGCCGGACAGATAATCGAGCAGCCGAAGGCCGGTGGTGCCTTCCTGGCCGTCGACGAACACTTTGAATGCCATGGTGGACTCGCTTGGGTATTACGGGTGAGGGTGCATTGTAGCGAGGATGCCCGGCCATCGCAGCGGCAATCCGCCCCGGCGGCCGGGCGGCCCCGTCACAGCGGGAAGTCGTAGTCGATCGACAGCGGTGCGTGGTCGCTGAACTTCTCGTCCTTGTAGATCGAGCAGGCCTTCGCGGTATCGGCGATCTTCGGCGTTGCCAGGTGGTAGTCGATGCGCCAGCCGACGTTCTTCGCGTAGGCCTGGCCGCGGTTGCTCCACCACGTATATTGCTCGGGCCGCGGGTCCAGCTTGCGGAACACGTCGACATAGCCGTGCACGTCGAACAGCTCGCCGATCCAGGCGCGCTCCTCGGGCAGGAAGCCGGAGTTCTTCAGATTGCCCTTCCAGTTCTTGATGTCGATTTCCTTGTGCGCGATGTTGACGTCGCCGCACAGCACGATCTCGCGCCCGCTGGCCTTGAGCTGCAGCAGATGGGGCAGGAAGGCCTCCATGAAGCGGTACTTGGCCAACTGCCGTTCTTCGGAGCTCGAGCCGGACGGCACGTAGACCGAGATCACCGCCAGATGCGGATACTGCACTTCAACGTAGCGCCCCTCGCTGTCGAACTCCGCATTGCCGAAGCCGGTGATCACGCGCTCGGGCTTGTGGCGGGTGTACAGGCCGACGCCGCTGTAGCCCTTCTTCTCGGCGTAGTGGAAGTAGCCGTGATAGCCGTGCGGCGCCAGGAAGGCCTCGGTCATGTCGGCGGCCTGCGCCTTGAGCTCCTGCACGCAGACCATGTCGGCGTCCTGCTTGCCCATCCAGTCGAAGAAGCCTTTCTTGGCCGCGGAGCGGATGCCGTTGAGGTTGGCACTGATAATCCGTAACATCTCGGGAAATTTTTGGAAGAGAGAAAAGATGACGCAGCAAACCACGCCGGCGGCGGACGACCTCAGCCAGACCTTCATCCGCTTCGCGCTGGACGCGGGCGTGCTGTCCTTCGGCGAGTTCGTCACCAAGGCGGGACGCAAATCGCCGTATTTCTTCAACGCGGGGCTGTTCAACCAGGGCGCCACGCTGGGCCAGGTGGCGCAATTCTATGCGAAAACCCTGCTGGCCTCGGGTGTCGCATTCGACATGCTGTTCGGTCCGGCCTACAAGGGCATCACGCTGGCATCGGCCACCGCGGTGGCGCTGGCCGGCATGGGGCGCAACGTCGGCTTCGCCTATAACCGCAAGGAAGCCAAGGACCACGGCGAAGGCGGCACGCTGGTCGGCGCCAGGCTGCAGGGCAAGGTGGTGATCGTCGACGACGTGATTTCTGCCGGCACCTCGGTGCGCGAATCGGTGCAGATGATCCGTGCCGCCGGCGCCGAGCCCGCCGCGGTGCTGATCGCGCTGGACCGGATGGAAAAAAGCGGCACCGCCGAGCAGATCGGCGCGCATTCCGCAGTGCAGGACGTGCAGCGCGAATTCGGCGTGCCGGTGATCGCGATCGCCTCGCTGGCCGATCTGCTGTCCTACCTGGACGCCGCGCAGGACCCCGCGCTGACTGCGTCGCGCGCTGCGGTGGCCGCCTACCGCCAGCGCTACGGCGTCTGATCAGTCGACCTTCAGCTGGTCCAGCCCCGGCGCGGACGGCGGATAGGCCGGCTTGAGCCGCGCGAAGGTGTCGCGCAGGATTTCCGCGATCATCAGATTGCGGTGCGTCTTCGAGTCGGCGGGAATCACATGCCAGGGCGCGTCCGGCGTCGCCGTCGCGGCGATCGCGTCCTGGTAGGCGTCCATATAGGCGTCCCAGTGCCGGCGTTCGGCCAGGTCGTTGGGGTCGAATTTCCAGTGCTTGTGCGGATCGGCGAGCCGCGCTTCCAGGCGTGCCTTCTGCTCGTCCTTCGAAATATGCAGAAAGCACTTGACCAGCGTGGTGCCGGTCTCGGCCAGCAGGCTCTCGAAGTGGCGGATCTGCCGATAGCGGCGCTCGCACTCGGCCGCGTCGATCCAGCCGTGCACGCGCGTGATCAGCACATCCTCGTAGTGGCTGCGGTTGAATACCACGATCTCGCCGGCGCGCGGCACCTGGGCATGGACACGCCACAGGTAGTCGCGCGCCTTCTCCTCCGAGGTCGGCGCCTTGAAGCCGACCACGCGCACGCCGAGCGGATCGAAGCTGCGGAACACGCCGCGCACGGTGCCGTCCTTGCCGCTGGTGTCCATCCCCTGCAGGATCACCAGCAGCTTGCGTGACTGCTCGGCGTAGAAGATGTCCTGCTGCTCGTCCAGATGCGTCGACAGCTCGGTCAGGCGCGCCCGGTCGCTGGTCTTGTCGCCGCTGGAAACGGGCTTGGCGCCCGCGTCGAAGCGGTCCAGGCGAAAGCCCTTGCCATTGGCGATGCGGTAGGGGTCGAGCGGGGTGTCTGGCATGGCGCGTCTCCGCGTGGGCGCCGGGCTTCCGGCAGGGTCGCTGGGGCGGGGCGCCGCTGGGGCATGCCCCGCAAGGTCGCTGAATCAGCCGCGCGGCTGCAGCGCGTCCAGATCGATCGAACCTTCGAACACCGTGGTGGCCGGGCCCGTCATCCGCACCGGCGTGCCGTCGCCATCCCAGGCGATGGTCAGGTCGCCGCCGTGCGTATGCACCCTGACCGGCGAGTCGAGCAGGCCGCGCCGGATGCCGGCGACCACCGCCGCGCAGGCGCCGGTGCCGCAGGCCAGCGTCTCGCCGGAGCCGCGCTCGAACACGCGCAGCCGGATCGTATTGCGGTCGACCACCTGCATGAAGCCGGCATTGACGCGCTTCGGGAAGGCCGCATGGTGCTCGATCACCGGGCCGTCCTCGCGTACCGGGAAGCGCTCGGTGTCCTCCACCACCTGCACCGCGTGGGGGTTGCCCATCGACACCGCGGAAATCCACACGGTGCGGCCATTGGTCTCGATGCCGTACAGCGTGTCGTCGCCCTCGATGCGGGTCGGCAGGCCGTCCGGCAGGAACGGGATGCGCGCCGGCTCGAACTCGGGCGCGCCCATGTCGACCGTGACCTGGCCGTCGTCGTTCAGCGTCAGCGTGATGACGCCGTTCATCACCTCGACCCGTACCGAGCGCTTGTCGGTCAGGCCGTGGTCGGTGACGAAACGAACGAAGCAGCGCGCGCCATTGCCGCAGTGCTCCACCTCGCCGCCGTCGGCATTGAAGATCCGGTAGCGGAAGTCGACGTCGGGCCGGGTCGGCTTCTCGACGATCAGGATCTGGTCCGCACCGACGCCGAAATGGCGGCTGGCGAGCGCGCGCCACTGCTCGGTGCTCAGGTTCAGGGTCTGGTGGATGCCGTCCAGCACGACGAAGTCGTTGCCGGCGCCGTGCATCTTGGTGAACTGGATCTTCATGGCGCGGATCGGGAAAGGCCGGGACCGGGGCGGGCCGGAAACCGGGGGCGGCCGCGGACGGCCGGTGTCAGTGTTCTGGGTTTGCGGCCGCCGATATGTCGGCCGAACGTCAATATATCTCGGGTTCGCCGGGCGGGCGATGCTTGAAGCGTTTGTGCACCCAGTAGTACTCGGCGATGCGCGGGCGGATGCAGTCCTCGAAGAAGGCGTTCATGCGGCGCGTGTCCTCGGTGACGTTCTCGCCCGGATAGTTGTCCCAGGCTGGCAGGATCCGCAGCACATAGCCGCGATAGTCGGGCAGCTGCTCCGTATAGATCGGCACGACCTTGGCGCCGGTCAGCCGCGCCAGCCGCGATACCGAGGTCAGCGTCAGCGCCTGGGCGCCGAAGAAGGGCACGAACTCGGAGTCGCGCTCGCCGAAATCCATGTCGGAGATCAGCTGCAGCGCCTCGCCCTTCTTCAGGCAGCGGATGATGTCCCGCACGCTGTCGTTGCGCGCGATCATGTGCGCGCCGAAGCGGCCGCGCGCCTGCTTCAGGAAACCGTCGAACAGCGCGTTCTTCTGCTTGGTGTACAGCGACGCGCCGGAGCGGCCCACGTGGTCGCGCAGGTAGATCGTCAGCCGGATCGCGCCGGCCTCGACGCCGGACAGGTGCAGCGTGACCAGGATGTGCGGCTGGCCATCGAGCGCGACCAGGTTGGCCTGGTCGTCGATCTGCACCCAGCGGCGCATCTGCGCCTCGCTGCCGGTCCAGAAGATGCCGCGCTCGGCGAAGCTGCGGAACACCGAGCGGAACGACTGGCGCGACAGCTCGGCGATCTCGGCGTCGGGCTTGTCGGGAAAGGCCAGCCGCAGATTGGCGCGGACCACCTCGCGGCGGCCGCTCGGAAACAGATACAGCAGGCTGCCCAGCCCCTCGCCGAAGCGGGCGACCAGGGGGTAGGGCAGCTTGCCGAGCACGGTCAGCAGACCGATGCCCAGCCAGGTGAAAAGACGGCTCATGGATGCGAAGTGGACGAAGTCGATTCCGTGGCGCCCGCGTCGGCGGCGGCCGGGGACGATGCCGGCGGCGTGGCGGGCGGTGTCGGCGACGAAGCGGCCTCGGCGGGCCACGCGGGCGGCAGTTCGGCGCCGGCCGGGTGCTTGTAGCGGTTGTAGCCCCACAGGTACTGGGTCGGCGCCAGCCGTACCAGCTCCTCGACCACGCCGTTGATCACGGTGGCCGCGGCGGCCGGATCTTCCGGCAGCGGTTCCTCAATCACACGCACAAAGGCGCGATAGCCACTGCCGCGCGGCAGCCGTATTGAAGCGACGATCGCCAGCGGCGCGCCGCTCCATTGCTGCAGCCGCTGCACCAGCGTCATCGTGTAGGCCGGCCGGCCGAAAAACGGCGCCCACGTGCCCTCGCCGCCGATCGGCACCTGGTCGGGCAGGATGCCGATGGCTTCCTTGCGCTTGAGCGCCTTGACCAGCATCCGCACACCGCGCGGATTGGCCGGCGCGCTGGTCATGTTCGGGCGGTTGCGCATGCGTTCGACCCAGTCGCGCAGCCAGGGCTGGTGCGGCGGCTTGAACAGCACCGTGACAGGCCGGCGCATCGCGTACGACTGCGGCAGCACCTCGAAGCAGCCCAGGTGCGGCGTCAGCACGATCAGGCCGCGCCCCTGGTCCTGCAGCCGGTCCAGCGTCGGCCAGACCACCTCGTTGAAGTCGACCAGCCTTGCCTTGATGGTGTGCCGGGTCCAGAAATACGGCATTTCCAGGATCATGCGCCCCATCGAGCGGGCCGCCTCGTTCACCATCTCGTCGGTGGCGTCGGGAAACGCGTGGCGGAAGTTCTCGGTCAGGCGCGTCCCGTAGCGGCCGGGCATCTTGGCGGCCAGCAGGCCCAGCGCGCCGCCGATGGCCTGCAGCCAGGCCAGCGGCAGGCGGGAAATCAGCCAGAACAGGTAAGTCATGGGATTCTGTCACGCGGCTTGGGGCGGGAGCTCCGCACCTGCCGGGTGCTTGTAACGGTTGTAGCCCCACAGGTATTGGGTCGGCGCTTCGGCGACCAGCGATTCGACCGTGTGGTTGAGCACGGTCGCCGCCTCGACGGGGTCGTCCGGCAGCCGGTCTTCCAGTACGCGCATATGGGCGATATAGGTGGCCCCTTGCGCGGTGCGCTCGGCGAAGACCATCGCGATCGGCGCGCCCGTCAGTTGCTGCAGGCGCTGCACCAGCGTCATCGTGTACGCCGGCTTGCCGAAGAACGGCGCCCATACCCCTTCGCCGCCCTTGGGCACCTGGTCGGGCAGGATGCCGATCGACTCGCCGCGCTTGAGCGCCTTGACGAGCGTGCGCACGCCGCGCGGCGTGGCCGCCGCCATCACCAGATTCGGGCGGGTGCGCATGCGCTCGATCCAGTCGCGCAGCCATGGCTGGTGCGGCGGCTTGTACAGCGCGGTCACCTTGTGGCGCAGCGCGTACGCCTGCGGCAGCACCTCGAAGCAACCCAGATGGGGGACCAGCATGATCAGCCCGTTGCCCTTGCCCAACAGTCGGTCCAGTTCGGGCCAGGTGTGCTCCGAGAACCCGGCCAGCCGCGCCTTCAGCGTCTTGCGGCTCCAGAAATACGGCATCTCCATCACCATCCGGCCGGTGGAGCGGGCCGCCTCGGCCAGCATCGCATCGGTGGCGTCCGGATAGGCCTGGCGGAAATTCTCGGTCAGCCGCCTGCCATAGCGGCCCGGCAGGCGCGCCGCCAGCAGGCCGAGCACGCCGCCAATGGCTTGCAGCCATGCCAGCGGCAAGCGGGCAATCAGCCAGAACAGGAAGGTCATGGAGTCCCAACAAGGGGCCGGCCCCGGGGCCGGCTGGTTCATTGTTGCGCGGTTATCGTTTCGCGGCCGCCGCCGATCGCTTCGGCGGGCGCCGATGGCCTCGGCACACCGTTGCGGCGGCGCGTGTGCCGCGCCGCGCAGGCGCGTATAATACCGCGCATCGCCGAGTTAACTGACAACTTGCGGGGCGATACCGTCTCATCAGGACGTGCTGAAAATACCGCTAAAGCGTCGCCGCCCGGACTGAAATGGTTGGCACGCAATAGCTAACCTGGAGAAAAAGTTCGTGGCAAACGACTTCCTCTTTACTTCGGAATCCGTCTCCGAAGGCCATCCCGACAAGGTCGCCGACCAGATTTCCGACGCCGTTCTGGACGCCATCCTGGCCCAGGACAAATACGCGCGCGTCGCCGCCGAAACCCTGTGCAATACCGGGCTGGTGGTATTGGCGGGGGAAATCACCACTACGGCCAACGTCGACTATATCCAGGTCGCGCGCGAAACCATCAAGCGCATCGGCTACGACAATACCGACTACGGCATCGATTACAAGGGCTGCGCGGTGCTGGTCGCCTACGACAAGCAATCGCCCGATATTGCCCAGGGCGTCGACCGTGCCTCCGACGATTACCTGAACCAGGGCGCCGGCGACCAGGGCCTGATGTTCGGCTATGCCTGCGACGAGACGCCGGAGCTGATGCCGTTCCCGATCTACTATTCGCACCGCCTGGTCGAGCGCCAGTCGCAGCTGCGCCGCGATGGCCGCCTGCCCTGGCTGCGCCCCGACGCCAAGTCGCAGGTCACCGTGCGCTATGTCGACGGCCGTCCGCACAGCGTCGACACCGTGGTGCTGTCGACCCAGCACGCGCCGGACATCACCCAGGCGCAGATCCGCGAGGCGGTGATCGAGGAGATCATCAAGCCGGTGCTGCCGCCGGAAATGCTGAAGGACACCAAGTACCTGGTGAATCCGACCGGCCGCTTCGTCATCGGCGGCCCGCAGGGCGACTGCGGCCTGACCGGCCGCAAGATCATCGTCGACACCTATGGCGGTGCGGCGCCGCACGGCGGCGGCGCGTTTTCGGGCAAGGATCCGTCCAAGGTCGACCGCTCGGCGGCCTACGCGGCCCGCTACGTGGCCAAGAACGTGGTGGCCGCGGGCCTGGCGCGCCAGTGCCAGGTGCAGGTCAGCTACGCGATCGGCGTGGCGCGTCCGATCAACGTGACGGTCTACACCGAAGGCACCGGCAAGATCTCCGACGAGGCGATCGCCAAACTGGTGATGGAGCACTTCGACCTGCGGCCCAAGGGCATCGTGCAGATGCTGGACCTGCTGCGCCCGATCTACGAGAAGACCGCCGCCTACGGCCACTTCGGCCGCGAGGAGCCGGAGTTTTCGTGGGAAGCGACCGACAAGGCTGCCGCGCTGCGCGCGGCAGCCGGCCTGTAACACGGGCGGCAAGACGAGCGGCGATACGCTCGTTCGTTCGCCCCTCTCCCGCTCGCGGGAGAGGGGCCGGGGGAGAGGGCAGCGACGGCGGGTGTCGACGCCGCCATCGCCGCCTTCTCTCTCACCCCACCTTCACTTCGATCCGCCGCGGCTGCGCTTCGGCCTGCTTCGGAATCCGCAGGTTCAGCACGCCGTCCTTGAGCACCGCCGAGATCGCGCTGCTGTCCAGCTCGCGGCTCAGCGTGAAGACGCGCTTGTAGCGCGCGATCTGCACCTCGGCATAGACCGGCTCCAGCCCCTCCGGCATCTCCTGGCGAATCTCGCCCTCGATGGTCAGGCTGTCGCGGTCGGCGCGCACCTGCAGCGTGTCGCGCGACACGCCCGGCAGGTCGGCCAGCAGCGTGATGCCGGTCGCATCCTCGGTCACGTCCACGCGCGGCAACAGCGTCGCGTTGGTGCCGGCATTGCCGTTGTTGCCGTTGGCGTTCCCGCTGACGTTCACGTTCCGGTCCTGATCGGTCCGGGTAACGGCTTGGTCGTTCATGTCGAACCTCCTGCTCGGAGCAATCATCGGGTCAGTTCACGGTGATCCGGCGCGGCTGCGCCGCTTCCTGGCGAGCGATCGAGATCCGCAGCAGTCCGTCGCGATAGGTCGCCTCGATCCTGGCGGTATCGACGTCCTCCGGCAGCGAAATCACGCGCCGGAAGCTGCCGTCGAAGCGCTCGCGCACATAGACGTTGGTGTCGTCGCGCAGGCTCGACGCGCCCGGTGCCGAGTGGCCCTGCTGGCCGGCTTGCTGATTGGCCTGCGGGTCGGCCGACGGGTCGCTCTGCGCGGCTTCTTGCCCGGTGCGCTCGATCCGCGCGCCGCGCCGCCCGGCGATGGTCAGCAGGCCGCGGTCGACGCTGACGTCGAGCGTGGACGGATCGATACCCGGCGCGAACGCGTAGACCTCGACGCTGGACGGCGTCATGCCGATATTGACGGCCGGAAAGGCGCCGCGCGCCACTGCGCGGATGCTGCTCGGCGCCGAGAAGACCTGTTGCAGCTCGCGCTGCAGCCGGTCGAACTCGGCAAACAGGCTGCCCGGAGAACTCAGCAACGATGCATACATGGCATTCCCTCCTTGCTGCTGCTGGCTGTCATGCATTCGGACCGGCGCGGCCGGTCCCCCGCGTGCCGGACCTGGCCGGCGCGCTTCGACACGAATGTAGTGTCGGACGCCGTCGCTTCAAGAGTCGGAAACGTGGCGCGACGCCGGCGCGCGAAGCCTCTGATGGCGCGGCGGTAGAATCGCGCCATCAGGCGTGGCACACGCCAGCATGCCGAGGAATCCCATGTCCGTTCAAACCGCTGTCCCCCGCGTCGCGCCTTCGACTGGCGCGGCGCCATCCGCCGCCCCGGGCGGGCTGGACCTGATCCGCCCGCAGCCCTATACCGACTGGGCGCCGCAGCTGCGCGCCGACACGGCCGCCGGCCTGCGCCGCGAGCTCGAGCAGGGCGCCGTGCTGTATTTCCCCGACCTGCATTTCCGCTTCGAGCCGGGCGAGGAACGCTTCCTCGACAGCCGCTGGTCCGACGGCAAGTCCAAGAACATCAACCTGCGTGCCAACGACACCGCGGTGCGCGGCGCCGTCGGCAGCCCGCAGGACCTCGCCGACCTGTATGCGCTGATCCGGCGCTATGCCGAATACAGCGAGCGTCTGGTTCTGTCGCTGTTCCCCGAATACGGTCCGCATCTGGAGCGCGCCGGCACCTCCCTGCGGCCCAGCGAGATCGCCGGGCGTCCGGTCAGCTGGCGCAAGGACGACACCCGGCTGCACGTCGATTCGTTCCCGTCCAATCCGCTGCTCGGCAAGCGGCTGCTGCGCGTGTTCCACAATATCGATCCGCAGGCGCCGCGGGTGTGGCGCGTCGGCGAGCCGTTCGCCGACTTCGCCAAACGTTTCGTGCCGCGTACCAAGGGCATGTGGCCGGGACAGGCCTGGCTGATGAAGCAGCTGCATATCACCAAGCGCGAGCGTTCGGAATACGACCACCGCATGCTGCAGCTGCACGACATGGCCAAGGCAGACCTGGACTACCAGGCCAGGGTGCCGCAGCAGGAATTCCACTTCCCGCCGGGCTCGACCTGGATCGTCTTCAGCGACCAGGTGCTGCACGCGGCGATGCGCGGCCGCGCGATGATGGAGCAGACCTATTACCTCGATCCGCGCGCGATTTCGGACCACACGCACTCGCCGGAAGCGGTGCTGTCGCGGATGCTCGGCAAGCCGATGTTGAAGTCCTGATCGGTGCGGCAACGGCAGGGCGCGCGGGCGCGCGTCCTGCCTCCTTTCCGCGGTCTTTTCCGCTGCCTTTTCCCCTGTCTCCCTTGCCGCTTTCGCCGGGCTCGTCCGGCCCCTCCGCGTTCTTCTTCTGCCCCTCGACAAAGCGCCTACACTGGGCAGCATAGACCGCGTTCGCGCCCCGTCCGCCAGCCTTCGGCGGCGGCCCGACGCGCGAGCGAGCGGCGCGCCGACTTGCCATCGTGCGAGGGGACAAATGGACACCAGTTTCGATTACATCGTGATCGGGGGCGGCGCGGCGGCATGCGCGCTGGCCGGCAGGCTCGCCGACAGCGGCAGCGAATCGATCGCCCTGCTCGAGGCCGCCTGGCCCGACGATGACGCGCCGGACTGGGGCCCCTATCTGCGCGGCGCGCCATCCGACTACGACGGCTGGGCCGAGGCCGGTTGCGACGGCTGGTCCTGGGACGACGTACTGCCGTGCTTTCGCCGCGCCGAATGCAATACCCGCGTGATGGGGCGCGACGACGATCCCTGGCATGGCGGCAACGGTCCGCTGCATGTCGGCGATCCGCCGGCGCCTTCGCCGCTGGCCCGCTACTTCGTCGAGTCGGCCGCGCACGCCGGCCATCCCCGCAACGACGACTTCAACGGCCCCGAGCAGGAGGGTGTCGGCTGGTTCCAGAGCGCGCGCCATCGCGGCGAGCCGTGGAGCGCCGCGCGGGCCTATCTGCATCGCGGCGTCGGCGGCAATCTGCAGGTTCTGCACGGCATGCAGGCGCAGCGCATCGTCTTCGAAGGACGGCGTGCGGTCGGCGTGCAGGCGCTGCGCCATGGCAGGCAAATCGAGTTGCGCGCGCGGCGCGAGGTGGTGCTCGCAGCCGGCGCGATCGGCTCGCCGCAGTTGCTGATGGTCTCCGGCATCGGCCCCGCCGATCATCTACAGGAACACGGCATCGGCGTGGTGCAGCATCTGCCGGGCGTGGGGCTGAACCTGCAGCAGCCGGTCGGCATGCTGCTGCACAAGCGCGGTCCGACGCCGCCGTCGCTGCGGCAATCGTTCGGACCGCGCTGGTTCGGCGCCCAATCGACGATCGGCATGTCGGTCGGCAGGACGTTCGCCGTGGCATGGCACTGGTTGCGGCATGGCGCCGGATTTGGCGGGCGGCGCAGCACGCTGGCGCAGGCCGAGCCGATCAGCGCCGGCGCACTGCTGAAGAGCCAGCCCGAATTGCCGGAACCCGATCTGCAACTGCGCTTCGTCGTCGGTCCAGGTCATGCGCGCGGCGACGGAGGCGGGCACGGCCAGAGCTACGGATGCCGCGTGCTGCTGCTGCGTCCGCGCAGCCGCGGAAGGTTGCGGCTGGCCGCCAGCGATCCGCAGCGGCGGCCGCTGGTCGAGGCCGGGCTGCTCGGCGACGCGCAGGACGTGCGCGACCTGATCGCGGGCGTGGCGCTGGTGCGGCGCATCCTCGCCCAGCCCCCGCTGGCCGCGTTCGGCGGCAAGGCGCTGTATTGCGGCGGGGTGCGCGCCGATCCCGGTGACGAGGCGGCCATCGATGCGCTGGTCCGCGCCCATGCCGAGGCCGCGGAGCGGCCGGCCGGCACCTGCCGGATGGGCATCGATGCGCTGTCGGTGGTCGATCCGCAATTGCGCGTGCGCGGCGTCGAGGCGCTGCGCGTCGCCGATGCGTCGATCATGCCGACGCTGGCCGGCGGCGATGCCGATGCGCCGGCGATCATGATCGGCGAGCGCGCGCACGACCTGATCCGCCACGGTCCGCGGGTGAGGCTGCGCGCGCTGGAGACCTTGCTGGCACGCGCCTGAGCGCCACGCTCGCCCCGCGGGCGCCGGTTTTCCCCTGCTTTCGCCGCATTTTTTCCCATTTTCGGTACGCCGATACTCGCGCAGCAGCCTGTGCGGCGGCGAGCAGCCTTATGCTGTGAGCCCACCATGGAAAGGAGAGTCACCGTGCAAAGCACAGGGACCCCCAGGGCCGCCGCGGCCTGGCATGCCGGCCGGCCCCCCGCGGACGCGCGCCATCGTCAGCCGCCCGGCGCCGCCAACGCCAACGCTCCGCTGTCGCCCCATCGGATCGACTGGATCGAAACCGAGGGCGACAACGCCCGCGATCCTGGCGCCGACGGATTGCGGCGTGCCTGGATCGCCCTCGGGGCCTTGACGCGCCATCATCGCGCGCTGGCGACCGTGGTCATGGCGACGGCGATGTCGCTGCCGATCGGCCTGGCCGGCGCCGTTGTGCTGGTCCGCGGCGACCCGCAAGCGCTCCACCCTGGCGTGGCAATGATCATCGCAGCCACTGGCCTGTGGTGCGGCACCTGCTGCCTGTTCTATCTGGATCAATGTCGGCGCCTGCTGCGCGACGGCGAGTCCAACGAGTAGACCTGACCGCAACTGCCGCGATCAAACCGGCCAGGCTCGCTCGATCAGCTTGCCCAGCTGTGCCGCGCTGCCGTCGAGCGTGCCGAACACGCGGCCGTGCTGCCGCTCGAGCCGGCTGGCGACGAAGCGCTCGGCGCTGTCGGCATCGGCGTGCGCCAGCATCAGCGCCGCCTGCGCGGTCAGCACCAGACCCTGCGCGAAGCGGCGCGCGCAGGTTTCCAGTTCTTCCGGCGCGGCGCGCAGCATCGCCTGCAGCGAAGCCAGTTCGGCGCGCACCGCGGCATGCCCGCCGGCGCGCTGGCCGAGATCCTGCAGCAAGCGCAGCGCATCGTCGGGACTGCGCTGGATCGCGCGCAGCACGTCCAGGCACATGATGTTGCCGGACCCTTCCCAGATCGAATTGACCGGCGCCTCGCGGTAGAGCCGCGCCATCGGCCCTTCCTCGACGTAGCCGTTGCCGCCCCAGACCTCCATCGCCTCGCCGGTCGCCTCGATCGCGCGCTTGCAGATCCAGAACTTGGCGGCGGGCGTCACGATGCGCTTCCACGCGCCGGCCAGCGGGTCGGTGGCTGCGTGTTCGAACGCATGGGCGAGCTCCATCATCAGCAGCGTCGCGGCCTCGCTCTCGAGCGCGAGATCGGCCAGCACATTGCGCATCAGCGGCTGGTCGGCGAGCCGCTTGCCGAACGCGCTGCGATGGCGCGCATGGTGGATCGACTGCACCAGCGCGGTCCGCAGCAGCGCGGCGCTGCCGATCACGCAATCGAGCCGGGTATTGGTGGCCATCTCGATGATGGTCGGAATGCCGCGTCCCTCTTCGCCGATCAGGATGCCGCTGGCGCCGCGGAATTCGACCTCGCTGCTGGCATTGGAGCGGTTGCCCAGCTTGTCCTTGAGCCGCTGGATCTGGATCGCGTTGCGGCTGCCGTCGTCGCGAAAGCGCGGCACGAAGAAGCAGGACAGCGGCCCGTCTTCGGCGCCCATGCGGGCGACCACCAGGTGTGCGTCGCACATCGGCGCGGAGAAGAACCACTTGTGGCCGGTCAGCGCGTACTCGGCGCCCCGGCCCTCGCCGCGCACCGGTCGTGCCACCGTGGTGTTGGCGCGCACGTCGGAGCCGCCCTGCTTCTCGGTCATGCCCATGCCGATCATCACCGCGCGCTTGTCGCGCCAGGGCAGATCCTCGGGATCGTGCGCGGTCGCATAGAGCCGCGGGGCCAGCTCGCTGAACAGCGCAGCCTCCTTCTGCAGCACCGGGATGCTGGCGAAGGTCATCGTCGCCGGGCACAGCGAGCCCGACTCGAGCTGCGCCTGCAGGAAATAGCCGGCGGTGCGCGCCGCCCAGGCGCCCGGACGCGGCTGCGCGAACGGCAACGCATGCAGCTGGCGGCTGCGCAGCAGCGACAGCAGCGCGTGCCAGCTCGGATCGAAGCGGACCTGATCGAGCCGTTCGCCGGTACGGCTGTGGGTGTGCAATTCGGGCGGATGGCGATTGGCCTGGTCGGCCCAGGCCTGGACCTCGGGCTGGCCCAGCGTCGCGCCGAACTCGCGCAGCTCGCCGGCATGCCAGCCGCCGCCCAGGCGTTCGAGCGAGGCGCCGAGCGCGGTGTCGATGGCGAACAGGTTGTGGTGCGCCAGATCGGGGACCTGGTTGAAGACGCGATGGGTGGCGGCGTCGCTGGTGCTCATGGTGTCTCCTGTGGCGGACGGTCCTGGCTCTGCCCCTGCCATTGCCGTTGCGATTGCCATTGCAATCGTCGGCGGCCGGCGCGCGTGCGGGGACGCGCTGTCTGCATGGTAGAGCAACGCGCGCGGCCCTGGCGGCGGCCGGCGCAGGCGGCCCGGGCGTCACGCAACGGGCCGATCCGATACCGCAGCGCACCACAGTGCGAATGAAACAAGGCTGGCGCAGCCAGTTCCCTTGTGCTTAAATTGGCCCCGTTGGATGAAACAGGGGTGCCGTGCGGATTGGCCGCGCGGCTGAGAGAGTCCCTTCGAACCCGATCCGGTTAGTACCGGCGTGGGAAGTTTCACTGAAGACCGCAGTTCCCGCCGGCGCGCATTCCAGCCGCGCCAGCATGGTCCCCGAGGGACATGCTCACAGGACTCCTGGTTTCGTCCATCCCCCAAAGAGAGAGGACGATATCCATGGCCCGCAACAACGCCGCCCCCGCCGCATCCTTCGAATCGCTCGCCAGCGATCTCGACCAGAAGTTCGCCTACCCCGCATCGAACAAGACCTACCTGACCGGCAGCCGCCCGGACATCCGCGTGCCGATGCGCACCATCCTGCAGACCGCCACGCGCACCGAGCACGGCGAGATGCCGAACCCGCCGATCCCGGTCTACGACACCTCGGGCCCGTACAGCGACCCCGACGTGCGCATCGACCTGAAGGCCGGCCTGCCGCCGGTTCGGGCCAAATGGATCGAGGAACGCGGCGATACCGAGGTGCTGCCGGGCCTGTCGTCCGAGTACGGCCGCGCACGGGCCAACGATCCGGCCACCGCGCACCTGCGTTTCGCGCAGCTGACCAATCCCCGCCGCGCCAAGGCCGGCGCCAATGTCACGCAGATGCACTACGCCCGCCGCGGCATCGTGACGCCGGAGATGGAATACGTGGCGCTGCGCGAATCGCTGAACCTGCAGGCGCTGTACGACAAGCCCGAGTACAAGGCGCTGCTGCGCCAGCATCCCGGCAATGCGCTGGGTGCCGGCCTGCCGCTGCGGCCGGAGGACATCACGCCCGAATTCGTGCGCCAGGAAGTGGCCGCGGGCCGCGCGATCATCCCCGCGAACATCAACCACACGGAGCTCGAGCCGATGATCATCGGCCGCAATTTCCGCGTGAAGATCAACGGCAACCTGGGCAATTCGGCGGTGACCTCGTCGCTGGCCGAGGAAGTCGAGAAGATGGTCTGGTCGATCCGTTGGGGCGCCGACACGATCATGGACCTGTCCACCGGCAAGCATATCCATGAGACGCGCGAATGGATCCTGCGCAATTCGCCGGTGCCGATCGGCACGGTGCCGATCTACCAGGCGCTGGACAAGACCGGCGGCATCGCCGAGGACCTGACCTGGGAGATGTTCCGCGACACGCTGATCGAGCAGGCCGAGCAGGGCGTGGACTACTTCACGATCCACGCCGGCGTGCTGTTGCGCTATGTGCCGCTGACCGCCGACCGCGTGACGGGCATCGTGTCGCGCGGCGGCTCGATCATGGCGAAATGGTGCCTGGCCCACCACAAGGAAAACTTCCTGTACACGCACTTCGACGAGATCTGCGAAATCATGAAGGCCTATGACGTGTCGTTCAGCCTCGGCGACGGCTTGCGTCCGGGCTGCATCGCCGACTCGAACGACGAGGCGCAGTTCGGCGAGCTGCGCACGCTGGGCGAGCTGACCGCCAAGGCGTGGAAGCACGACGTGCAGGTGATGATCGAAGGCCCGGGCCACGTGCCGCTGCAGCGCATCCAGGCCAACATGGACGAGGAGCTCAAGCACTGCTACGAGGCCCCGTTCTATACGCTCGGACCGCTGGTCACCGACATCGCTCCCGGCTACGACCACATCACCAGCGGCATCGGCGCGGCCAATATCGGCTGGATGGGCACGGCGATGCTGTGCTACGTCACGCCGAAGGAGCACCTGGGCCTGCCGGACAAGGAAGACGTGCGCGAGGGCATCATCACCTACAAGATCGCCGCGCATGCCGCCGATCTGGCCAAGGGCTGGCCCGGCGCGCAGCTGCGCGACAACGCGCTGTCGAAGGCGCGCTTCGAGTTCCGCTGGGAGGACCAGTTCAACCTGGGCCTCGATCCGGAACGCGCGCGCTCCTTCCACGATGCGACGCTGCCCGCCGAAGGCGCCAAGATCGCGCACTTCTGCTCGATGTGCGGTCCGAAGTTCTGCTCGATGAAGATCACGCAGGACGTGCGCGACTACGCCGCCTCGCTGAAGTCCGACGAGGCCGCGGCAGCGGAGCGCGGCATGCAGGAAAAGTCGATCGAGTTCGTCAGCAAGGGCGGCAAGATCTACTCGTAAATTGACTGGCGAAAGCCGGCCCGTCGTTCCCGCGCATGCGGGAATCGGGCGCCTTCTTCTCGCTGCGGCGAGAGCGGGACGCTGGCCCCCGCGTGCGCGGGGGCGGCGGAGCGGCTTCCTTTCGAATTCGATGTACCCGGGCCGCCCGCGGCCGGGCTGGCACAATACACCCATGAAACAGCAGTTTGACGTCGCCATTCTCGGCGCCGGCCTGGCCGGACGCCTGGCCGCCTGGCGCCTGGTCCGCAGCGGCCAGCGCGTGGCCCTGGTCGAACGCGCCGGTCCCGATGGCGCGGGCGCGGCCGCCCATGTCGCCGCCGCGATGCTCGCGCCGCTGGCCGAATCGGCCATCAGCGAGCGCCGCATCGTCGAGCTCGGCATCGCCAGCGTGGACCTGTGGCGCGCATGGGTGGCCGACCTGAACGCCGAACAGGCGGACGAGCCCACCGCGGTCGACCCGGTCTTCTTCCAGCAGGACGGCACGCTGGTGGTCTGGCACGCCCACGACCGCGGCGAGATGCCGTTGTTCACCAGCCGCATTCGCGCCGTGTCGCCGCCGGAACTGGTTGCCGAGCGTCTGCGCCGGCTCGACGCGGCCGGCATCGCGTCGCTGGAGCCCGCGCTGGCGGGCCGCTTCCAGCAAGGGCTGCTGCTCGAGGGCGAGGGCCAGCTGGACAACCGCGGCACGCTGCGCGCGCTGCTGGCCTGCGCGGTTTCCGCCGGCGTCCATTGCGTCTGGGAAGCGGGCGAGATCGACGAGCGCGATCTGCCGCGGCTTGGCATCGACGCGCGCGTGGTGCTCGATTGCCGCGGCCTGGGCGCGCGTGCCGCGTGGCCCGCCGAGGGGGCCATCGGCGGGGGCGGGATGCCGGGCCTGCGCGGCCTGCGCGGCGAGGTGGTGCGCGTGTTCGCGCCCGAGGTTTCGCTGCACCGGCCGGTGCGGCTGCTGCATCCGCGTTACCCGATCTATATCGCGCCCAAGCCCAATCATCTGTACGTGATCGGCGCCACCGAACTGGAAAGCGAGGACGACTCGCCGATGAGCGTGCGCTCGGCGCTGGAGCTGCTGTCGGCCGCGTATTCGCTGCATCCGGCCTTCGGCGAGGCGCGCGTGCTCGAGCTGAACGTGCAGCGCCGGCCCACGCGTCCCGATCATCTGCCCGCCGTGCGGGTCGACGAGGAGGCGCGCGTGGTGCGCCTGAACGGCCTGTACCGGCATGGCTTCCTGATCGCGCCGGCGGTGGTCGAGGCGGCCTGCGAAGTCGTGCGCGCGCTGGCCGACGGCGATCCCGCTGCGCATGCGGTACCCGCGTCGGCGCGCTGGCCGGGCATGATCGCGCCCGTGCATGGCAATGCGGTGCTGCATTGATGCCAGCCTCGAGGCCCTCCCGCGCGACGCCATCCCGCGCCGCTGAATCCGACGCCACCGCGCAAGGCGTTCGTTCGTCGAGCGTCGCCTTGCCCGGCTCCTCCCAATCGATGACACACGCGCTGAACACCATGGAAATCCTGCTCAATGGCAAGCCGCTGGCGCTCGATGCGCCGGCCACGCTGGCCGACGCGGTGGCCGCGGCGCAGATCCCGCCACCGTTCGCCGCGGCGCTGAACGGCCGCTTCGTGCCGCGGGCCGCGCATGCGGACACGCCGCTGTCCGCCGGCGACCGCATCGATCTCGTGCAACCCGTTACCGGAGGCTGATCCCATGACCTTCCCGACCCAGGATGCCGTGCGCGATCCCTTCGTGCTCTACGGCGAATCGTTTTCCTCGCGCCTGCTGCTCGGCACGGCGCGCTATCCGTCTCCGGCGACGCTGCAATCCGCGGTCGAAGCCTCGAAGCCGGCCATGCTGACGGTGGCGCTGCGCCGCCAGGGCGCGGTCGGCGACGGCGAGGGCGGCCAGGCCTTCTGGCAGATGCTCAAGTCGATGCAGGTGCCGGTGCTGCCCAATACCGCCGGCTGCATGGCGGCGCAAGAAGCCATCACCACCGCGATGATGGCGCGCGAGGTGTTCGAGACCGACTGGATCAAGCTGGAGCTGGTCGGCGACGACTACACGTTGCAGCCCGACACGCTGAACCTGCCGGCGGTGGCCGAGACGCTGATCAAGGAAGGGTTCAAGGTGCTGCCGTATTGCACCGAGGATCTGGTGCTGTGCCGCCGCCTGCTGGACGCCGGCTGCCAGGCGCTGATGCCGTGGGCCGCGCCGATCGGCACCGGCAAGGGCGCGGTCAATCCGCATGCGATGCGGGTGCTGCGCGACCGCCTGCCGGACACCCCGCTGATCGTCGACGCGGGCCTGGGCCTGCCGTCGCATGCGGCGCAGGTGCTCGAATGGGGCTACGACGGCGTGCTGCTGAACACCGCGGTGGCACAGGCGGCCTATCCGATCGAGATGGCGCGCGCCTTCGCGCGTGCCGTCGAAGCCGGGCGCCTGGCCTATCTGGCCGGACCGATGCCCGAGCGCGAGATCGCGCAGGCCAGCACGCCGGTGGTCGGCATGCCGTTCTGGCACGCACAGGAGCACGCATGACGCGCCAACCGACGCCGATGCCGCTCGATACGGCGCTGCAATCCGCACTGGTCGCGCGCCATGGCGAAACCTTCGGCGTGGCCGACCGCGGCTGGCGCGCCTGGCGGCTGCAGGATACGCTGCATGCCGATGTCGCCGAGACGCTGAGCCAGACGGATCTGCTGCTGGCGGACGGCGAGCTCGATGCCGCGACGCTCGAACGCGTCGCCGCACGCGGCGCGATGCTGATCCAGACCGAGCGCGAGGGCGGCCAGTGGATCGACACGGTGCGCTCGCCGATGGGGACCTGGGTGTTTGCCACGCGGGCCGACGCCAACGACGATGCCGCGCAGTCGCCGGCCTTCGTCGCCACGCTGCTCGCCGCGCTGGCGCTGCATTTCCCGGCGCACGACGCGCTGTGCCTGGCGCGCGCCTGGCGGCCCGGCTCGCTGGACTGGCCCGCCGAATTCTCGCGCTTCCCGCGCGTGCGGCACGCCGCGCTGGTCGCGCCCGAGCAGTCGGCCGAACCGTTCGTGCCATGCCCGGCGCGCCTCGGCCTCTACGCCGTGGTGCCGACCGCCGACTGGATCGAACGGCTGGTACCGCTCGGGGTGCCGACCGTGCAGCTGCGTTTCAAGTCCGACGACGCCGCCGCGGTGCGCGAGCAGATCGCCCGCTCGGCGCTCGCCGCGCGCGGCAGCCGCAGCCGGCTGTTCATCAACGATCATTGGCGCGCCGCGCTGGACTACCACGCCGCGCACGGCAACGACAGCGCGGGCAGCGGCATCTACGGCATCCACCTGGGCCAGGAAGACCTGGACGAAGCCGACCTGGACGCGCTGCGCGCCTCCGGCCTGCGGCTCGGCGTTTCCACGCACGGCTACGCCGAGATGCTGCGCGTCGCGCCGCTGCGCCCCAGCTACCTGGCGCTCGGCGCCATCTTTCCGACCACCACCAAGGTGATGCCGACCCAGCCGCAAGGGCTGGGACGCTTTTACGCCTATGCCCGCCTGATGCGCGAGCAGGTGCCGGCGCTGGTCGGCATCGGTGGCGTCGACGCGGGCAACCTGCCGCAAGTGCTGGAAGCGGGCGTTGGCAGCGCGGCCGTGGTGCGCGCGATCACCGAGGCGGCCGACGTGCCGGCGGCGGTGGCGCGGCTGATGGCGGCGTTCGGGCAGGCTGGTTGAAGCGCCGGGCGGCACCGTGCTGTCCGCCACGCTCATGGGGGCAGTGCCTCATGCGCCGCGCCCTTTGATTAGATTTTGCTCCAGAAATACATCAAGGTGCTAATTGTTCCGCCCGTGCTAATCGGGTTTGCCGCAAGTGTTTAGATATGGTGCTATTCTTCAACGATGGTTGAAGTTTCTCGCTACCAGATAATCAAACGCTTGCAGACCGGTCTGCACCGGGGGGCGCCGTTCAGCCTTGCGACATTGCGGGAATTGGGCGTGTCGCCTCAACTTGCCGCGCGCTATGCCGATGGCGGCTGGCTGGTTCGCCTTGCCCAAGGCGTCTATGCCTTCCCGAACGATGACTTCGGCATCGATGGCTCGCTACGTTTCCTGCAACGGCAAGTGCCCGGCTTCCACGTAGGCGGCAAGACGGCTCTGGCCTGGCAAGGCATGCGACACAACCTGGGGCCCCGCGAAGCCATCGTCGTTTGGGGCGATGCCCGTTTTTCGCTTCCGGAGTGGTTCACCGCGCGACATCCTGCTCGCTATGTGCACGCGCGCCTGTTCGATTGGCCGGATCGCGCATTGGCCGATCGAACGCTGATGACTCCGCCCGGCATGTCGAACGGCGTCAGCGTGTCGGCTCCCGAACGTGCCGCACTTGAGATGCTTTACGAGGTGGGTGTTAAGCAAGGCCTTGAGGAGGCGCGTAACGTCTTCGACGTCTTACGCTCCCCTCGCAAGGACCTGCTCGGACGATTGCTATCGTGCTGTACCAGCGTCAAGGCCGTTCGCCTCTTTTTGACGTGGGCCCGAGAGACCGAACTGGTCGACGTCGATGCCCTGCTGGCCCAGTATCCGGTGCGCTCAGGCAGCAACAAGCGATGGATCAGCCGTCTCGACGACGGTACGTTGCTCAGCCTGAAGCCCCATGGATAACGCCTACGCCAATACTGTCCGTCTCCTGCTTGCCGTTGCTCCCACGGTTTTCGCCAGCGACCTGTTCGCCATGAAGGGGGGCACTGCCATCAATCTGTTCGTCCGCGATATGCCTCGCCTCTCCGTGGACATCGACGTGGTCTACCTTCCGCGCGACGTGCTGAGAGAGGACGCGATGCTTGCCATCCATCGCGAACTGACTGCTATCGCGCAACGCGCGGCGGCGCTTGGCTTTCGCACGAGGATGATCGGCGCACGCGATCAGCGCGAAACCAAGCTCATCGTCGACAACGACATCAGCCAGGTGAAGGTCGAGGTCAACCTGGTATTTCGTGGCACCGTGCTGCCAGTCGAGCGACGAGCGTTGAGCGCAAGGACCGCCGATCTCTTCGGTGTCGAGTTTGACGTGCCGATTCTCGCCACCGATGAGCTCTACGCCGGCAAACTGGTGGCTGCGCTGGACAGGCAGCATCCTCGTGACCTCTTCGACGTATGGCGGCTGTACGAATCGGGTGGGATCACGGACGGCATGGTGGAGTGCTTCGTGACCTATGTCGCCGGCCACAATCGGCCCATCCATGAGGTGCTGTTCGGCAACGACAAGGAAATCAGTGGCGAGTATCACCGCGCC
Organism: Cupriavidus gilardii; assembly: GCF_008801915.1. Taxonomy (GTDB): domain Bacteria; phylum Pseudomonadota; class Gammaproteobacteria; order Burkholderiales; family Burkholderiaceae; genus Cupriavidus; species Cupriavidus gilardii. The sequence continues at coordinate 146,096 of NZ_VZOV01000008.1, forward strand.
TTTATAGGCATGACGGAGGTCGACTGCTCCCTGAAGACACTGATCGATACCCGGATACGGCTGAAGGACGAACTGCCAAGGCGGCTGAGCGAGCGGCACAGGCGGTTCCTGATCGGGCTATCCCGAGCCACGCCGGACTGGGCGCTGCTCGAGTGCAGACATGTCGCGGAACTGCCGGCATTGCGATGGAAACTCGGCAATCTGGAAACCTTTCGCCAGCGGCGCCCCGCGGAGTTTGCAAGGCAAGTGGAATTGCTCGAAGCGGCGTTCGTCGCGCAAGGGCATTGAATTGTCGCGGCGCCACGGCAAGGGTCACCGTGGCCCGCTATCGATTCGCTCCATCACCCGTCCCCCGCGCCAGCAACGTGTACAAATGCGAGCGCGAAATTCCCAGCGCCTGCGCGGCGCGTTTCTTGTTGCCGCCATGGTCGGCGATGGCCTTGAGCGCGGCTTCGTAAGCCAGTTCCCGCAGCGCGGCGGGGCGGGAAGGCGGCGTGGTCGCAATGGCCGTCGGTGTCTCGCCGCGCGGCTCGTCTTCCCCCTCGTGATCGGCATAGCTTCGCGCCAGCGGGTGCGGCGCGGCGTCGGCCGCCAGGGCCGCCGTCGCGCTTTCGTCGCCGCGGGCAAAGTCGGCCACGCGCAGGCGGCCGCCGTCGCAGAACACCAGCGCTTCCTCGATCTTCTGCCGTAGCTGGCGGATATTGCCGGGCCATGGCCGTTCGGCCAGGTGGCGGGGCACCGCGCTGTCGATGGTGGGCACCGGTACGTTGTTGCGCTGGCAGAAGGCCTGCACGAAGTGCTGCAGCAGCGCGGGGATGTCCTCGCGGCGCTGGCGCAGCGCCGGGATGCGCAGCACCACGCCGCTCAAGCGGTAGTACAGGTCCAGCCGAAAGCGGCCGGCGTCGATCAGCGCCTGGATGTCGCGGTTGGTCGCCGCCACCAGCCGGAAGTCGATGCGGCGCGCCTGCCGGCTGCCGATGCGCTCGACCAGGTGGTCCTCGAGCACGCGCAGCAGCTTGACCTGCATCTCCATCGGGATATCGGCGACCTCGTCGAGAAACAGCGTGCCGCCGGCCGCCTGTTCCAGCTTGCCGGCCTGGCCCTGGCGGCGGCTGCCGGTGAAGGCGCCGGCGGCGTGGCCGAACAGTTCCGACTCGATCAGCGTGGCCGGCAACGCGGCCAGGTTCAGGCTGACCAGCGGCTTGCCGTCGCGCGTGTCGCCGCCGTCGCGCTGGCTCGCCTCGTGGATCGCCCGCGCGACGAGCTCCTTGCCGGTGCCGCTTTCGCCCAGGATCAGCACCGGCACGTCGAGCCGTGCCACCGTCTCGATCTCGCGCCGCAGCCGCTGCATCGGCGCGCTGTCGCCGATCAGCCGGCCGGGGCCGCCGCGCAGATCGTCCAGCGCGCGCCGGTAGTGCGCGACCTGCGAACGCAATTCGCTGACCTCCTTGTGCATTCGCGCGATCGCCTCGGGTTCCTTGAACAGGACCTGGCCGATCGCGCCGACCACCTCGCCGTGCTGGACGATCGGGATGCGGTTGACCACGCGCGTGACGCCGTTCATCCGCTGCAGCTGCCCGATCTCGGCCTTGCCGGTGGCCGCGACCTGCGGCAGCCGCGAGTTGGGAATCACGCGCTCGGCGGGCTGGCCGATGCCCTCGCCCGTGCGCAGCCCGAGAAAGCGCTCGTGCACCGGGCTGATATAGCGCATGCGGCCGTCGCGGTCCGCCACGGTGATCGCCTGATACGGGTTGGTGATGAAGTGCTCGAGGATGGCGCCCGCAAACGGCACGGCGCCGAGGAAATCGAACAGCGCGGTGGCACTGCCAGGACGGTGCAGCAGCACCAGCTTCGTGGTGCCGTCGTCCAGCGCCAGCGCGATATGGCGCGTTGCCTCGGCGCCGGGCGCGGCCACCTCGAACAGATACGGGCGGATGCCGGCCTCTTCATCGGCGAAGGGGCGGGCAGCCCCTGCGGCGTCGGAATCGGTGGCCTGGGCCAGCGCGGCCAGCGCAGCGCGGGCCAGTGCGTCGTCGCGCGCGATGCCGCTCGCCGTGGCGACGTGTCCGTCCCGGCCGATCACCAGCGCGCCCACGGCGTCCGGCATGCGGGGCGATGTCCCGGTGTGTGTCTTCAATGACGACAAAGGCTGTCTCCATGGCGGACATCGAAGTGTCCGGATGTGTCGTTATTGCGGACACCGTAGCAGCCGCCGGCTTCGCGTGCAAGCTTTTCCGCAAGCAAATCAAGGGTTTGCGGCGGCCGCGCGGCCTGGCACGGTTGCTGCGCTTGTGGCCTCCACAGCAACGAGCAACAGGAGACAACGCGTGTCGTGGCAACCCGAAATCGATGAACTGGCCTACCGCCGCCAACTGGCGGCCCAACTCGGCGGGCCGGACAAGGTCCAGCGGCACAAGGACGCCGGCAAGCTGACGGTACGGGAGCGCATCGATGCGCTGGCCGACCCCGGCTCCTTCCATGAGGTCGGCAGCCTGACCGGCAGCGGCCAGTACGACGGCAACGGCCGGCTGGTCGGCTTCACGCCGGCCAATCTGGTGATGGGCCGCGCCCGCGTCGATGGCCGCCCGGTGGTGCTGGTGGGCGACGACTTCACCGTGCGCGGCGGCGCCAACGATGGGGCGGTCGGCGACAAGCTGGTCCACGCCGAGAAGATGGCGCGCGATCTGCGGCTGCCGATGGTGCGGCTGGTCGACGGCACCGGCGGCGGCGGCTCGGTGCGCAATATCGAGACCAAGGGGCATACGCTGATTCCGACCATGAAGGTGTGGCAGCACGTGGTCGAAAACATGTCGCTGGTGCCGGTGGTGTCGCTGGCGCTGGGCTCGGTAGCCGGCATGGGCGCCGCGCGGGTTGCGGCCAGTCACTACTCGCTGATGGTCAAGGAGACCTCGCAGCTGTTCAACGCCGGCCCGCCGGTGGTGGCGCGCATTGGCCAGCACCTGACCAAGAACGAGCTGGGCGGCAGCCATATCCACACGCGCAACGGCGTGGTCGACGACGAGGTCGCCAGCGAAGAAGAAGCGTTCGCCCGCGCCCGCCAGTTCCTGTCGTACCTGCCGACCTCGGTGTTCGAGCTGCCGCCGAGGGCCGAGCCCACCGACGATCCGGCGCGCCGGGACGAATGGCTGCTGTCGGCGATCCCGCGCGACGGCCGCGCCGTCTACAAGATCCGCCCGATCGTGCAGACGCTGGTCGACTCGGGCTCCTTCTTCGAGATCGGCCGGCATTGGGGCCGGGCCATCGTCACGGGCCTGGCGCGCGTGGACGGCTGGCCGGTCGCGGTGGTGGCCAGCGACCCGTACTACTACGGCGGCGGCTGGGACAGTGCCACCGCGGAGAAATTCACGCGCTTCGTCGACATGGCCGAGGCCTTCCATCTGCCGGTGATCAATCTGGTCGACATCGCCGGCTTCCAGATCGGACTCGAGGCCGAGAAGGCGGGAACGATGCGCTACGGCGTGCGCGCGCTGGCCGCCGTCTATCAGGCCACGGTGCCGTGGTGCTCGGTGATCCTGCGGCGCGCCTACGGTGTCGCCGCCGCGGCGCACCAGCATATGGGCCGCTTCAACTTCCGCTATGCCTGGCCTTCGGGCAACTGGGGCTCGCTGCCGATCGAGGGCGGGCTCGAGGTCGCCTACAAGGCCGAGATCGGAGGCGCCGACGATCCGGTGCAGAAGCGCGCCGAGATCGAGCAGCGCGTGCGCAGCCTGACCTCGCCGTTCCGCAGCGCGGAGGCCTTCGTCATCGAGGACATCATCGATCCGCGCGATACGCGGGCGCTGCTGTGCGAGTTCGCCAACCTGGCGGCGCCGCTGCGCGAGGCCGGCGTGCGCAAGTTCGGCATCCGGCCATGAGGCGGGGCTGCGGCACGCCGGCGGCAACGACAACGCCGCGCACAAAGACAACGACAACAACGACAGCCAACATCAAGGAGACCATCATGAATCGAACCCACCGGCCCATACGCCAAACCACGCTGGCGCTGACCGTCCTCGGTGCCATGGCCGCCGTATCGGCCATCATGCCGGGCACCGCCGCCGCGCAGGAGAACTGGCCGTCCAAGCCGGTCACCATCATCGTGCCGTTCCCGGCCGGCGGCATGACCGACGTGCTGGCGCGCCGCATCGCCAAGGACATCGCCGTCGATCTGAAGCAGCCCGTCGTGGTCGAGAACCGTGCCGGCGCCAGCGGGCAGATCGGCACCGAGATGGTCGCGCGCGCCAAGCCCGACGGCTACACGCTGCTGGTCTCGGCAACGCACCACGTGATCAACCCCGCGGTGCGCGGCTCGCTGCCGTACGACGCGGCGAAGGACTTCACGCCGATCGCGCTGCTGGCGACCACGCCCAACGTGCTGGTCGTCAACAACAACATCCCGGCCTCGACGCTGCCCGAATTCCTGGCCTATGCGAAGAAGCAGAAGGAGGGGCTGTCGTTCGGCTCGTCGAGCATCGGCGGCGCGACCCACATGTCCGGCGAGCTGCTGAAGCTGATGACCAAGGCGCCGATGGTTCATATCCCGTACAAGGGCGCTACGCCCGCGATGGCGGACCTGCTCGGGGGGCAGATCCCGGCGCTGTTCCACGATGCGATGACGATGGCGCCGTACGTCAAGGACGGCAAGGTCAAGGCGATCGGCATGACCTCGGCCAGGCGCAGCGACGCGCTGCCGAATGTGCCGACCATCGCCGAGCAAGGCGTGGCCGGCTACGAGGCGACCACGTGGATCGGCTTCTACGGGCCCGCCAATCTGCCCCGGCCGATCGTCGACCGGCTCAACCGCGAGGCGGTCAAGAGCATGAACGCGCCCGACTCGAAGGCCAGCCTCGCGCAATCGGCCACCACGCCGGGCACGATGTCGGCCGAGCAGTTTGGCGGCTTCGTGCAGGCCGAGCTCGCCAAGTGGAAGCGCGTGGCCAGCGAAGCCAAGGTCAAGGTGGAATGACGCGATGACCGATCTCCATGCCAATCCCGCGGCGCCGGCCGACGACGGCAGCGCGCTGCTGTCGCTGCTGTCGCCGCGTTCGGTCGCCGTGCTCGGCGCCTCCGACAACACGGTCAAGGCCGGTGGCCGGCCGATCGACTACATGCGGCGGCACGGCTTTGCCGGCGCGATCTATCCGGTCAATCCGAATCGCGCGACGATCCAGGGGCTGGCCGCCTATCCGTCGCTCGACGCGTTGCCGGCCGCGCCCGACCTGGTCGTCATCAGCGTGCCCGGTGCGGAGGTCGAGCAGGCCATCGAACGGTGCCTGGCAATCGGCGCGCGCGGCGCGGTGATCTATTCGTCGGGCTTCGCCGAACTGGGCGAGGCCGGCGCGGCGCAGCAGCGGCGGCTGGTCGAGCGCGCGCGTGCCGGCGGGCTGCGGCTGTTCGGTCCGAACACGCAGGGGCTGGCCAATTTCGCCAGCGGCGCGATCGCGCATTTCTCGACGATGATCAACGAGGAGGCCGGCCAGGACGGTCCGGTCGCCATCGTCAGCCAGAGTGGCGCGGGCTCGGCCATCGTCTATGGCGGGCTGCGCCGCAACGGCATCGGCGTGCGCTACATGGTCGCCACCGGAAACGAGGCCGACGTCAGCGCCGCCGAGGTGGTGCGCGCGGTGCTGCACGACGAGCAGGTGCGCGTGGTGCTGCTCTATATCGAGTCGCTGCGCGACCCGCAGGTGCTGGCGCAGGCCGCGCGGCTGGCGCACCGGCGCGACGTGCCGATCCTCGCCGTCAAGGCGGGGCGCACGCGCTCGGGACAGTTGACCGCAAGTTCGCACACCGGCGCGCTGGCCGGCGAGGACGCGCTCGCCGATGCCTTCCTGCGCCGGCATGGCATCGTGCGCGTGGCGGACTTTCGCGAGCTGGCCGAGTACTGCCAGGTCTTCGTCGGCGGCCAGCGGCCGCGTGGCGATGGCGTGGTGGCGATCAGCAATTCGGGCGCGACCTGTGTGCTGGCGGCCGATGCCGCCGAGGACGAGGGCCTGCGCCTGGTCGAGTTCGACGCCGCCGGCACCGAGGCCCTGCGCGCCGTGCTGCCGAGCTACGTCAGCGCGCGCAATCCGATCGACATGACGACGGCGCTGCTGGGCCAGCCGCAGATCTTCGGCCGCACGCTGGACGCGGTGGCCGCGCGCGGCGCCGCCGACATGATCCACGTCGGCTTTCCGATCGGCGGCGAAGGCTATGACTTCGACGACTTTTCCGCGCAGACCGGGCGCTTTGCCTCGGCCAGCGGCGTGCCGGTCGTGGTCAGCGCCAATCAGCAATGGGTGGCGCAGGCCTTCCGCCGGCATGGCGTGCCGGTGTTCGACAGCGAGCGCGCCGCCATGCGCGCGCTGGGGCTGCTGTCGCGCTATGTGCGGGCGCGTGCCGCGGCGCTGGCGGCACCGGCGGCGGTATCGGCTGTATCGGCGGTGTCGGCGGTGTCGGCCTCGGATGCCGATGCGGCGGCATCGACCACCACCACGCTCGACGAAGTACAAAGCCTGGCGCAACTGGCTGCGGCTGGCCTGCCGACGGTCGCCCATCGGTTGTGCCGCGACCGCGAGCAGGTGCGGCGCGCCGTCGCCGAGCTGGGTTTGCCGGTGGTGGCCAAGGGCGTGTCGGCGTCGATCACGCACAAGTCCGAGTACGGGCTGGTGCGCCTCGGCCTCGACAGCGAGGAGCGCGTGCTGGCCGCCTTCGACGAACTCGATGCGAGGCTGGCCACGCTGGCGGCCGAGCAGGGCGTCGAGCATGGCGGCGTGCTGATCGCGCGTCAGCACAAGGGGGCGTTCGAACTCGCGGTCGGCGCGCATCGCGATCCGGTCTACGGACCCGTCGTCATGATCGGGCAGGGCGGCGTGCTGGTCGAGGCGCTGGACGACGTGCAGTTCCTGCCCGCGCCGTTCTCGGCCGGGCAGGCGCGCGAGGCCATCTCGCGCCTGCATATCGCGCGGGCCTTCGGTGCGGTGCGCGGCATGCCGGCGGTCGATGTCGAGCGGCTTGCGGCGATGCTGGTGCGGCTGGGGGACTGGTTCGCCGGCAGCGCGGCCGGCAGCGAGCGCGACGAGCGGACCGAGTCGGTCGATGCCAACCCGGTGATCGTGCCGCGCGGCGACGTCGCCCCGGTCATCGTGGATGCCGTGGTGGTCCGCAACGCCGCCAGCGAGGGGACCAAGCGATGACGCCGAAATTGCAGATCCGTCCGCTGCGCCGCGTGCTGGTCGCCAACCGCGGCGCGGTGGCCGCCCGTATCCTGCGCGCGCTGAACGCGCAGGGCATCGAGTCGATCGCGGTCTATTCCGACGCCGATGCCGAAGCGCCCTACCTGCAGCAGGCCACGGTACGCGTGCGGCTGGGCGAGGCCGCGCCGCTGCAGAGCTATCTGAACCAGGACGCGCTGCTGCAGATTGCGCGCGAGCATGCGGCCGACGGCGTGCACCCGGGCTACGGCTTCCTGTCGGAGAACGCCGGCTTTGCCGAGCGCGTCGAGGCGGCGGGACTGTGTTTCATCGGCCCGTCGTCGCGCTGGATCCGCCGGCTCGGCCACAAGACCGAGGCGCGCGCGCTGATGGCGACCCACGGCATGCCGATGACGCCGAGCAGCGCCGTGCTGCCCGACGATCCGGAGGTCGTCGCCAGGGCCGCCGCGCGCATCGGCTATCCGGTGCTGATCAAGCCGGCCGGTGGCGGCGGCGGCATCGGCATGCTGCCGGCACGCGACGACAGCGAACTGGCCGCGGCATGGCAGCGCGCGCGCTCGGTCGCGCAGCGCAGCTTCGGCCAGGCCGAGCTGTATCTGGAAAAGCTGATCGAGCGGCCGCGCCATATCGAATTCCAGGTGCTGGCCGACCGCTACGGCGGCGTGCGCGTGCTCGGCGAGCGCGACTGCTCGGTGCAGCGGCGCCATCAGAAGGTCATCGAGGAAGCGCGAGCCCCCAACGTGCCGGCCGACGAGATCGACACGATGGCCAGGCGCCTGGCGACGCTGCTGGCGACACTGGGCTACGACGTGATCGGCACCGTCGAGATGCTGTACACGCCGTCGACCGGCTTCGTCTTTCTCGAGCTCAATACTCGCCTGCAGGTCGAGCATGCGGTCACCGAGCAGGTCACCGGCATCGACATCGTCGCGGCGCAGTTGCGGCTGGCCCGCGGCGAGCCGATCGAGGCGGTGCTGCCGACGCCGGTGCGCTTGCGCGGCCATGCGATCGAGGCGCGCGTCTATGCGGAGGATCCGGTGCGGTTCCTGCCGTCGCCCGGTCCGCTGGCCGTGTATCGACCGCCGGCGGGCGAGGGCGTGCGGGTCGAGACCGGCTATGCGCAGGGCGGCCGTGTCACCTCCTACTACGACCCGATGCTCGCCAAGGTGATCGCCACCGGCGCCGATCGCGCCCAGGCGATCGCGCGGCTGCGCGCGGCGCTGGACGCCTTCGCCATCGAGGGCGTCAAGACCAATCTTCCCTTTATCCAGCAGGTGCTGGACGACGACGATTTCATCGCCGGCCGCATCGATACCGGCCTCGCCCAGCGCGTGCTGGCCGGCGGCACGAAGTCTGCCGCCGCGGCGCCGGCGGCCGCATCCACCCTGACATCCTGATCCCCGGAGTCCCCCATGAAGCAAATCGAAGCGGCCGTCGCCGGCCATGTCTGCGCCGTCGACGTGCAAGTTGGCGCTACCATTGCGGCCGGCGATGCCGTGATGACCATCGAGTCGATGAAGATGGAAATCCCGCTCGAGTCCGAGCAGGCCGGCGTCGTCAAGGCCATCCTGGTGCAACCCGGCGATGCGGTCGCCGAGGGCCAGGTCGTGATCGAACTCGAGTAAGGAAGTGGTTTTGGAAAGCAGTGCGCAAATTGTCCCGGTCGCGCCGGGCACGGCCGAAAAGCCCTATTTCGGCATCGACGTCCCGCTGATGCGGCATCTGGGCCTGCAGCCCGTCCATATCGAGGACGGGCTGTGCCAGACGCGGCTGCCCGCGCATCCGGCCCTGGTCAACAGCCGTGGCGATGTGCATGGCGGCACGCTGATGGCGGTGCTGGACTTCACGCTGAGCGGCGCGGCGCGCTCGCATGCGCCGCTGGAGACCGGCGTGATCACGATCGACATGTCGACCCACTTCCTGGCCGCCGCGCGCGGCGAGCTGACGCTGGAGGCGCGTTGCATGCGGCGCGGCGCGCGCATCGCGTTCTGCGAGGGAGAGGTCAAGGACGCCGCCGGCAACGTCGTGTGCGTGGCGCGGGCGGCGTTCAAGCTGGTGCCGCTGGCGGCCGGGGGGAATTGAGACGCCGGGCAGAGGCGAGCCGGCCTCCAGCGGCCTCTCCCCGATCCCTTCAGCCCAGCACCCGCGGCGCGAAGCCGTGGTTCAACGGGCCGTTGCCGGCCCCCAGCCGCAGGTCCGCGCCGGCCGCGATGGCCTGGGCGACGAAGTCCAGCGCGGTGCCGACCGCCTGCTCCAGCGCATCGCCGCGCGCCAGTTGCGAGGCAATCGCGGCGGCCAGCGTGCAGCCGGTGCCGTGCAGGTTGCGGGTATCGATGCGCGGATGGCTGAAGACCCGCACGCTGCCGTCGGCATGCATCAGCAGGTCGTCCAGGCTGCCTTGCTCCCCGGTTTCCGCCAGATGCCCGCCCTTGAGCAGCACCGCCTGGCAGCCCAGTTCGATCAGTTCCTGTGCGGCGCGTTCCATGTCGGCACGGCGCGTGACCGGCCGGCCCAGCAGGTAGGAGGCCTCCGGCAGGTTGGGCGTGACCAGCAGCGCGCGCGGGAACAGCAGCCGCACCATTGCCTGCGCCGTGGCGTCGTCCGACAGCGTCGCGCCGGAAGTGGCCACCATCACCGGATCGACCACCAGCTTGCGTACGCCGTGGCGGTCCACCGCGGCGGCCACCGCCTCGACGATCGCCGCCGTACCGAGCATGCCGGTCTTGGCGGCGTCGATGCCGATATCGCCGGCCACTGCGTCGATCTGCGCCGTCACCATCTCCGCCGGGATCGCATGCACGCCGGTCACGCCGAGCGTGTTCTGCGCCGTGATCGCGGTGATCGCGCTCATGCCGTAGCAGCCAAGCGCGGCGAAGGTCTTCAGGTCGGCCTGGATGCCGGCGCCGCCGCCGGAGTCGGAACCGGCGATGGTCAGGGTACGCGGGGGAAAGGCGGTCATAACGAGTCGAAAGACGAGGTCCGGGACGGCCGGCGGAGGGGCGCCGGCCCAGTCCGGACCTGCCAGAAAAGAATTCGGAGAGCGGCACACCGTCGCCGCGCAGGGCAGGTACAATACCGCCACTCCGAGGAGCGTTGCAACGGACGGCGCGCGGGCCCAACCCCGCATTCTGCCATCCGCCAGGCTCGGAATGTCTTCAACGGCGCTCGCTGAACCGTGGTTCGCACGGTGGCGAGTCGACCTATCCGCACGCTGCACCCACCCTTGGGCATGCAGCCGTTCCGGATCCCGTCCCCCTCCCGTCACCGGCGTGCCACTCTTCGACGGAGTGAAACATGAACGCTGTGACCGATCTCAAGAATGATTTCGTGGTGGCGGACATCGGCCTGGCCGGCTGGGGCCGCAAGGAAATCGCCATCGCGGAAACCGAAATGCCCGGCCTGATGGCGATCCGCGAGGAATTCGCCGCCAGCCAGCCGCTCAAGGGCGCCCGCATCGCCGGCTCGCTGCACATGACGATCCAGACCGCGGTGCTGATCGAGACGCTGAAGGCGCTCGGCGCCGACGTCCGCTGGGCCTCGTGCAATATCTTCTCGACCCAGGACCACGCCGCGGCCGCGATCGCCGCCTCCGGCACGCCGGTATTCGCCTTCAAGGGCGAATCGCTGAAGGAATACTGGGACTTCACCCACCGCATCTTCGACTGGGCCGACGGCGGCACGCCGAACATGATCCTGGACGACGGCGGCGATGCCACGCTGCTGCTGCACCTGGGCGCGCGCGCCGAGCGCGATCCGTCGGTGATCGCCAACCCCGGCAGCGAGGAAGAGACCTTCCTGTTCGCCGCGATCAAGGAAAAGCTGGCCAAGGATCCGGGCTGGTACAGCCGCAACCTGGAAGCGATCCGCGGCGTCACCGAGGAAACCACCACCGGCGTGCACCGCCTGTACCAGATGGCCCAGAAGGGCGAACTGCGCTTCCCGGCGATCAACGTCAACGACTCGGTCACCAAGAGCAAGTTCGACAACCTGTACGGCTGCCGCGAATCGCTGGTGGACGGCATCAAGCGCGCCACCGACGTGATGATCGCCGGCAAGGTCGCGGTGGTGTGCGGCTACGGCGATGTGGGCAAGGGCAGCGCCCAGGCGCTGCGCGCGCTGTCGGCGCAGGTGTGGGTCACCGAGGTCGACCCGATCTGCGCGCTGCAGGCCGCGATGGAAGGCTATCGCGTGGTGACGATGGAATACGCGGCCGACAAGGCCGACATCTTCGTGACCTGCACCGGCAACTACCATGTGATCACGCACGACCACATGGCGAAGATGAAGGACCAGGCGATCGTCTGCAATATCGGCCACTTCGACAACGAGATCGACATCGCCTCGCTGGAGAAGTACCAGTGGGACGAGATCAAGCCGCAGGTGGACCACGTGATCTTCCCCGACGGCAAGAAGCTGATCATCCTGGCCAAGGGCCGTCTGGTGAACCTGGGTTGCGCGACCGGCCATCCGTCGTATGTGATGAGCAGCTCGTTCGCCAACCAGACGCTGGCGCAGATCGAACTGTGGCAGGAACGCGATAGCGGCAAGTACCCGGTCGGCGTCTACACGCTGCCCAAGCACCTGGACGAGAAGGTCGCGCGCCTTCAGCTCAAGAAGCTCAACGCGCAGCTGACCGAGCTGACCGACCAGCAGGCCGCGTATATCGGCGTGTCGAAGGAAGGCCCGTACAAGGCGGATCACTACCGGTATTGAACACGGCCGATCCGTGCCGGAGCCGGTCGACATGTCGACGGCGTGCTCCCTCTCCCGCGTGCGGGAGAGGGGAGGCAAACCCGGGCCCGGAATGTCGTTTTGTTGAATCCGACACTCAAGGAGTAGCCATGAGATTGCTGGCGGTATGGATCATCAACGCGCTGACGCTGTTCGCGATCAGCGCGGTGGTCGACGGCATCGAAGTGCGGGGCTTCGGCTCGGCGATGATCGCGGCGGCGGTGCTGGCCATCATCAATACGCTGATCCGGCCGATCCTGGTGCTGCTGACGCTGCCGGTCACGCTGCTGACGCTGGGCCTGTTCATCTTCGTGATCAACGCGCTGCTGTTCCTGTTCGTCGGCAATCTGCTGTCGGGCTTCACCGTGTCGGGCTTCTGGACCGCGCTGCTCGGTTCGCTGCTGTACAGCGTGATCTCGACCCTGCTGGCCGGCCTGCTGCTGCGCGACCGCGAAGCGGCCTGACGCCGGGCGCTCCTCCTTCCAGCGCCGCCTCGACGGCGGCGCCACCATCATGCAAGACCGCTACTACAGCTTCGAGTTTTTCCCGCCCAAGACGCCGGAGGGCCGGGAAAAGCTGCGCAATACCCGCGCACAGCTGGCCCCGCTGGGGCCCAAATACATCTCGGTGACGTTCGGCGCCGGCGGCACCACGCAGCAGGGCACGCTCGACGCCGTGCTGGAGATCCAGCGCGACGGCATCGACGCCGCGCCGCATCTGTCCTGCGTCGGCTCGACGCGCGAGGGCATCCGCGAGATCCTGCGCACCTACCGCGACAACGGCATCCGCCATATCGTCGCGCTGCGCGGCGACATGCCGTCGGGCATGGGCGAGATCGGCGAATTCCGCTATGCCAACGAACTGGTCGAGTTCATCCGCGCCGAGACCGGCGACTGGTTCCAGATCGAGGTGGCCGCCTATCCGGAGTACCACCCGCAGGCGCGCTCGCCGCGGCACGATCTCGAGAACTTCGTGCGCAAGGTCAAGGCGGGCGCCGATTCGGCGATCACGCAGTACTTCTTCAACGCCGACGCGTACTTCCGCTTCGTCGACGACGTGCGCGCGCTCGGCGTGGACGTGCCGATCGTGCCGGGCATCATGCCGATCACCAACTACGCGCAGCTGATGCGCTTCTCCGAGATGTGCGGCGCCGAGGTGCCGCGCTGGGTCGCCAAGCGGCTGGAGAGCTTCGGCGACGACCGCGAGGCGATCCGCGCGTTCGGGCTGGACGTGGTCACCGCGCTGTGCGAGCGGCTGCTGGCCGGCGGCGTGCCGGGCCTGCATTTCTACACGCTGAACGCGGCCGGCGCGACCAAGGCGATCTGGCAGCGGCTGAAGCTGTAAGGCTGCCCTGCCGTAGTACGCCGACCGCGATGGCGGCCATGGGGGCGGAAGCTGCGCCCCCGATGGCATACTGTGCCGCATGGTTACCGCCACGTTCCGCTTCTACGAGGAGCTGAACGATTTCCTCCCCCCGGCGATGCGCGGACGGGACTGGTCCTGTCCGTGCGCCCGCGCGGCCACGGTCAAGCACATGATCGAGGCGCTCGGGGTGCCGCACACCGAGGTGGAACTGATCCTGGTCAACGGCGAGTCGTGCGGCTTCGACCGCGTGCTGGCCGACGGCGACCGGGTCTCGGTCTACCCGACGTTCGAGGCGCTCGACGTCACGCCGCTGCTGCGGCTGCGGCCGGCCCCGCTGCGGGTCACCCGCTTCGTCGCCGACGCCCACCTCGGCGGTCTCGCCGCGCTGCTGCGGCTGACCGGCTACGACACCCTCTACGACAATCACTTCGACGATCGCGAGATCGAGACCATCGCTGCCGGCGAGGGCCGCATCGTGCTGACGCGCGACCGCGAGCTGCTCAAGCGCAGCAGCATCACGCACGGCTGCTATGTGCGCGCGCTCAAGCCGCAGGCGCAGCTGCGCGAGATCTTCGCCCGGCTGGACCTGCGCCGGCAGGCGCGGCCGTTCTCGCTGTGCCTGAGCTGCAATGTGCCGCTGCGCGCCGCCTCGAGCGAAGAGGTGGCCGGCCGCGTGCCGCCCGCCGTGCTCGAGCGGCACGAGCGCTTTTCGACCTGCGAGGCCTGCCGGCGGGTGTTCTGGGAAGGGTCGCACTGGCGCCGGATGCGGGCGCTGGTCGATTCGCTGATGCTGCCGGAAGGGACGGCCGACGCGCGCGACGCGGCGGACTGCTGACGACGTCCCGATTGCCGCCATGTCGTTCCCGCGAAGGCGGGAACCCAGCGTCTTCCGCAGTCGCCGGGCCCGCGCGTGCGCGGGGACGACGCAGGCGTCAGAACCGCCCGGCCTCGGTCACCATCCAGTCCATCGGGATATCGTGCGCGGCCGGCGCCAGCGCGATCCGGCAGTCTTCATAGCCGATGCCGATCGCCACCGGCTTGCCGGGCAGCGCGGCCAGCGTGCGGTCATAGAAGCCGCCGCCGTAGCCCAGGCGGAACTTCTCGGCACTGAAACCGACACAGGGAATCAGCAGCGCGTCGGGCGTCACCGCAGCCGTGCCGTCGGGCACCGGGATGCCGTAGCGGCCTTCGCGCATCGGCGTGTCGGGCGTCCAGCGGTGGAAGTCCAGCGGCACGCCGGGCCGGCTGACTGCCGGCAGCGCGGCGTCGCGCCCCGCGGCGGCGGCCAGCCAGCGCGCCACCAGGGCGCGTGCGTCGAATTCCTGCTGGATCGGCCAGTAGAACCCCAGGCAACGCACCGGCAGCCAGTCGAGCAGCGCGGCCAGCTCGGCCTCGATGCGCGCGTCCAGCCGCGCCCGCTGCGGCAGGCTCGCGCGGCGCGCCAGCAGCGCGGCGCGCAGCGCCCGGCGTTCGGCGGCGGCGTCGTCCGACGGAGACGACGTGGAGGACGACGCTTGCGGCGACGTTTGCGGCGACGTTGGCGGGGAATCGAGCGGACCGGGCGGTGCGTTGGTCATGAGGGGCAGAAATACGTGCCGAAGCGGGGCGTTAGTCCCGGATCGGCCGGTGTGAAGTGCGTGTGATAATGTCCGCGGACTATTGGTTTTCAAGCGGTTCGGCAGCCACATCCAGCGCCGGCCGGGCCGCCACAACAAGGAAAGACAGGATGCGCAACGGAGTATATCGGCAGCGTGCGGGACAGTTCGCATTGACCGCGATCGCCACCGCCTTGAGTTTGACGCTGCTGGCAACGCCGGCCGCCGCGCAGAAGCGAACGGTATCGTCGAACGGGCAGGGCGCCGCATCGACGATGATCCCGAGCGATCCGGACGACGCCTTCCGGGCGCTGCGCGATGCCGCCCGCAAGAACGACGTGGCGCGCGCCTACGCGATCTCGGCCACGCTGGTCGACTACCCGGTGCCCTCGTACGTCGAATACTTCCGCATCAAGCCACAGCTGTTCGACGCCAGCGGCCTGGCGCGCATCGACGCGCCCGACGACGAGGTGCGCGCCTTCCTGCAGCGCTACCAGGGCGAGGCGATCGCCGACCGCATGCGCAACGACTGGCTGCTGGTGCTGGGCAAGCGGCGCGACTGGGCCAACTTCGACGCGCAGTATCCGCAGTTCGTGCTGAAGGACGATACCCAGGTCGAGTGCTATGCGTTGCTCTCGCGCGCACTGAAGGGCCAGAACGTCGCCGCCGAGGCGCGCGCGCTGCTGACCGAGCCGAAGAACTATGGCGAGGGCTGCGTCGACCTGATCGGCTATCTGTACCAGAGCCGCCAGATCACGCGCGCGGACGTCGCCTTCCAGGCCCGCACCGCACTGGAGCAGAACTACACCACGCTGGCCGGACGCATCGCGGCGACCGTGCCGGACGGCGCCGTCGACGGAGATACGCTGGCCACGGTGGTCAAGATGGCGCGCAACGATCCGGCCCAGGCCGCCGCCTACCTGACTGCCAGCTCGGGCAGCCTGTCGCGCGACGAGCAGGGCGCGGGCTGGGGCGTGGTCGGGCAGTTCGCCGCCAAGAAGCTGCTGCCGGAGGCGGCGGGCTACTACCGCCGTCAGGTCGAGCTCGGCGGCAACCAGTGGCTGTCGACCGAGACGCAGGAGTGGCGCGTGCGCGCGGCGCTGCGCCAGGGCGACTGGAAGCTGGTGCGCCTGGCGATCGAATCGATGCGCCCCGAATTGCGTACCAAGGATCCGGCCTGGACCTACTGGCTGGGCCGGTCGCTGGCCGAAGCGGGCCGCAACGACGAGGCGCGTCAGCAGTACCAGGCCATCGCCAGCGGCTTCCATTTCTACGGCCAGCTCGCCAGCGAGGAGCTGGGCCAGCGCATCACGCTGCCGGCGCGTACCCAGGTCAGCGATGCCGAGGCCATGGCAATGCGCACGCGCCCCGGCTTCCAGCGCGCCAAGGCGTTCTACGACATGGACCTGCGCTTCGAGGGCAACCGCGAGTGGAACTGGGAGCTGCGCGGCATGAGCGACCGCGAGCTGCTCGCCGCCGCCGAGTACGCACGCCGCATCTCGCTGCTGGACCGCACCGTCAACACGGCCGACCGCACGCAGGCACAGCATGACTTCTCGCTGCGCTTCCTGATGCCGTTCCGCGACATCATGCAGCGCGCCACCGACCAGGCGGGCCTCGACATGGCCTGGGCCTACGGCATCATCCGGCAGGAGTCGCGCTTCATCATGAACGCACGCTCGTCCGCCGGCGCGCACGGCCTGATGCAGGTGATGCCGGCCACCGCCAAGTACGTGGCCCGCAAGATCGGCATGACGGACTTCACGCCGTCGATGATGAGCGATCCGAACGTCAACATCCTGCTCGGCACCAGCTACATGAGCATGGTGCTGACCGACCTGGACAGCTCGCAGACGCTGGCCTCGGCGGCCTACAACGCCGGCCCGGGCCGGCCCAAGAGCTGGCGCACCAGCCTGTCGCGGCCGGTCGAGGGCGCGATCTTCGCCGAGACCATTCCGTTCACGGAGACGCGAACCTACGTCAAGAATGTGCTCTCCAACGCCACGTACTATGCTGCATTGATGCACGGACATCCGCAGTCGCTGAAGGCACGGCTGGGTACGGTGGTGCCGTCGCAGGTCACTACCACCAGCCTGCCCTGACGGCGCTGCGACCGTGCCCCGAGCCAGCCCTGCCGGGGCGCCTCGGGGCGAGATGTCCGCCGCTGCCTTGACGCAGCATCGAACGCACAGCATCGAACGCTGGGTCGAAACCCGCCGCGGCAGCCGTGCCGCGGCCACCGTGCCACGGAGGACATCATGCTGACGAGCAATGTACTGGTGATCGGCGGTTCGGGCTTTATCGGCAGTCATCTGGCCGCACGCCTGTCGGGCGTGGCCAACCACAGCAACGCGCCGCTCGAACACGCGACGGTGGTCATCCCGCCGATGGACCCCGAGCGGATCGTGGTGGCGACGCGCAACGAGGACAACGCGCGCGACCTGCTGGCGTTGCCGCGGGTCGAGATCGCGGTGCTCGATGTCGCCGACGAGACGGCGCTCGACAGCGCGATCGGTTCGCTGGGCATCGACGGCATCGTCGTCAATCTGGTCGGCGTGCTGCATGGCGGGCGTGGCGATCCCTACGGGCCGGGGTTTGCCGCCGCCCATGTCGAACTGCCGCGCCGGCTGGTCGAGTCGATGCGGCGCACCGGCGTTCGCCGGCTGCTGCATATGAGCGCGCTGGGCGCCGACAGCGCGGGCCCATCGATGTATCTGCGCAGCAAGGGCGACGGCGAGCGCGTAGTGCGCGAGAGCGGGCTGGACTGGACGATCTTCCGCCCCTCGGTGGTGTTCGGACCCGACGATCATTTCCTCAACCTGTTCGCCAGCATGCAGCGGCTCGCGCCGGTGGTGCCGCTGGCCTGCGCGCAGGCGCGCTTCCAGCCGGTGTTCGTGCAGGACGTCGCGCAGGCGATGGTCAATGCGATGGCGACCCCGGCCACGATCGGCCGCTGCTACGAACTCGGCGGCCCGCGGGTCTATACGCTCGAAGAGCTGGTGCGCTTCGCCGGCGAGGCCTCCGGCCATCCGCGGCCGGTGCTGCCGCTGCCCGACGCGCTGGCACGCCTGCAGGCGGCCGTGCTCGAACACATGCCGGGCGGTCCGGTGATGTCGCGCGACAACCTCGATTCGATGCGGCTGGACAATGTGCTGGGCGGCCCCATGGCGCCGGAGCTGGGCGTGCATCCGACCAGCCTGGAGGCGGTGATGACCGAGGCGCTGTCGGGCGGAAGGGAGACGCGGCTGGAGGCGCTGCGGTCGAGCGTGCATCGGCGGTGAGGCAGCGGACCCACCGCGCCTATGTGACCCAGATTGACACTGCTTGCGAGCCCAATTCGTTTGGCCCGTCCCCGAGCCGCTGGCTACAATGTTCCGCCTGAAGCGCAGAGTGGCCAGCCATACCGTCTTTCCCGTCTTTTCCCGCATGCCGCCGATCGCGCTCGCCTCGCTCTCTCCCTCTCCAAGGACTCCCAAATGAAGCTCGTCATCGGCAACAAGAACTATTCCTCCTGGTCGTTGCGTCCCTGGCTGGTGATGGCGCATGCCGGCATTCCGTTCGAGGAAGTGCCGGTGCGCCTGTTTACGCCGGGCTTTGCCGAGGAGATCGGCCGCTATGCGCCGGCCAACAAGGTGCCGGCGCTGATCGACGGCGATATCGTGGTCTGGGACTCGCTGGCCGTCGTCGAATACCTGGCCGAACGCTTCCCCGACAAGCAGCTGTGGCCGCAGGACCCGGCCGCGCGCGCCTTCGCGCGTTCGATCTGCGCGGAGATGCATGCCGGCTTCGGCAACCTGCGCAGCCAGCTGCCGATGAACCTGAGCGCGATGCTGCCCGGCATGGGCTGGAACGTCGCGGTGCAGCGCGATATCGACCGCATCGTCCAGCTGTGGCAGCAGGCGCGCGAGCGCTTCGGCAACGGCGGCCCGTTCCTGTTCGGCGCGTTCTCGATCGCCGATGCCTACTTTGCGCCGGTGGTGTGCCGCTTCGCGACCTACGGCATTCATCTGCCCGAGCACGCCAAGGCCTACGCGGACCTGGTGCTGGAACTGCCGGCGCTGCAGCGCTGGATCGCCGCCGCACGTGAAGAGCGCGATTTCCTCGCGCCTGACGAGCCGTATCGCGTCGCGCCGGAGCGCGACGATGCGGTCGTGATCCATCACTGAAGGGCCGGACCGAGGAAGAACTTGATGCAGATCTACGCCGTCGGCGGCGCCATCCGCGACCAGTTGCTGGGCACCCCCAGCCAGGACCGCGACTACGTGGTCGTCGGCGCGACCCCGGCGGAAATGGAGGCGGCCGGCTTCAAGCCGGTCGGCAAGGACTTTCCGGTCTTCCTGCATCCGCGCACCCGCGAGGAATACGCGCTGGCGCGCACCGAGCGCAAGACCGCCGCCGGCTACAAGGGCTTCGCCTTCTATTGCTCGCCCGATGTCACGCTGGAGGACGACCTGATCCGGCGCGACCTGACCATCAACGCGATGGCGCAGGCGGTCGACGAGCAGGGCGACCTGGTCGGCCCGGTCATCGATCCGCACGGCGGCCAGCGCGATCTGGCCGCCCGGATATTCCGCCATGTCTCGCCCGCCTTCGCCGAGGACCCGGTGCGCATTCTGCGGCTGGCGCGCTTTGCGGCGCGCCTGCCCGAATTCACCGTCGCGCCGGAGACGCTGGCGCTGATGCGGTCGATGGTGGACAGCGGCGAGGTCGATGCGCTGGTGGCCGAACGGGTCTGGCAGGAGCTGGCGCGCGGGCTGATGGAGGCGCGCCCGTCGCGGATGTTCGAGGTGCTGCGCGAGTGCGGCGCGCTGGCGCGGCTGATGCCGGAGCTGGACCGGTTATGGGGCGTGCCGCAGCGCGCCGAGTATCACCCCGAGGTCGATACCGGCGTTCACGTGATGATGGTGATCGATACCGCCGCCGCGATGCGGGCACCGCTGACGGTGCGCTTCGCCGCGCTGGTCCATGACCTGGGCAAGGGCACCACGCCCGCCGACGTGCTGCCGCGCCATATCGGCCATGAGCAGCGCAGCGTGGCGCTGCTCGAAGCGGTCTGCAAGCGGCTGCGCGTGCCGACCGATTGCCGCGACCTCGCCGTGCTGGTCGCGCGCGAGCACGGCAATATCCATCGCTCCAGCGAATTCGGCGCCGCGGCGGTGACGCGGCTGCTCGAGCGCTGCGATGCGCTGCGCAAGCCCGAGCGCTTCGCCGAGGCGCTGCAGGCCTGCGAGGCCGACGCCCGCGGCCGGCTCGGCTTCGAGCAGCGCGACTATCCGCAACCGGCCCGGCTGCTGGCCGCACGCGAGGCCGCCGCCAGCGTCGATGCCGGCGCCATCGCGCGCGAGTGCGCGGGGCAAGTCGAACTGATCCGCGAGCGCGTGCACCAGGCGCGGGTCGACGCGGTGGCGCGCGCGCTGGGACAGGCGGCCGAATAGCGCAACGGGTGCCGCGGCAAGCCACCGCAGCAAATCACCGCGGCAAATCACCGCAGCAAGTCACGCAGCAAGTCACCGCAGCAAGTCACCGCAGCAAGTCACCGCAGCAAGTCACCGCGGCAAATCACCGCTGCAAGCCACCGACACAAATCGAAAGCGACGGTCTGCAGCGGACAACAGAATGGCGCCTCGCTCGAATGCGGGGCGCCTGCCTGCCACTGCGTTCGAGCGGCTAGTCGCCGACGCCAGCACCGAAGCGCATCGTCTCTTCCTCGCCATGGTGCCGATCCGGCACGGCAGCCCAGCGTCGGCGTTGTCCCGTCCAAAGGTCGAACGCCATGCCCGATCCCATCGCTGCGCATATCCCCGCCTGTCCGCTGCCGCCCGCATCGGACCAATCCACCGGCCCGATGCCGTTCGTCGCCATCGAAGCCGAAAACCATGCCGAAGCCAATGCCAATGCCAATGCCGATACCAATATCGATATCGAGCCCGACACGGGCTGGCATCGTCTGCCCGCCGAGCTGATCGTCCATATCGGAAGTTTCCTGCCATGGCAGGCGCTCGACGCGCTGGGCCGAACCCATCGCCGGTCGCGGCAGGCGCTGGCCGCTTGTACCGTTCATTCCCGCGTCGGCTGGCGCATCGTCTGCGTATCGAGCCTGTCGATGTTCACGCGCACGGCGGGCGAGTTGCGCAGCGCGCTGCTGTCCGACATGCAGCGGGCGCAGGCGCTGGGCGCGCTCGCCGGCCGCCTGCCGAGCCTGGATGGCCGCATCGTGTCCGCGGCGCGCGATGTCCTGCTGGACCAGATTGCGCAGCTGGCGGTTCCGCAGCGGGCGCAGCCGCTTGACGGCGTGATGCAAGGGTTGGCGCGCTGCCATCAATCGGTGGTGCACCAGGGCGGCGCCTGGCCGCTGCTGACGGCGGCACACACCGTGGCGCCCGCGCGGCGCGGCGCGGCGTTGATCGCCTGCCTGCGCATCCCGTCGCTGACGCGCAGCGCGATGCCGAGCGTCACGCAGTGGATCGACGAGGCGCTGGCGCTGCCGGCGCCGGACCGTGGCCCCTTGCTGGCTCAGGTCGTGCGGCGCTTTTCGTTTGGCAGTCCGATGCGCACGGATGCGCGCGTGCAGCAGTTCCTGCGCGCCTGCCAGTCGCTGCGGATGCCCAACGGGGAGCCAGCGGCGGCCGAGCAGGCCGCCGTGCTGATCGCATTGGCCGATGCGCTGGACCACCATCTGGCGCGGCAGGACGGGGAAGACGAGGCCGCGCACGGATTGTGGTGCGACCTGCTGGCCGCGGCGCAGACCTTGCGTCCCGACTGCGCGCTCGACGTGATGGCGGCACTGGCGGGGCCGGGCGCACTGAGAGGCGGCGCGAGCGGCCCGCTGCGCTGGGCCATGGTGTGGCAGGCGGGCCGGCGTTTCGGCGCGGACCCTTCGCAATACGCGCGCTGGCTGGCGGCGCTGTCCCTGCATCACGGCTGGGTGCAGCCCGAGGGAACATGGCAGTGCCTGTTCGATGCGGCCGGCACGCTGCCGCCACGCGAAACAGGGCCGGTGGTCGCCATGCTGGCGCGCGGCGCCGCCGCCGCGGCCGATGAGCCGAAACGCCATGCGCGCTGGCTCGCGCTGTACCAGATGACCCTCGCGATACCACTGCCCGAAGCGCGTACCGCACCATTGGTGGGACTGGCCGACGCGTTGCTGGCCGAGGATGCCGCGATCCAGGACGAGCGCTGGCGGCTGCTGGTCGACGCCATGCCTGCGCTGCCGACGGCATCGCAGGCCAGGGCGCTGCTCGCCTGCATCGACTTCGGTACCGCCGAGCCGTTCTGGACGCCGTGCCACCGCATCATGCTGCGCTTGCCGGCGGCCCAGCGCGGCGCGGCGCTGTCCCAGCTGGCCGACCGGATCGTCCAGCTGCAGGCGGACGCGCATCGGATACAGGCATGGCGGGATATCGCGGGCTCGGTGAACGACCTGCCGCCGGAACACCGGCAGGCGCCGTGGCAGATGCTGCTGCGGCGGATGAATCGGGTGTTCGAGCGCGATCCGGTCGGACACGAAGGCGCACGCGACACGCTCGCCGATCTGCTGGCGGGCCAGCCGGCCCTCGCCCGGCAGCAATGCTTGCTGGGCGCGACCTCGCAGGCCGACCCCCGGCGCTGCGAATGGATCGTGACGCAGGCACGCGATCTGCCTCCGGCACTGCAAGCCGAGGTGCTGGCGCGCGTAGCGCGGGCGGCCCGGCTTGCCGATACGCGCAATCGCGTGGCATGGGGCATCGATCGGCGCCTTGCTGTGTGGATCGATCTGGCCGGCGCGGTAAAGGATCTGCCTGCGCACTATCGCGGCGCGCCGCTGCAGCAACTGGCGCAGCTGCTTGCCGATCTGCCGGCGGACATGCGGCGCACGGCCCGCCGGTACTTCGTCGCGCTGCTGCGCGGCGTACCGCCGACCGACATGCCGGCCGGCTTCGCCGCGGCCGATCCCTTTTCGGAATCCGCGGTGGTACGCCGTGTATTGAAGCGGCCGCGTTACCCGCTCGCGATGCAGGCCGTCGCGCCGAAGCGCGCGCGGATCGACGAGACCTGGCCTTGAGCTGTTTCACGGAGCCACCATGCCGCTGCAAATCGATACCCGATGCATGACCAACCCGGCGTTCGTGCCGGCCGGGGAAACCGGGGAGGCAGGGGCGGCCGCACAAGCCGGACATCCCCGCGCCACGTGGCACGATCTGACGACCGATCTGCTGCGCCATATCGCCGGCTATCTCGACGATTCACCGCTTGGCGCGATGGCACGCACGGACCGCCGCGGCCGCGCCGCGCTGGCGTCGGCGGTGCGCCTGGCACGAGTCGACTGGCGCATCGCCCGCGTGTCGAACCTGTCGACGCTGCACGATGCATTGCGCGAGATCGATGCAGCCGGAATGCCGGCCCGCACGCGCGGCGTTCGTCTGGCGGCGCTGGCGCAGCGGCTGCCGCTGCTGCATCTCGACATGGGTCCTGAAGCGTGCGATGTCCTGCTCCAGGCCATCGCCGCGCTGCCGGCCGGCGCGCGCCAGGCGCCGCTGTGCGAATGGCTGCGCGGCTTCGTCTGGGTGCATGGCAGAAGCGAGCGGGCGCGCGATCCATGGCTGCAAGCCCGATTGCTGCGCCTGGTGTTCGAACTGCCCGCCCGGCAGCAGGCCGCGGCATGCCAGGCCTTTTTTGACAACATGCCCTGGCTGGCCCCCTCGCTGCTTGCCGAGCTGCCCGCGCGCCTGCTGTGGGCACTGGCCTTGCCTGAGGCGGATCGTGGTCCCCTGGTCGTGGCGATGCTGCAGTCCGTTCGCACGGTCGAACACGCGCGGCAGTTCGATCTGCTCGGCGTGTTGCAGTCGGTGTACGCGCAACTGGTGCGGCCGGATGGGCAGCCGGCGGTTCCGGAGCGCACCGCGTTGCTGTGCGCGGCGGCGGGCGAGGCCGGCGCGGTCCGGCAACTGCCGGATGACGAGACCAGAGCAGTGCGGTTGCGGCAGTGGCTGGTCGGCACGGCGCAATCGCTGCCCGGCGACAGCCTGTTGCAGGTGCTGACGCGGGTGGCCGCATGGCCGACGTTGTCCTTGTCGCTCCATGCCGACGGCGACGGGCCGCAACGCCTGTGGCACATCGGCGTGCGGGCGTGCGGCGATGCGCTCGCATTGGGGCGGTGGCTCGCGGCGATGCACCGCCATCCGGTGCAGGATCTGTCGGAGGTGTGGGCCACGGTATGGGCCGACGTGGCGACGATGGCGCCGCCTCGGCGCGCCGACGCCATCGCATCCCTCGCTGCGTCGCTGACGGTGATGCCGGGCTACCCGCAACGGGTCAATTCGTGGCTGTCGCTGTTTCAGCATACCGTCGACGCATTGCCGCTCGTCGATCGTGCCGCGCCATTGCAGGCGCTGGTGGCGGCCTTGCCCGAACTGGGCCTGATGATCTGGGACCCGCGGGGCGATATGGTGCTCGATGCCGCGGCTTGCCTTGCTCCGGCGCAGCAGGTGGCGGTGCTGCATGAATGCTGTGCCGATTCGCAGGCGCTGCTCGAGCGCCATTGGGACCGCTATCTCGAACAGATCAGGCAGTTGCCTGCCGCGGCGCTGGCGGTCGAACTGGAAAGGATGGCCTGGCAGTTGCGCAGAATGAGTCCGCTCCTCGCCGCATCGGCGTGGCCCGAACTGGTCGCGTTGCTGCACCGGGTGCCGGCCGAACAGCGTTTGCGGCCATGGCTGGCGCTTTGGCGGGTGGTCGGGATTACCTTTGGCCAGGTGAACCGGGCGGCGGCATGCGAAGGCTTGCTGCAGGCGCTGGCGCGGCAGCCGCCGGCCGCGCAGGAGCAATGGCTGGTGGCCGCCGCGGCGATCGACCATCCGGACGCGACGCTGCTGCTGCTCGAGCGGGTTGCGGGCCTGCCGGCGACGCGGCGGGCCAGCGTGCTGACGGTGCTGGCGCGCGGCTCCGTCATGATCCGTTCCCGGCCCGAATGCATGGCGATATGGCACGCGCTGCTCGACGCGGTGGGCGGCCTGGCGCCGGCCTACCGCGGCTCGCCGCTGCATGCGCTGGTCGATCTGCGCCGCCGGCTCGCCTGGGGCTACGGCGAGCCCTCGTTGGAGCCGCTGGCGGCGTTGTGCGAGGGCGTACCGGCAATGGACCTGCCCGCGGATCTTGTCTCGCAGGAACTCCCGCCGCACCTGCCGCCGACCCTCCCGCTATAGCAGCCGGCCAACCAACAGCGCGATCAGCGACAGCAGTACCGTCGACGCGAACGGCAGCACCCACTCGCGGCCGAACAGGCGGAAACGCACGTCGCCGGGCAGGCGGCCCAGTCCGATCTTCTGCAGCCACGGCAGCGCGGACGACAGGATGATCACGGAAAGGAAGATGGTCAGTGTCCAGCGCAGCATGGGGGCCTTCCGTGGCTACAGGGTGTGGCTGCGGTCGCCCGCGGCAAAGCCGATCGGCACGCTGTCGGCCAGACCGCGCGTCAGCGCGATGGCCTTGAACAGCTCGCCCATTTCGGCTTCGGACAGCAGCTTCTGCACCGCGTTGGCGGCCGGCAGGAAGCTGCGCGCATCGTTCGGGTCCAGCGTCATCAGCAGCTCGGTGATACCGGCGTTCATCAGCAGGCGCGCCTGCGAGGCAAAGCCCGCGACCTCGAGCCCGGCGTCGACCGCGGCCTGCGCGATGCCGCTGAAGTTGACGTGAGCGGTGATGTCCTGCAGCCCCGGATAGAGGAACGGATCAGGATGGGCGTGATGGCGGTAGTGGCACATCAGCGTGCCGCCGGTGCGCTGCGGGTGGTAGTACTCGCTGGCCGGAAAGCCGTAGTCGATCAGCAGCGCCGCGCCGCGCGTCAGCATCGCGCCGAGCGAGCGGATGAAGCCCTCGGCCTCGGCATGGGTCTCGGTGACGATGTCGTGGTCGCCGGGAATCGCGGCGACGGCCGCGGGCACTTCGGTCTTGTCGAGCGGCCGGTCGGCGAAGCGAAAGCGCGCATCGTGGCCATGCTCGCCATCGTTGCGGGCAACGCCGCGCTCGTGCCAGACACCGCCAACCCGCGCGTAGAGCCGCACCGGCATCGCATCGAGGACCTCGTTGCCGATCGCCACGCCCTCGAAGCGCGCCGGCAGCGCGTCGAGCCACTGCACGCGTGCGGCCAGATGCGGGGCGCGCGCGGCCAGCGTGGCCTGCTGGCGTTCGCGCAGCTCGCCGGACAGCTCGACGATCCAGTAGCGCGAGGGCAGCCGGCCTTCGGTCTCGAGCGCCAGCAGCAGATCCGCCGCCAGCCGGCCCGTGCCGGCGCCGAATTCCATCACCTCGTCCAGGCCCAGCTCGAGCCATTGGGCCAGCTGGCGCGCCAGCGTGCGGGCGAAGAACGGTGTCAGCTCTGGCGCGGTGATGAAGTCGCTGCCGTCGCGCACGTCGCGGCCGAACTTGGCCGCGCCGCCGCTGTAGTACCCGAGCCCGGGCGTGTAGAGCGCCATCGCCATATAGCGGTCGAAGCCGAGCCAGCCTTGCGCGGCGTCGATCGCCTCGCCGATGCGCGTGGCCAATGCCGTGGAGGCATCGAGCGCGTCCGCGGAGGGAAGGGGTAAACTACCGGTTTTCTGCATCCCGCGATTGTAGCAATGCCAGATTTCACTTCTTCCGGCGCCGCGCCCGCTTCGTCCGCGGCTTCGTCGACGCAGGCGGCCGCGCCCGGCAACGGCCGCGGCATTGCGCTGGTGACGGGCGGCGCCCGCCGCATCGGCCGCGCCATCGCGCTGGAGCTGGCAGCGCGCGGCTGGGATATCGCGGTGCACTGCCATCGCTCGCGCGACGAGGCCGAGGAGGTCGCCGCACAGATCCGCGCGCTCGGCCGACGCGCCGCGGTGCTGCAGGCGGACCTGGCCGACGAGGCCGCCACCGGTGGACTGATCGCGGCCTGCACCGCCGCGCTTGGCACGCCGACCTGCCTGGTCAACAACGCCTCGCTGTTCCAGTACGACGTCGCCACCAGCTTCTCCTACGGCTCGCTCGACACGCACATGCGCACCAATGTCGCCGCGCCGCTGCTGCTGTCGCGCGAATTGCACCGCGCGCTGCCGGACGACGCACGCGGCGTGGTGATCAACCTGCTGGACCAGAAGCTCGACAACCTGAACCCGGACTTCCTGTCGTACACGCTGTCCAAGGCCGCGCTGCAGACCGCGACGATGCAGCTGGCCCAGGCGCTGGCGCCGCGGCTGCGCGTGGTCGGCGTGGCGCCGGGCATCACGCTGGTGTCCGGCGACCAGTCCGGCGGCGGCTTCAAGCGCGCGCACCGGATGACGCCGCTGGGCCAGTCGTCGACGCCCGACGATATTGCGCAGGCCGTCGCCTATCTGGCCGAGGCGCGCGCGGTGACCGGCACCACGCTGTATGTGGACGGCGGCCAGCACCTGATGCCGCTGGCGCGCGACGTGATGTTCCTGACCGAATGACTTCCCTGGAGCCGGCGCCGCCTGTACCATCGGCGGCCTTTGCCGGTTCCCGCCTCTCTTCCCTCTGCCCTTTCTCTCCGACGCCGCCATGTCCGCCGCTCTTTCCCATCCCAGCCTGCAAGACTGCCGCCGCATGTTCCTGCGCAACTACGAAGTGCAGATCAACATCGGCGTGCACGAGTTCGAGAAGAAGGGCGAACAGCGCGTGCTGATCAATATCGACCTGTACGTGCCGCTGGCGGAAAGCACGCCGCACGACGACAAGCTGCACGAGGTCGTCGACTACGACTTCATGCGCAATACCGTCGCCGAGCGCATGGCGCAGGGCCATGTGCACCTGCAGGAAACGCTGTGCGACGACGTCGCCCGCGCGATGCTGCGCCACCCCAAGGTGCGCGCGGTGCGGGTGTCGACCGAGAAGCCGGACGTATACCCGGACTGCGATTCGGTCGGCGTCGAGGTGTTCCATATCAAGAGCTAGGCGGGCCACGGCGCGCCGCGCGTGTTCGTGACGTGGCCGACACTTGATGCAGCCGCTGGGGCGCTCCGCTAAAATACCCGGTTCGATTGCGCCAGAACAGCGCCCCGCCCGTTGCCTCCCACCCCGCCATGACCGAAACCACCCACTCCAGGAACTTCTACCGCGTCGAGACCTATCTGCAATCGCAGACGGGCCGCGCGATCGGCGACTTCAAGATGATCGAGGACGGCGATACGGTGCTGGTCTGCCTGTCGGGCGGCAAGGACTCGTACACGATGCTGTCGGTGCTGATGGCGCTGCAGAAGCGGGCGCCGATCGACTTCAAGCTGATCGCGATGAACCTCGACCAGAAGCAGCCGGGCTTCCCCGAGGACGTGCTGCCGCGCTACCTGGACGGCATCGGCGTGCAGTACGTGATCGTCGAGGCCGACACCTATTCGATCGTCAAGGAGAAGGTGCCCGAGGGCAAGACCACCTGCTCGCTGTGTTCGCGGCTGCGCCGGGGCGTGATCTACCGGACCGCGAAGGAGCTCGGCGCCAACAAGATCGCGCTGGGCCACCACCGCGACGACATCGTCCAGACCTTCTTCCTGAACATGTTCTTCGGCGGCAAGATGAAGGCGATGCCGCCGAAGCTGGCCACCGACGACGGCCAGCACATCGTGATCCGTCCGCTGGCCTATTGCTCGGAGAAGGACATCGCGGCCTATGCGCGCGCGATGGAATTCCCGATCATCCCCTGCAATCTGTGCGGCTCGCAGGAGAACCTGCAGCGCAAGAAGGTCAAGGAGATGCTGCTCGAGTGGGAACGGCAGAACCCGGGCCGCATCGACAACATCTTCTCGGCGCTGAAGAACGTGGTGCCGTCGCACCTGGCCGATACCGAGCTGTTCGACTTCAACGGTCTGGCGACCGGCCTGGCCAAGGTCGACGAGGCCTCGCTGTTCGGCGATTCGACCTTCACGCAGCAGCCGCTGGTGTTTGCCGGCGGCAGCGCCGAGAACCGGATGGAATTCGTCCGCTTCGAGAGGCCGGCGGTGCGCGACACGAAGCCCGAAGGCGCGGCGGCGGGGACCGCCACGGCGGCGGCCGCGTCGGCGGCCGAATAAGGCCCCGGCGCGCTGGCGCCGGTTCATTCAGCGCTCCTCCGGCTCTCCTCCAGCCCGCGTTCCGCGCTCTTCGGCTTTCCCTTGCCCGCCGTCTCAGTTCGCGGCGCGCGACGGCGCGATGGCCGGTTGCCGCGGCGCCTCGCGCATCAGCGACTGCGTATCCTCGATCCACTTCTGGAAGCGCTCGACCGCGTGGCGCTTCTGTTCCGGCGTGGTCATGTTGGCGATCTGCGCCGCCACCGCCAGCCCCGCCTCGGTATTGGCCTCGTAGCTGACGCGGCGCTCGCGCGTCGGCGGCGCCTGCCACTGGTCGCCGAAGCGCTGCAGCAGCGCGATCACGCGTGCCTTGGGCGGGTGTTCCGCCTGGACCTGCCGGACCAGCGCCAGCCAGGCCTGCTGTCGTTTCACCCGTTCGCCGAAGCGGGATTCGGCGTTGTCGACCATCGGGCGGAGCGCGGCACGGATCGCGTCCTGCTGCTCGCGCGAGAAGCGGCCGTAGATCAGCGTGGCCCACTCCATCACCTTGTCGTAGCGCGCCTCGAGCCGGTCTTCGGGGCTGCCGCGCAGGAATTTCCTGCGGTACTTCTCGTTGCCGTCGGCGAACTTGCGTTCCATGCGCTTGATCTGGTCCGGCGTCAGCGTCAGCAGCAGATCGGCGACATCCGGAATCGCATGGTCGAAGGCGACGCGCGCCATGCGCTGCGTGTCGTCGCGCACGCGCTCCAGCTGCGCCTCGGTGACCGGCCCCTGGACCTCGCTCTTGGCGCGCTGCAGCAAGGCGGCGATCTCCGGCAACTGCTCGCGCCGGTGCCAGGCGAAGAAACGGGCGATCGCGTCGCGCGTCTGGGGCTCCTGGTCGTCGGAGACGTCGACATAGTTGTCGATCCACCAGTAGGCGAGGTGGTCGCCCTGCTGGTAGCCAAGCTTCATCGCATTGCACGCGGTCAGCAACACCAGCATCCCGGCCGCGATCAGTTCGCGCCACCGCACATTGTGAATTTGAGCAACAGCCGTCAAGCGGCGGATACCCCCCATGCTAGAATCGCCGGACGCGCCGACGGCCACTTGCCGTCGCCCGCCAGGCAAGGTCTGGCAACGGTTTGCGGGCGATGGCGGAGTGCCGGCGACGGCTTCCGCATCAGCCCGTCCGGGACGGAACGCGGCCGATAAACGGCTTGGCGTTCGCCAGTGGCGCCAACGCCCGGCTGTCACGTCGGGGCTGGTCGCGCGTCTTTCCGATCCGGATGTCAATTCGGGCGCACTCACTTAGGAACCTCCTCGTGAACATCGTCATTCTCGCCGCCGGCATGGGCAAACGGATGCATTCCGATTTGCCGAAGGTGCTGCATCCGCTGGCCGGCCGGCCGCTGCTTGCTCATGTGATCGATACCGCGCGTACGCTGTCGCCGACGCGGCTGGTGGTGGTCGTGGGCCATGGCGCCGAGCGGGTACAGGCCGCGGTTGCCGCGCCCGATGTCGCCTTCGCGCTGCAGGCCCAGCAACTGGGAACCGGCCACGCGGTGATGCAGGCGCTGCCGCTGCTCGATCCGGCCCAGCCGACGCTGGTGCTGTACGGCGACGTGCCGCTGACCCGGGCCGATACGCTGGCCCGTCTGGTGGAAGCCGCCGGAAAGGACCGCTTCGGCATCCTGACCGTCGAGATGGACGATCCGACCGGCTACGGCCGCATCGTGCGCGACGCCGCCGGCAGCATCGCCCGCATCGTCGAGCAGAAGGACGCCAGCGAGGCCGAGCGCGCGATCCGCGAGATCAATACCGGCATCGTGGTGTGCCCGACGGCGAAGTTGACCGAATGGCTGGCCACGCTGCGCAACGATAACGCGCAAGGTGAGTACTACCTCACCGATACCGTCGAGCGCGCCGTCGCCGATGGCGTCGAGGTGGTGTCCGCCCAGCCGGGCGCGCTGTGGGAGACGCTGGGCGTCAACAGCAAAGTGCAGCTGGCCGAACTCGAGCGCCTGCATCAGCGCAACCAGGCGATGCGCCTGCTGGAAGCCGGCGTGACCGTGCTCGACCTGGCCCGTATCGATATCCGGGGCGAACTGACTTGTGGCCGAGACGTCACGATCGACGTCGGGTGCGTGTTCGAAGGACGGGTTCACCTGGAAGACGGCGTGCAGATCGGTCCTCACTGTGTGATCCGCGATAGCCGCATCGGTTCCGGAGCGCGGGTGCTGGCCTTCTGTCATCTGGAGCAGGCGCAGGTCGGCGCCGACGGCCGGATCGGGCCGTATGCCCGTCTTCGTCCCGGCACCGAACTGGGCGAGGACGTCCATATCGGCAACTTCGTCGAGGTCAAGAACAGCCAGATCGCCGCGCACAGCAAGGCCAACCATCTGGCCTACGTCGGCGACGCCACGGTCGGCTCGCGCGTCAACATCGGCGCGGGCACCATCACCTGCAACTACGACGGCGTCAACAAGCACCGCACGGTGATCGAGGACGACGTCTTCATCGGCTCGGACTCGCAGCTGGTGGCGCCGGTCACGGTGCGGCGCGGCGCCACGCTGGGCGCCGGCACCACGCTGACCAAGGAAGCGCCGGCGGACCAGCTGACGCTGTCGCGGGCCAGGCAGATGACCGTTCCGGGCTGGCAGCGGCCGGTCAAGCAGCCCAGGCAGGGCACGAAGTAAGATAGGCGCACCGCGCTGGCCGGCGCGCCAGGACCGGGGGCGGGCGGCATAAGCGCCCAGCCATCCGGGACATCGGACAAGGCATCAATGCAGGCGGTCACGAGCCGCGGCACCCAGGGAGAGCAACATGTGTGGCATCGTCGGCGCGGTTTCGACGCGCAATATCGTTCCGGTTCTGATCGAAGGCCTGCGCCGCCTGGAATACCGCGGCTATGACTCCTGCGGCGTGGCGGTGGTCCGCGAAGACACGCTCGAGCGCGCCCGCACCGTGTCGCGGGTGGCGGACCTGGACGAGCAGACGCGCGGCTCGGGCCTGTCCGGCACGATCGGCGTCGCGCACACGCGCTGGGCCACGCACGGCAAGCCCGACACCATCAACGCCCACCCGCACTTCTCCGGCGAGACCATCGCGCTGGTGCACAACGGCATCATCGAGAACTACGAGCCGCTGCGCGACGAACTGCGCGCCGCCGGCTACGGCTTCGATTCGCAGACCGATACCGAAGTGGTCGCCCATCTGGTGCACCAGGCCTACACCTATCCGAGCAGCGCCACGCGCGGCGACCTGTTCGCCTCGGTGCGCGCGATCACCAAGCGCCTGCATGGCGCCTATGCGATTGCCGTGGTGGCCAAGGACCAGCCGGACGTCGTGGTTGGCGCGCGCGCCGGCTCGCCGCTGGTCGCGGCGCTCGGCGAGGGCGAAGCCTTCCTCGCCTCGGACGCGCTGGCCGTCGCCGGCACCGCCAACCGCGTGATCTATCTGGAAGAGGGCGACGTGGTCGAGGTGCGGCGCGACGCGATCACGATCCACGACCTCAACGACGAGCCGGTCGAGCGCGAAGTGCGCGTGGTGGAAGCCCATGCGGCGGCCGTCGATCTGGGCCCGTACCGGCATTTCATGCAGAAGGAAATCTTCGAGCAGCCGCGCGCGCTGGCCGACACGCTCGAAGGCATCGAAAGCATCGAGCCGAGCCAGTTCGGCGAACGCGCCGCGCAGGTGTTCGCCAATATCGACAGCGTGCTGATCCTGGCCTGCGGCACCAGCTACTACTCGGGCTGCACCGCCAAGTACTGGCTCGAAGCGATCGCCCGCATCCCGACCCAGGTCGAGGTCGCCAGCGAATACCGCTATCGCGAAACGGTGCCGAATCCGCGCCAGCTGGTGGTCGTGATCTCGCAATCGGGCGAGACCGCCGATACGCTGGCCGCGCTGCGCCATGCCAAGGGTCTGGGCCACGAGCACACGCTGTGCATCTGCAACGTGGCCAGCAGCGCGATGGTTCGCGAAACCGAGCTGCGCTTCATCACCCGCGCCGGCACCGAGATCGGCGTCGCCTCCACCAAGGCCTTCACCACACAGCTCGCCGCGCTGTACATGCTGACGCTGGCGCTGGCCAAGCTGCGGGGCACGCTGTCGGAGGAAAGCCAGGGCAGGGCGCTGGCTAACCTGCGCCACCTGCCCGCCGCGCTGCACGGCGTGCTGGCGCTGGAGCCGCAGATCATCGCCTGGTCCGAAGACTTCGCCCGCCGCGAAAACGCGCTGTTCCTCGGCCGTGGCCTGCACTATCCGATCGCGCTGGAAGGCGCGCTGAAGCTGAAGGAAATCTCGTACATCCACGCCGAGGCCTATCCGGCCGGCGAGCTCAAGCACGGGCCGCTGGCGCTGGTGACCGAGGCGATGCCGGTGGTCACGGTGGCGCCGAACGACGCGCTGCTGGAAAAGCTGAAGTCGAACATCCAGGAAGTGCGTGCCCGCGGCGGCCGGCTTTATGTGTTCGCCGACGCGGACACGCACATCACGTCGACCGACGGCATCCAGGTGATCCGCCTGCCCGAGCACTACGGCGACCTGTCGCCGATCCTGCACGTGGTGCCGCTGCAATTGCTCGCGTATCACACGGCCTGCGCGCGGGGTACCGATGTCGACAAGCCCCGCAATTTGGCGAAGTCGGTGACGGTGGAGTAAGGGCCGAATCGGCAACGGGGTCGCTCCCCGCAAAGGGCGCTGCGGCGAGGTATCGGCCGCAGCGCCTTTTTCTTTGGGCGTCGGCCCTTTCGGCCGGCCCTCTTGGTCGGCCTTTTCGGTGGGCCTTTTCGGGCGGCCTTTTCGGGCGGCCTTTTCGGGCGGCCTTTTCGGTGGGCCTTTCCGGCCGGCCCTTTCGGCGGGCCCTTTCAGTCTGCCCGCCTCGGAAACCGCAAGCCGAACCGCGTCTTTCCCCGCTCCGACCGCACCGCGATATCCCCGCCATGCGCCAGCATGATGGCGCGGGTGATCGACAGCCCCAGTCCCACGCTATCCGATTCCGGCCTCGTCCGCGATTTATCCCCGCGAGAGAAGCGGTCGAAGATCGAAGGCAGCAGGGCCGGGTCGATCTCGGTGCCATCGTTCTCCACCGCGACCTCGACGTGGTCGCCGGCGTCGGCCACCGCGACGACGATGCGGCCGCCGGGCGGCGTATGGCGCAGCGCGTTGGAAATCAGATTGCTCAGCGCCCGCCGCAGCATCAAACGGTCGCCCTGGATACGGCCGTCTCCCTGCAGGTCCAGCCGCACCGCCTTGTCCTCGGCCAGCGCCTCGTAGAAGTCGAACAGCGCGCGCACTTCGTCGGCGATGCGGATCGCCTCGGTATTGGGCAGGTCGAGCCCGTGTTCCATCTTGGCCAGATACAGCATGTCCGACACCATGCGGGCCAGGCGCTGCAGCTCCTCGGCGTTCGACGCCAGGATGTCGCGGTAATTGCCGGCATCGCGCGGCTGCGACAGCGCGACCTGGGTTTGCGTCATCAGATTGGTGATCGGCGTGCGCAGTTCATGCGCCAGGTCGGACGAGAACTCGGACAGCCGGCGGAAATCGTCCTGCAGCCGGGCCAGCATCGCGTTGAGGTTGGCCGCCAGATCGGCCATTTCGACCGGCACCGCTTCGACCGGCATCCGCTCGTACAGCTTGCTGCCCGTCACCGTCTGCGCGCGCGAGGCCATCGTGCGCAGCGGCGCCAGGCCGCGGCGCGCCGCCCACCAGCCCAGCACGCCGCTGGCCAGCGCGGCGAGCGCGATATAGAACACCAGCGACTGGCGGAATGCGTGAATGAAGTGATCGTGGATCTCGGTGTCCATGCCGACCAGCATGCGCAGCGGCTCGCCCGTGCCGGATTCGCGCACGGTGCGCACCATGCCGCGATACAACTGGCCGTTCTGGCGCCATTCGAGCGCATTGGCCTGCATGCCGTCCGCGTCATCCCGATCGTGCTTGCGGGGCCGCGCCACCGCATCGAGCGCCGCACCGAAATCGAAGCCGGGGCTCGCAAACAGCGGCGCGTTTGGTTCGGCTTGCACATGGATCAGCAGGCCGCCGTGATGCTTCTGCGCGTCGGCCAGCCGTGCCGCAATGCCGTCGGACGGGCCCGCCGCCACGATCCGTTCGACCATCCGCAGATTGTCGCCGAGCAGCGCGTAATCCTGATCGGCGAAGTGCCGGTCCATCGCCGAGAAGATCAACCACCCCAGGCCCAGCAGTACGCAGGCGGAGGTCAGCGAGAACAGCGCGGTCAGCCGGGCCGTCAGCGAGAGGCGCGGCATCAGTCGCCTTCCTCCGGATTCTCGAGCACATAGCCCATGCCGCGCACCGTCTGGATCAGCTTGATGTCGAAGTCGTCGTCGATCTTGGCGCGCAGGCGGCGGATGGCGACGTCGATCACGTTGCTGTCGCTGTCGAAGTTCATGTCCCAGACCTGCGAGGCGATCAGCGAGCGCGGCAGCACCTCGCCGCGCCGGCGCGCCAGCAGTTCCAGCAGCGAGAATTCCTTGTTGGTCAGCACGATGCGCCGGCCGGCACGCGTCGCGCGGCGGCGGGCCAGGTCGAGCACCAGATCGGCGATCTGGATGCGGTCCAGCGCCACCTGCGTGGCGCCGCGGCGCAGCAGCGTGCGGACGCGGGCCAGCAGTTCGGCAAAGGCAAAGGGTTTGACCAGATAGTCGTCGGCGCCGAGCTCCAGCCCCTTGACGCGATCGGCGACGCTGTCGCGTGCCGTCAGGAACAGCACCGGCACGCGGTTGTCGGCGGCGCGCAGCGTCTGCACGATGCGCCAGCCGTCGACATCGGGCAGCATCACATCGAGCACGATCAGGTCGTAGGGCTCCGTCATGGCCAGATGCTGGCCGTCCAGGCCGTTGGCGGCCAGGTCCACCACGAACCCCGCCTCGGTCAGGCCCTGCCGCAGGTATTCCCCGGTCTTGGCTTCGTCTTCGACTACCAGCAATTTCATCGGCGCTTTCCTGCTTCTCCGCTTCCCGCTTCCCCGCTTTTGGCCCGCTTTCGCGCCAGGCCCGCCATCGTCGCCCTGCGCAACCGTCGCGATAGTGTAGGGCCGCGCTACCCAACATGACGCAAACATTACCGGAATGTAATGTCGGGGTAATTGGGAGGTTACTGCGGCCTCCTTATGCTGGCGGCCACGATAGACCACGACAAGACAACAAGGACCGCTTCCATGCCACGCGTTGCCCCGACCATCCTGGCCGTGCCGCCCTATCTGTCCCGCCGGCGTTTCGTGCAGGGACTGGTCGCGGGGGGCGTGCTCGGTGCGCTGTCCGGCGTGTCCGGCGCAGGATGGGCCCAGCAAGCAGACCGTCCGCGGCGCGCGGGAAGCGGCAGCGCGCCGGTGCTGTCCGGCACCGAATTCGAGCTGGTCATCGAGGAGGCGGTCGTCAACTTCACCGGCAAGCCCGCCATCGCTCACACGATCAACGGCATGCTGCCGGGGCCGACGCTGCGCTGGCGCAAGGGCGATACGGTGACCATCCGCGTCACCAACCGCCTGCGCGAGCCGACCTCGATCCACTGGCACGGCATCATCCTGCCGTTCGAGATGGACGGCGTGCCCGGCATCAGCTTCCCCGGCATCGCGCCGGGCGAGACCTTCACCTACCGTTTCAAGGTCGTGCAGAGCGGCAGCTACTGGTACCACTCGCACTCGGGCTTCCAGGAGATGACCGGCGTCTACGGCGGCCTGATCATCGACGGCGACGACGATCCGATCCGGGCGGACCGCGACCATACCGTGCTGCTGTCCGACTGGACCGACGAGGACGGCATGCGCGTGCTGTCCAAGCTCAAGACCCAGAGCGATTACTACAACTACAACCAGCCGACCGTCGTCGATTTCTTCCGCGATATCGCCAACGAGGGCGTCAAGGCCGCCGTCGACAAGCGCCGCATGTGGAACCAGATGCGGATGAGCCCGACCGATCTGGCTGATCTGTCCGCGCATACGCTGACGTATCTGACCAACGGCGTGACGCCGGCCGGCAACTGGACGGGGCTGTTCAGGCCGGGCGACAAGGTCCGCCTGCGCTTCATCAATGGCAGCGGCAATACCTTCTACGACGTGCGCATTCCCGGGCTGAAGCTCAAGGTCGTGCAGGTCGACGGCCAGAACATCGAGCCGGTGACGGTCGACGAATTCCGCTTCGGCCCCGGTGAGACCTGCGATGTCATCGTCGAGCCGCGCGACGAGGCCTACACGATCTTCTCGCAGTCGATGGACCGCACCGGCTACGCGCGCGGCACGCTGGCGACGCGCGACGGGCTGCAGGCCGCCGTGCCCGCGCTGGACAAGGCCGAATGGCTGACCATGACCGACATGATGGGCGACATGGGGGCGATGGGCGCGGCTGGGGTGGCCGGCATGGGCCATGGCGGCGGGCATCACCATGGCGCCATGCGGGGCACGCATGGCTCGCACGGCGCGAACGGCACGCACGGGGCGCATGGCATGCACGGCATGCACCACGGCGGCATGGCGATGGACCACAGCCAGCATGCGATGGCCGCGATGCCGGCCGATGGCTCGCTGAAGGTGCCCAGCAGGACCGCCCGCCATGCGCGCACCGAATACGGACCCAGCACCGACATGCGGGTCGACATGGCGCGGACCAATCTGGACGACCCCGGCATCGGCCTGCGCAACAACGGACGCCGCGTGCTGACGCTGGCCGACATGCGTACGGTCGGCGGTCCGATGAACCCGCGCGGCGCGGGCCGGGAGGTGGAGCTGCACCTGACCGGCAACATGGAGCGCTACACGTGGTCGTTCGACGGCCTGGAGTTCGGCAGGTCGACGCCGGTGTTCTTCCGCCACGGCGAGCGGCTTCGCGTGATCCTGCACAACGACACGATGATGACCCACCCGATGCATCTGCACGGCATGTGGAGCGAGCTGGAGGCGCCGGACGGCTCGTTCCAGGCGCGGCGGCACACGATTCCGGTGCAGCCGGCGCAGCGCATCAGCTTCCTCGTCACGGCCGATGCGCTCGGCCGCTGGGCCTGGCATTGCCATCTGATGATGCATATGGACGCAGGCATGTTCCGCGAAGTGGTGGTGGCCTGACGGGCCCGAGCTTTCATCCGAATTCCAAGACGCACGGAGCCCGAGCCATGCCTTCGAAAACACTTGCAGCCTTCCTGCTGGCGTCCGCCGGCGCCAGCGCCGCATTGGCACAGCAGCCGCACCAGCACGATCACGGTGATCATCACCAGCACCACCACCACCACCACCAACACCAGCACCAGCAGCAGCATCATCAGCAGCACCAGCACCAGCACCAGCACCAGCACCAGCACCAGCACCAGCAGCATCAGCAGCAGCAGCAGCAGCACGGGCGCGACGACCACCACGGGCATCACCATCAACCGGCCGCGGCACAGCCTGCGGCCGGCAAGCCCGCCGAAGCCGCTGCCGCGCACGCCGACAAGCCGGGCCCGGACCATGGCGCGATGCACCACATGGACCACGGCACTGCGCAATCGATGGACCACGGCGCCCATGGCTCCGGGCAAGGCGTGCCGCCCGCCAGCGCTCCGCCACCGGCGATGGATCACGGCGACATGAAGATGCAGGGCGGCAGCGCTCCCCCCGATGCGCGCGATCCGCACGCATACTCCGGCGGTCATCGGCTCGGCGTCGGCCAGTACGCGCTCGGTCCCCATCGCCAGCTGCACATGGCCGACGAGCATCTGTTCGGCTCGGTGCTGGTGGACCGCCTCGAATGGGCGCGCGGCAGCGACACCAACGCCGCCGCGTACGAGGCACAGGCCTGGTTCGGCAATACCTACGACCGGCTGGTGATCAAGGCCGAGGGCGACGTGGAACGCGGCAAGGTCCATGAGGCCCGCACCGAACTGCTGTGGGGCCACGCGATCGCCAGCTATTGGGACACCCAGCTCGGTATCCGCAACGACGCGGGTCACGGCCGCCCCGCGCGCAACTGGCTCGCGTTCGGCGTGCAGGGCCTGGCGCCCTACTGGTTCGAGATCGACGCCACCGGCTACCTCGGCACCGAAGGGCGGACGGCGCTGCGGCTGTCCGCCGAGTACGAGTTGCTGATCACGCAGCGCCTGATCCTGCAGCCGCGCATCGAGGCCAATGTCTACGGCAAGAACGACCGCGAGGTTGGCGTCGGCAGCGGCCTGTCCAATGGCGCGGTCGGCGTGCGGCTACGCTATGAGTTCAGCCGCCAGTTCGCGCCCTACATCGGCGTCGAGCGCTATCAGGCGTTCGGCAATACCGCCGACATGGTGCGCGCGTCGGGCGGCCGCAGCGGTGAGACGCGTTTTGTCGCCGGCGTGCGCGTGTGGTTCTGAGCCGCGCTGACTTGTTTGCCGATGTCTCGATTGCCGACTTTCTGGAGGGCTGCCATGCGCGCTGTCCGCAAGACCATCCAATGGCTGTCGCTGGGCGCGACCCTGCTGATCGCCCAGGCCGCGCTTGCGCATCCGAAGCTGCTGTCGTCGACGCCGGCCGATAACGCCCAGGTGTCGGCGCCGGACCGGATCGAACTGCGGTTTTCCGAGGGGCTGGTCAGGCAGTTTTCCGGCGCCAATCTGCTGATGACCGGCATGCCGGGCATGGCCAATCATGGGCCGATGAAGATCGC
The DNA here is from genome assembly GCF_008801915.1 of Cupriavidus gilardii. GTDB lineage: Bacteria > Pseudomonadota > Gammaproteobacteria > Burkholderiales > Burkholderiaceae > Cupriavidus > Cupriavidus gilardii. The sequence goes on from NZ_VZOV01000008.1 coordinate 185,587, forward strand.
GGTCACCGTGTCGCCGGGCGACGATCCGAAGACGCTGGTCGTCACGCCGGCCAAGCCGCTGGTGCCGGGCAGCTATCGTCTGGAATGGCGTGCGGTCGGATCGGATACGCATCCTGTCAGCGGCAGGATCTCGTTCCAGGTGAAGTGACCCGATGCCGCCGGACTGGCCGCTCGTTCTGTTGCGATTCGCGCTGTACCTGGACCTGATGCTGGTGTTCGGGCTGCCGTTTTTTGTCGTGCACGGGCTGCGCGGAGACGAGCGGCGATCGCGCTTCGCCACGGCGATGCTGTACGCGGCAGCCGGTGGCGCGATCGCGGGCCTGCTTCTGTCCGCCGGCAATTTGCTGATGATGGCCAAGGCGCTGTCGGGCGTCGCGGAATACGCACAGCTGGACCGCGAAACCGTCGGCATGGTGCTGAGCGCCACCGACTGGGGCGTGGCCTGGGGTGTGCGGATGGCGGCGCTGCTTGCCGCGTTGCCTGCCTTGTGCCTCCGCGGCTTGCCATACGGGCTTCGCCTGGGCCTGGCGACCGTTGCGGCGGCCGTGGCGCTCGCCACGCTGGCTTGGTCGGGCCACGGCGCCATGGGCGAGGGAGCCCGCCGCCATGTTCATCTTGGCGCCGACATCGCGCATCTGCTGGCGGCCGGTACCTGGGTCGGCGCGTTGCTGGCCTTCGTCGGCATGGCCGCCCGCGTCCGGCGCGTCACCCCGGCACGGATCGCGATGCTGGGCCGCACCGCCAGCGGGTTTGCACGCGTCGGCACGCTGGTCGTCGCCACGCTGGTGGCAACCGGCGCCATCAACTACTGGCTGATCGTCGGCCCGTCGCTGGCCGGCGTCGCCTCGACCCCCTACGGCGTGTTGCTGCTGGCGAAGCTGACGCTGTTCGGTGCGATGCTGGGGCTTGCCGCCCTGAACCGCTATCGCCTCAGCCCGCGCCTGGCAGCGGCGCGGGCTTCAGGCGAAGCGCGCTCGGCGGCAGCGGCGCTGCGCCGCAGCCTGTGGCTGGAGACCGGCTGCGCCACGGCCATCCTGGCGCTGGTGGCCTGGCTCGGCACGCTGTCGCCGGAGGTGCTGCAAGGGGGGTAGCCGCGGTAGGCCAAGGCTCGTTTGCAGCATTGACAATACCTCGTGCAGATTCTGCGACACCGACTGCCTTAGCGACGGCCTTGCCGAAGCGCATGACGCCTGCGCTGCGGACGATAGGTCTCCTCACGTCGGTATCACGCCGGATCTGTCCGCTGGCACGCTCGATGCATCCATTCGGGTCCGGACGTCATGTCCGCACATCCGGAGACCATCATGACTCAGCAACAGCAAGGCCAAGGCCAAAAGAGCGGCAGCAAGCAGCAGCAACAACAGCAACAAAGCAAGGGCGGCCAGCAGCAAGGCGGCCAACAGCGCGAGCGCAAGCAGCAGCAACAGAAGTAAGCGGCGCGATGCGCAGATGTAGCGGCAGATGCCGGCATGGCGTCTGCCGCTTGTTTTTTATGTCAGGAAGCCAGCAAACCCACCTCAGCGGTCAATGTCGGGTCAATCGCCGCGCGACCGAAGGCGCTTACTCCCCGGCCTGATAGGCGTGGCCGGTGGCAGATTTGCGATAAAGCGCTGGCTCGCGTCGACGCTTGTTTCTACCAGCTTGCCATCGATCGCTTCCAAGACCGTGCCGCCAAGAGTCAACGCGCGATCGCGGGCTCGTCTTAAAGCATATTCGGCCAACGCAGGTATTAGAGCTTCAGCGAGCTGCATGGCCCGCTCGTCCAGTACTTTCCTTTTTCCCATCGATAGCTCCTGCGCGACGACGTAGATATCCACCAAGGCGGAGTTTGGCGGGGCGCGCCAAGGAAAATTGGTAAAGGCAACTGGATGGGCCTTTTTCCCGCTCAGCGGCGCCTGTATATGAAAGTCGCCTCAACAGTCGGGGCGCTGCCGCTAGGCTTTCGCCTTCAACGCCTCGGCCAGGAATCCCTTCATCGCCGCCCACGAGCGCCTGTCGGCCTTCGCGTCATAGACGATCCCCCGCTCGGGGAAATTCGCGCCGGCGAAGGTGAAGGCATGGCGGGCGTGCCCATAGGCATGCAACTGCCAGTCCGCCCCTGCGTCGGTCAGTTCGCTGGCGATGGCCAGCACATCGGCCGGCGGCGCGACCGGGTCTTCCCACCCGTGCAACAGCAGCACGCTTGCGGAAATCGGCCCTTGCCGGCCGATCCGTGGCGGCCGTAGCACGCCGTGAATGCTGATCGCGGCGACGAGATTCGGCGGCGCCGCGCGCGCCAGATCGAGCGCGCACAGGCCGCCGAAGCAGTAGCCGACCGCGGCGATGCGGGCCGGATCGACGCCGGGGAGCGCCATGGCGGCATCGAATCCCGCCAGCAGCCGTTGCCGCAGCAGGGCACGGTCGGCGAGCATCGGATTCATCAGATGCGAGTTGTCGCCCATCGGGTCGCCGCGGACGCCCTTGCCATAGACGTCGGCGGCGAAGCAGACGTAGCCCAGTGCGGCCAGCCGGTCGGCGTTGCGCTTGATCGGTTCGCTCAGGCCGCTCCACTCGTGCGCCAGCAGCACGCACGGCGCGGAAGGCCCGAGGCGCGTGGGCCGGGCCACGTAACCCTCGAAAGTGGTCTCGCCGTCGGTGTAGTCGACCAGCGTTCGTTCCAGCGCCATCTCTTCAACGTCCATACGTACCTCGCTGTCGTGTGCCACCGGCAGGATGCCGCCGCACGGACGTGCCGTATTGAACGTTTGGGACGCCGGACGTCGCGCCGTCAGAGGTAGAACGCCGGGCCGCCAGTCGATTGCGCGCCGAAGTGTTCGGCAAGCGGCGATGGACCGCCGCGGGCGTAGCCGCCCGGCGTCCGGCCCAGTCGCCGCCGCCAGTTGCGGATCTGGTGTGCCTGGTCGCTGTAGCCGGACAGCGCGTCTCCATCGCCGCGTTGCACGGCCTGGATGCTCGACTGCAGCCGCTCCAGGTCCATCAGCTGCTTGGGGCCGAGGCCGAGATGCCGCTCGAACCATCGGTGCAGTTGGCGGCGATCGACGGCGGTCAGCCGGGCGATGTCCTGCACCTGCCGGCCCTGGCGCAACAGCGCGTGGGCTGCCGCGAGGGCCGGCAGTTCCATTGGCGCCCGGATGGCGTCGAGGCGCCGCAGCAGCCAGGCGTCCAGTTGCGTGGCGATACGAACAGGGGACCACGCGGCGCTGAGGTCGGCCTCGAGCGTGGAGGCCTGCCCGTCGCCCAGACAGGCGGCGAGGTCGATCAAGCGATCCTTGCAGTCCGCGCCAATGCCCGGAAACAGCCGAGCCAACCCCACCGGGCTGAGCATTGCCATGACGAAATACGTGTCCGACCACGAGCGCCAGCGGCGGCTGGCCGACTGGAAACCCAGCAGCGACACCTTCGGGACCGTCGGGCCGCCCTCCATCGCATTGGGACGGCCGAAGTTGACCGACAGCACCGCGCCCGGGTAAGGGCACGTGACGATCGGCTGCCCTTCGTAGACGCCCTCGAGATCCTGGACGAACCAGTAGCCGTTGACGTAAGGCGCCAACGCGGGGCAAGGGGCGATCACCAGGAACATGGCGGGGTCTTCCGGGAGGCGGCGGAGAAGCGACGAACGCGTCGGGCACAAGACGCGACGCACAACATACCAGAAGCCGGTTCTGGCAGGCCGCGCATGTCCCCCTGAACGCCGGCGCGCGCAACGGTGCGCTATCGCGCCGCAACGCTCGTGCCCTGCAGATACGGCAGGATCACGGCCTTCCAGCGCGCATAGCCCGCGCCGTTCAGATGCACGCCGTCATAGGTGTAGGCGCTGTCCAGATTGCCGTCAGGGTCGGCCAGCGCGCGGCCCACGTCGATCCACTCGACCCGGTCGTCCCTGGCCGCCAGTTCGGCCAGCAGCGCATTGAGCTGCGCCACCCGGCCATTGTCGCGGCCGGTGTCGCGGATCTCGCGGTTGACCGGCAGCGTGCTCTGCAGATAGATCCGCGTGCCGGGGGACACGCGCTTGACCGTGTCGACGATTTGCCGATAGCGATCGAACACCTCGCGCTCGTCGAATGCGCCGAGGTCGTTGATGCCCGCCATCAGGAACAGCTTGGACGGCCGCGTCTTCGCCACCGACTCGATGCGATCGAGGATGCGCGCCGTCGAATCGCCGCCGATGCCGCGATTGACGACATCGTGGTGGCCGAGGAACTCGCCCCATTCCCCGGCTTCGGTGATCGAGTCGCCGACGAAGACGATCTTGCCGGCGGGCAGCGTGGCGTCGAGCGAGCGCAGATGCTGCAGCCGCCCGGCGCTGTAGCCCGAGCCGTCGTCGCGGTGCTTGAGCTTGAAGGCGAGATAGCCGATGCCGCCGAGGCGGTGGACCGCCATCACGGTGGCGCTGACGAACGCGAGATTCAGCAGCAGCGATGCCATCAATAGCAGCCTGATCGGACGCATGACCGACTCTCCCTGTGAGCGGAGGTTGGGGGGCCGATCTCCCGCCGGTGCCGGGCGGCCGCGCCCATGGACAGCTCCGCGAACCCGATCTTCGGTCGGCCCGCCGGCTTCCGTCCGTGCGACAGCAAACGCTTCTCATTTCCAGGGCAAGCCGGGTTGGCGTGCGCCAGGGCGTCAGAAGTGCACATCGATATACATCTAATTCATATAGATGAGTTGGTTGACCTTTATGATTTCACCACCTATGATCCGATGCACGCACCAACCCACAGAGGAGACACAACGATGATTCACGTCGTATTGCACGACGCCAAGGACACGGTGGCCGTGGCCGTGGTGGAAGGGATCGAGGCGGGCACCGAGTTGAACGCCTGGATCATGGATGAGGACCGCACCATCACGGTGACCGCGCGCCAGCCGATCCCGATCGGCCACAAGGTCGCGCTGCGCGACATGGCGCCGAACGACACGGTCTACAAGTACGGCGTCGACATCGGCAAGGTGGTCGCGCCGATCAAGGCCGGCGAGCACGCCCACGTGCACAACATCAAGACCAAGCGCTGGTAAGCGCCGCCGCGGGGCCGCGCGGGACGTTCCTGCAATCCCCGCTCTCGCAGCCATTCCCGCCAACGAGGCGATCCAGTCATCCGAGAACCGAACACCAAGCCATGTCCATCATCGATCAAAACACCACCTTCTGGGGCTACCGCCGCGACAACGGCCGGGTCGGCGTCCGCAACCACGTGATCATCCTGCCGCTGGACGACCTGTCCAACGCCGCCGCCGAGGCCGTCGCGCATGCCATCAAGGGCACGATGGCGATTCCGCATCCCTATGGCCGCCTGCAGTTCGGCCCGGATCTGGAGCTGCATTTCCGCACGCTGATCGGCGCCGGCAGCAATCCGAACGTCGCCGCCGTGGTGGTGATCGGCATCGAGGACGGCTGGACCAAGCGCGTGGTCGACGGTATCGCGAAGACCGGCAAGCCGGTGGTCGGCTTCGGCATCGAGGGCCACGGCGATCACGAGACCATCAAGCGCGCGTCGAAAGCCGCCAAGGAATTCGTGCAGTACGCCACGGCGCTGCATCGCGTCGAATGTCCGATCGCCGACCTGTGGGTATCGACCAAGTGCGGCGAGTCGGATACCACTTCCGGCTGCGGCGCCAATCCGACCGTCGGCAATGCATTCGACAAGCTGCATCCGCTCGGCACCACACTGGTGTTCGGCGAGACCTCCGAGCTGACCGGCGGCGAGCATATCGTCGCGGCGCGCTGCGCCAACGACGAGGTCCGCCACCAGTTCATGGCGATGTTCGAGCGCTACCAGAGCATGATCGACCGCTGGAAGACCACTGATCTGTCGGAGTCGCAGCCGACCAAGGGCAATATCGCCGGCGGCCTGACGACCATCGAGGAGAAGGCGCTGGGCAACATCCAGAAGATCGGCAAGAAGTGCACCGTCGATGGCGTGCTCGACAAGGCCGAGGAGCCGACCCATCCGGGCCTGTGGTTCATGGATTCGTCGTCGGCCGCGGCAGAGATGGTGACGCTGTGCGCGGCCTCGGGCTTCGTCGTGCATTTCTTCCCGACCGGGCAGGGCAACGTGATCGGCAACCCGATCGTGCCGGTGATCAAGCTGTGCGCGAACCCGCGTACCGTGCGCCTGATGAGCGAGCACATGGACGTCGATTGCTCCGGGCTGCTGCAGCGCGAACTGAACCTGGACCAGACCGGCGACAAGCTGCTCGAATGCATGCTGGCGACCGCCAATGGCCGCTGGACCGCGGCCGAGGCGCTGGGCCACCGCGAGTTCGTGCTGACCCGCATTCACGAGTCGGCCTGATGAAGCGGATCTGCATCAGCGAGTTCATGGACCCGGAGGCGGTGGCCGCGCTGACGCCCGGGTTCGAACTGCGCTACGAACCCGACTGGGTCGATCGGCGCGCCGAGCTGCTGGCCGCGCTGCCTGCGGCCGATGCGCTGATCGTGCGCAACCGCACGCAGGTCGATGTGGCGCTGCTCGACGCCGCGCCGCGGCTGCGCGTGGTCGGGCGGCTCGGCGTGGGCCTGGACAACATCGACGTCGAATCGTGCAGGGCGCGCGGCATCCGCGTGATCCCGGCCACCGGCGCCAATGCGCGCTCGGTCGCCGAGTACGTCGTCACCACGGCGGCAATGCTGCTGCGCGGCGGCTATCAGAGCAGCGGCGAGGTGATGCAGGGCAAGTGGCCGCGCGCGCGGCTGTCGGAGGGGCGCGAGGCGCTGGGCAAGACGCTGGGCCTGATCGGCTTCGGCGATATCGGCCGGCAGACCGCGGCGCTGGCGCAGGCCTTCGGCATGCGCGTGGTTGCGCATGATCCGATGTTGCGCGACGACGATCCGGTCTGGCAACGCAGCGGCGTCGCGCCGCGCGGCCTCGATGCGCTGCTCGCCGAAGCTGACGCGGTCAGCCTGCACGTGCCGCTGGTGCCGGCGACCCGGCATCTGCTCGACGCGCGACGGCTCGCGGCAATGCGGCCGGGGGCGGTATTGATCAATACCGCCCGCGGCGGCGTGGTCGACGAGGCCGCGCTGGCCGAGGCGCTGCGCGACGGGCATCTGGCCGGCGCCGCGCTCGACGTGTTCGAGCGCGAGCCGCTGCCGGCGGGCTCGCCGCTGGACGGCGTGCCCAATCTGGTGCTGACGCCGCATATCGGCGGCGTCACGCGCGAAGCCAATGCGCGCGTGTCGATGCTGATCGCGCAGCAGGTGCGGCAGGCGCTGGAGGAGGCATCGACATGAGCGCCACCGACATGAAAGCGGTAGACGCTGCACGCCTGACGCGTTTGGCCGAGACCGCGCTGCGCCGCGCCGGCGCCAGCGCGCTGCAGGCCGAAGCCACCGCCGCGGCGCTGGTGCGCGCCGATGCGGCGGGCCTCGCCTCGCATGGCGTGTCCCGGGTGCCGATGTATGTCGCGCATCTGCGGCACGACCGCGTCGACGGGGCGGCGGTGCCGGTTCTGCAGGCGCGAAATGGCGAAAGGCGCGCGGCGCTTCTGGTCGACGCCCAATGCGGCTTCGCCTTCCCGGCCTGCGCGATGGCGATCGAGCAGGCGATCGTCCGTGCGCGCGAACTCGGCGTCAGCGTGGCCGCGGTCACCAACAGCCATCACTTCGGCGCGGCCGCCTCGCATCTGGAGCCGGTCGCCGCCGCCGGCATGATCGGCATCGCGCTGGGCAACTCGCCGGCGGCCATGCCGGCCTGGGGCGGGCGCAAGCCGCTGTTCGGCACCAATCCGATCGCCGCGGTGTTTCCGCGCCGCGGCGCGGCGCCGGTGGTGATCGACCTGTCGCTGTCGGAGGTCGCGCGCGGCAAGATCATGGTCGCAGCCAAGGCCGGCAAGCCGATTCCGCTGGGCTGGGCGCTCGACGAAGCCGGCGAGCCGACCACCGACGCGGCGGCCGCGCTGCGCGGCTCGATGCTGCCCGCCGGCGGCGTCAAGGGCGCGATGCTGGCGTTGCTGGTCGAGCTGCTGGTGGTGTCCCTGGCCGGCGCGCAATTCGGCGCGGAGGCCGATTCCTTCTTCGAGAACGCCGGCGGACGGCCGCGCATCGGCCAGGTCTTCCTGGTGCTGGATCCGGCGGCGTTCAGCGGCGAGCAGGTCTATCACGATCGCGTCGAGGCGCTGCTGGCGGCGATGTTGGCCGACCCAGGCACGCGCCTGCCGGGCGCGCGCCGCGAGGCATCGCAACAACGCGCCAGCCGCGAGGGCATCGCCGTGCCCGCCCCGCTGCTGGCCGAACTGGAGGCGCTGGCCGGGGAGGGTCGTCCGGCCTAGCAAGCGTCAGCTCAGGCCGGCCTCCGCGCTGGCCGCCCAATACGCCGAGGTCCGCAAAGTACGGATGGCGGCAAACAAAGGAGACAAACCATGCATCGCCCGTTGATTCGCACCATGCTGCGGCATGTGGCCGCGTTGTCCGTTGCCTTGTCCGCCATCACCGCCGTCACCGCGGCCGCCCCTGCGGCGGCCCAGGGGGCCGCCGACTATCCGAGCAAGCCGATCCGCTACGTGGTGCCGTTCGCCCCCGGCGGCCTGACCGACATCATGGCGCGCATGGTCGGCCATCAGCTGTCGGAGGAGTGGGGCAAGCCGATCGTCATCGACAACAAGCCGGGCGGCAACGCCAATATCGGCGCCGACCAGGTGGCCAAGGCGCCGGCCGACGGCTACACCTGGCTGGCCGTCACGATGACGCACGCGTCCAACGTCACGCTGTTCCCGAAGCTGCCGTTCAACATGCAGAAGGACCTGGTGCCGGTCGCGCGGATCGCCTCGTCGCCGATGACCGTGGTGGTGCCGGCCAACTCGCCGATCCAGTCGATGAAGGACCTGGTCGAGGCGGCGCGCAAGGGCAAGCTCAATGCCGGTTCCAGCGGCAACGGCACGCCGCCGCATCTGACGCTTGCACTGTTCGAGAGCCTGACCGGCACCAAGTTGACGCACGTGCCGTACAAAGGTGGTGCACCGTCGATGACGGACCTGATCGGCGGGCAGATCGACGTGGTGTTCTCCAACTTCCCCGAGTCGCTGGCCTACGTCAAGGGAGGCAAGCTGCGCGCGCTGGCGGTGACGACGCGCGAGCGCCATCCGCTGCTGCCCGATGTGCCGACGGTTGGCGAAGTCGGCTTCCCGGACCTGCTGGTCGAGAACTGGACCGGCCTGATGATGCCGGCCGGCACGCCGAAGCCGGTGATCGACAAGGTCGGCACCGCGGTGGCGAAGATGGTCGAGGTCAAGTCGGTGCGTGACCGCATCGTGGCGGCGGGCTTCTCGCCCGCTCCACAGGCGAGCGCGCCCTTTACCGACTACTTCCAGGGCGAGGTCGCGCGCTGGGCCAGGCTGATCGACCAGAAGGGCATCCGCGCCGAGTAGGTCGATTTGTGGGGGCGGGTTCAAGCGTCGAGGGCATGCGTGGAACGCCAGCGCCGAACGCAGCGGTCCACGCGGGCATCGAGCGCGGCTACCGGACCGAAGCGCTCGGCCCCGGCGTTCGAAACGATTTTCAGCACGGCGGTGGGGCGGGTGACGGCAGTCATCCATGTTATATAGACGTTCCGTTCCGCCACCGCGCAGTCGGCGGCGGAACGGAACCGGCATCGTGCCAATCCATCCGTCAGGGAGATCGTTGAAGGTGGGCGCAGAATTCGAAGCAGGCGCGGCAATCGGCGGCGTGCTGTACAAGGACGTCAAGCGGGCCATCCTGGCCGCGCTCGCGGCCGGCGAGTGGAAGCCGGGCGAGGCGATTCCGGCCGAACGCAAGCTGGTGGAGCGCTTCGGCGTGTCGATCGGCACGCTGCGCAAGGCGATCGACGAGCTGGTCGCCGAGAACATCATGATCCGCCATCAGGGGCGCGGCACCTTCGTCGCGACCCATCGCCAGGAGGATCATTTCTTCCGCTTCTTCCGCGTGGTGCGCGAGGACGGGCATCGCGCCTTTCCCAGCGTGCGCCTGGCGAAGTTCCGGCGGGGCAAGGCCAGCAAGGAGGAGGCGCTGGCGCTCGGCATCGCGCCGGGCGAGCGGGTCTTCCACTTCATCAACGTGCTGTCGCTGGACGGCAGGCCGGTGATGACCGATGCGATCACGGTGCCCGAGGCGCTGTTCGACGGGCTGACCGAGACGATGCTGCGCGAGCGGCCCAACACGCTGTACAACTTCTATCAGGACGCCTTCGGCATCAACGTGATCCGCACCGAGGAGCGCCTGCGCGCGGTGCTGGCCGACGAGGACGACCATCGGCTGCTGCAGGTGCCGGTGGGCGGTCCGCTGCTGCAGATCACGCGGATCGCCTCGTCCTATCATGACCGGCGCGTCGAGCGCCGCGTCTCGCGGCTCGACACCACCGCGCACGAGTTCGCGATCTCGCAGCCGTAACTCCGTCGCCGCTCGCGTCGTCATTCCCGCGCATGCGGGAACCCAGCGACTTTGAATGCCACTGGGTCCCCGCGTTCGCGGGACGACGACATCCCTTCGTATCAGCTTGCCCGCCGTTTCCCCGCCTTCTTCGTCGCGCATTCGATGCAGCGGCCGCGCAGCGTCAGCTCGTGCTGCTCGACGACGAAGCCCGGCGGCGTGATCTCTTCCAGGTGCCCGGGGCACCCTTCCAGCGGAAACACGCGGTCGCAGCTCAGGCACTGGAAATAGTGCTTGTGCACGACCGCGTCGGGTTCGGCCGCGACCTCGTAGCGGTCTGCCTGTCCCGGCAGCGGCACTGCCACCAGGCCCCCTTCCTGCAGCATGGCGCGGATATTGCGGTAGACCGTCGCGAGTCCGAGCGTCGGCACCGTGCGCTGCGCGGCGGCCAGAATCTCGGCAGGGCTCAGCGGCCGGGCGGCTTCGCGCAGCGCGCCCAGCACGGCCTCGCGTTGACGGGTCATGCGTTCCATAGCTAGAATGATAATGAAAATTCGTTCTCAATAAGGCGCGGCTTCGCTCTGCAGCGTTGCCGCAGACCGTATTGTCGCCGCTATTGCCGTTGCCTGCGGTTTCCACGCCGGCGGCGTACCCGTCGGCGCCGCATGGCGCCATGGCGTCATTGCGGTTTCGCGCCGTCGTTCACCTTCGTCGATCATGTCCACGCCGATCCCGTCGCCCGCGCGCGCCTTGCGCGCGGTCCATCCGCTGTCGCCTCTCGCCGCCGCGATGTTCGCCGCCGCCGCGTTCGCCGATGCCGCGCTGGCCCAACCGGCCAGCAGCGCGGAGCGCGACGAAGCGGTGCTGCCCGAGGTCGCGGTGGTGACGTCCGGCGCCGCATCGTACAACCCGGACGAGGCCGGCGGCGCGACGCGCACCGACACGCCGCTGCGCGAAGTCCCGCAGGCGGTGCGCGTGGTGCCGCGCGCGATGATCGACGATATCGGCGCGACGCGGCTGGAGCAGACGTTCGACTATGTCAGCGGCATCGCGCGCCAGGACAGCTTCGGCGGCCTGTGGGACAACTTCGCGGTGCGCGGCTTCGCCGGCAACGAGAACACCGGCACCGGCTATCTGGTCAACGGCTTCGTTGCCAATCGCGGCTTCACCGCGCCGCGCGACGTGGCGACCATCGAGCGCGTCGAGGTGCTGAAGGGGCCGACCTCGTCGCTGTACGGCAGCGGCGAGCCGGGCGGCACGCTGAACCTGGTCACGAAGCAGCCGCAGTTCAAGCCGGCGCAGAACTACGAGCTGGAAGTCGGCAATCGCGACCGTTATCGTGTCGCCGCGGATGTCACCGGACCGCTGGGCGAGAACGTCGCTGGCCGGCTGATCGCGGTCGGCGATCATCAGGGCAGCCAGCGGGCTTTCGTCGACAGCCAGCGCTATCTGCTGGCGCCCTCGCTGACGTGGACGCTGGGCGCCGATACGGTGATCCAGTACGCCGGCGAATGGCAGCGCTTCTCCACGCCGCTGGACCGCGGCATCGTCGCGGTCGACGGCCGCCTCGATGCGGTGGGCCGCAGGACCTTCCTCGGCGAGCCCGGCGATGGCGACATTCGCCTCGACAGCCAGTCGCATCAGCTCGGCGTCGAGCATCAGTTCTCGCCGGGTTGGAAGGGCCGGCTGTCGCTGGCCTATCGCGGCGGCTCGCTGGAGGGGTATTCGACCGAGCCCTTTGCGCTGGCCGCCGACGATCGCACGCTGCGGCGCCAGCGCCGATACCGCGACTACCAGTCCGACGACACCGCGCTGCAGGCCGATCTGACCGGGCGCTTCGACACCGGAGCGCTGTCGCACACGCTGCTGGTGGGCCTGGACGCCTATCGCTTCAGCAGCAGCCAGCTGCAGTTGCGCGGCAATCCGACTGCCGCGACGCCGTATCCGATCGACATCTATGAGCCGGTCTACGGATCGACTCCGCCGCCGTTGTTGCCGAACACCGATACGCACGAGCGGCAGACCAATCTCGGCCTGTACGCGCAGGACCAGATTGCCTTGGGCGAGCGCTGGCGCCTGCTGGGCGGGCTGCGCGTCGATTCGTACCGGCAGACGCTGGACAACCGCCTGCGCGGCACGCGCGTCGAGCAGGACCAGACCGCGGTGTCGCCGCGCGTGGGGCTGGCCTATCTCGCGAGCAACAATGTGACGCTGTTCGCCAATGCCAGCCGCTCCTGCCGTCCCAACCCGGGCAGCAACGCCGCCGGCGAGCCCTTTACGCCGGAGCGCGGCCGCGCGGTCGAGGCGGGCCTGAAGTTCGAGACCGACGATCGCCGCCTTGGCGCGACGTTGAGCGCGTTCACGATCCACAAGCGCAATGTGCTGACCGCCGATCCGGCCGACCCGTCGTTCTCGACCACCGCCGGCGAGGCGCGCAGCCGCGGCCTCGAACTCGATGTGGCGGGCCGCATCGGCCAGCATTGGCGTGTGTCGGGAAGTGTCGCGCTGACCGATGCCGAGATCACCGCCGACACCCGGCTGCCGGCCGGCACGCCGCTGCGCAATATTCCGCGCACCAGCGCCAGCGCGCTGGCGGTCTACGAAGACGCGGCGCCGGTGGGGCAACGCTATGGCGTCGGCGCCGGCGTGCGCTACATCGGCAAACGCGCGGGCGATGCCGCCGACAGCTTCACGCTGCCGTCGTACACGCTGGTCGATCTGCTCGCCTACTGGCAGCTGAGCAAGCAGGCCCGGCTGACGCTGAACGTGCACAACCTGTTCGACCGCGACTACTACGCCAGCTCCTACAGCGCGCTGTGGATCGCGCCGGGAGCCGGGCGCACGGTCCGGCTCGGGCTGCGGCTCAGCTATTGACGCGATGAAACGGTCCGCCACGATGTCCCCGCTCGAATCGATGCCGTCCGGTTCACCGGATTCGCCGCGTTCGCCACGCCGCCGGCGCCTGCTGGGCGCCGGCGCGGCCGCGCTGCTGTCGCCGGCACTTGCAGAAGGCGCGATGACCAGCACAGCGGCGGACCGCACCGTGCGCGTGATCGGCCCGTGGGAGCTGTCGAGCCTGGACCCGCTGCGCGGCGGGTATCTGTTCGCGCGCATGCAGGTCGCCGAGACGCTGGTCGACTATGACGCCCAGGCGCGGCCCGTCGCCGGACTGGCATCGCGCTGGCAGGTGTCCGGCGACGGGCTCGCCTGGCGCTTTGCGCTGCGCGAGGGCGCGCGCTTCCATGACGGCTCGCCGGTGCGCGCCGCCGACGTCGTGCAGGCGCTGCGGCGCGCTCTGCATCCGGCGGGCGTGCTCGGGCAGGCACCGATCGACGCGATCGAGGACGCGACCGACGGCGCGACCGACGGCGCAATCGACGCCAAGCCTGCCGCGGCGGTGCGGATCCGTTTGCGCCAACCGTTTCCCGCGCTGCCGGCGCTGCTGTCGCACAGCAGCACGCAGATCCTTGCGCCCGCGTCCTTTGGCGCCGATGGCGCGGTCCGCGCGATCGTCGGCTCGGGCCCGTACCGCATCGTCACGCTGGAGCCGCCGCAGCGCTTCTCGGTGGCAGCCTTCGACGGCTGGCAAGGCCCGGCCCCCGCGGTGCGCCGGGCCAGCTATCTGGCGGTCGGCCGCGCCGAGATGCGCGCGCTGATGGCAGAGGCGGGCCAGGCCGAACTGGCCTACGGACTCGACCCCGGCAGCGTGGCGCGGCTGCGGCGTGGCGGCGCGGTGCGCGTGCTGCAGCAGCCGATCCCGCGCACCACCGCGCTGAAGCTCAATGCCCGCCATCCGCTGCTCGCCGATCCGCGCGCGCGGCAGGCGCTGTCGCTCGCGCTGGACCGGCGCGGCATCGCGCAGGCGGTGTTGCGCGAGCCGTCGCTGGCCGCCACGCAGCTGTTCCCGCCCACGCTGGCCGGCTGGCATCGCGCGGATCTGCCGGGGCTCGCGCACGACCCCGAACGCGCTCGAGTGCTGCTCGCCGAACTGGGCTGGCGGCCCGGCGCCGATGGCGTGCTGGCGCGCGACGGCAAGCGTTTCGCGCTGACGCTGCAGACCTTTCCCGATCGCCCCGAACTGCCGGTGATCGCCGCGGCGATCCAGGAGCAGCTGCGCCTGATCGGCATGCAGGTCCGCGTGGCGATCGGCAATTCCAGCGAGATCCCGCTGGGCCATCGCGACGGCACGCTGCAGATGGCGCTGATTGCGCGCAACTATGGCGCGGTGCCGGATGCGTTCGGCACGATCGCGCAGGACTTTGGCGCGGCCGACGGCAACGGAGCGGATTGGGGCGCGATGGGCTGGTCGTCGCCGGCGCTGACACGCGCCCTCGCGGCGATGTCGTCGGCCACCGATGCCGTGCGTACGCAGGCATGGCGCGCGCAGATCGCCGGCGCGCTGCACCAGGGCCTGCCGCTGGTGCCGGTGCTCTGGTACCAGCAGACGCTGGCGGCCAGCCCACAACTATCGGGCGTGTCGATCGACCCGTTCGAACGCAGCTACCGGCTCACCGAATTGCAATGGACCCGATGACGCCACCGAACCCCCAGGCCACCCAACTTGCCGCGGCCAGCGTGGGCCGATCCGCATCGGCATCGCGCGATGCCGTGCGCCGGCGGCGGGCCAGCCCCGCGGCGCGGCTGCTCGCCCGCGTGCTGCTCCAGCGCGGCCTGCAGGCCGCGTTCGTCGCCGCGCTGGTCGGCAGCCTCAGCTTCGTGATGATGCGGCTGCTGCCGGGCGACATGGCGTTCCGCATCGCCGCCGGCCGCTATGGCTACGACATGGTGACGGCGCAGGCTGCCGACGCGGTGCGTGCGGAATTGGCACTCGACCAGCCCTGGTTCGATGGCCTGCTGGCGTGGTGGTCGCGGTTGCTGCATCTGGATCTGGGCACCTCGACGGTGACCGGGGCACCGGTCACCGCCGAGATCGCGCATCAGCTTGGCCATACGCTGTGGCTGGCGCTGGCCGCGCTGGCGGTGTCGACGCTGATTGCGCTGCCGCTGGGCTTTGCCGCGGGCAGGCACGCCGGCGGCCAGACCGATCGCATCACGCTGG
Organism: Cupriavidus gilardii; assembly: GCF_008801915.1. GTDB lineage: Bacteria > Pseudomonadota > Gammaproteobacteria > Burkholderiales > Burkholderiaceae > Cupriavidus > Cupriavidus gilardii. Next base: position 200,988 of record NZ_VZOV01000008.1, read on the forward strand.
CGCTGTCGGTGCTGCTGCGCGCGCTGCCGCCGTTCGTGCTCGGCATGCTGCTGGTGCTCGCGTTCGCGGTCGAACTCGACTGGCTGCCGGCCGGCGGCCACGGCGAGCACGGCAGCTGGATCGCCCCGGCGCTGACGCTGGGACTGGGCCTGGCCGCCACCGCGATGCGTGTCGCGCGCGATGCGATGGCCGGCGTGGTAGCGGCGCCGTACTGGCTGTTCGCGCGCACCAAGGGCCTGTCGGACCGCGTCGCGATGGCGCGGCACGGCGTGCGCAATGCCGCGGTGCCGGTGGTTGCCTATCTCGGCGTGCAGCTGGTCTATCTGATCGAGGGTGTGGTGGTGGTCGAGACGCTGTTCGCCTGGCCCGGCATCGGCCATGCGCTGGTGCATGCGATCTTCGGCCGCGATGTGCCGATGATCCAGGGCACCGCGCTGACGATGGGCCTGCTGTTCGTGGCGTTGAACGCCGCGGTCGATCTCGCCTGCATGGCGATCGATCCGCGGCTGCGAACGAGGGTGGCGCGATGAGCGACATGGCCGACCTGAGCTTGAAGGGCGTATCGGCGGTTGCCACGCCGCGGCGGCGAATCGCCTTGCTGCTGATCGTGCTGCTGGCCCTGTTCGCCGTGGCCGGCCCGTGGGCCACCCCGCGCGAACCGTTCGAGCAGGATCTGTACCGCGTGCTGCAGGCGCCGACGATGACCGAGCCGCTCGGCACCGATCATCTGGGTCGCAGCGTGCTGGCCCGCACCGCGCATGCGACGCGGCTGTCGCTGGGCCTCGCGCTGCTGTGCGTGCTGTCGGCCGCGCTGCCCGGCACGCTGCTGGGCCTGTTTGCCGCATGGCGCGGCGGCTGGGTCGACCGCGTGGCCGGCGCGCTGGCCGACGCGGTGCTGGCGCTGCCGGGCCTGCTGCTGGTGCTGCTGCTGTCCGCGCTGGCGCCGGGCGCGATGTGGCCGCTGTATCTGGGGCTGTCGCTGGTGCTGTGGGTCGAGTATTTCCGCGTGGCGCGCGCCAGTGCGCAGATCGTGCTGCAGAGCCACCATGTCGAGGCCGCGCGCCTGCTCGGCTTCGGTCCGCTCCATATCGCGCGCCGGCACCTGCTGCCCGAACTGGCGCCGGTGCTCGGCACGCTGAGCAGCTTCGGCCTCGGCGCGGCGGTGCTGGCGCTGGCCGCGATGGGATTCGTCGGCATGGGCGTGCAGCCGCCGATGGCCGAGCTCGGCCTGATGATGACCGAGCTGCTGCCCTATGCCGCCGAGGCGCCGTGGGCCATCGCCAGCCCGATCGCGGTGCTGGCGCTGGCGATCCTCGCGCTGGCGCTGCTGAACGATCGGCCGCGTGCGGGGGTGTCGCCATGAACGCGCGCAACGAGCTCGTTTTCGACGGCCTGCACGGCGATCGCGCCGGCCGGCTGCTCGGCGTGACCGGCCTGTCTGTCGCCAGTGCCGACGGCGTGCTGCTGCAGCCGGTGTCGTTCGAGCTGCAGGCGGGGCGCGCGCTGACATTGCTGGGCGAGACCGGGTCCGGCAAGAGTCTGCTGGCCCATGCCGTGATGGGCTCGCTGCCCTCCGGATTGCGCGCGAGCGGCAGGCTCGCCGGTCATGGCTGGCATTGCGAGGCCGGCGATCTGCGCGCGCGCCGGCCGCTGTGGGGCCGCGAGCTGGCGCTGCTGCCACAGGAGCCGTGGTTCGCGCTGGATCCGCTGATGCGCGTCGATGCGCAACTGGCGGAGACCTACCGCTGGGTCGCCGGGGAGTCGCGACAAAGCGCCGCGCACCACGCCGCGCAGGCGCTGCACGCGGTCGGGCTTGGACATGCCGCTGGCGCCTGGCCGACCGCCTTGTCCGGCGGCATGGCGCAGCGCGCGGCGTTCGCGATCACGCGCGCCGGCGACGCACCGATCCTGATCGTCGACGAACCGACCAAGGGCCTGGACCGAGCCTGGCGCGACGATCTGGTGGCACGCCTGCGCGCGGCGCTGGAGCAGGGCTGCGCGGTGCTGACCATCACGCACGACATCGGCGTGGCGCGCGCGCTCGGCGGCGACGTCATGGTGATGCTCGATGGCCGGGTCGTCGAGCGCGGCCAGACCCACGCGGTGCTGGGTGCGCCGTCGCACGACTACACGCGCGCGCTGATCGCGGCAGAGCCCGCGGCGTGGCCGCGGCGGCCGATGCCCAATACCGGCGGCGAAGTGTTGCGCGCCAGAGGGCTGAGCAAGCGTTTCGGTGACCATCTGCTGTTCGACGGGCTCGACCTGACGCTGCACGCCGGCGAGCGCGTGGCCGTCACCGGGCCGAGCGGCAGCGGCAAATCGACGCTCGGCAATGTGCTGCTCGGTCTCGCCCGGGCCGATCGCGGCAGCGTGCGCCGCGCCGACGGCATCGCGCGGGTTCGCCACCAGAAGCTCTATCAGGACCCGGCCGGCGCGTTCGCGCCGCATGTTCCGCTGGGGCGCGCGCTGCACGACCTGATCGCGCTGCACCGGCTCGAACGCGCGCCGCTGCGGCCGTGGATGGAACGGCTCGGCCTGTCCGCCGATCTGCTGCCACGGTTGCCGGGCGCGGTATCCGGCGGCGAACTGCAGCGCTTCGCACTGCTGCGCGCGCTGCTGCTGCGGCCCGCCTTCCTGTTCGCCGACGAGCCGACCTCGCGGCTCGACCCGCTGACGCAGCGCAATACCATCGACCTGATCGTCGAGGCCGCGCAGGAATCGGACTGCGCGCTGATGCTGGTCACGCACGATGCCGATCTCGCCGCCAACGTCGCGGCACGCACGCTGGCGTTCTGACAGGCGCTCTGACAAATACGGCGCCCCGAGGGGCGCCGTGCGGTCACATCGGGACCGAAGATCGCCGGTCGATGCAGTCGATCGGAGCCGGCCCATCGAAGCCGGCAATTGAAGGCGGCAGTCGAAGCCGGCAATCTCAGCCGGCAATCGAAGCGATCAATCGAAGATCTCGTGCCAGATGCTCTTCTTGCGGTAGTGCTTCTGCTCGCGATAGCGGTCGTCGTCGCGATAGCCGCGCTCGTAGCCGCGATCGTAGCCACGCGGATCGACCGGGCGTTGCGGCGCGGCGGCTGCCTGGGGCGCTGGCGCAACCGGTGCCTGCTCGGCGGAGGCGCGCTCCAGGATCTTGTCGAGCTCGCCGCGATCGAGCCACACGCCGCGGCACTTCGGGCAGTAGTCGATCTCGACGCCCTGGCGTTCGGCCATCACCAGCGTGGTCTCGGTACACACGGGACATTGCATCGCAGCTCTCCTTGATTGCGTGTTCAACGGCTGTCAGACCACCGGCGGGCGGCTTTGGTTCGGCACCGGGGAGTCCGGTTTGCGCTTGACACGCCGCATCCGGCCCATCCGATCATCAAGTCGTGCTTGATGATCGGTTCAAAACTTCTCGTTTCCCCAACAAGCGGACGATGGGCGAAAGTTTGCGCTACTTGACGATCACACCCAGGAGCGCGCAATGCCGGCCGAACCGAACTCCCAAATTGCCTACCTCGATGGCTTGCCCGCCTCGGCGGCCGACCTGGCGCCGCTTGCGTTTGCCGGCTATGCCCACTTCACCGCGATGCAGGTCAGGGATGGCCGCATTCGTGGCCTGGACCTGCATCTGTCCCGGCTGCGATCGGCATCGGCGGCGCTGTTCGGCGCCGCGCTGTCCGACGAACAGGTGCGCCGGCAATTGCGGACCGCCTTGCAGGCGGGTCCCGGCGACCTCTCGTTGACGGCGACGGTGTACTCGCCCGAAGGCGAATTCACCGCGCACGGCACGGGGACGCCCCGATTGCTGATCCGCACCGGTCCGCCTTCGTCGGGCCCCGGCGGTCCTCTGTCGCTGCAGGCCGTCCAGCACGAGCGCGTCCTTCCCGGCATCAAGCACGTCGGCGAAATCGCCAAGACCTGGTACCTGCGCCAGGCGGTCGCGCAAGGCTTCGACGATGCGGCCTTCGTCGACCGTCAGGGGCGACTCAGCGAGGGGTCCATCTGGAACCTTGCATTCTGGGACGGCGAGGCGGTGGTGTGGCCGGTCGCCGAGATGCTGACGGGCACGACGATGGGCATCGTGCAGCGTCAGCTGGACCGGCTCGGCATCGCGCAGCGCACGCGCGAGATCAGGCTCGCCGACTTGCCGTCGCTGTCCGGCGCCGCGGTGATGAACTCATGGACGCCGGGCGTGCCGGCAAGGCGCATCGGGCCGGTGGCGATTGCCGATGCGCCGGAGTTCCTGGCGCTGCTGCATCGCGCCCATCGAGCGGAGGCGGCGGTGGCGCCGTGACGCGCCTCACCGCCTCCGCTGATTGCTCGAGCTCGCGGCTCGAGCTCATTGCTTGGGAATCCCCGCCAGCGTGGCGGCCGCCGACCACCGCTTGATCTCGTCGAGCTGGAACTGGCGCAGCACGTCGGCGCCGCCGGCGAAGATCTGGCCATTGGTGCGGCCGATGAACTCGGCGGCCTCCTTGCCGTTGAAGATCTCGACCGCGGCCTGGCTCAGCTTGTCGACGATCGGCCTTGGCGTATGGGCCGGCGCGAACAGCGAGACCCAGTTGATCATGTAGTAGTCCTTGAAGCCCAGTTCCTGCAGCGTCGGCACATTGGGCTGCACGTCCAGCCGCTTGTCGCCGGTGACGGCCAGGATACGGGTCTTGCCGGTCTGCGCCAGCGCCGCCGCGGCGGTGTAGTCCGACAGCGCGAAGTCCACCTGGCCGCCGGCCAGGTCCGCGACGGCCGGCGCCGCGCCCTTGTACGGGATCGCGACCGCCTTGACGCCGGCCTGCTTCAGGAACAGCTCGGTCGCGATCTGGTAGGAGGCCGAGCCGGAGCCATAGCTCAGCTTGCCGGGCCGCGCCTTGCCGTCGCGAATCAGGTCCTGCACGGTGCGATACGGCGAGCTGGCGGGCACCGACAGCACCATCGCGCCGTAATAGAGCCGCGCCACCGGCGCGAAGTCCTTGACCGGGTCGTAGGGCAGCGATTTGAACTGCACCGCGTTGGTGGCCATCGGCGAGTTGCTGGCGACGAACAGCGTGTAGCCGTCAGGGTCCGCACGCGCCACCGCCTGCGCCGCGATGAAGCTGTTGGCGCCGGGCCGGTTTTCGACGACGAAGGGCTGGCCGAAGCGCGCCTCCAGCTTCTGCGCGAGGAAGCGCGCGGTGCTGTCGGAGCCCGTGCCCGGCGGGAACGACACCACGATCCTGACGGGCTTGGCCGGATAGGCCGCGGCCGCGCCCGCCGCATCGCCGGCGATCGCCGGCAAGGGCGACAACGTCGCCAGCGCGACCATCGAACTGGCAGCCAGCGCAGCCCGCCGCGCAACCTTCCACATGTCCATCCACTGATAACGCATCGTTCCGTCTCCTTGCGGACGGTGTGATCCCGCCCTGTCGAACCAGGCCACAGCCTAAGCGCGTACCGGCGGCCGGGGCAATTGTCGCGCGGACATATCGCTTATGCGCATGCCGTATGAAGAGCTCCCCTGTCCCCCCGAGGGGGACGGGATGCAAACCACCGGTTGGCAAGCGCTGCAGCGAAGAGGATCCGCGCGGACCGGCGGCGGCGCGGATTTTTGTTATGCCGCCGCCGCGATGGGCGGCCGCCCTCGCCGTCGCTAAGCTGGCCGGCACATCGACTGTGGACGTACGCAGTGGACCAACGACAGGAGGGGGAGTGGACACAGCCAGCCAAATCGTGATTCGACCGGCGCAGCCCGATGGCGATCTCGCGCCATTGCGAGCGCAAGTACGCGCCTTTCTCGCCGAGACCGTCGGCGACCGCCCGCCGCAGAAGCGCGCGCAGAGCTGGTCCGGCTACGACCCCGCGTTCAGCCTTGCGCTCGGCGCCAGGGGCTGGATCGGCATGACTTGGCCAAGGGCCTTCGGTGGCCAGGAGCGCTCGATGCTGGAGCGCTACGTCGTGCTGGAGGAACTGCTGGCGGCGGGCGCGCCGGTGGGCGGCCACTGGGTGGCGGAACGGCAGAGCGGCCCGCTGCTGATGCGCTACGCGGACCCGGACGTGGCGCACGAGATCGTGCCCCGCATCACGCGCGGCGAGGTGCGCTTCTGCATCGGCATGAGCGAACCCGATTCGGGCTCGGACCTGGCGTCGATCCGCACGCGCGGCGATCGGGTCGACGGCGGCTGGGTCGTCAACGGCACCAAGCTGTGGACGTCGAACGCGCACCGCTCGCACTACATGATCGCGCTGGTGCGCACTGACCGCAGCACCGACGACAAGCACAAGGGCCTGTCGCAGCTGCTGATCGACATGCGATCCGAGGGGCTGCAGGTGCGGCCGATCCGCAATCTGGCCGGCGAGGAGCATTTCAACGAGGTGGTGTTCGACAACGTGTTCGTGCCCGACCGGATGGTGATCGGCGAGCCGGGGCAGGGCTGGGCCCAGGTCACCGCCGAGCTGACGTTCGAGCGCAGCGGCCCGGAGCGCTACCTGAGCAGCTACGCGCTGCTGGCCGAGATGGTCGATCGCGCCGACGCCGACGACCCGCGGCACGCGGTCGAACTCGGCTATCTGGTGGCGGAGCTCAGCACTCTGCGGCAGATGTCGCGCGGCATCGCGGCGATGCTTCATCGCGGCGAGAACCCGCAACTGGCCGCGGCCAACGTCAAGGACCTGGGCGCGCTGTTCGAGCAGCGCATCCCCGAGGTCGCACACCAGCTGTTCGGCCATGAACTGCGCCCGGACGGCTCGCCGTTTGTCGCCACCCACTGCCACCTGACGCAAACCGTGCCCTCGTTCTCCCTGCGGGGCGGCACGCGCGAAATCCTGCGGGGAATCATTGCCAGGGGGCTGGGGGTCCGATGAACGATCGCGAACGAAACATGGCACTCGAACTCGAGCTCGAGCAGATGCTGGCCGAAAGCGCGCAACGGCTGTTCGGCAACGAAGTCACCACCGCGCAGCTCGAAGCGGCCGAGCGCGGCGAATGGCAGGCGGCGCTGTGGCGGACCGTGGAGGACAGCGGCCTGACGCGGCTGTTCGCCGGCGAGGACGACGGCGGCGCCGGGGCCGGCTGGCAGCAGGGCCTGCCCGCGCTGCTGGCGGCGAGCCGCACGCTGGCGCCGATTCCCTTCATCGACACCGCGGTATCGGGATGGGTGCTGGCGCAGCTGGGCATCGCGATGCCCGATGGGCCGATGGCATTGGCCGCGCATGTCGCCGATGCCGAAGTGGAACGGCCGGTGGCGCGCTCGAGCGCCGAAGGCTGGCGCCTCGATGGCACGGTGGACGTGCCCTGGGGCCGGCACGTGCGCCACGTCGTGGTCCGTGCGATCGATCGGCAGCCGTTTGGCCGCGCGGTGTGGCTGCTGGTGCCGACCGCCGCGTGCCGGGTCGAAACGAGCGCCAATCTGGCCGGCGAGCCGCGCGACCGGCTGCGTTTCGACGACACGCTGGCTGCCGCCGCGGTGGCGGTCGAGAACCCTGCCGACGAAGCGATGCTGGGCCCCGTCGCCGGATCGCCGCAACCGTCGCCGCTGGGTGCGCTGATGCGTTCGATCCAGATCGCCGGCGTGCTCGAGCGCGTGCTGAACCAGACCGTGCAATACGCGACCGAGCGCATCCAGTTCGGCAGGCCGATCGCGAAGTTCCAGGCGATCCAGCAGCAGCTGGCGATGCTGGCCAACGAGGTGGTGGCCGCGCGCATGGCGGTGGCCAGCGCCTGCGCGGCGATGCGCGCACCCGGCTGGGACGGCAGCGCGATGGTGGCAAAGGTGATCTGCGGCAACGCCGCCGGCCGCGCCGCCGCGATCGCACACCAGGTCCATGGCGCGATCGGCTTCACGCACGAGCATTCGCTGCACTGGTCGACGCGCCGGCTTTGGAGCTGGCGCGCCGAGTACGGCAGCGAGGCGCATTGGGCGCGCGAGATCGGCGCGCGGGCGATCCGCGCCGGCGGCGCCGCGCTGTGGCCGCGCGTCACCGCACCGCAGGCGGCCTGAGCCGCGCGGCGGCCATGCACGCCGCCACCGCGCGCGCGACGTATCGCGCAAGAACGCAGGATCACAGGGATCACAGGAATCACAGGGATAAACAAGCCCACTACAGGAGACATCGATGCGAGTACCGGGTTTGCTTCGGGCGCTGCTGCTGGCCAGCGTCGCCTTCACCAGCGCCGTCGCCAGCGGCATCGCCGCCGCGGAGTCCGCCGCCGAATTTCCTTCGCGGCCGTTGCGCATCATCGTGCCGTTCACCTCCGGCAGCGGCTCCGATTCGTCGGCCCGCTTCTACGGTGAAGCGCTGGGCCGCGCACTGGGCCAGCCGGTGGTGGTCGAGAACCGCCCCGGCGCCAACGGCGTGATCGGCATCCAGGCGTTGAAGAGCGCGCCGGCCGACGGCTACACGATCCTGCTGGCCAGCAATTCGCCGTTGTCGGTCAATCCGATCGTGCTGAAGAACCTGCCGTACGACCCGCTTGCCGACCTGCGCCCGGTGGCGGGCCTGAGCCGGAACATGAACGTGTTCCTGGTGCCGGTCGATTCGCCGTGGAAGACGCTGGCCGATGTGGTCGCGGCCGGCAAGAGCAAGCCGCTGAGCGTCGGCACCTATTCGGCGGGGTATCGGCTGGCCGCCGCATGGTTCGGCAATCTGGCCGGCATCAAGCTGGTCAATATTCCGTACAAGGGCCAGGCGCAGATCATGACCGACATCATCGGCAGGCAGCTCGATCTGGCGGTGGTCGACACCAGCGGCGCGCTGACGCTGATCCGGCAGGGCAAGGTGCGGGCTCTGGCGGTGTCGGGCGAGAAGCGCCATCACGAGCTGCCCGAGGTGCCGTCGGTGCGCGAGCTCGGCTATCCCGACTACGTGCAATACAGCTGGGTCTCGTTCTACGTGCGCGCGCAGACGCCGGACGACATCGCCGACAAGCTGGCGGGCGCGATGCAGTCGATCCTGAAGACGCCCGAGTCGATCGCCTTCCTGGCCACCAAGGGCAGCGACCTGATGCCCTATGCCCCGCAGGCGATGCGCGCCTTCCATCAGGCCGAGATCGCGCGCTTCCGGCGCGTCGCGCAGGCCGCCGGCATCCAGCCGGAATGACGGAATGACGGAATGACGCGATGACCGAATCGGCGCTACACCGGCAGGCCGCGCGCGACCTCGGTCAGCATCGCGCGCAGCAAGGAGACGAAGGGATGGGTATGGACATTGTTGTGCCAGCACAGATGGACCGGGATGGCCAGCGCCGGGTCGTCGATCGCCATGAAGCGTACGCCCGGATGGCGGCACAGCACCGGCGCCAGATAGCCCGGCACCATCGCGTACATGTCGGTGCCGGTGATCGCGTCGGCGACGGCCAGGTAGCTGGTCATCGTACAGGCGATCTGGCGCTGCTGGCCGTGCCTGGCGAAGTAGCGGTCGACCATGCGGGTGACCACGCCGAATTGCGAGATGTCCAGGCACGGCAGCGGCGCCAGCTCCGCGGCGCCGGGCGTCTGCCCCAGCTGCACGTTGCCGGCATCGCACAGGCAGCCGAATGGCGCGTTGAACAGCAGCTCCGAGCGCAATGCTTCCGATTCGACCGGGTAGAACGCCACCATCACGTCGATCGCGCCGCTGGTCATCGCGCTCAGTCCGCTGGGCATCGGCACCGGATGCATGCGCACCCGGGCGCGCGGCGCGACCTGGCGCAGCCTGGCGAGGAAGGCCGGCGCGATCAGCGCCTGCAGCGAGTCGTTGATGCCGATCGCGTAAGAGCCGGCCTCCTGCGCGGGGTCGTAGCGATCGGTCTGCGTGTAGATCGACTCGATCGTGCGCAGCGCGGTGTCGAGCGCCTGCTGCAGTTCCTGCGCGCGCCGCGTCGGCAGCATGCGGGCCGCGCTCTTGATCAGCAGCGGGTCGCCGAATTCCTCGCGCAGCCGCTCGAGCATGCGGCTGGTCGACGGCTGGCTGCTGTCGAGCCGCCGCGCCGCCTCGCTGACGCTGCGGCTTTCCAGCAGCGCGGCCAGCACGACCAGCAGGTTCAGATCCTTGTGCCGCAGTTCGGCCAGCGGCAGCCGGCGGCTGTCGCTGGCGGGCGCCGGCTCGCCCTGTCGATGGTCTCCGCTATGCATCGTCGATTCGCGTTGCGCTCCTGATGAGCGGGCATTGCCGGCAAGGCGCCGGGCCCGTTTTCGATTTGGCCGATTGTGTCCGGCGAGGTGCCGGCAACATCGGCTCCATTATCCGGGCGCACATCCCGGCGATCCATCGGCAATTTCCCACGCCGCTTTGGCCGCCCATGACTCGCGCCGCTTTTTTCCACGCAAGTTCCCGCGCCGCTTCTCGCGTCACTGCTACTACCACCGACCTCCTACCGCCATGGACACCTCATCCCCCCTCTCGCTGCGCCGGATGCCGCAGGACCACGTCGCGCACGTGGTCCTGCAGCGCCCGCCCCATAACCATGTCGACGCCGACTGCATGGCGGCGCTCGCCGATGCCATCGAAGAACTCGATCGCGACGACGATTGCCGCGCCATCGTGCTCGCGGCCGAGGGCAAGTCCTTCTGCGCCGGCGCCGACTTCGGCGCCAGCGATCCCTCGATCCGGCGCGATCCCAGTCCCTTCTACCGGCAAGCGATGCGGCTGTTCCGCACGCGCAAGCCGATGGTCGCCGCGGTGCACGGCGCGGCCATCGGCGCCGGCGTGGGGCTGGCGCTGGTCGCCGACTTTCGCGTGACCTGCCGCGAGGCGCGCTTCAGCGTCAACTTCAACCGCCTCGGTTTTCATCCCGGCTTCGGCCTGAGCCTGACGCTGCCGCGGCTGATCGGCGAACAGCGCGCCGCGCTGCTGTTCTACACCGGCCGCCGCATCGACGGCGCGACCGCGGTCGAGATGGGGCTGGCGGACGAGCTGGCGGAGCAGGCGGACGTGCTGGCGCGCGCCCATGCGCTCGCGTGCGAGATCGCGCTGTCCGCGCCGCTGGCCGTCGAGAGCACGCGCGCCACGCTGCGCGCCGGACTGGCCGACCGCATCGCGCAGATCAACCGGCACGAGCTGCAGGTCCAGCTGACGCAGTTCCCCACCGAGGATTTCCGCGAAGGCGTGGCCGCGATGGCCGCGCGCCGCCTGCCCAATTTTCAGCGCCGCTGAGCCGGCACCACAGGAGTGCATCCGTGAACGAACACAACGAGGTCGGCGGCAAGACCGCCGTGGCGGGGCCGCTGGACGGCGTGCGGGTACTGGACCTGTCGTCCGTGGTGCTTGGGCCGATGGGCACGCAGGTGCTGGCCGACATGGGCGCCGACGTGATCAAGATCGAAGCGCCCGAGGGCGACCTGATGCGCGCCAACGGCGTGGTCGAGCATGCGGGCATGAGCTCGATCTTCCTTGCGCTGAACCGCAACAAGCGCTCGGTGGTGCTCGACCTGAAGGACGAGCAGGGCGCCGCCGCGCTGCGCGCGCTGATCCCGACCGTCGACGTGCTGGTCCACAACATGCGGATCGGCGCGATCGAGCGGCTGGGCTTCGGCTACGAGGCGGTCGCGCGCCTGCGGCCCGATATCGTCTATTGCGCCGCGCCCGGTTTCGGCCAGGACGGCCCCGACCGCGACAAGCCGGCGTTCGACGACATCATCCAGGCGGCCTGCGGCTTCGTCGGCGCGGCCAGCGCGGCCGGTGCGGAGCCTGACTACCTGCCCAGCCTGATCGCCGACAAGACCACCGGGCTCGCGGTCGCCAACGCGGTGCTGGCCGCGCTGTTCCGGCGCGAGCGCCACGGCGAGGGCCAGTACGTCGAGGTGCCGATGCTGGAAACGATGGCGGCCTTCGTGCTGACCGAGCATATGGGCGGCATGATGTTCCCGTCGTCGACCGCCAGGGCCGGCTATGCACGCCTGCTCGAAGGCGGGCGCAAGCCGGTGCGCACCGCCGACGGCTGGATCAGCATGCTGCCCTATACCGAGCGGCACTGGAAGGCGTTCTTCCACGACCTCGGACGCGACGATCTGGCCGAACGCTATCGGATCGCCAGCCGGCGCGAGCGCAACGCCAACATCAAGGCGCTGTACGGCCACCTGGCCGAGCTGGCGCCGCTGCGGACCACCGCGCAATGGATGGCGCTGTGCGAGCGGCTCGATATTCCGGCCACGCCGATCTACCGTCTGGAGGAGCTGCCCGGCCATCCGCATCTGTCGGCGGTGGGCCTGTTCGAGGAATCGGTGCATCCGGCGGTCGGCCCGATCCGGCAGGTCCGGCCGACCACGCGCTTTGCCCGCACGCCCACCGCGATCCGCCGGCCCGCGCCATCGCTGGGCGAGCATACCGAGGAGGTGTTGCGCGAGGCCGGCGTCGCGCCGGAGCGGATCGCGGCGCTGATGGAAGCGATTAAGCCGAAAACCCGCTGAATCCATCGAGATTATCCATTTCTCTCCGATCAATCTCCTTCCTAGACTTGGCGCCAACGCTCCGTCAGTGGGCGTGACGACAAGCGACCCGAAGAAGAACCACCAGGGCAGGAGAAGACATGGAGATCAGGCACGCTCGCCGCGTCGGCACGGCGCGGGCGATGGGATGGGTATTGGCCGCGGCGGCCGCGGTCGCGACGGCCACTCTGCTGGCCGGTTGCGGCGGCGACGACGATGACGGTCCGTCGGCTGGCGGCCCGCCCGGTGGCGGCGGGCAACGGCTGACGCCGGCGATCACGCTGACGATTTCCGCGCGCGAGGACTTTCCCGGCAGCTTCGGCAGCGTCGGCGCGTACGAGAAGCTGACCGGCTCGCTGCACGGCGAGGTCGATCCGAAGGATCCGCGCAACGCGGTGATCCAGGACCTCGAGCTCGCACCGGTCAATGCGCGCGGCATGGTCGAGTACACCACCGAGTTCGTGATGCTCAAGCCGAAGGACATCGGCAAGGCCGGCGGCGTGCTGCGCTATGACGCGCCCAATCGCGGCAATATCCTGACGATGCCGAACCCGGCCGCGGTGCCGGGCGACGCGGTCTACTTCGAACGCGGCTACGTGTTCCTGTACGCGGCCTGGCAGGGCGACGTGCCCAAGAGTTCGCCGGCGCGGCTGACGCTGAGCGTGCCGGTGGCGCGCAACAAGGACGGCAGCAGCATCACCGGCCCGTACGCGGCCGAACTGGTGCCCAGCGCCGCGACCTCGACGATGAACCTGCCCGGCGGCGTGTTCAACGGCTCGATGATTCCGTACGCGCCGGCCAGCCTGGACAACACGCAGCCGGGCTACACGCTGACGCGCCGCGTCAACGAGACCGATCCGCGCGTGCCGATCGCGCCGTCGGAATGGAAGTTCGCCGATTGCACCGCCAGCGGCGCGCCGTTTCCCGGCAAGCCCGACGGCAGCAAGGTCTGCCTGAAGGACGGCTTCCAGCCGGGCTATCTGTACGAGATCACCTACGTGGCCAAGGACCCGAAGGTGATGGGCGTCGGCCTCGCGGCGCTGCGCGACACGGTGACCTTCTTCCGCCATCGCGCCGCCGACGCGGCGGGCACGCCCAATCCGATCGCCGGCGCGATCCGCTACGCGATCGGGCAGGGCACCTCGCAGTCGGGCAATGCGATGAAGACCTTCCTGCATCTGGGCTTCAACGCGGCGCTGGACGGCGGCAAGGTGTTCGACGGCATCTTCGCGCATGTCGCCGCGCGCCAGACCAATATCAACACGCGCTTCGCGGTGCCGGGCGGCGGCGGTGGCCTGCGCACCGATCATCGCGCGTTCGGCCAGACCGCGCCGCGCGGCCTGGCGGCCGACTACGAGGACGCCGTCGCGGGCCGCACCGGCGGCGTGATGAAGCGCTGCAGCGAGACGCAGACCTGCCCGCGCTTCTTCCTCGGCCTGTCGGGCACCGAGTTCTGGCAGCTGCAGGGCTCGCCGGTGCTGACCGACGCCTACGGCTTCACCGACCTGAAGCAGCCGGACAACGCGCGCATCTACTACTACGCCAGCACGCAGCACGGCGGCCGCTCGGCGCAGATCAACTACAACCCCGCGCAGACCGTCTTTCCGGCCGGCTCGATGATCGACTTCGCCGATACCTTCCGCGCGCTGTTCATTGCGCTGGAGGACTGGGTCGCGCGCGACATCGCGCCGCCGGACAGCCAGGTGCCGCGCGTCGCCGACGGTACGCTGGTGCGTCCGGATCAGTTGCAGGTGCCGGTGATCAAGGGCGTCAGCTTCACCGGCCCCAGCGGAACGGTGCCGGTCCCGGACTTCCAGTACCTCGCCCGCTACAACGGCTTCCCGCTGCTGGACTACGGCCCGCAGTACCGGCCGCAGGACGAGTCGGGCATCGCCACCGTACTGCCGCCCGCCTATCTGGGCCGCGACTACGCGATCCTGGTGCCGCAGCTCGACCCCTCGACCGGACTGGCGCGGGCAGGCATCCGCTCGCTCGACGTACAGGTGCCGATCGGCACCAGCCTCGAGTTCAACTATGTCGCCACGCCGGGCATCGTCGATCTGGTCAACCTGACCGGCAGCTATATCCCGTTCCACAAGACCGAGGCCGCGCGCACGGCGGCCGGCGACCAGCGGCCTTCGCTGGAGGCGCTGTACGGCGATCAGTCGGGCTATCTGGCAAGACTGCGGTCGGCGGCCGACGCACTGGTGGCGCAGCGCTTCCTGCTGCCTGCCGATGCGCAGCGCGCGATCGCACGGGCGCAGGCCAATCCGGTGCTGCCTTGATGCATTGCCGAACGAACCGAGGAGACGACATGGACAAGCCAACCCCATGGCGTGCGCCGGCGATGGCCGCGCTCGCCGCGATGACGCTGGCGGTGGCAGGCTGCGGCGGGGACGACGACGCGCCGCCCGCACCGCCTCCGGCCGCGAACCAGCCACCAAAATCCTGCGCGCAGATGGCGACCGCGGCGCTTGACGGCGCCACGGTGCAGGCGGCCACCGAGATTGCCGCCGGCAGCTTCTCGCCCGCTGCCGGCACCACGGTGACGGTGCCCGCGTTCTGCCGCGTGCAGGCGGTGGCGCGGCCCAGCAGCGATTCGGAAATCCGCTTCGAGGTTTGGATTCCGGCGGCCGCGCAGTGGAACGGCAAGCTGCTGGTGACCGGCAATGGCGGCTACAGCCCGGCGCTCGGCTACCGGGCGATGGCGATGGGGCTCGCGCGCGGCTATGCCACGGTCGGCGGCGATACCGGCCACCAGTCCGCCAATCCGAACGACATGCTGTTCGGCGTCAACCACCCGGAAAAGATCGTCGACTGGGGCACGCGCTCGATTCACGCGATCACGGTGCCGGGCAAACGGCTGGTTGCCGGCATGCACGCGCGCGAGATCGAGCGCGCGTACTTCTACGGCTGCTCGACCGGCGGCCATCAGGGCTATGCCGAGGCGCAGCGCTACCCCGACGATTTCGACGGCATCATCGCCGGCGCGCCCGGCAACAACCGCGTGCGTCTCAACGCGGGCTTTCTGTGGCAGTTCCTCGCCAATCACCGGCCCAACGACAATCTGTCGCCGATCGTACCGGCGGCCAAGCTGCCGATGGTCACGCGCGCCGCGGTGGCGGCCTGCGATGCGGACGATGGCGTCACCGACGGCGTGGTCGACGACCCGCGCCAATGCGGTTTCGATCCCGCCACGCTGCAATGCACGGGGGCCGATGCCGACAATTGCCTGACCGCCGAACAGGTATCGGCGTTGAAGGCGATGTACGCGGGCGCGCGCAATCCCCGCACCGGCGAGCAGGTGTACCCGGGGTGGCCGAAGACCAGCGAGGCGCTGTTCACGGCCGGCAGCTCGCCGGTGGGCTGGAACACCTACTGGGGCACGACCGAGCCCACGCGGGCGGACTTCTGGCGCTACTGGGTGTTCGACAACCCGCAGTGGAACTGGTGGACCTTCGACTTCGATCGCGACCTGGCCTATGCCGATGCCAAGGTCGGCGCAATGGTCGATCAGACCAACGCGGACCTGTCGGCCTTCAAGGCCAGCGGCGGCAAGCTGCTGGTCTACAACGGCTGGCAGGACCCGGTGGTCAACGCGGTCGACACCATCGCCTACTACGATCGCGTCAAGGCCGCGCAAGGCTCGCAGGCGGCAGTCGACGGGTTCTTCCGGCTGTTCATGGTGCCTGGCATGGGGCACTGCTCGGGCGGCCCGGGGACGACGCAGTTCGGCAATGGCGATACGCCGGCGCCGGTGGTCGACGCGGACCACGACATCCTGGAAGCGCTCGATGCCTGGGTCACCAGGGGCACGGCGCCGGACCGCATCGTCGCCTCGGCGGTCACCGGTGGCACCGTGACGCGCACGCGGCCGCTGTGCCCGTATCCGCGCAAGGCGGTCTACCAGGGCAGCGGCAGTACCGACGATGCGGCCAATTTCTCGTGCCGGTAGGGCAGGCCATCCGCTGGACGGCCGGCAGAAGTTGCAAGGCATGTAATACCGATCGGCGCGGTGCCGCAAGGCGCGGTGCCGGCGGGCGGAGCTGACGAAGCGCCGTCGTCGTGGTCCGCGCCTTGCTCGGTCGGGTATGGCGCCAATCCGGCGTCGACCGACCGAGGAGGGATGTCATGCCTCACGAGCAATATCAAGCCTGTATCGATGCCTGCACGCGCTGCGCGCAGGCCTGCCGTCACTGCGCGGCCTCCTGCCTGCAGGAACACGACGTGCAGAAGATGACCGAGTGCATCCGGCTGGACCTGGACTGCGCCGGCATCTGCGAATTGTCGGTGGCCTATATGTCGCGCGGCAGCAATCAATCGCGCGAGCTATGTGCGCTGTGCGCGCAGATCTGCGAACGCTGCGCCGAGGAGTGTGCGCGTCATCACGCCCAGCATTGCCAGCAGTGCGCGCAGGCCTGCCGCGACTGCGCACAGGCGTGCCGGCAAATGGCGGCGGCCTAGGCGTGTGCGAAGCGGCAGTGCAATGAAATCGGGCCAGCGATATCGCCGGCCCGATCGTCAAGGTCAAGGCGCTGTCGTCGGCGCCTGGTGAAGCGGCATCAATCGTCGTGATGCAGGTATTTCGCCTGCCGCGGCAAGCGCATGCTGACCAGGAAGGCCAGCACCATCATCGCGGTCACGTACCAGTAGAAGGCCGACTCGTGGCCGACCGCCTTCAGGTTCAGCGCGACGTATTCGGCGGAGCCGCCGAACACCGCATTGGCGATCGCATAGGCCAGGCCCACGCCGAGCGCACGCACTTCCGGCGGGAACATCTCGGCCTTGACGATGCCGCTGATCGACGTATAGAGGCTGACCACCGCCATCGCCAGCGTGATCAGCACGAAGGCGACCGCCGGATTGGTGATCGTATGCAGCGCGGTCAGCACCGGCACCGTGATCAGCGCACCGAGCGCGCCGAACAGCATCATGTTGGTACGCCGGCCGATGCGGTCCGACAGCGCGCCGAACAGCGGCTGCATGCACATGTAGACGAACAGCGCGCCGGTCATCACGTAGCTGGCGGTCTTGATCGGCATGCCGGCGGTGTTCACCAGGTACTTCTGCATGTAGGTGGTGAACGTATAGAAGATCAGCGAGCCGCCGGCGGTGTAGCCGAGCACCGTGAAGAAGGCCGCCTTGTGGTCGCGCAGCAGCGTGACGACGCTGCCGGCGCCCTTGGTATTGCGCGACGCGGCGCTCGAGGTCTCCTTCAGCGTCCGGCGCAGCAGCAGCGCCACCACCGCGGTGATCGCGCCGATCACGAACGGAATGCGCCAGGCCCAGGCGCGCAGCTCCTGCTCGGTGTACAGCTGCTGCAGCACGACCACCACCAGCACCGCCAGCAACTGGCCGCCGATCAGCGTCACGTACTGGAACGACGAGAAGAAGCCGCGCCGGCCCTTGAGCGCGACCTCGCTCATGTAGGTCGCGGTGGTGCCGTACTCTCCGCCGACCGACAGGCCCTGCAGCAGCCGCGCCAGCAGCAGCAGCGCGGGCGCCCAGGCGCCGATGCTGTCGTAGGTCGGCAGGCAGGCGATCATCAGCGAGCCCGTGCACATCATCACCACCGAGATCAGCAGCGAATGCTTGCGGCCGTGGCGGTCGGCGATGCGGCCGAACACCCAGCCGCCGATCGGCCGCATCAGGAAGCCCGCGGCGAACACGCCGGCGGTATTGAGCAGCTGCACGGTGGGATCGGACTGCGGGAAGAACGAGTGCGCGAAATAGATCGCGCAGAACGCGTAGATATAAAAGTCGAACCATTCGACGAGGTTGCCGGACGAGGCCGCGACGATCGCGAAGACGCGGCGGCGGCTGTCGTGGTCGCGCTCCGTCGGGCCGGCCGGAATGGTGGTGCTGGTCAGTTCTGTCATGGGAGATCGCTGAGTAGGACGCTGGCGATCATGCGCGGGCATGCGTGCGCCGGCGTCGGGCGAAGCGCGGCGGGGGCACCGCTGCTGCAACAGACGCCGCCCGCGAAGGCCAGGGGTCTGGCGGGCGGGCGGCAGGACGGTGTAAGGGTAACCCCTGAGGCGCGATCCTGCACGGCACGGCGGCGCGGCGTGCGGGGCGGGGCGATGCCCAGCCCAGACAGGGCGCGGGATGGCGCGCGATTGTTCGCGATCGCGAACACAGTGTCTCGTGCAGCGTTCGCGGAATGGCCAGCGCTGCTGCGCTCTCCCCCGCTATCTCGCTACGCCCCCACGGTCACCCGGCTCTGACCGCCCGACAGCCGGCGCACCTCGATGCGCGTGCCGATGCGCTCGGTCATCTCGTGCACGTGCGAGATCACGCCGACCTTGCGGCCCTGGGCCTGCAGGCTGTCGAGCGCGTCCATCGCGACGCGCAGCGTGTCGCCGTCCAGGCTGCCGAAGCCCTCGTCGATGAACAGCGATTCGACGCGCACGCGATGCGAGGACAGCGATGCCAGCCCCAGCGCCAGCGCGAGCGATACCAGGAACGACTCGCCGCCGGACAGCGAATGCACCGAGCGGGCCTCGTCGGCCATGTCCTGGTCGATCACCAGCAGCGCCAGGCTCTGTCGCACGCGCTCGAGCCGGTAGCGGCGCGACAGCGTGGCCAGATGCCGGTTGGCATAGCCGAGCAGGATGTCCAGCGTCATCTGCTGGGCATGATTGCGGAATTTCTTGCCGTCGGCCGAGCCGATCAGTTCGTTCAAGACCTGCCAGGTGTGCGCCGTGGCCTGCTGCCGCTCGATGCGCGTGACCAGATCTCTGGCCTGCGCGCGCCGCTCGTCGTCGCGGCGCAGCGTGAAATCGGCCTCGGCCAGCGCCTGCTTGGCGCCCTCGAGTTCGGCACGGGCCGCCGCCAGTGCGGCTTGCACGGTGGCGGCGTCGTCCTGCCCAGGCCGCCGCGCCAGATGGCGTTCGCGTTCGGCGCGGCGCGTCTGCACCGCGCCGTGCGCCGCATCGACTTCGCGTTGCAGCGCGTGCAGCGACGCTTCCTCGCGCGCCAGCCAATCGGCATCGAGCGCCAGCAGCGCGCGCAGGCCGGCTTCGTCGAGCGGCGCAGCCGCTGACGAGCCATCGTGCCGGTCGTTCCAGCCCTGCAGCCAGGCCTCGAGCCGCGCCGCCGCTTCGCGCGCCTGCCGGTCCAGCGCCTCGCTTTGGGACTGCGCCTGTTCGGCGCGCGTGCCCTGCCGCGCCAGTTGTTCGCTGGCCGCCTGGCTCACGCGCTGCGCCTCGTCGACGCGCGCCGTGGCGTCGGCACCGGCTTGCGCCAGACGGGCCGCGATCGCGTCGACCGTCAGGCCCGCGTCGGGCGTGCCGGCAAACAGCGCCTCGCGATCGGCGCGCCGTCCGGACAGCCGCGTGTCGGCGAACGCCAGCGCCTCGGCGGCCTTGCGATGCGCGTCGAGCGCGCGCTCGTGCGCCTGCGTGGCGGCGGCCAGCGCGCCATCGAGCTGGACGATGCGCTGGCGTAGCGCGTCGCGTTCGTCGCGATGCCGCGTCCATTGGCCGGCATCGTCCGCGCAGCGCGTGCGCAATCCCGCAGGATCGTCGTGCCACTGGCTGCGCCAGCCGGCGCCCGCGGCATGCCGCAGCGCGCCCTCGTCCAGTGCCCGCAAGGCCTGGTCGCGCTGCGCCGCCGTTGCGGCGGCCGACTCGTTGGCCGTGCCATGCCGCAAGGCGAGTTCGGCGGCCAGCGCCTGCGCGCGTTGCAGCGCGCCTTGGGCCGCGGTCTGCTCGGCCTGGCCGGCATCGAGGCGAAGGCGTGCGGCCTGCACTTGCCTGTCGAGCGCGCGCAGATGGGTGTCGAGCTCGGCCGCGCTGCGCTGCTGTGCATCGGCGTCGGCCAGTTGCCGCGCAATCCAGTCCGCGCGTTCGCCGGCATCGACCGCTTCGGCCTGCGCAGCCACTGCGTCGGCTTGCCATTCACGCTGCGCCTGGTCGCACTGCTGCCTCGCCGCGGCGAGGCGCGTGTCGAGCTGCGCCAGCGCGTCGCCGTGGCTGCGCGCCAATGCGGCGGCGCTGCGCTCGTCGGCGTCGATCCGCGCCAGCGCCTGCTGGCAACGGCGGTACTCGTCCTCCAGCGCGCCCAGCGTGGCCTGCAGCGCCGCGCGCAGCGGCGAATCGTCATGCGCGTAGGGGTGCTCGCTGGCGCCGCAGACCGGGCAGGGCTCGCCGGGCTCCAGCGTCTCGCGCAACCGCTCGACGCCTTGCTGGCAGGCGGCCAGCGCGCGTTGCCACGAGCGTTCCGCCTGCGCCGCCGCCTGCTCGGCGGCGGGCCGTGCGGCGCGGGCCGCGTCGATGCCTTGCCGGCACTGCTGCCATTGCGCCTGCAGCGTGTCGCGCTGCTGGACCAGCTCGGCCATGCGCGCTTCGGCGGCGAGGCGTTCGCGCCAGCGCGCCGCTGCCTGCTGCAGCGCGTCGCGTTGCCGCTGCAATTCGGCGGCTCGCGCGGCGATGGCATCGCGGTCGTGACCGGCCAGCGCCTGCTGCGCGACCGCGTATTGCTGCTGCGCGTCTTGCAGCGACGCGGCGGCGGCCGCAAGCCGCCCCTGAGCATCGGTCTGGTCCTGTTGTGCCCTGGCGAGCTGCGCTGCCAGTCGCGCGGCCTCTTGCGTGGCGGCGGCGTGCCGGCCGTGCCAATCGTCGGCCTGCGCAAACAGCGCGTCCCAGCGCGGCCATTGCGTGCCTAGGGCTTCGAGCCCGGCATGCCGGACGAGCCAGTCCTCGGCCGCGGCCAGCGCCGAGCCGGCGGATTCGCGCTCGGTCCGCAACCGCGCCTGATCGCGGCGCGTTTCTTCCAGCGCCTGCCCGGCTTGCCGATGCGCAAGCGCCGCGCGCTCGCGGTCCGGGCTCAACGCCGCGATCACGGCATCGAGTTCGCGTGCCTGCGCCAGGCGCGGCGCCATCGCGGCCTCGGCGTGGCGCGCCGCCTCCAGCGCGGCGGCGGCGCGCTGCCGTTCGGCCTGCGCGTCCTGCGCCGCACGCGCGGCC
>NZ_VZOV01000009.1 GCF_008801915.1 Cupriavidus gilardii
GGCCGAGGCGGTGGAGCCCGGCTCGCCGGCCGTGGCTGCCGCCGCCGGCTTCGCCGCCGCCCCCTGCCGCGCCAACGCGGCGTCGAGCGTGCGCGCCGCGCGCCAGCGCAACCACCACTGCTGCAACAGCGGCAGCGCGAGCGCCGCCACGCCGAGCGCGGCGATCAGCAGGCTGAGGGCGATCAAGCTGTCACGATTCATCACGCCGCCCCTATACCGAACGCGCCAGCCGATACAGCAGCAGCGCGCCGACGATCTCCAGCCCGAACGCCGCCATCAGCAGCAGGCGGCCCGACGGATCGTTCCACATCATCAGCAGGTAGCCGGCGTTGAAGACGAACATCAAGCCGGCCACGACCACCGGCAGCAAACCCAGGATCCACGCCGACATCCGCGTTTCCGCCGACAGCGCCGACAGCTCGCGCTGCGCCTGCTCGCGGTCGCGCATATACGCGGCGGTACGCTCCATCACGATGTCGGCCCGGCCGCCGTAGCGCGTGGCGAGCCTGAGCACCGAAGCGAGCAGGATCAGTTCGTCGAAGCGATAGCTGCGCGCGACCTGCATCACCGCCTGGTCCAGCTCCTTGCCGGCGCGCTGCAGATGGACGGCCTGCACCAGGCATTGGCGCAGCGGCAGTTCGGTATTGCCGATCGCATGCTGGAACGCCGCCGGCACCGCGCTGCCGATCGTCATCAGCCGCACCACGCCGTCGAGAAATCCAGGCAGCTGCTCGCACAGGCGTTGATGAAAACGCGTGGTCCGGCGCCACAACAGGCCGGCGCAGATCGCCAGGCAGACCACCGCCATCGCGGCAGCGGCCACCAGGCCGCCGCCGATCAGGGCCGCGGCGCACAGCAGCAACGGCGGCCCGCCCCACAGCAGATAGGTGCGGCGCGTCGGCTCGAGGTCCGCCCGCCGAAGCAGATCGGCCCAGCGCCGCTTCAGGTCGCGTGCGCCGGTGACGGGCGGCAACTCGGCTGCAGATGCATAGCGCGAGCGCACCTGCTCGGTCTGCGCCTGCACGAAGGCCCGCGCCGCCTCGCGCTCGGCGCGTGTGCCGGCCTGCGCCAGCAGCAACAGGCCGGCGCCGAGCAGCAGCAAGGCGATCGCGGCGATGGCCAGTCCGACGCTAGACATCGAAGCGGCCCAACGGATCTTCCATGCCGAAACTGGCCTGGCGCAGGCGCGCCAGCTTGGGCGAATGCGGCAGGATGCCGAGCGACTGCCAGCGGTCGACCTCGACGCCGTCCGGCCCGATATACGGATCGTGGCGATACAGCTCCTGCGTGGTGACGATGTTGTCGCCCATGCCGGTCACTTCGGTGATCGACAGGATGCGGCGCTTGCCGTTCGACAGCCGGCCGATCTGCACGATGAAGTCGATTGCATTGGCAATCTGCCGGCGCAGGCTGACCTCGCTGCCCTGAAAGCCGGCAAAACCGGCCAGCATCTCGAGCCGGTACAGGCATTCGCGCGGGCTGCTCGCGTGGATCGTCCCCATCGAGCCGTCGTGACCGGTGCTCATCGCCTGCAGCATCTCCAGCACTTCGCCGCCGCGCACTTCGCCGACGATGATCCGGTCCGGCCGCATGCGCAGGCTGTTGCGCAGCAGGTCGCGGATCGACACCACGCCGGTTCCTTCGAATCCGCCGGGCCGGCTTTCGAGGCGGACCACGTGCGGGTGATTCAGCGCGAGCTCGGCGGTGTCCTCGATCGTGATCACGCGCTCGCTGTCCGGCACGAAGATCGCCAGCGCGTTCAGCAGCGAGGTCTTGCCCGAGCTGGTGCCGCCGCTGACCAGGATATTGCAGCGCGCCTTGACCGCGGCCTCCAGCAGGTCGGCGATCTCCTGGTTCATGGTGCCGAGCCCCAGCAGCGCGTCGGGCGTCAGCGGATCCTTGCGGAACTTGCGGATCGACACCACCGGACCTTGCAGCGCCAACGGCGGAATCACGACGTTGATGCGGCCGCCGTCGGGCAGCCGGGCATCGACCATCGGGTTCGATTCATCGAGCCGCCGGCCGATCGGCGCCAGGATCCGGCGCACGATGCGCAGCAGATGGCCGGCATCGGCAAAGCGTACCGGGATGCGTTCGAGCATGCCGTGGCGCGACACATACACGTCGAGATGGCCGTTGACCAGGATGTCCTCGACGGCGGGATCGTTCAGCAAGTCCTCGATGGGACCAAAGCCGGCCAGTTCCTTGGTCAGCGCCTCGGCGATCTGATGCAGCTCGGCCTCGTTGATCGGAATCCGGCGCAGCCGGGTGAAGCTCTCCAGCTCGAGATCGACAAAGCGCTGGATGGCCGTGCGCGACCAGCGGCCGAACTCCGCGCCCAGTTCTTCGATGCGCGTCAGCAGATGCTCGTGCGCCGCTTCCTTGATCGTGTGGAATTCCTGCGAGGTCGGAAACGGCGCGGCGGCGTTGTCCGAGAATTCGATGGGTTGCGTCATCTCGTCATCTCAATGGTCTGCCTTGTTCTTGCCTGCTGCATGGCTCGTGCGCAGCCGCTGCACGGCCTGCGCGATCGGTTCCAGCCACCCGGGACCCGACGCGCGCGCTTCGCAGCGATAGCCGACGCGCTCGAGCATCGGCGCCAGCGCGCGCACATAGGGCGCGGTGGGCTGCCGGTCGGCCAGCACCGCGCCGCTGTTCATCGCCGCCAGCATCGTCTCGCGGCAATCGGGCAGCGTGCCGGCCAGCGGCAGCTCCAGCCGCTGCGCGATCTGCTCGGCTTCGAGACCGAGACGCGCCTGATAGCGCGACACCACCAGCCGCATCGACTCGCGGCCGGCCTCGCGGCGGCCCAGCTCTTCCAGCAGCTCGGCCGCCGACACGATTGCCGCGACGCTCTGCTCGGCCACGACCAGCACCTCGTCGGCGACCTTGACCAGCTGCGCCATGAAATCGAGATTGCTGAATCCGCCCAGGTCGATCACTTGCAGATCGAAGTGGCTGCGCAGCGTGCCGAGCAGCGCCAGTGCTTCCGAGAACGAGATGTCGCGCAGCTCCGCCAGCGTCTGCGGCAACGGCAGCACCGCCACGCCGCCGGCATGCCGGGTCAGCGCGGTCTGCACGAAGACCTGATCGAAGCGGCGCAGATTGCGCACGGCCTCGACGAAGTGGAAGCCCGGCGCGACGTTGGTGTACAGCGCGCCATCGCGCGCAGGCAGGCCGAGGTCCAGCAGCAGCACCTCGCCGTTCTGCCGCCGCCGCGCCGCCACCGCCAGATTGGTGGCCAGCGTGGTCGCGCCGACGCCGGGGCGCGCGCCGAGCACCGCCAGCACCTTGCCGCGGCGCGCCGGCTGCAAGACCTCCCGCGTGGCCAGCAGCCGCTGCACCGTCGCGATCGCGTTGGCGGCGGGCGAACGCATGTCGACGAAGTCCTTCACGCCGGCACGCAGCGCCGCCAGCATCAGCTCGGGCTCCTGCGCCTCGCCCAGGGCGACCAGCGGCAGGTTCGGAAACAGCCGGGCCAGCTGCTGGCCGAGCCGGGTCGATGCCTGCGCATGTTCCGCGCTGAAATGCAGGAACACGATGCCAGGATTGGCGGTGCCGATCCGCTCGACGATGCCGTCGCGCGCAGGGTCGGCGCCATCGACCGCATGCACCTGGCCGAGCGGCGCCAGCGCGCGCTCGAGCCAGCGCCGCGGCGCCTCGCCGGTGGTGTTCAACAGGAAGGTCGCATTGCTGGCCACGGGGGCCGCATCGATGGGGGGCAGCGTCATGTCCATGCCTTCCTCTACCTCGAAAAGCCCGGCAAGGCCGGATCGACCAGATCGCCGCCGAGGAACTTGCCCCAGACCGGTGGATTGGCGGAGGTGCGGCCGTCGGCCCCGACCCGCGCCGCCGCGCTCGACCCCTTGGCCAGCGGACGCACCAGATGCGGCGTGACGATGATCACCAGCTCGCGGTCTTCCTGGTGGAAATTCAGGTTCTTGAAGAAGGCGCCGATCAGCGGCAGGTCGCCGAGCACCGGCACCTTGTCGACATTGCTGACCGTATTGCGGCTGACCAGGCCGCCGATCACGAAGCTCTCGCCATCGCCCAGTTCCACCGTCGTGTCGGCCCGGCGCGTGACGATGGCCGGGATCGTCGCGCCGTTCATCACGATGCCGCGCGAGGGATCCAGATCGCTGGCCTCGGGCGCGACCTTCAGCGCGATGCGCTCCGGCGACAGCACGGTCGGCGTGACGGTCAGGCCGATACCGAACTGCTTGTAGTGGATGGTCGTGGTGCCCAGCGCCTGGGGCACCGGGATCGGGATCTCGCCGCCGGCGAGGAAGCTGGCGCTCTGACCGGACAGCGCCACGAGGCTCGGCTCGGCCAGGATGCGGGCCATGCCATTGCCTTCGAGCAGGCTCAGGTTGGCGAAGATGCCATGGCTCATCGAGGCCGCGACCAGGTTGAACGCGCTGCTGATCGGCGCGGTCGATTCCGTGGCGAGGCCCCCGCCGGTATTGCTGCCGCCGGGCCGCGGCGTGAACGTGGCCCGGGTCAGCGTGGACGGCGAGAAGCTGCCGAACGCGAAACCCGAGCGGTTGCGATAGAAGTTGAAGCCGGCCTGCTTCAGCACGTTCTTGCTGATCTCGACCACACGCACATCGACCTGCACGGTGCCAGTGACGGGCACGGTGGAGCGGTCGATCACCGGACCGTTGCCCACCGTCGCGCGCGCCGCCTGTTGCGCGCCCGCGGCGGCCGCGGCATCGGCGGACTGGCCGCGGATGATCGCGCCCTGCCCCGCCACGTCGATCTGCGCGCTCTGGCCATCGGAGGCCATCGCGTCGACCTGCACCGTGTACCGGATCGGGGCCTCGCCGGACGGCCACACCATCAGATCGGTATTGCCGGGCTTGCGCGCGACCAGCAGCACGGCGGTGCTGGCGCCGCGCGATTTGAGCAGCAACGCATCGGCGACCTCTGGGTTGCCGATCGCGATGCGTTCGAGCTGCCGGCCGATGCGGATCTCGCGCTGCGCGCCGACGGCAAGCGTGACGCGCTGCGATGGCCGTTGCGCCGACGGCTCGGCCTGATCGCGGATCGGGTCGCGGATCGGATCGCGGGCGGGCGCAGGCTGCGCGCCCAGCGGCGCGGTGCCGAGCAGGCTCGCCGTCAACAACATTGCGGTCAGCGCGCGCAGCCGACGCGGCCGGTGGAATGACGTCATGGATAAAGCCAAGGCAGGAAGGGCTGGAAAGCGGGATCGGGGCGCCATCGGCAGCGGGAGAGTCATCGTCGTGTCCCTATTCGATGGCGCGCTTGCCGGCGCGGATCACTTCGACGCCGGCCGGCGACGGCGCGGCAGCGGGCCTGGCCTGCGCGATCTGCGACGGCTCCGTTCGCACGGCGGGCGCGCGCGGCTTGTTCGAAGCGCCGGCCAGGCCGGCCAGCGCGACGCCTGCCGCGGCACGGTCGGCCGGCTCCAGTGCATCCGCGCTGGCCAGTCCGCCGCCGCGTGTAGCGACAGCGGGTGCAGGCTCGGCGAACAGCGTCTCGCTCGGCATGCCGTCGTCGTGCGGATTGCGCAGTGCCAGCACCAGACGGCCCGCCTGCTGCGCCATCGTCAGCTTGCTGACCTGCGCCAGCGGCACCGTCAGCACCGCGGTCTTGGCGCCTTCGCGCCGGTTCATCATCTGTTCCGGCGCGCCTTCGCGCGAGTCGTTGACCGCATTGACGCCATAGGCCAGCACGCGCAGCCGGGACAGCAGCAAGCGGGCCTGGCTGCCATCGATCTCCTGGTTGTCGCGCCGCAGGACCAGGAACACATCGACCAGATCGCCGGGCTGCACCCGATGCCCGACCCCGATGACCTCGTCGACGGCAATGGCCACAGCCCGCTCGCCTTCGGGCACTTGCGAGGCCAACCCTCCGGCGAGCTGGCTCTCCAGCACCGGCACATTGGCGCCGAGCGCCACCAGCGGAATCTGCCCGACCACCGCATCCAGCGACCGGTAGCCTCCGGCCGGATCGATCGGCAGCATCTCGACCTTCAATGCATCGGCGCTCAGCGGCTTGCCGGCCTCGACGGCCTTGGTGGTGATCACGACGGGATGCAGCGCGGTGGGCGACGATGATGGATGCGCGGCCGGACTGGCGGGGCCGCGCCCCACCTGCCAGGCGAGCAGCGCTAGCAAGGCTGCCAGGGCCAGCAGCACGATGGCAACGATTCGGATTTGTTTGCTGGTCATGAGAGATGCCCGCGCATGGCCGGAACGACAACCACTGCGTACCAGGGATGGAAAAGGGACTTGGACATGAGGGAACTCAGATATCCGGGGCCAACTGGGCGACCGCACTGCCCACCAGCATTTCGGGGACCGGTACGAACGGTACGCGCGGCAGGATATTGGCGGCAGGCAGGCGCAGCGTCACGCTGACGCAAATGGCGTCGGCCGGCGCGCTGCAGGGTGCGGCGGTTGCGAGCTTGTCGGCGGAAGCCAGATTCGATTTGATGCTCGACGGCAGCGCGGCAAGCGCCGTGTCGGCGGCCGCTGCCACGCGCAAGTCCTTGGAGGCAGCAATACTGCCGTCGACTGCTCCGCTGGGATAGCGCACTGCCGCACGCGCCCCTTCGGCCGCGGCCAGCGTCAATACCTGTTCGAGAGCCAGGATCAGCCCGTAATAGACGATGGCCAGCACCAATGCGAGCAGCACTGGCAGGACGACGGCGAATTCCAGCGCAGCGATGCCTTGTGCGCGGTGTCGCGGTCCAATCGATCCCCTTCTCCCCAATTTCATGCTTCGATCCGGTTCATTTCTTGTTGGCGCCAACCGGTGGCGCATTTCGCCCTTCAGGAACTGCCTTGCCCAACCGATAGCCATAGCAGCACCCCGACGGCAAGGTACGCAGCATAAGGAATGCCACGGGTCTGATCGGCTGCATCCGACGCCGGTATGGTCGACATGCCAAAGCGGCGCTGCCACTGGTCAACTGCAATCGAGAGCCAACCGCCGACTGCCGAATGACGAAGCGCAAGAACGCCACAGGCATGAACGAACGCGAGCAATGTGCCGATCAGCCAGACCGGCAGCAGACCAGACGGCCCGATGAACAAACCCACTACCGCGAAGAACTTCACGTCGCCGGCCCCCATGCGGCCGAGCAAGTAAGCCGGCAGCATGACGGCAAAGCCAAGCGCGAATCCGAGCGCGCGCGTTCCCAACGGCAACGACGAGCCGTAGCCGAGAGACAGCACGAGACCAGCCGCAATCAGCGCAAACGCCAATGCGAGGTTCGGTACTTTGCGGTAGTGAAGGTCAGTCCAAAGGGTCGTCACGCAGAGCAGCGTGACAAGAAGCGCCATGTAACCAGCGCGGCGTCCTTAAGTTGGCGCCTTGACGTTATTCGTGACCCAAGTAGCCAGGTTGGTAAAGGCACTGCTGAGATTGGTGCCGAGAGACCGCGCGCCGGCGGCAACGGCCAATGCGATAAGACCTGCGATCAAGCCATATTCAATGGCCGTCGCCCCCCGTTCGTCCCGAATGAAACGCAGAAATGCGTGCTTCATGATGACCGCTCCTTCTTGTATTGCTCGTTATCCCTAAACTCCGGATGCGTGCGACCGCGCGTGTCCCCTACTCTTTGGAGGGTTGACCCGAGCAAGCACCCGTGTTCTTTTTATAAAGGATTTTTTAATTTTCAGCTACATCCGGATGCAATGTTCACGAATTTTTTCGATTGCACGGATTGACAAGCTGCGCTCAGCGGTTGACCAAACCACCGAGTGAAATAGATCGATCCTTTCCTCCGATTCCCCCCGAAGATAAAAAAAGATGCGCAGCCGCGGGGATCGTCCGGCTGCGCACCATCAAGCTGCCTGGCATGGCCCCCGGACTGGTGCCATGGCAGCAGTCAGCGTCGCGTTAGCGCCCAAGCGCTCCCAGCGAGCCGACCAGGCCGGTCACAGGTGCCAATAGCCCGCCGACCGGTGCCAACACACCACCGGTCTTGCCGCTGCCGGCACCCTTGTCAGAACCACCACCACTGCCCGCCTGCCCACCCGTTTGGGTGAGAGGCAGACCGCCAAGCAGGCCACCGAGCGGATTGCCGCTGCCGCCTGCCGAATTGCCTTCGCCATGGACCAGCCCGCCTGCCGCGGCGACCGTCCTGCCCACTTCCGTCACGACGCCACCAACCGGACCGACTACCGGCGCCTTGGTGGCGCTCAGATGCGTGCCGGTGTGCGCGACCACGCCGCCGACCTTGGTCAGCAGGTTGTCGACCGGCGCACCGAGGCGCGTGGTCGCACCCAGCGCCTGCGTGGTGTCCGTCAGCTTGCTGGTCAGCGGCACGATTACCTTGCTGGTCTGGCCCGTCAGCTGCGCGACCGGGCCCGTCGACAGCTTGTCGCCCAGCTTCTCGCCCAGCTGCTGCACGCCGCCGGCCACGTGATTGACCACTGCGCCCACCGGCGTGGTCACCGGCGACAGCACCTTCAGTTGATCCTTGCCCAGCGAGGTCACCAGATCGCCCGTGCTCGACAAGGTATGGCCGGTCTGCGTGACGACATTGCCGGTGCTGGCCACGGTCACGCCGACCGGGTTGTCCACCGCGCCCATCTTGCCCAGGCCATCGCGCACGCCGGCACCCAGTGCGGCCACCGTGTTGCCGGCATCGATCACCACCTGGCCGGTGGCGTTGCGCGTCGCTTCGGTGACGATCGGCAGATTGGCGCCCTGCACCTGCTTGCCGATTTCCGTAATGGCATTGCCGGTCGCCGTCACCGTATTGCCAGCGCCTTCGGCCACCTGTCCTGTCGGCGTGGTCGGCTTCGACGTAGTCGGCGGGGGCGTACCGCCACCACCGTCATCGCCGCCGCCACCGTTGCTCGGCGGGGGCGTCGTAGCGGGCGGCCGCGTGCCGCTGCCCGAACCGCTCGACGAGCAGCCCGCCATCATCCCCAGTACGCATGCGCACGCCAGCGCCATCATCGCCGGCGCGCGTCGCGTCGAATTCGTCCGCTTCATTGTGTTTCTCCTTGTGGATCGGACCGGCGCGGAACTCTGACCTGTCCCGTGGTGCCGGCGGTCCCCGTGCAGCGGGGACTCGGCCCCTTCGTCCGCAAGGCCCATGCCATCGGCGGAAACGATGGCGATCGCACCGCTTGCGCAACCATGCGTATCGTCCGCAAAGCCTTGCGCCACGCGGATTTGCGGACGATGCCCCGGCACGGGAACGAGGCGGTGCGAGCTCGCGTTGCGCGGCTTTGCGACGTTACGTGCTACGTAACGTGTTACGGCGCCCATCGCCACACGCCGGCGTTCGCGAATACCGCGCCGGCCGCATCGCACGCGATCTCCGGCGCCCCTCCGATGTTCCGTTCGCGCCGTAGCGCGTTACGTAACGCGTAACGCCGCCACACGCTGCGCGCATGGCATTGAAGGGCCTTCCCGCAGTGCATCCCGTTCCCCGCAAACCGTTGCCACACAAGGCTTTGCGGCGAGCGACAGCGCTTTGCCATGCGCGTGGCGCACAACCCCTGCATCAGTGGCACACCGCTTGCGCTTGTGACGTCAGCACGATGGCGCAATGCGTCCAGTGCCTTTCAACTCGGGAACGTCCAAACACGAGAACACTTGTTGACCAGGGGATCAATGATGAAAAAGACCAAGACAACCTTGACCGCCACGGCGCTGCTCAGCGCATTGCTGCTGCTTGGCGGTTGCGCGAGCGGCAGCGGCTCGACCTCGATGGGTACGGGCGGCAAGGGAGGCGGCACGGTCGGTGACACCAATGGCGGCACCGGCAGCCCGAACGGAGGTGGAACCGGTGGTGGAAGCGGTGGTGGTGGTACTGACGGTGGCGGCAGCGGCGGTGGTGGCACCGACGGCGGCGGTACCGGTGGCGGCGGTAGCGGTGGTGATGGCGGCGGCGGCGGTGGTACCGGCGGTGGCGGCGATGGTGGCGGCGGTGGTGGTGGCGGCGGTGGTGGTGGCGGCGGCGGCGATGGCGGCGGCGGTGGCGGCACGCCGGTACGCAGCCCGACCGGCGAGGTCATCAACAAGACCGGAGACCTGGTCAGCAAGACCGGCGACCTCATCGGCGGCATCGGCGAGCAGCTTCAAAGCGGCGTCAACCTGCCGGTGGTCTCGAACCAGACGCAAAGCGGTGTCGGCGGCGCGATCGTGTCGGTCGGCAACGCGGTCGACTCGCTGGGCACCGGACTGAAGGACGGCCTGGGCAATATTCCGAACAGCGTCAACCCGATCGGCACCACCGTGGCCAGCACCGGCAACGTGGTAACCCATGTCGGTACCGCGGTCAGCCAGGTCGGCAGCGCGGTCAGCGGCCTGGGCACCGGTCCGCTGTCGCCGCTCGGCGCGGTGACCTCGCCGGTCGGCGCGCTGGTCGACAAGGTCGGCACTGGCGTGCAGACGCTCGGCGGCACGGTCGGCACGGTGCTGTCGACGGGCCCCGTCGAACAACTGACCAGCGGTGTCAGCCGCGCGATCGTGCCGCTGACCACGCAACTGACCAGCACCACGCAATCGCTGGGCGCGGCCACCGGCCTCGGCCAGCCCGTGAACAACCTGCTGACCGTCGTCGGCGGCACCGTGGCGCAACTGGGCGGCAAGCTGCAGCAGACCAATACGCCGGTCGTCAGCGGCGTCGGCGGCGTGGTCACCGGTGCAGGCAACACCGTTGCCGCGCTGGGCGGCGCGGTGCATGCGCCGGGCACGACCCCGAGCGGCCCGCTGGCGCCGGTCGGCAACCTGGTCAGCGGCATCACCGGCGGACTGGCCGGTGGCGGCAACGGCGGCACGGGTCCGCTGGCGCCGGTGACCAACCTGGTCGGCGGCCTGACCGGCGGTTTGACGGGCGGCAACAACGGTGGCAGCGGCCCCCTGGCACCGGTCACCAATCTGGTCGGCGGCGTGGTCGGGGGCCTGACTGGCGGCAACAACGGCGGCACCGGCAGCGGTCCGCTCGCTCCCGTCACCAACCTCGTCGGCGGCCTGACCGGCGGTCTCACCGGCGGCAGCAACGGCGGTACCGGCAGCGGTCCGCTGGCTCCCGTCACCAACCTCGTCGGCGGCGTGGTCGGGGGTCTCACCGGCGGCAGCAACGGCGGTACCGGCAGCGGTCCGCTGGCTCCGGTGACCAATCTGGTCAGCGGCGTGGTCGGCGGTGTCACCGGCGGCGGCACGGCGCCGGCTCCGGCCCCCGCTCCTGCTCCCGCTCCGGGCGGCACCGGCGGCGCGACCACCGGCCCGGTGACCGGCGCGGTCGGCGGCATCGTCGGCGGTGTGCTCGGCACCGTCGGTGGGCTGCTGGGGGGCCGTCGCTGATGCCCACCTGATGCGCGTATGACCTGCCGCAGATCGGCCGCCTCGGCCGATCTCGGCGGACCACACGCATCGCCTCACTTCAGTCCTGCAGTACAGCCGGTCTCCACTTCGACAAGCGCGCAGGCAGCGGCAGCCTGCGCGCCGGTGGCGATCGGCTTCCACAGCCGCGTTAGTTTTATTGTGAAAGGGGATTGACCATGTCGCGCACGCACACTCGCGTCGCCATGCTGCTGCTCGGCCTCGGGGCCTGGCAAGGCGGCATGCATTCAGTTCTGGCCGCCGATCCGCGCAGCCCGGTCCAGGGGGACCCGACTCAAACGCTGCCGAAAATCGCGCCGCCCAAGCCCACCGGGGAAGTCAAGGTACAGGTCGAACGTCCCGACCCGGCGATGCAGAACCTGCTGTCGGCCAGGCTGACGCCGGCGCGCTTCCAGATCGAGGGCGTCAAGACGTTGCCCTTCGACCAGATCGCCGACAAGTTCAAGCCGCTCGCCGGCAAGGAAATCACGGTCGCCGAACTGCTGCAGGCCGCCAATGCGGTCACCGAGATGTACCAGCAGCAGGGCTATCCGCTGTCGTTCGCTTTCGTTCCCGCGCAGTCCTTCGAAAACGGCAATGTGCTGATCACCGTCGTCGAAGGCTATGTCGCACGCGTGACCATCCGCGGCAATGCCGGGCCGCTGGAGAATCGGCTGCGCGCCATCGCGGAACGGCTGAAGGAAGAACGGCCGCTGACGCGCGCCAGCTTCGATCGCTATTCGAGCGTGCTGGGGCTGCAGCCGGGCGTGCAGGTCGGCGCGACGGTGCAGCCGCCGACCACCACCGATGGCGCGAGCGAAATGGTGCTCGAGGTCAAGCGCAAGCCGATCGCGTTCGGCACCGGCGTCGACTACATGTCGCCCGGCGTGCGGGCGATTGCAACGGCAACCGCCAGCGGCCTGACGCCGCTCGGCGAGCAGCTGACGGTATCGGCGCTGTTTCCGAAGGGACGCGACGACGAGGAATACTACGCGCTCGGCTATGCGCAACCGATCGGCACCGAAGGGCTGGTCGCACGCGTCAACGCCTCGCACTATCGCGGCGTGCCGCAGAACGCCACCCTGGAGCAGATCGGCTTCAACCGGCGCTACGTCAATGACAACAAGCGGCTCGGCGCGAGCCTGAGCTATCCGCTGCTGTTGAGCGCGCGGCATTCGCTGACGCTGAGCGGCGGCCTCTACGGGACCGACCAGTTCGAGCGCTATACGCAGGCCGGCACCGACCGATCCGTGGCGATCGGCACCAATGTGCGGGTCGTCAATGCGGAGCTGGCCTATGTCCAGCGCAAGGAAGGCGTGTCGCGCAGCGCCACGCTGGGCCTGTACAAGGGCGTCGATGCGCTGGGCGCGCGCCGCGAGAACAACGCCAACGATCTGAGCTTCCTGCGCACGCGGCTGCTGCTGTCGCAGGCGACCGATCTGCCCTTCGGCTTCGGCATGGCGGTGTCCGCCGCCGGCCAGTACAGCGGCGACCGCCTGGCGTCGAGCGAGCAGATCAGCTTCGGCGGACGCTTCTTCGGGCTCGGCTATCCCGCCGGCGAAGTGGCGGGCGACAAGGGCTGGGGCGCGTCGGCCGAGATCAGCCGGCTGTTCGGCATGGACATGACCTATCTGAAGACGCTGCAGCCGTATGTGATGGCGGACGTCGCCCGGGTCTACTCGAACAGCTATTCGCTGACGCACCGCTCGCTGTCGTCGGTGGCGCTGGGCGTGCGCTTCTCGGATCGGCGCTACTACACGCTGGACCTGTCGCTGGCGCAGCCGGTCGGCGACAAGCCGATCAATGCGGATCGCCGCTCGCCGCGGATCAACGCGAGCTGGTCGTATCAGTTCGATTGAAGACGGGCATGCTCGTCGTCCCCGCATTCGCGGGGGCGACGGCGTGGCCTACTCGGTGTCGCGCCGCGGCGGGCGTTCCTCGCGCCGGTCGGTCTGGTCTGCGCGATCGGCCGGTGTGTCCGGGGCAATGCCCTCGGCCGCATCCTCGATGCGCTCGCCGATCTGCTCCTCGGGCAACAAGGCCTCGGTCCGGTTGTCGTGCGGATAGTCCTGTTCCTGTTCGGGCAGGCCTTCGAGGTTCATATCCGAATCGATCGGCTCGATGTCCGTATCGGGATCGAGCGAGCTGGGAATCGCGCGCGCTTCCTCCCTGACTTCCTGTTCGCGCTGCGCTTCGGCGCTGG
The DNA here is from genome assembly GCF_008801915.1 of Cupriavidus gilardii. GTDB lineage: Bacteria > Pseudomonadota > Gammaproteobacteria > Burkholderiales > Burkholderiaceae > Cupriavidus > Cupriavidus gilardii. Next base: position 13,517 of record NZ_VZOV01000009.1, read on the forward strand.
ACGTCGTATTGTCGGTAGCGCCATCGTCGCGCGCGCGAAGCTTGTCGCGGACATCGTCCTGATCGCCGCGCTGGTCGCGGGTACTTCGGCCGGTATTTCGGTCGGTATTTTGGTCGGTCTTCCGGTTCATCGTCCTCTCCCCATCAGGTAGCGTGCTTGCCCGGCGTCGTGGTGCCGCCGTATGGATCGGTGCCCTTGGGCACTTCGCCCGCGCCGACTTCCATGCCGCCGACATAGCTGCTGGCCGAGCTGCCGGTGGCGCTGCCGGATGTGCTGATTCCGCTCACGCGCTGGCCTTCCGGCGCGGAGCCTGCCGAACCTTGTCCGACCTGCCCGCCTTCACGCTGCACGCGAATCCGGTTGTGGACCTCGCGCACGCCGAAGATGTCGTCGGCGATGTCTTCCACGCAGTATTTCTGGCGGCGGTCCCGCACGGCACCGGTCAGCGTGACCACACCCCCGCTGACCTGGACCTCGACGTCCTGCACCTCGAGCCGGTCGTCATGTGCCAGCCGTTCGCACAGATCCTCGCGAATCCGTTCGTCGCTGCGCTGGTAGCCCTTGGGCGAAACGCGGCGGCCAGGACCGCTGCCGCTGCCCGAACCCTGGCCCCAGTTCACGCGCTGCGGCGCCCCGCTGAAGCGCTCGTAGGCCTCGTCGCGGCCGTGCGATCGCCATTGGCCGCCGGCGCTCCAGTCGTCGCCCGGCCAGCCCGAGGGGCGGCCGCCGCGGCCCGGGCGTTCGCTTTCGGGAAAGCGTCCGCCTTCGTCCATCCAGCGGGCGCCGGCCTGGCGCCGGCCGGCATCGCCGCTGCCACGCGCGTCCGGCCAGGACGGCGCATCGAGCCGGTCCGAATCCGAGATGCCATAGGCCTGGGCGAGATTGGCACGCGTCCGCGGATCGTCCGGCTCGTAGCGATCGCGCCAAGGCGTACGCGATTGGTCGGGCCACGGACCGCCGGGCTGTCCGCGCGACAGCCGCTCGTCCGTCAGATCGCCGCCGGGCCGTCCACGCCCTTCGCCCTGTTCGCTCGGTCTGGACAGCCCGCGGTTGCCGCGCATCACCTCGCCGGTCGACGGGTAGGTGCCGTACGGGTTGTCGCCGACCGGCTCCTCGTAGCTGCGGCCGTAGCGGCCCTCGCCGAAGTGGCCAGCGCCATAGCCATGCTCGGCATGACGGGGTTCTGCGAACGGATCGTCACGGCCGCCGCCGTAGCGCGGCATGCCGGGCTGCCCGACGCCTCGTCCGCGCCGGATCTCTTCCTCGGCGTACTCCGCATAACGGCCGCCCGTGCGCGAGCCGCGCTGATCGAGCCGGTCTTCGGCGCTATACGGCTGGCGGTAGTCCCATACGCGGCGGCTGGTGCTGCGTTCGTTCATCTCTGCCTCCGTTGGTAAGAGTTGCAAATGCGGTGGCGTGGGCCCAGCGGGAATCACGCGTCCGATCCACCACGTTTCGCTGGTGATCGCTTTGGCGACGCAATTTCCATTCCGTCATCGAGGGCTGTGTGCGCTAGGCGACTTTCGCGCCGTGTGACGGCGGATAGCCTGTGGCAACGCGGGATAGACTGACCGCTCGCCCGCGCTTGGCGCCTCTCCCGTCCCCGGTGGAGAGGCGCCCTTTCTCGTTCGCATTTTTTCGATGGAGCCGGCGCTGGCCGTATTGGCCATCATGGGCCATCACGGGCCCATCACGTGCCCGTTACAAGGCCATCACGCAATTAGCGTTCCCACACGGACATGGCGCGGCGCGCCGCGATCGGCGAAGCGCGCGATCGGCGAATCCGGCCATCGGCGGATCGAGGGTCAGCGAAAGAGAAGGAGGAAAAGCGGGAACGATGCCACGCCGCCGCCGAAATCGGCGGCGGCGCGAGGCGACCGGAGAGATCGCCGAAGGACGGCTACAGCGTGCGCCGGCGCGCGACGACGAACAGGCTCAGCGCGGCTTCGGCCGACCTCGGATCGATGCCGGACAGCCGCTGCGCCAGACGGATCTTCAGCGGCGGGCGGCCCATCGCGCCGTCCAGCACTTCCTTGCCGACATAGTGGCTGTGCGGATAGATCGCGATATCGAAGCCCAGCGGCCGCAGCGTCGTGTGCACCAGCTCCCGCGTCAGCCCATCGCCGGGCCGGTGGTGCAATTCCGTGGCAAGCGCCCAGATCTGTTCGTCGTCGGCCGCGGTATGGCCACCGCGCCGAAGCCAGCGATAGATCGGCAAACGCAGCCGCCACAGCAGCAAGGCGATGCCGCGGAAATCCCATGCCGAGCGCTTCGGGTCGTGATCGAGAATCAGCAAGCCGCCGGGCCGGACCAGGCGCGAGGCCTCCACCAGCGCACGCCGCATATCGTCCAGATGATGCAGCGACCCATTGATGGCGACGACGTCGGCGATGCCCGAGCGCAACGGCATGTCGTGCGCGTCGGCGCGCAACGGCAGGTAGCCGACACCGGCCGCTCTCTCCAGGCTGCCCGGTGCGATATCGACGCCAATCGCAATCTTCGGGTTGCCCCCCAATGCGGCCAGCAGATTGCCGGGACCGCAGCCGACATCGACCAGCACCTTGTCGTCGAGCGAGCCGACGACCGATAGCCACCGCTCTCGCAATTCCGGGTAGCGATGCACGCTGACCAGCCAGTCGTCCATCCACTTGGGATGGCTGAAGTAGTGCGCGTTGGCGCGCATGCCGGTGGTGAACGCATCGATGCGTGCCTCGGGGAAGGCCCCGCCGCGTACCACGGCACCCGGCTTCAGGAAGGGCTGCAATCGCTCCAGATAGCTGTCCTCTGGGCCGGCCTGCGCGGGCATGGCGACAGTGGAGTCGGATCGTTCGTGATCGCGGCGCAAGATCGGTGAATCGAGTGGCTCGGCACGCGTAGGAACGCAGGGGTCGGAGAGCAGGGCGTCGTTCATGTTGGATCCCGGGGTAGAAGCGCCGGCGCGGCCGTGACCACGGCCGGCACCAGACGAAAGACGCGAAGGGCCGGCCGGCCGCACGCCGTCGCCGGCGCGATGCCGTTCCTTTCCAATGCGCTGCGTATTGGCGGGCCGGACCCGGCCGGTGCGTGCCGGTCGGTGTGCCTGGCCTCCTGGGTATGACATCGACGTGGCCGGCCGCCCATCATGCTCAGGCGAGCCAGCCCCAGACCCCGTGGACTGGCGCTGCCTCGCGTCCGCCCTCCCCCACGGCTCGAACGCGATTGCCTTGGCATGCCGGTGTACCGCCACGGTGGGTTGCCACGGCCGCGACATGCACAGACCGCCCGCATGTCAGCGTTGACAAACCCACGAAGGCAATCTAGTTAGCGTTTGCTGCGCTCGCAAATAAAAAATTGTTTGCCTATGTGCGCGAGCCAACGTTTCCCTCCATGCGGCCAATTGCGCTCGCACAAAAAAACGCGGCGCCCGCATCGGGCGCCGCGCTCAGGCAAGGAATCGGAAGGTAGATCGGAGCGCCTGACGCCGGCGGCAACGCTAGCGTGCCTGCGCCGGCGACGCCGGATAGCCGTAGCTCTCGGCCGCCGACGCGCTGCGACGGTCGCTGCGATTGGACCGGTTTGCCTCGCCGCGCTTGCTGGTGCCGGTACCCTTGGTCGCGTCGTGCTGGCGGGACCCGCCATGCGCGCCATGGTCCGACGCAGAGCCGCCGCCGGGCGCCTGGACCGGGCGAGTCGGCATGACGTCAGACGCGCCCGTGCCGGGCGCCTTCTCGCTACCCGGAGGGGTTCCGGTGGCGGGCGTGGCGGTCGGCTGCGACATCACGGCGCCTGACATCAGCGCCAGCATGGCAAAGGTGGCAAAACGTTTCATCTCTGTCTCCTGCGTGGTGGTGGGGGCGGCGGGCGCCGGCGGCGCATCGCGGTTCGCGCTGCCTAGCGTTTTGCCGACTTGGCCGGGGACTTTCCCACCTCGTTGGCCATCTTGTTTGCCATCTCGAGATGATGCTGCAGCGTCGGCAACGTCTTGCCGGCGAAGGCCTTGACGTCCGGATCGCGGGACTTCGTCGAGGCCTCGCGGAACAGGGACACGGCCTTGTTGTGCGCCTTGACGCCGACCTCCTTCGCATACTCGCGATCGAAGGTCGCGCCCTCGAGCGCCCCCAGCGCCTCCAGCCGCTTCTTGTCCGCCGATGGCAGCTCGGTCGGCAATTCGACGCCCTTGCTGGACGCCAACGACTTCAGTTCGCTGTCCGCGGCCTTGTGGTCCTTCAGCATCTGCGAGGCAAAGGACTTCACCGTATCGCTCGATGCCTTGCTTTCGGCCAGCGTGCTGGCCTCGATTTCCAGCATGCCGCTCTCGGCCGCCTTCTTCATAAAGTTCGTGTCCGTCTTGCCGACCTCGGCGAACGCCAGGTTCATCGAAGCCGCGGCGGCGACCAGCAGCGCGGGACGAATCCATTGGATCGTGTTCAAGATGGCCTCCATCAGCCGGATCAGTGACAACGGCCGCGGCGCAACTTCCGTGCCGAGGCCGGCGCGGCAAGCGCGGTGTATGGCGCGCGGCATGCCAGTCGCTCGATTGCCTGGATGCCTCGGGTATCGCCCCGGAATTTCTACATCGGCTCGTAAGGATTGCAGTAGCGCGCTCGCAGCCGTCGTCCAATTCCTACAGGCGATTCAGGCATCGCCTTCCTGAGCGGGCATAACGCGGCACGTATCGTTAGGTAACGGGCATCGTGTGCCACCAGCCGGTGTCTGTCCGGACGGGCCCGCCCGTTCTCACGTTCAATGGATGGAGCCAACGATGAAGCGAATCGTCACCACTACCGCGCTTGCGCTGTGCGCGGCGCTGAGCCTGCCTGCGGTCGCCCAGCAGGCGCCCCCCAGCAACAACGCGCCGAATCCGAGCGCGCCGCCGACCGAAGGCAACCCGCCCGCCAGCCGCAGCACGACGCCGTCGGCGACCGGCGGCAGCATGAGCGGCAGCGACTCCACGATGCAAAGTGGGTCGACCAGCTCGACCGGTTCGACCATGACCGGCAGCGAGACCCGCGACAAGAAGAAGAGCGGCACCACGCATCGCAGCAAGAAGCCGCGCCAGCAGGGCATGCCCGACGCGGTAACGCCGGACTCGCCGTCCGCGCCGAAGGGCGACTCCCCCAGCCCGGCGACGAAGCAGTAAGCCCGGCGCTGACCGGGCGCACGCTGGCCCGGCAAGCCGGCACGCAACCGCATTGCGTGCCGGCTTTTTTTCGTCCCGGGCCCACGCCAGCTTACGGCTCCAGCTTGACCTTCATCCAGCCCGGCTGGCGCAGGTCGAACGCCTCGTAGGCCTGCAGCGCGCCGGTCAGCGGCTCGGTCTGCGTCAACACCTCCGCGGGATCGATCACGCCGGCACGTACCAGGTCGACCAGCTCCGGCAGGATCGCGCGGTGATTGCAGTTACCCATCTTCAGCGTCAGGTTCTTGTTCATCGCCTTGCCGATCGGAAAGGTCTCGTGCGCCTCGGGATAGACCCCGATGATCGACAGCGTGCCGGCCTTGGCGAGCGCCTCGACCGACCACTTCAGCACCTCCGACGGACCGTCGCCGGGCTGCCATAACGACGGCTGCGCGGTGGAACCGTCTCCATCGGCATGCCGGCGCTGCGCGTCGATGCCGACCGCATCGATGGCGCGGTCGGCGCCGATGCCGCCGGTCAGCCGCAGGATCGCCTGCACCGGGTCCTCGCGATTGAAGTCGATGGCCTCCGCGCCCTGCGCCTGGGCCGCCTCGAGCCGCGACGGAATATGGTCGACGGCGAGAATGCGCGATGCGCCGAGCAGATGCGCCGATACGATCGCGAACTGCCCGACCGGTCCGCAGCCGAACACGACGACCGTGTCGCCGCGCCGGATCTCGGCCAGTTGCGCGCCGAAATAACCGGTGGGAAAGATGTCCGACATCAGGATGGCCTGGTCATCGCTGATTTCGTCGGGGAGCTTGATCGCGCCGATATTGGCAAAGGGAATCCGCGCATATTCGGCCTGCAGGCCGTGGAAGGGGCCGGTGGTCTGCGGTCCGCCGAAGAAGGCCGTACCCGCGCGCATGCCGTTGGGGTTCGCGTTGTCGCACTGCGCGTGATAGCCGCTGCGGCAGTAGCTGCAGTAGCCGCAGGCGATCGTCGAGGGGATCACGACCCGATCGCCGGGCCGCAGGTTGTTGACGTCCTGTCCGACCTCGGTGACCACGCCGACGCCCTCATGGCCAAGGATGGTGCCCGGCCGCATGCCGGGCATGGTGCCGCGAATCATATGCAGGTCGGTGCCGCATATGGCGCTCGCGGTCAATTCGATCAATGCGTCGGTCGGCGCCTGCAGCACCGGATCGGACACATCGTCCAGGCGTATATCGCCGACTCCGTGAAATACGACAGCTTTCATCGCGCAACTCCGCAAATTGGGTTGACGCGGTCCGACCCACCGGACCGCAACGTCACGGCAGGACGCAAATTGCATTCCGGGGAAGCGGGACGATGGAGGGCTAAAGGCCTGCGCTAGCAGCGAGGTTGCAAGCGAGGTTGCGGGCGAGGTTGCAAAACGGGGGCGCGAGCTGGGGGGCTAGCGGAATGGCCCCGCGCGATGGTCGCGCTTACGCGGCACCGAACAGCGCGTCGCGGCAATGGGTCATCGCATCGCGGATCATGAAATTGACCAGGGTCGGAGATACGCCGAGGATGGCTGCGATTTCCTTCTGCGTCATCCCGCGAATCCGATACATCTCAAAGGCTTTCTGGGTACGCTCGGGAAGTTCGGCCAGCGCGCCAGCGACCGTGCCAAGCGCTTCGCGGCCCAGCGTGATCGACTCCGGCGACAACGCATCGCTGGCCACCAGCAGTCCGTCTTCCTCGCAGGCCGCGTGCCGTTGCTCGAGCGCCGCGCGCCGATGCCGGTCGATGGCGAGATTGCGCACGGTCTGGAACAGGTAGCCGACCGGTTGGCGGACCACGATGGCGTTCTGCTGGTCCATCAGCTTCAGGAAGGTGTCCTGTACCACGTCCTCGGCCCCCGCACGACAGCCGAGGATGCGTGCCGCGGCGTCGATCAGGGCTCGGCGATAGCTGAGGAAGGTGCCGAACAGTTCCTGACTCATTTGGCGCGGCTGGTGCGCCTCGACAGGCGTCCGGACCTCGTTGATCGGTTGCTCGGTCATTTCGTGCCCCCTCCCAGAAGAAACCGACGGACATGCTAACGCAAATGCGACTCATTCGCAATTATAGCGACATGCCCGTGCGATTCGAAGAGGCAATGTGTAAAGGTTGGTGGCCGAATACGACCGACGTATGACAGAAGGTCAACCGTCGCGCGTGGGGCGCTGTCCCGCCGTGGGCGGCATGCGGGCCTCGAGGGCGGCCTGGACCGAAGGGGTCACCGCACCGGTCGCCTGCCACACGGCGCAGGCCTGGCGGAACGACTCGATATGATCGGGCGACTGGTCGAGCCATTCGAGCAGGCGTTGTTCGGCGCTGGCGTCGAGCATGCCGTCCCGCATCAGCATCACCCAATCGAGCGCTTGTTGCCAGGCGATGTCGTTGCCCGGCGATCGGTTCTGGACCACGTACAGCTCCCCTTGATGCGTTCTTGTGCGCCGATGTCATGCACCGGCGTCGTGTGACGCGATTGTAGCGGAGTCGCTGCCTGGGCACCGGCGCAACGGGCCGGTTTCATGCCGCGCGCTGCCGCTCGGTGGCAATCGCCATGCCTGCCGGCTCTGCGGCCGGTTGGTATTCGCGCTGATATTCGCGCTGATCTTCGCTGCCCTGTTCACGTATGCGTCCCTGCTCGAGCCGCACGATGCGATCCCCGGCATCGAAGTAGCGATCGTCGTGCGAGATCACCAGCACCGCCTTGCCCTGCGCGCGCAGCGCCGGCACGATCTCGCGATAGAACACCGCCTTGAAGGCCGGGTCCTGATCGGCGGCCCATTCGTCGAGCACGATCACAGGCCGGTCTTCGAGGCAGGCGGCGACCAGCGCCAGGCGCTTGCGCTGGCCCTGCGACAGCGCGCGCGTCGAAAACGCGCCGTCGCGTACGGTGACCTTGTGCTGCAATTGCAGGCGTGCCAGCAGTTCGTTGGCGCGTGCATCGAGCGCCGTGCAGCCGGCCGCGTTTTTACCGTCGCCACCCTCGCCAGCCGCGGCGCCCAACAGGCTGTCGAACAGATGAAAGTCGGAGAAGACCGCGGTGCACTGCTGGCGATGGCGCTCATGGTCCGCGGCATCGGCGATCGGCTCGCCGTTGAGCAGCACGCTGCCGCGCTCTGGCGCATACAGGCCGACCAGCAGCTTGGCCAGCGTGGTCTTGCCGCTGCCATTGCCGCCGACCAGGAACACCACCTCGCCGGCGCGCAGCGACAGATCGATCGGTCCCAGCGTAAAGGCGCCATCCTCGCCGTCGCGGAAATAGCGATGCGTGACACCGCGCAATTCGAGCTCGACGAACGGCTGGCGCTCGCCGGCGGCATCGGGCAGGCTCGGCTCCACCGCCAATGGGCCGGTGGTATCGGCGATGCGTTGATAGGCGATGCGCGCCAGATTGAGCTGCGGCAGGCTGTTCAGCAGACCTTCCAGCGGCGCCATCATGTACAGGAACACCAGCGTATAGCCGCTCGCGACGGCGGCATCCGCGCCGAGCGGCCGCTGCACGACAAACAGGATGATGCCGATCACCGCGAAAAACAGCGTGCTGCCGATCGTCAAGGACAGATACAGCAGGGACAGCCCCTGCGTGCGATTGGTCCTGACCGCATCGATCGCTTCGGCCAGCGGCCCGCTGGCGAACGCCTCGCGGCGCTGGCGATGCAGCTTCAGCTCCTTGGCGCCCGCGAAAATCGCGCCGAAGCGTTCGATCAGCACGTCGTGCCATTTGCCGGCGTCGCGCAGATAGCGCTGCGAACGCTTGCGACTGAGCCGGTAGCAGATCGACCCGGTCAGCACGGCGACCAGCGCGAACAGGAAGACCTGCCACGACAGATAGGCCAGGTAGGCCAGGCAGCCCAGGACGATGGTGCCGTTCATCACCACGAACGGCAGCGCGACCAGCAGCGTGGCGACCTGATTGGTGTCCTCGCCCAGCAGTGCGAGCCCGCGCCCGGGGCCGACCCGTTCGAGTTCGGCATAGGGCGAGGCCAGCAGCCGGCCGGCGATATGTCCGCGCAGGCTCGCCAGCACCGTCTGGTTCAGCCGCACGAACAGTATCAGCGCGGCGGTGCGGCACAGCAGCACGGCCGCGGCGAGCGCCGCGAAGCGCAGCCCCAACGCGGCCAACTGGTCGGCCGGCGTCGACAACGCACGATTGATGGTGGCGATCAGCCCCACCGAGGCCGCGCCACCGGCCAGGCTTGCCACAATGGCGAACGCCAGCAGATGGCCCGAGGCCCGGAACAACACATTGCGCAGCGAGGGGAAGGCGGACACGGTCGGCGGCTCCACGAGGAAGAGGTCTTCTTCCTGTGACGAACGACGGTGCCCGCGAATTAGGCGGAAGAGGACGCCGCCCCGGCTGGCGGCGTCCGAAGGGCCGGGATTATCGGAGCCCTTCCGGCACCTTACCGAGCCTTACCAACGATAAGTCGCGGTAGCCAGGATGTTGCGGCGATAGCCGTAATAGCAGGTCGTCGCGCTGCCGCACTGCCCGACGTACTCCTTGTCCAGCAGATTCGTCGCGGTCAGCGCAAAACGCCAATGCTGGTCCAGCGTGTAGTGGATCGCCGCATCGGCCAACCACACCGACGACACCTTGAAGGTATTGGCCGCATCGCCCCAGGTCGAGCCGATGTAGCGCGCGCCAGCCCCCATGCCAAGCCCGCGCAGCAAGCCGCCGCGCATCGTGTAGTCGACCCACAGCGCGGCCGTATGGCGCGGCCGGTTGGTCGGCGTCTTGCCCAGGTCGGGCCCGTTGCTCCTGGTGGTTTCCATATTCATCAAGGTGTACGAGCCGATCGCCTTGAAGCCGTTCTGGAAGTCCATCGTGCCTTCCAGTTCGAAGCCGCGCGAGCGCACCTCGCCGGTCTGGATCTGGAAGTTGGTGCCGGCCGGGCGTCCCGGATCCGGCGTCAGCACGTCCTGCTGCCGCAGATCGTAGACGGCCGCGGTAATGAAGCTGTTGCTGCCCGGCGGCTGGAACTTGACGCCAAGTTCGGTCTGCTTGCCGGTGGTCGGCTTGAACGGCGAACCCTGGCGGTCGGTGCCCGCCTGCGGCTGGAACGAAGTCGAGTAGCTGACGTACGGCGTGATGCCGTACGGCGCCTGATACAGCAGGCCGAGGCGGTAGGTGAAGTCGTCCTGGTCGATCGGCGTCGTCGTGACGGTGCGCGCGTTGGTCGCCGTGACGATGCGGGTCGAGGTCGTATCCGAGCTTGCCCAGTCCTTGCGGCCGCCGGCGACGAAGGTCAGCCGCTCGGTCAGCTTCATCTGGTCCTGGAAGTAGACGCCGAGCTGGCGCTGCGTCTGCTCGGCATTGGTGTACGAGGCGATCGGATTGATCCTCGCGCCGTAGACCGGATTCCACGGATCGATCAGGCCCAGCGGCGGCGTGCCTACCGTGCCGAAGCCCTGCTTGTCGTCGAACTTGCCATGCTGGTAATCCACGCCGACCAGCACTTTGTGCCGGACCGGCCCGGTACTGAAGTCCGCCTGCAGCTGGGTATCGACGCCGATCGTATCGAGCTTGCCGCCGGCATCGAGCGAACCGCGCCGCAATTGCTGCTGCGCCGCCGAGTTCCAGCCCACGGCATACACCCCGGTATAGGTCAGGTCGCTATGCATGTAGCGCACGTTCTGCCGGACGCGGAAGGTATCGTTGAAGCGATGTTCGAACGCGTAGCCGATCGCGTACTCCTCGCGGTCGAACGTATTGAAGCCCGGCTCGCCGGTAAAGAACCCGACCGGGATCCTGCGGCCGTTCACCGTCGGAATGACGGTGCCCTCGCGCGGCAGGAAGTTGATCGCCGTGCCCTGCTTGTCGCGTTGGTAATGGGTCAGCAGCGTGAACGTGGTATCGGCGGACGGGCGGAACGTCAGTGCGGGCGCGATGAAGATGCGGTCGTCCTTGGCATGCTCGGTCTGCGTATCGCTCTTGCGGAACAGCCCGGTCAGCCGGTAGAGCACGGTCTGGTTGCTGTCCACCGCGCCGGACAGGTCGAAGCTGGCCTGCTTGCGGTTGTGCGAACCGTATTGCAGGTTGACCTCGCGCAACGTCTCGGCGGTCGGCCGCTTGCTGACGAGGTTGACGAGCCCGCCCGGGGCATTGGCGCCGTACAGCACCGAACTCGGCCCGCGCAGCAGTTCGACGCGCTCGAGTCCATAGGTATCGACGCGCGGCATCAGGTAGCCGCTGGTGTAGTAGTTGATGTACAGGCCGTCGAGATATTGCCGCGCGGGGAAGCCGCGGATCACCGGCTTGTCGTAGCGCGACTCGACCACGTTGTCGCCGACCACGCCGGCCGAATAGGCGAAGGCCTCCGACACGTTCTGCACGCCGCGATCTTCCATCTGCTCGCGGGTGATCACCGAAATCGACTGCGGCGTCTCCGACAACGGCGTATCGGTCTTGGTGGCGGTGACGCTGCGGCGGGCGACATAGCCGCCCACCGGCCCGGTTCCCGTTTCCGACCCGGTGGCCCGCACGGTGACCTCCGGCAATTGGCCGGCCACCGGCTGGCCCGCCGGCGCCGCCTGCTCCTGCGCATGTGCGCTGCCCGCCAGCGCAAACAACATCACTACCGCCCGCCGGACTTCCGTCCGCCGGCAATCGAACACCCGTTGCATGAGACTCCCCTTCTTATTGGATCGCGCCGGCCCGGCACGCAAAACGCTTACCGTAATGCTGTTGCGAATGATAATGATTCGTAATTATTACGTGAGTGTCGTGAAAACGGCAATAGGGCGCGTGAAAAGGGGAATTGGCGGCTGATCGGGACAGAAACGGGGCGCCGGCTAATTTCTCGCGGCGGCGGTCCGTCTCTCGTGGAAGGCGGCGCCCCATCGCGAAGCCCCAATACGACCTGCCCGGCCTGGAGATTCCCCGTTGATTGCCGAACTCACGCCCTTCTTTCCCGGCCCGCTGCGGCGCTTCGGCGAAGGAGTCACCACGGCGCCGGCCGGCGTCGATGCGGTGCCGGGCAGCGCGTTTGCCGAGCCCGCCGCCTTGCGGCAACGGCTGGCGGAATACCGCGACACGATCGCCGCCGAACACGAGCGCGCCCCTCCCGCCCTGGCGTCGTGGTGGGCCCGGCACTACTGCGTGGTGCTGGTGCCGCCCGTGCTGGTTGCGGCGGCTGCGCTCGGGCGGACCGTGCCGGTATCGCTGGACGAGGTCGATATCGCGTTCGACCCGGACGGGCTGGTGTCACGCATCCACCTGCGTTCGCCGACGCTCGGCCATGGCGCGGCAACGCTGGACGAAACGCTGGCCGCCATGACGCACCACCATCTGGCGCCGGTGTTCGCGACGCTGTCGGAGCTGACCCGTGCCTCGCCGCGCGTGCTGTGGAGCCACGCGGCCGAGTTCGTCCAATACGTCGGCATCAACCTGCTCGCCCACCCGGCGCTCGATCCCCGGCGTCGCGACACGCTGGCGCAATGGCTGCGCCAGGACAAGGGCGCGGATGGCCGGCCGCACCCTTATCGCGCGGCCTACCTCGAGCGCCCGCAAGCGGACGGCGGCGAACGGCGGGTACGCCGCGTCTGCTGCCTGAAGTACCGGCTCGACGGCGACGATTACTGCGGTACCTGCCCGCTGCGCGCCGAGTGCGCGGCATTGTGCTGATCGAAGCCACGCCACGCTAAATTCCCCGCTCCTCCCTTCGTCTTCCTTCTGTCGGACGTGCTGGTGCAGCACCGGTCCATCGATTCGCAAAAGGACAGCAATGCAAGGCGAGACGCTGCTCGACTATTTGATCCATCACGCGACAGGCCGCGCCGATGCGATGGCGCTGACGGTGCTGGACGAGGACCATCCCGAAGGCACGCCCTACTGCTATCGCGACCTGCTCGCGCGCGCGGCGGCCTATGCCACGCGACTGAGCGAAGTGGCCCGGCCCGGGGAGCGCGCGATGATCGTGCTCGATACCGGTATCGATTACGTCAGCGCGTTTCTGGGCTGCCTGCTGGCGCGCGTCATCGCGGTGCCGGCCTTCCCGCCGGAGTCGATGCGGCCGCAGCATCTGGCACGGCTCAACGCCATCGCCGCCGACGCGCAGCCTGCTGTGGTGGTGGTCGACGACGGACTTGCCGGCGACTGGGCCAGCGGCCGGTCCGCCAGCCTGCAAGCCCACGTCGTCACCGTATCGTCAGTCCGGCCAGCGTCGCCTGGACCCACCGTCGCGGACGCGAGGGCCTGGGCCGCGGCCATCCGTCCCGACGCCATTGCCTTCCTGCAGTACACCTCCGGCTCGACCGCGACCCCGAAGGGCGTGATGGTGACGCACGCCAATATCGTCGCCAACGAAGCGGCCATCGCCAGCCAGTTCGGCACCACGGCCGACGACGTGATGGTCAGCTGGCTGCCGCTCTATCACGACATGGGCCTGATCGGCGGACTGCTGCATCCGCTTTATGGCGGCATGCCGCTGGTGCTGATGTCGCCAACCTATTTCCTGCAACGGCCGCGCCGCTGGCTGGAGGCGATGGACCGGTTCCGCGGCACCGTCAGCGGCGGCCCCGACTTCGCCTATCGGCTGTGCGTGGAGCGCGTACGCGCGGCACAAGTGCCGACCCTGTCGCTGCGCAGCTGGCGCGTCGCCTTCTGCGGCGCCGAGCCGATTCGCGCCGAAACACTGGAACGATTTGCCAGCCACTTCGCCGCCGCCGGCCTCGACGTTCGTGCACTCTATCCCTGCTATGGCTTGGCCGAGGCAACGCTGCTTGCTACCGGGGGGCGTCCCGGGGAAGGCGCCACGCTGATCGGATTCGACGAGGCCGCGCTGGCATCCGGACACGCGGTTGCATCGATCGATGGCGACGGTACGCGACTGGTCGCCTGCGGCGATGCCGCCCCGGGTCATCGCGTCGACATACGCTGCGTCGAGCATGGCCAGCCGCTTCCAGACGGGCAGATCGGGGAGATCTGCATCAGCGGGCCAAGCGTGACGGCGGGCTACTGGCAGCAGCCCGAGGCCACCGCCAGGACGTTCCCTGATCACGGCGACGCCGCATCGCGCTATCTGCGCACCGGCGACCTCGGCTTCCTGCACGACGGCAGGCTCTATGTCGCCGGACGCTTGAAGGACCTGATCATTGTTCGCGGACACAACTTGTATCCGCAGGACATCGAGATCGCGGTCGAAGCGGCGGTCGAGGTCGTGCGCAAGGGGCGCGTCGCGGCCTTCCCGTTCCAATCCGCCGACGGTCGGATCGAAACGATCGGCATCGCCGCCGAGATTGCGCGCAGCATCCAGAAGTTCGGCTCGCCCGAAGCGGTGGAAACCGCCATCCGCGAGGCGGTGGCGCACTGCTGCGGCGAGCCGCCGGGTCTGGTGCTGCTGCTGCAGCCCGGCGAGTTGCCGAAGACCACCAGCGGCAAGCTGCAGCGCTCGCGCTGCCTGCCGGCCTGGCGCAGTGGCGAACTGGCACTGTGGGCCGCATTCGAATCGGGGCGGCAGCTCGCATCGGTCCCTTCGCTCGACGGCGCGGCGGCGCCGGTCGTGAGCGCCAATGCCAACGCCGATGCCGTGGCGCTGCAGGGCACCGAGGCGACTCTGGCGGAGCTATGGCAGGAAGTCCTGGGCGTCCACCCCGCCTCGGCCGATGACAACTTCTTTGCCCTGGGCGGCAACTCGGTGCGCGCGACCCAGCTGGTGTCGAGAATCCGGGAGCGGCTGCATCGTGGCTACGCGCTGGCGCATCTGTTTGCCGATGGGTCGCTGCGGGCCAACGCGGCGGTCATCGACCGGTTGCTGGCGCGCGACGAGGGAGAAACGCCGTCCGAGGACATGGCCATCTCGCGCCGGCCCGACAGCGAGCTCGCCCCACTGTCTCCGGTGCAGCGCGGCCTGTGGGTGCTGTGGTCGATGCAGCCTGACAGCGGCGCCTACAACGTCTCGGGCGTGCTGAAGCTGCGCGGCCGTTTCGACCGGATCGCGCTGCAACGCGCAGTGGACGCGCTGGTCGCCCGGCACGAGGCCCTGCGCACCCGCTTCGAACTGGACCAGCATGAGGAACCGCGGCAGCGCGCGCTGCCGGCCCGTCCCTGCCCGATCGCGGTAGTGGACTTGCGCGAGCCTGGTCCCGACGCCGCCGCCAAGGCGCAGGCAAAGGCGCGAGAGCTCAGCGCCGAGCCGTTCGACCTGCTAGCCGCGGCGCCCGTGCGCATCGCGCAATTGCTTGTTGCCAACGACCAGGAATGGCTGTCGATCACGGTCCACCATATCGTGTCGGATGGATGGTCGATGAATGTGGCGATCGACGAGTTTTGCCGGCTCTATGACGGCTTCGCGGCCGATCGCCCGGTCGAGTTGCCGCCACTGGCGATCCGCTACGCGGACTATGCCGCCTGGCATGCGGACCGTCTCGGTGCCGGCGAGCGCGACCGCCAACTCGGCTACTGGAAGGGCCGCCTTGGCGACCAGCCTGCTGTACTGGAACTCCCCTGGGATCGCCCGCGGCCCGTGGTGCAGAGTCATCGCGGCGGCGCGGTGCCCTTCATGCTGGACGGGCCGTTGGCGACAAGCTTGCGTGGCATCGCGCTCGCTGCACAGACGACGATGTTCGCGGTGCTGTTGGCCGCCTTCCAGACGCTGCTGTACCGCTACACGGGGCAGCGCGATGTCCGGGTCGGCGTGCCGGTCGCCAATCGTGGCAGCGTCGAGACGGAAGGCCTGATCGGATGCTTCGTCAATACGATCGTCGTGCGCACGGACATCGATGGCAGCATGCCGTGGGATGCCCTGCTGCGCCGGCTGCATCAGACGGTGCGCGAGTCGCAGCAATACCAGGACCTGCCCTTCGAACAGTTGGTCGAGGCGCTGCAGCCGGAACGCAGCCTCGCCCATAACCCGCTGTTCCAGGTCAAATTCAACCTGGCGCTGCCGATTGCGGTCCCCAAGCAATTGGCTGGCTACGTCGTCACGGCCGAACAGATCGAGGGCGATGTCACGCGCTTCGATATCGCGCTGGATCTGGTGGAAAGCGAGGACGGCATTGCGGGCCGGCTTAGCTACGCCACCGATCTGTTCGATCACGACACGATCGAGCGGATGCGCGACCACTACGTCCGCGTCCTCGAACAGATCGCGTCGACACCGACGCTTCGCGTTGGTGAGTTGAAGTTGGGCAATGAGGACGGGCGGCTCATTGGCGAGTCCGTGACGTCGGCGCCGACCGATGTGCTGGCGGCATGGCGGCGCAACCTTGACGCGGATTCTTCTGCCATTGCGTTGCGATACGAGGAACAGACGCTGACTCGCGGCGAGACAGATCGGTTGGCCAATGGGATTGCAGCGGCGCTGGTCGAGCGCGGTGTTGGGCGCGAGACGCGGGTTGGACTCTGCGTCGAGCGTTCGCCGGCGTTCGTGACCGGCCTGCTTGGCATCCTGAAGGCCGGCGCGGTTTGCGTACCGCTCGATCCGGCACAGCCGGCCGAACGCTTGCGGCAGTTGCTGGACGATGCCGCGGCTCGCGTGGTGGTTGGCTCCGTGCCGGGCTTCGATTGCCTCGATCCGGCCTCCGTGGCACCAGTGGACGCGGCCCCTTTCGTCTCGTTGCTTCCAGGTCAGGCCGCTTACCTGATCTACACCTCGGGCTCCACTGGCACCCCGAAGGGCGTGCTGGTCAGCCACGATGCGCTCGCGCATTACGTCTCCGGCGCGCTGCACCGGCTCGAGCTACCGGCCGATGCCTCGATGGCGATGGTCTCGACCACCGCCGCCGACCTCGGCCATACCGTGCTGTTCGGCGCCCTCTGCAGCGGCCGCACCTTGCATCTGATCTCGCGCGAGCGCGGCTTCGATCCCGATCGCTTTGCGGAGTACATGGCGCGGCACCGCGTTGGCGTACTGAAGATCGTTCCCAGCCATCTACGCGGATTGCTCCAAGCTCGCCAACCCGCCGATGTCTTGCCCGAGCAGGCGCTGATCCTCGGCGGTGAGGCCACCTCTGCCGAACTGGCTCGCACAGTCCGCGACCTGAAGCCGCACTGCCGGTTGTTCAACCACTACGGGCCCACGGAGACGACGGTCGGCGTACTGACGCACGAGGCCGTAACCTTGCCCGAACGGCAACTGCCCACCGGCACGCCGCTGCCCGGCTCCCGCGTCTATGTGCTCGACGCTGACCTGAACCCAGTGCCGGCCGGCATCGTCGGCGAGCTCTATATCGCCGGACCGCAGCTGGCTCGCGGCTATCTGGGACGGCCAGGGCTGACCGCCGAGCGCTTCGTGCCCGATCCCTTCACCGACGGGGCACGGATGTACCGCACCGGCGACCGCGTCAAGCAGGATGCGGACGGCCGGATTGAATACCTTGGTCGCCAGGACGAACAGGTCAAGATCCGCGGCTACCGCGTCGAACTCGGCGAGATTGCCCATCTGCTGCGGTCCCAGCCGGGCGTCAAGGATGCCGCCGTGATCGTTCATGAGGAGCGGTTTGTGGCCTACTGCGTGCTGGACGCCATCGACGCCACAACGATCAAGGACCGGCTCAAGGCACAGCTGCCCGATCACATGGTCCCGGCCCAGCTGATCGCGCTCGACCGGCTGCCGGTCACGCCGAATGGCAAGCTCGATCGCCGCGCGCTGCCCGCGCCGGTCTGGGAAACGCAAGGCTACGTCGCCCCGCGCAACGAGATCGAGGCGCTGCTGGCGCAGGTCTGGCAGGAGGTGCTTGGCGTCGAACAGGTCGGCATCCACGACAACTTCTTCGAGCTCGGTGGCGACTCGATCCTGTCGCTCCAGTCGGTCAGCCGCGCCCGCCGACTGGGCCTGCGTTTCACGCCCAAGGACCTGTTCCTGCATCAGACCGTGCAGGCGCTCGCACAAGTGGCCAAGCGCGACGAAACCCATCGGCGCGTCGACGACAGGCCTGCCGGCGAGGTGCCGCTGCTGCCGATCCAGCGGGCGTTCTTCGAGACGCCGATGCCGAACCGCCATCACTGGAATCAATCGGTACTGCTGCGACCAGCGGAGCCTCTGGACCCGAACGCGCTGCGCAGCGCGCTGAAGGCGCTGGTCGCCCATCACGACGCATTGCGGCTGCGCTACCGCCAGCAGGACGGGCAATGGCAGCAACACTACGCCGAGCCCCCCGATGGCGACTTGCTGTGGCAGCAGCAAATTGACGACGCCGGTTCCATCGCAGCGCACTGCGACCGTGCCCAGCGCAGCCTGGACCTTGCACAGGGGCCATTGCTGCGCGCTCTGCATCTGCAATTGCCGGATGGCAGCGAGCGCCTGCTGCTCGTCGTTCACCACCTTGTCGTGGACGGCGTCTCGTGGCGCATCTTGCTGGAAGACCTGCAGCAGGCATACCGGACCGCGCAGCAACGCCAACCGATCGCTCTCGCGCCCAAGACGGCGCCGTACAAGGCCTGGGCACAGGCGCTGGTTCAATATGCGAACTCCGACGAACTCACCCGGCAAGTGGACTACTGGCGCGGCCAGCACGGCCCAGAGGTCCCTTGCGACCACGCCGTGTCGGACGACCGCATCGCGGAGGCTGCCACGCTGACCCTGCGGCTGTCGCCGGCGCAGACGCAGCGGCTGCTGAAACAAGCGCCCGCGGCGTATCGCACGCAGATCAACGACCTGCTGCTGAGCGCGCTGGCGCAGGCAGTGGGCCAGTGGGCGGGTATCGATCGCGCTGCCGTGCTGCTCGAAGGGCATGGCCGGGAAGCCTTGCGCGCGACGCCGGATATCGCCCGCACCGTCGGCTGGTTCACGACGATGTTTCCGGTGGTACTGCCGGCGGTCGATGACACCGCGGCCAGCATCAAGTCGGTCAAGGAAACGCTGCGTGCCGTTCCCGACCAAGGCATCGGCTACGGCTTGCTGCGCCATCTGGGGCCACAAGCTCTCCGTGACCAACTCGCACCCCGCGCACTGCCCCGCATCACGTTCAACTATCTGGGTCAGTTCGACCAGAACGTCGGTGGTGACGCGCTATTCGACTTCGCCGACGAGTCCAGCGGAGCCAGCCGCGATCCTGAGGCCCCGCTTGGCAACTGGATCACGATCAATGGACAGGTGACCGGCGGCGCGCTGTCGCTGGGCATCACGTTCAGCACCGCCCGCTACCGCCAGGAGACCATCGCTTCGCTGTTGCGAGCCTATCGGCAGGCGTTGGAGAGCACTATCGACCATTGCCTTAGCGTGCCGTCCGGTGCGCTGACGCCGTCCGACGTACCGCTCGCCGGTCTGACCCAGGATCAACTCGATCGCCTCGTCGGCCGCCAGATCGAGGACCTGTATCCGCTGACGCCGATGCAGCACGGCATGCTGTTCCACTCGCTCTATGCGCCGGAAGCCGGGCTTTACGTCAACCAGCTCGCCATCACGCTCGACGGCCTCGACGCCGATCGCTTCGGCGCGGCCTGGGACGACACGGTCGCACGGCACGAGATCCTGCGTACCGGCTTTGTCTGGATCGAGGGGCAGGCCATGCAGGCGGTCTATCGGCAGGTCCCTTCGCCGGTTCGCATCGATGCACAGCGGCAGTGGTCGGACGCCGACTTCGATGAGGTCGCGCTCAGCGAACGGAAACAAGCCTTCGCGCTCGATACCCCTCCGCTGATGCGCGTGCGCCTGCTTCGACTCGGCGCAAACCGCTACCGCATGATCTGGACCAGCCACCATCTGCTGCTCGATGGCTGGAGCACGGCCCGATTGATCGGCGAAGTCCTGCAGCGCTACCATGGCCAGCCGGTCGAGGCGCCTGCCTCGCGCTATCGCGACCACATCGCCTGGCTGCAGACGCACGATGTTGCCGCCAGCGAATCGTTCTGGCGCGAGCGGCTGCAAGCGCTCGACGAGCCGACGCGGCTGGCGTCTGCCCTTCCTGCGCCTGACGCCGGCCCCGGTCATGCGACCTGCCGCACCACGCTCGATGCAGACGCCCTCGCCCGTATCCAACGCAGTGCCGCCAGTCAGCATCTGACGCTGAACACGCTGCTGCAAGCGGCCTGGGTCATCGTGCTGCAGCGCTATACCGGACGGCGTGCCGTCGCCTTCGGCGCCACCGTCGCCGGACGGCCGGCAGCCTTGTCCGGTGCTGAAGCGATGCTCGGCCTGTTCATCAATACGCTGCCGGTGATCCAGGCGCCTGCGCCCGACCAGTCCGTCGCCGACTGGCTGCAGGCGCTGCAAGCGGAGAACCTGGCCCTGCGCGAGCACGAACACGTGCCGCTGTACGAAATCCAGCGCTGGGCCGGTCAAGGCGGCCAGGCGCTGTTCGACTCGATCCTGGTGTTCGAGAACTACCCGGTCGATGCGGCGCTGCGCCAGCGCGAGCAGAACGGCTTGAAGCTCGGCGAGGTCAGCCATGCCGCGACCACCAACTATCCGCTGACGCTGGTGGTCTCAGCTGGCGCGACGCTCGATATCGTCTGCAGCTATCAGCGCGAAGCGTTCTCGCACGCTGCGGTCGAGCAATTGCAGCGGCAATACGTTGGCGTGCTGGATCAACTGGCCGCCGCTTCGGCGACGCCTCCGGCCACGCGTATCGGCGACCTGAATTTGATCGATACGGACTGTCACGAGTCGTCGCCTGGCCGGGACCCGGCGGACCGGCGCTTCTCGGCTGCCGACCCGGTTCACGTGGCCATCGCGCGCCAGGCCACCCGGCGCCCGGATGCCATTGCGATTCGCTGCGGCGGACACGCCGTCAGCTATGGCGAGCTCGATGCCGCCGCCACGCGCCTGGCCTACGCATTGCACGCAGCCGGCGCGCGCCCGGAGGCCGTCGTCGGCGTCGTGCTCGACCGCAGTCCCGACCTGATCGTGCGGCTGCTCGCCACGCTGAAGGCCGGCGCCGCCTATCTGCCGCTGGATCCGGAACTGCCGCACGCCCGCATCGCGCAATTGCTGCAGGACGCTGGCGTCAAGCTGGTTCTGACCTCCCAAGCTCTTGTCGGGCGCATCGATACCACCCTGCCGCTCGTCGTCATGGAGGACATTGGCGATCCGGCACCGATCCAACTGCCCGCCGTCGATCCGCGCCAGCTCGCCTACCTGATCTACACCTCGGGCTCCACCGGCACCCCGAAGGGCGTCGCCGTCGAGCACGGCCCCTTGGCGATGCACTGCCACGCTACCGCCGAACAGTACGGCATGGGACCGGACGATCGCGAGCTGCACTTCCTGTCGTTCAACTTCGACGGCGCGCACGAGCGCTGGCTGGTACCGCTGATCGCCGGCGCCCAACTGGTGCTGCGCGACGACACCTTGTGGAGCGCCGAGCAGACCTTGGAGGTCATCGCCCGCGAAGGCGTGACCAACGCCGGCTTCCCGCCCGCCTACTTGCTTCGGTTGGCCGAAGCCGCCACCGAACCGGTGCCGCTGCGCCTGCTGTCCTTTGGCGGCGAAGCGATGTCGCGCGAGGCCTTCGCCCGGATCAAGCAGAAATTCCAGGCCGGTACGCTGATCAATGGTTATGGGCCGACCGAGGCCGTGGTCACCCCGCTGGCGTGGGTCAGTCAACACGACACCGACTGCCCGAGCGCCTATGTGCCGATCGGCGGGCCGGTGGGCGACCGCACGGCTTATGTGCTCGACGCCGACCTGAACCCCGTGCCGGTCGGTGTTGCCGGCGAGCTGTATATCGGCGGGCTGGGCCTTGCGCGCGGCTATGTCGGCAATCCGGGCCTGACCGCGGAGCGCTTTGTCCCCGACCCTTTCACCACCAGCGCTCGCATGTACCGCACCGGCGATCTGGTCCGCCGTTGTCGCGACGGCACCATCGAATACGTCGGCCGACTCGACCATCAGGTCAAGATCCGCGGCTATCGCATCGAACTGGGCGAGATCGAGGCGCGGCTGCGTGCGCACGCAACCGTGCGGGAAGCGGTGGTCGTCGCCCACGATGGCCCGAGCGGCAAGCAGTTGATCGCCTATGTCGTGCCGGACCAAGGCGAGGGAGAGGTCGCGGCGCCGCTGAAGGCATATCTGGAAAGCGTCCTGCCGCCCTATATGGTGCCCGCGCAGATCGTGCCGCTGAACCAGTTGCCGGTCACGTCCAACGGCAAGCTCGACCGCCGCGCGCTACCCGAGCCGGTATGGGAAACACAAGCCTACGTGGCGCCGCGCAACGACGTCGAGGCAATGCTGGCGACGATCTGGCAGGAAGTGCTCGGCGTCGAGCAAGTCGGCGTACACGACGACTTCTTCGCGCTCGGCGGCCACTCCCTGCTGCTGACGCAACTCGTATCCCGGCTGCATCGCGAGTTCGACAACACGCTGACGCTGCGCCAGGCGATGTCGCTGCCCACCGTGGCCGACCTGGCCGACTACATCGCCCAGCAACAGGCGACCGGCGCTACGGTCAACGTCGCCAGCCAATTGCAGACCATCGACGACCTGATGGCCGACCTCGAGACTTCCTAATCCAATGAACGATCAGCAAGCGAGCCGGGAACTGATCCGGCGTTTCGTCGGCCTTCCGCCGGAGAAGCGGAAGATTTTGCTGGAGCGGCTGGGCCAGCAGGGCATTTCGCTGTCGGTACTGCCGATTACCTCCGACTGGCGACCGGCCACCAGCGATCTGCCGCTGTCCGCTGCACAACAGCGGATGTGGTTCCTGTGGAAGCTGGACCCTGCCGGCAGCGCCTATCACCTCGCCGGCATGCTGCGTCTGCGTGGCCAGGTGGACGATGGCGCCCTGCAGCGGACCTTCGATGCACTGGTGGAGCGGCATGAGAGCCTGCGCACCACCTTCCATCAGGATGGGGAGCAGGCGGTACAGCGCATCCATCCGCCCGCTTCCCCGCCGATCGCCGTCAGCGATCTGCGCGACATCGATCCGACGCAGCGTGACGCCGCTGTGCAGTCGCTGGTCGACGCCGAGGCCCAGGGCCCGTTCGACCTCGAACAAGGGCCGCTGCTGCGCGTGCGCCTGCTGCGCCTGGCCGACGACGACCACATCCTGCTGGTCACCATGCACCATATCGTCTCCGACGGCTGGTCGATGAACGTGGTGATCGACGAGTTCGCTCGGCTCTATGCCGGTTTCGTCAGCGGCCAGCCGCCGCAATTGGCGCCATTGCCAATCCAGTACGCCGACTATGCGGCCTGGCAGAAGCAGTGGCTCGAGGCCGGGGAGCTGGAGCGGCAGCTGCGCTACTGGAAGTCGCATCTGGCGGACGACGGCACCGTGGTACTGGAACTGCCGACCGACCGGCCCCGCCCGGCGGTGCCAAGCCATCGCGGCGGGGCCGTTGCGTTCTCGCTCGACCCCGACCTGTCGGCCGAACTCAGGGCATTGGCGCGTCGTGCCGACACCACGCTGTTTACCGTGCTGCTGGCCGCTTTCCAGGTCCTGCTCTACCGCTACACCGGTCAGCGCGACCTGCGCGTCGGCGTGCCGGTCGCCAACCGCAACCGCGTCGAAACGGAGGGCGTGGTCGGCTTCTTCGTCAATACGCAGGTGCTGCGCACCGAGATCGAAGGCAGCATGACCTTCGACTCCGTGCTTGAGCGCGCCCGCGAGTCGGTGCTGCAAGCCCAGGCCCATCAGGAGCTACCATTCGAGCAACTGGTCGAGGCGCTGCAGCCCGAGCGCAATCTGTCGCACAACCCGCTGTTCCAGGTCATGCTGAACCATCAGCGGCGCGACCTGCGCGCGCTCGATCGCCTGCCCGGTCTGGTGCTGGAGAAGGTCGAGCGCACCGCCAACGCCGCCAAGGTCGATCTGGCGCTCGATACGCAGGAGGGCGAGCAGGGCCTCCTTCATGGCGTATTCGGCTATGCGGCCGATCTGTTCGAGCACGATACGGTCGAGCGTTTGCAGCGGCATTTCGTCGGCGTGTTGAAGCAGGTCGTCACGCGGCCTCAGGGTCGTATCGGAGAGTTGGACCTTCTCGACATCGACGAGCAAGGTCAATGGCGTGACTGGAACACGCCCAACAGGCGGTTCTCTTCTGCAGAGCCGGTACATGTGGCCATCGCGCGCCAGGCGACCCAGCGCCCTGACGCCATTGCGATTCGCTGCGGCGGGGACGCCCTCAGCTATGGCGAGCTCGATGCCGCCGCCACGCGTCTGGCCTACGCATTGCACGCAGCCGGCGCGCGCCCGGAAACCGTCGTCGGCGTCGTGCTCGACCGCAGTCCGGAGCTGATCGTGCGGCTGCTCGCCACGCTGAAGGCCGGCGCCGCCTATCTGCCGCTGGACCCGGAATTGCCTGCTGCTCGACTTGCCCAGCTGCTGCAGGACGCCGGTGTCACGCTCGTGCTGACTTCTCGCGCGCTGATCGGGCGGTTCGATACCGACCTGCCGCTCGTCGTCATGGACGACATCGGCGATCCGGCACCGATCCAACTGCCCGCCGTCGATCCGCGCCAGCTCGCCTACCTGATCTACACCTCGGGCTCCACTGGCACGCCCAAGGGCGTCGCCGTCGAGCACGGCCCCTTGGCCATGCACTGCCACGCCACGGTCGAACAGTACGGCATGGGACCGGACGATCGCGAGCTGCACTTCCTGTCGTTCAACTTCGACGGCGCCCACGAACGCTGGCTCGTGCCGCTGATCGCCGGTGCCCAGCTGGTGCTGCGCGACGACACCTTGTGGAGCGCCGAGCAGACCTTGGAGGTCATCGCTCGCGAAGGCGTGACCAATGCAGGCTTCCCGCCCGCCTATCTGCTACGCCTTGCGGAGGCGGCGACAGAGCCCGTACCACTGCGCCTGCTGTCCTTTGGCGGCGAAGCGATGTCGCGCGAGGCCTTTACCCGCATCAAGCAGAAGTTCCAGGCCGGCACGCTGATCAATGGTTATGGGCCGACCGAGGCCGTGGTCACCCCGCTGGCGTGGGCTAGTCAACACGACACCGATTGCGCCAGCGCCTATGTGCCGATCGGCAGACCGGTGGGCGACCGCACGGCTTATGTGCTCGACGCCGACCTCAACCCGGTGCCGGTTGGCGTGGCCGGTGAGCTGTATATCGGCGGCCTCGGCCTCGCGCGCGGCTATGTCGGCAAACCGGGCCTGACCGCGGAGCGCTTTGTCCCCGACCCTTTCACCACCGGCGCCCGCATGTACCGGACCGGCGATCTGGTCCGCCGTTGTCGCGACGGCAGCATCGAATACGTCGGCCGGCTCGACCATCAGGTCAAGATCCGCGGCTATCGCATCGAACTCGGCGAGATCGAGGCGCGGCTGCGCGCGCACGCAACCGTGCGCGAGGCCGTTGTGCTCGCGCACGACGGTCCGATCGGAAAGCAGCTGGTTGCCTACGTGGTTGCCAGACAGGACGCAACCGATCTCTGCGCCGAACTGCGCGCCTATCTGGAAGGCTGCCTGCCCACCTATATGGTCCCGGCGCACCTCATCGTGCTGGATCGGTTGCCGATCACGGCGAATGGCAAGCTGGACCGCCGTGCGCTGCCCGAGCCGGTGTGGGAGGCCAAGGGTTACGTCGCGCCGCGCAACGATATCGAAACGCTGCTCGCCGAGGTCTGGCAGGAGGTTCTCGGTGTCGAGCGCGTCGGCATTGCGGACAACTTCTTCGAGCTCGGCGGGGATTCGATCCTGTCGATCCAGGCCGTCAGCCGGGCGCGTCGCGTTGGCCTGCGCTTTACGCCCAAGGACCTGTTCCTGCATCAGACCGTACAGGCCCTGGCCCAGGTCGCCGCTCGCGACGAGGCCCGCCAGGCCATCGACGACACGCCGACCGGCGAGGTGCCGCTGTTGCCGATCCAACAGGCGTTCTTCGAGACGTCAATGCCGCAGCGCCACCATTGGAACCAATCCGTACTGCTGCACCCCCGGACGCCACTCGACCACGAAGCACTACAGCACGCGCTGCGTGAGGTGACTCGCCATCACGACGCGTTGCGGCTACGGTACCGGCAGACCGAGGGCGAATGGTCGCAGCACTACGCCGAGCCGGTAGAAAGCGAACTGCTGTGGCGCGAAGATGTCGCTGGTGTGGACGCCATCGACGAACACTGCACCCGCGCGCAACAAAGCCTCGACCTGCAACACGGCCCGCTGCTTCGCGCGCTGCAGCTTCGGCTGCCGGACGGCAGTGAGCGATTGCTGCTCGCTGTTCACCACCTCGTGATCGATGGCGTCTCGTGGCGCGTCCTGCTTGAAGACCTCCAGCATGCGTACCGCCTTGCTCGCGATGGCGTGTCGATCGCCCTTCCGCCCAAGACGGCATCGTACAAGGCCTGGGCGCAAGCATTGGCCCAGCACGCGAACTCGGACGATCTGATCCGGCAGGCCGACTACTGGCGCACCCAGCAAGGGCCGGAACTGCCTTGCGATCGCGCGGCGGAAAACGATCGCATCGCCGACGCCGCCAGGCTGACCCTGCAACTGTCGCCGGCGCAGACGCAGCGGCTGCTGAAACAAGCGCCCGCGGCGTATCGCACGCAGATCAACGACCTGCTGCTGAGCGCGCTCGCACGAGCCGTAGGCCATTGGGCCGGCGTAGACCGGGCAGCCATCTTCCTGGAAGGCCACGGCCGCGATGCGTTGTTCGAGAACGTGGACATCAGCCGCACCGTCGGCTGGTTCACCAGCCTGTTCCCCGTCGTTCTGCCGGTGCTTGACGACACCGGCGGCAGCATCAAGGCGGTCAAGGAGACCTTGCGCGGCATTCCCGATCACGGTATCAGCTATGGCCTGCTGCGGCATCTCGGACCGCAGGCGATCCGCGATCAGCTTGCTGCGCTCCGCCCGCCTCGCATTACGTTCAACTATCTGGGCCAGCTCGATGCTGGCGCCGGCGATGCGGCCCTGTTCGATCGCGCTGCCGAGTCTCCGGGCCAACCCATCTCGCCCGAAGCCCCGCTCGGCAACTGGATCACGATCAATGGACAGGTGACCGGCGGCGTGCTCTCGCTGGCGGTCAGCTTCAGCACCGCTCGCTACCGGCATGACACCATCGCCTCGCTGGTAGAGGCCTATCGCGAGGCGCTGGAGACGACCATCGACCATTGCGTCAGCGTGCCGCCCGGCGCGCTGACGCCGTCCGACGTACCGCTCGCCGGTCTGACCCAGGATCAACTCGATCGCCTCGACGGCCGCCAGATCGAGGACCTGTATCCGCTGACGCCGATGCAGCACGGCATGCTGTTCCACTCGCTCTATGCGCCGGAGGCCGGGCTTTACGTCAACCAGCTCGCCATCACGCTCGACGGCCTCGACGCCGATCGCTTCGGCGCGGCCTGGGACGACACGGTCGCACGGCACGAGATCCTGCGTACCGGCTTTGTCTGGATCGAGGGGCAGGCCATGCAGGCGGTCTATCGGCAGGTCCCTTCGCCGGTGCGCATCGATGCGCAGCAGCATTGGAACGAATCCGAGTGCGAGGACGTCGCGCTCGCGGAACGGAAACAGGCCTTCTCGCTCGATACGCCTCCGCTGATGCGCGTGCGCCTGCTTCGACTCGGCGCAAACCGCTACCGCATGATCTGGACCAGCCACCATCTGCTGCTCGATGGCTGGAGCACGGCCCGATTGATCGGCGAAGTCCTGCAGCGCTACCACGGCCAGCCGGTCGAGGCGCCCGCCTCGCGCTATCGCGACCACATCGCCTGGCTGCAGACGCACGACGTCGCCGCCAGCGAATCGTTCTGGCGCCAGCGGCTGCAAACGCTCGACGAGCCGACCCGTCTGGCGTCTGCCCTTCCCGCGCCGGATGCCGGCATCGGCCACGCCGCCTGCCGAACCAGCCTCGATGCCGACGCCCTCGCCCGCCTCCAGCGCAGCGCCGCCAGCCAGCACCTGACGCTGAACACGCTGCTGCAGGCGGCCTGGGTCATCGTGCTGCAGCGCTATATCGGACGGCGTGCCGTCGCCTTCGGCGCCACGGTGGCCGGACGGCCGGCGGCACTGCCCGGTGCTGAAGCGATGCTCGGCCTGTTCATCAATACGCTGCCGGTGATCCAGGCGCCTGCGCCCGACCAGTCCGTCGCCGACTGGCTGCAGGCGCTGCAAGCGGAGAACCTGGCGCTGCGCGAGCACGAACACGTGCCGCTGTACGAAATCCAGCGCTGGGCCGGTCAAGGCGGGCAGGCGCTGTTCGATTCGATCCTGGTGTTCGAGAACTACCCGGTCGATGCGGCGCTGCGCCAGCGCGAGCAGAACGGCCTGAAGCTCGGCGAAGTCAGCCATGCCGCGACCACCAACTATCCACTGACGCTGGTGGTCTCAGCTGGCGCGACGCTCGATATCGGTTGCAGCTATCAATGCGATCTCTTCACGCATGCGGCGGTCCAGCAATTGCAGCGGCACTATCTGGCTGTGCTGGAGCAGATTGCCTCGGCGCCGCACGCTCGCGTCGGCGAACTGCGGTTTGCCAGCGGAGACGACGGAATGCTGGTGGGCGAGTCGCCGGGCACTGAAGCAACCGATGTGCAGACTGCCGCAGCCGATGTGCTGACCGCCTGGCGGCGCAGTGTCGTGGCGGATCCTTCTGCCATTGCGTTGCGATACGAGGAACAGACGCTGACGCGCGGCGAGACAGATCGGTTGGCCAATGGGATTGCGGCGGGGCTGGTCGAGCGGAGTGTCGGGCGGGAGATGCGGGTTGGACTCTGCGTCGAGCGTTCGCCGGCATTCGTCACCGGCCTGCTTGGCATCCTGAAGGCGGGCGCCGTCTGCGTACCGCTCGACCCAGCACAGCCGGCCGAACGCTTGCGGCAGTTGCTGGACGATGCTGCCGCAAGCGTTGTCGTCGGTTCCGTGCCGGGGTTCGATTGCCTCGATCCCGCCTTGGTGGCACCGTTGGACGAGGCGCCCGCTGTCTCGCTGCTTCGAGGTCAGGCCGCTTACCTGATCTACACCTCGGGCTCCACCGGCACCCCGAAGGGCGTGCTGGTCAGCCACGATGCGCTCGCGCACTACGTCTCCGGCGTGCTGCACCGGCTCGAGCTGCCGGCCGATGCCTCGATGGCGATGGTCTCGACCACCGCCGCCGACCTCGGCCATACCGTGCTGTTCGGCGCTCTCTGCAGCGGCCGCACCTTGCATCTGATCTCGCGCGAGCGCGGCTTCGATCCCGATCGTTTCGCGGAATACATGGCGCGGCACCGCGTTGGCGTACTGAAGATCGTTCCCAGCCATCTACGCGGTCTGTTGCAGGGCCGGCAGCCTGCCGATGGCTTGCCCGAGCGGGCGCTGATCCTCGGCGGTGAGGCCACCTCCGCCGAACTGGCTCGCACAGTCCGCGACCTGAAACCGCACTGCCGGTTGTTCAATCACTACGGGCCCACGGAGACGACCGTCGGCGTACTGACACATGAAGCGGTGACCTTGCCCGAACGGCAGCTGCCCACCGGCACGCCGCTGCCCGGCTCCCGCGTCTATGTGCTCGACGCCGACCTGAACCCGGTGCCGGCCGGCATCGTCGGCGAGCTCTATATCGCCGGACCGCAGTTGGCTCGCGGCTACCTCGATCGCCCCGGGTTGACCGCCGAGCGCTTCGTGCCCGATCCCTTCACCGACGGCGCGCGGATGTACCGCACCGGCGACCGCGTCAGGCAGGACGCGCAAGGCCGCATCGAATACCTCGGCCGCCAGGACGAACAGGTCAAGATCCGCGGCTACCGCGTCGAACTCGGCGAGATTGCCCATCTGCTGCGCTCGCAGCCGGGCGTCAAGGATGCCGCCGTGATCGTTCATGAGGAGCGGTTGGTGGCCTACTGCGTGCCGCAGGGCACAGACACCACGACGCTGAAAGCCGAGCTCAAGGCGCAACTGCCCGATCACATGGTCCCGGCCCAGCTGATCGCGCTCGACCGGCTCCCGGTCACGCCCAACGGCAAGCTCGATCGCCGCGCGCTGCCCGCGCCGGTCTGGGAAACGCAAGGCCACGTCGCCCCGCGCAACGAGATCGAGGCGCTGCTGGCGCAGGTCTGGCAGGAGGTGCTTGGCGTCGAACAGGTCGGCATCCACGACAACTTTTTCGATCTCGGCGGCCATTCACTGCTGGTCACGCGCCTGGCGGCGTTGGTCAACGCACGTCTGTCGGCGGCAGTCCCGCTACGCGTCTACTTCGAATCGTCGACGCTCGCCGAAATGGCAGCCAGCATAGAAGCGACGAATGGCAATCCGAACATGCGAGAGAAGGCCGCCGAAGCAGAAGGCTGGGCCGACATGGACGCGTGGCTGGACACGCTGGAGACAGAAGCATGAGCATTGACAAACTCCGTCTCGCACAACGGTTCGCCAGCCTGTCGCCCGAGGGACAGCAGCGATTCATCGATGAGCTGAAGGCCCGCGGCATGGACTTCGGACGACTGCCGATCGCGGCGCGCGGGCGTAGTG
This sequence comes from Cupriavidus gilardii, assembly GCF_008801915.1. Lineage (GTDB taxonomy): Bacteria > Pseudomonadota > Gammaproteobacteria > Burkholderiales > Burkholderiaceae > Cupriavidus > Cupriavidus gilardii. The sequence goes on from NZ_VZOV01000009.1 coordinate 43,911, forward strand.
AGGCCGCGCTGTCCTATGCGCAGCAACGGCTTTGGTTCCTGTGGCAATTGGAGCGCAGCAGCGGCCTGTACAACATTCCGCGCGCCGTGCGGCTGCGCGGCACGCTCGATCGGTTGGCACTGCATCGGACCTTCGACGCACTGGTGGAACGGCACGATAGCTTGCGCACGACCTTCCATCAGCAAGACGAGCAAGCGGTGCAGCGCATTCACCCGCCTTCACCGCTGCCGATCGCCATCAGCGATCTGCGCGACATCGATCCGGCGCAGCGTGACGCTGCTGTGCAATCGATGGTCGACGCCGAGGCCCAGGCCCCGTTCGACCTCGAACAAGGGCCGCTGTTGCGCGTGCGCCTGCTGCGCCTGGCCGACGACGACCACATCCTGCTGGTCACCATGCACCATATCGTCTCCGACGGCTGGTCGATGAACGTGGTGATCGACGAGTTCGCTCGGCTCTATGCCGGTTTCGTCAGCGGCCAGCCGCCGCAATTGGCGCCATTGCCGATCCAGTATGCCGACTATGCGGCCTGGCAGAAGCAGTGGCTCGAGGCCGGGGAGCTGGAGCGGCAACTGCGCTACTGGAAGTCGCATCTGGCCGACGATGGCACCGTGGTACTGGAGCTGCCGACCGACCGGTCTCGCCCGGCGGGGCCGAGCCATCGTGGCGGTGCGGTGTCGTTCTCGCTCGACCCCGACCTCTCGGCCGAACTCAGGGCATTGGCGCGTCGTGCCGACACCACGCTGTTTACCGTGCTGCTGGCCGCCTTCCAGGTCCTGCTCTACCGCCACACCGGTCAGCGCGACCTGCGCGTCGGTGTGCCGGTGGCCAACCGCAACCGCGTCGAAACGGAGGGCGTGGTCGGCTTCTTCGTCAATACGCAGGTGCTGCGCACCGAGATCGAAGGCAGCATGACCTTCGACTCCGTGCTTGAGCGCGCCCGCGAATCGGTACTGCAAGCCCAGGCCCATCAGGAGCTGCCATTCGAGCAACTGGTCGAGGCGCTGCAGCCCGAGCGCAATCTGTCGCACAACCCGCTGTTCCAGGTCATGCTGAACCATCAGCGGCGCGACCTGCGCGCGCTCGATCGCCTGCCCGGTCTGGTGCTGGACAAGGTCGAGCGCACCGCCAACGCCGCCAAGGTCGATCTGGCGCTCGATACGCAGGAGGACCAGCATGGCGTCCTCAGCGGCGTGTTCGGCTATGCCGCCGATCTGTTCGACCACGATACGGTCGAGCGTTTGCAGCGGCACTATGTCGGCGTGCTGCGTTCGGTGACGGACGATCCGGCCATCTCGATCGCCGCGATCCCGCTGCTGCTTGCGGACGAGCAACGGCAGTGGATCGGTTGGAGTACTGCCGATCGCCGCTTCTCGGCTGCCGACCCGGTTCACGTGGCCATCGCGCGTCAGGCGACCCAGCGCCCGGACGCCATTGCGATTCGCTGCGGCGGACACGTCCTCAGCTATGGCGAGCTCGATGCCGCTGCCACGCGCCTGGCCTACGCATTGCACGCAGCCGGCGCGCGCCCCGAGGCCGTCGTCGGCGTCGTGCTCGACCGCAGTCCCGACCTGATCGTGCGCTTGCTCGCCACGCTGAAGGCTGGCGCCGCCTATCTGCCGCTGGACCCGGAACTGCCGGCTGCACGACTTGCCCAGCTGCTGCAGGACGCCGGTGTCAAGCTCGTGCTGACTTCTCGCGCGCTGATCGGGCGGATCGATACCGACCTGCCGCTCGTCGTCATGGAGGACATTGGCGATCCGGCACCGATCCAACTCCCCGCCGTCGATCCGCGCCAGCTCGCCTACCTGATCTACACCTCCGGCTCCACCGGCACCCCGAAGGGCGTCGCCGTCGAACACGGCCCTTTGGCCATGCACTGCCACGCCACGGTCGAGCAGTACGGCATGGGACCGGACGATCGCGAGCTGCACTTCCTGTCTTTCAACTTCGACGGCGCGCACGAACGCTGGCTGGTACCGCTGATCGCCGGTGCCCAGCTGGTGCTGCGCGACGACGCCTTGTGGAGCGCCGAGCAGACCTTGGAGGTCATCGCCCGCGAAGGCGTGACCAACGCCGGCTTCCCGCCCGCCTACTTGCTTCGGTTGGCCGAAGCCGCCACCGAACCGGTGCCGCTGCGCCTGCTGTCCTTTGGCGGCGAAGCGATGTCGCGCGAGGCCTTTGCCCGGATCAAGCAGAAGTTCCAGGCCGGCACGCTGATCAATGGTTATGGGCCGACCGAGGCCGTGGTCACCCCGCTGGCGTGGGTCAGTCAACACGACACCGACTGCCCGAGCGCCTATGTGCCGATCGGCAGACGGGTGGGCGACCGCACGGCTTATGTGCTCGACGCCGACCTGAACCCGGTGCCGGTCGGTGTTGCCGGCGAGCTGTATATCGGCGGGCTGGGCCTGGCGCGCGGGTATGTCGGCCGGCCGGGACTGACCGCCGAGCGCTTCGTGCCGGATCCGTTCGCCTCTGGCGCACGGATGTACCGCACCGGCGATCTGGTCCGGCGTTGTCGCGACGGCAGCATCGAATACGTCGGCCGGCTCGACCATCAGGTCAAGATCCGCGGCTATCGCATCGAACTCGGCGAGATCGAGGCGCGGCTGCGCGCACACGCAACCGTGCGGGAAGCGGTGGTCGTCGCCCACGATGGGCCGAGCGGCAAGCAGTTGATCGCCTATGTCGTGCCGGACCAAGGCGAGGGAGAGGTCGCGGCGCCGCTGAAGGCATATCTGGAAAGCGTCCTGCCGCCCTATATGGTGCCCCCGCAGATCGTGCCGCTGAACCAGTTGCCGGTCACGTCCACCGGCAAGCTCGATCGCCGCGCCCTCCCCGAGCCCGTATGGGAAGTCCAGGGCTACGTCGCTGCGACCAACGACGTCGAAGCGAGGCTGATCCAGGTCTGGCAGGAGGTGCTGGGTATCGAGCGAGTCGGCGTCACCGACAACTTCTTCGAGCTCGGGGGCGACTCGATCCTGTCGATCCAGGCGGTCAGCAAGGCGCGCCGCGTTGGCCTGCGCTTCACGCCCAAGGATCTGTTCCTGCATCAGACCGTGCAGGCTCTGGCCCGCACGGCGACGCGCGAGGATACGGAACGGCCCGTCGAAGACAAGCCCACCGGTCAGGTGCCGCTGCTGCCGATCCAGCGATGGTTCTTCGAAACGCCGATGCCTAATCGCCATCATTGGAACCAGTCGGTATTGCTCAAGCCCGTTGGTCCGATCGACCCGCCGGCGCTACGCCAGGCGCTTCAAGCCCTCGTCGCCCATCACGACGCCTTGCGCCTGCGCTATCGGCAGTTCGATGGCCAATGGCGGCAGCATTACGCCGTGCACGAGGATCACGAACTGCTGTGGCAGCAGGAGGTGCCCGACATCGCCGCCATGACGGATCGTTGCAGCGATGCCCAGCGAAGCCTGGACCTCGAACAGGGACCATTGCTGCGTGCGTTGCACGTTCGACTACCCGACGGCAGCGAGCGGCTGCTGCTCGCGGTCCATCATCTGGTCGTCGATGGGGTGTCATGGCGGATCCTGATGGAGGACCTGCAGCAAGCGTATCGCCTCGCACGGCAAGGGGAATCGATCGCGCTTCCGCCGAAGACGGCGTCGTACAAGACGTGGGCCGAGACCCTGGCGGAACACGCCCACAGTGACGCGATGCGGCGGCAAGCGGACTACTGGCTGTCGCAACCGGATGTGCCCGCGTTGATGCCCGATCACGACACGCCAGCGCTGGCTGTCGATGGCCGGCAGCACACGGTCCGCCTGGACGCGGCGCGCACCACGCAACTGCTGCAACAGGCCCACGGCGCCTATCGCACCCGCATCAACGACCTGCTGCTGGCCGCGGTTGCGCGTGCCGTTGGCGCATGGACGCAGCGGCCGCGCGTCGCGATCCAGCTGGAAGGGCATGGACGGGAAACGTTCGCCGAATCGGTCGACATCAGCCGCACGGTGGGCTGGTTCACCACGGTGTTCCCCGTCGTGCTGCCGGTCGCTCCCGATATCGGCGACACCATCAAGCAGGTCAAGGAAACCTTGCGTGCGATTCCCGACAACGGCATCGGCTATGGGTTGTTGCGCCATCTGGGGCCCGCCGAGATCCAGTCCGAGCTGGCGCGCCGGCCGGAGCCCCGCATCACCTTCAACTATCTGGGGCAATTCGACCAGACCGCCGGCGAGGACGCCGACTTTGCGCTGACCGACGAACCGAGCGGCGGGAGCCGCGATGCGCACGCCCCGCTCGGCAACGCGCTGACCATCAATGGCCAGGTATTCGGCGCCGAGCTGGTCCTGAAACTCGGCTACAGCTGCAAACAGTTCGAGTCCGCCACCATCGAGCGCCTGGGCGATGCGCTCCGCCGCGAACTGGAAGCCGTCATCGAGCACTGCCTCTGTCAGGACAACCACGGCATGACGCCATCCGATCTGGTCAATGTCCAGATCGACCAGGGCGCGCTCGACGCGCTGCTCGATAACGTGCTCTGAACCGAGCTCCAGAACGAGCTCTATACCGCTTGCTGCCTTTGAACCCAACCATGACGACTGCCACCGAACGACGCAAACAGGATATCGAGAGCATTGCAGCCCTGACCGCCTTGCAGCAGGGCGTCCTGTTCCACGCACTGGAGCGCGGCGACGGCGACCCCTATCACTATCAGCGCGTATTCGACATTCGTGGCGAGCTGGCGATCGATGACTTCATCCGCGCCTGGCAATGGACCGCCGATCGGCATCAGGCTCTGCGCAGCGACTTTATCTGGGGCGAGACCGACGTACCGCTGCAGATTGCGTACAAGCGTCGGCCCGTTCAACTGGAGCAGCTCGATTGGCGCAGCGTGCCGGCGGACGAGCAGCGCCGGCAATTGGAAGCCAGGCTCAAAGTGCAGCGGCAGGAGGGGTTCCCCTTCCGCCGAGCGGCGGATCTTCGGCTCTGTCTGGTCCAGGTGGAGGTGAGGCGCTGGTGGCTGGCCTGGTCCTTCCATCATGTCGCGATGGACGGATGGAGCGTGGGCATGGTGCTAAGTGACGTGCTGCAGTCGTATCTGGCGCTGCGCCGTGGCCAGCCGCTGCCCGCGACGGCGCCGCGTCCCTTCAGTGCCTATCTGCAGTGGCTGGGCCAGCGCGACAAGGCGGTGTCGGCCGCCTATTGGCAGCAGACGCTGGCCGACGTCGAAGTGCCAACGCCGCTGCCGGCCAGTGCGCCAGAAGTCGGCCGATCCGGCTATGCGGAACAAAAGCTGTCGCTGTCGCCGACCCTCAGCGAAACCGCACGCGCACTGGCGCGGCAAGCAGGCGTCACCGTCAATACGCTGGTGCAGGGGCTGTGGGCCTGGACGCTGGCACGGCATGGTGCCAATCGCGACGTGGTGTTCGGCACCACGGTGTCGGGTCGCTCCGGCGACTTCCCCGGGATCGAATCGATGGTCGGCCTGTTCATCAACACGATCCCGCTGCGTGTGCGCATGCCGAGCGACCTGCCGATCCGGCAATGGTGGCGCGCCATACAGCATCAGGCCGTGGAGAATCAGCAGCACGAAAATATGCCGCTGCCGGACATCCAGCGGCTCGCCCGACCGGGCGAAGGCAGCGCGTTGTTCGACAGCATTGTGGTGTTCGAGAACTATCCGGTCGACGCGGCGCTGAAACAGCGGCAAGGCGAGATCGATATCCGCTTGCTCGGCGCCGCCGCCGAGGAGGATGGTGCCGAATTTGTCATCAGTGGCCGCAATAACTATCCGCTGAGTCTGATCGCGGCGATGGACGAGTGCCTGCACCTCACCCTCGCCTATCAGCGCGATTGCTTCGCCGACCGGGACATCACGGCATTGCTGGGGCGGATGGAACAGGCGCTGCAACGCATGCTGGCCGATCCCGACCAATGCCTTGGACGGATCGGCCTCGCCGGCAAACAAGGCCTGCTGTTCGCTGAATCGGTCGAGGGAGCGTTGCCGGATGTCGTGGTTGCGTGGCGGCGCAGTGTCGAGGCCGATCCTTCTGCCATTGCGTTGCGATACGAGGAACAGACGCTGACGCGCGGCGAGACAGATCGGTTGGCCAATGGGATTGCGGCGGCGCTGCTCGAGCGCGGTGTTGGGCGCGAGACGCGGGTTGGACTCTGCGTCGAGCGTTCGCCGGCGTTCGTGACCGGCCTGCTTGGCATCCTGAAGGCCGGCGCCGTCTGCGTACCGCTCGATCCGGCACAGCCGGCCGAACGCTTGCGCCAGCTGCTGGACGATGCCGGGGCTCGCGTGGTGGTTGGCTCCGTGCCGGGCTTCGATTGCCTCGATCCGGCCTCCGTGGCACCGGTGGACGAGGCGCCCGCTGTCTCGCTGCTTCCGGGTCAGGCCGCTTACCTGATCTACACCTCGGGCTCCACCGGCACCCCGAAGGGCGTGGTCGTCAGCCACGATGCGCTCGCGCACTACGTCTCCGGCGTGCTGCACCGGCTCGAGCTGCCGCCCGATGCCTCGATGGCGATGGTCTCGACCACCGCCGCCGACCTCGGCCATACCGTGCTGTTCGGCGCCCTCTGCAGCGGCCGCACCTTGCATCTGATCTCGCGCGAGCGCGGCTTCGATCCCGATCGCTTTGCGGAGTACATGGCGCGGCACCACGTTGGCGTGCTGAAGATCGTTCCCAGCCATCTGCGCGGTTTGTTGCAGGCCCGGCAGCCCGCCGATGTCTTGCCCGAGCAGGCGCTGATCCTCGGCGGTGAGGCCACCTCTGCCGAACTGGCTCGAACGATCCGCGACCTGAAGCCGCACTGCCGGCTGTTCAACCACTACGGGCCCACGGAGACCACCGTCGGCGTGCTGACACATGAAGCGGTGACCTTGCCCGAACGGCAGCTGCCGACCGGCACGCCGCTGCCCGGCTCCCGCGTCTATGTGCTCGACGCCGACCTGAACCCGGTGCCGGCCGGCATCGTCGGCGAGCTCTATATCGCCGGACCGCAGTTGGCTCGCGGCTACCTCGATCGCCCCGGGTTGACCGCCGAGCGCTTCGTGCCCGATCCCTTCACCGACGGCGCGCGGATGTACCGCACCGGCGACCGCGTCAGGCAGGACGCGCAAGGCCGCATCGAATACCTCGGCCGCCAGGACGAACAGGTCAAGATCCGCGGCTACCGCGTCGAACTCGGCGAGATTGCCCATCTGCTGCGCTCGCAGCCGGGCGTCAAGGATGCCGCCGTGATCGTTCATGAGGAGCGGTTGGTGGCCTACTGCGTGCCGCAGGGCACAGACACCACGACGCTGAAAGCCGAACTCAAGGCGCAACTGCCCGATCACATGGTCCCGGCCCAGCTGATCGCGCTCGACCGGCTGCCGGTCACGCCGAATGGCAAGCTCGATCGCCGCGCGCTGCCCGCGCCGGTCTGGGAAACGCAAGGCCACGTCGCCCCGCGCAACGAGATCGAAGCGCTGCTGGCGCAGGTCTGGCAAGACGTGCTCGGTGTCGAACGCGTCGGCGCCACCGACAATTTCTTCGAGCTCGGTGGCGACTCGATCCTGTCGTTGAAGCTGATCGCGCGTCTGAAGAAGGCCGGCCACAAGTTGTTGCCCAAGCAGGTGTTTGCCAACCCGGTACTGGGCGACCTTGCGCACGCGATCGCGACGGATCAGGCTGCCACTTCGCCCTCCACAGTGACCGTGGATCGCTCGCCGGCGCGGGTCGATCGCAGCGGTCCTATCCCGTTGTCCTGGGCCCAGCAACGGCTTTTGTTCCTCTGGCAATGGAACCGCAACAGCGCCGCGTATCACATTCCGCGGGCCGTGCGGCTGCGCGGCTCGCTCGACCACTCGGCCTTGCAGCAGACCTTCGACGCACTGGTGGAACGGCACGAAAGCCTGCGCACGACCTTCCATCAGCAAGGCGAGCAGGCGGTGCAGCGTATTCACCCGCCTCAACCCCTGCCGATTGCCATCAGCGATCTGCGCGACATCGAGCCGGCGCAGCGCGACGCCGCTGTGCAGTCGCTGGTCGACGCCGAGGCCCAGGCTCCATTCAATCTCGAACAAGGGCCGCTGTTGCGCGTGCGCCTGCTGCGCCTGGCCGACGACGACCACATCCTGCTGGTCACCATGCACCATATCGTCTCCGACGGCTGGTCGATGAACGTGGTGATCGACGAGTTCGCCCGGCTCTATGCCGGTTTCGTCAGCGGCCAGCCGCCGCAATTGGCGCCATTGCCAATCCAGTACGCCGACTACGCGGCCTGGCAGAAGCAGTGGCTCGAGGCCGGCGAACTGGAGCGGCAACTGCGCTACTGGAAGTCGCATCTGGCGGACGATGGCACCGTGGTACTGGAACTGCCGACCGACCGGTCTCGCCCGGCGGTGCCGAGCCATCGCGGCGGGGCCGTTGCGTTCTCGCTCGATGCCGAACTGTCGTCCAGGCTGCGCACTCTCGCGCGCAACGCGGATACCACCCTCTTTACCGTGCTGCTGGCCGCCTTCCAGGTCCTTCTCTACCGCTACACCGGTCAGCGTGACCTGCGCGTCGGTGTGCCGGTGGCCAACCGCAACCGCGTCGAAACGGAGGGCGTGGTCGGCTTCTTCGTCAATACGCAGGTGCTGCGCACCGAGATCGAAGGCAGCATGACCTTCGACTCCGTGCTTGAGCGCGCCCGCGAGTCGGTGCTGCAAGCCCAGGCCCATCAGGAGCTGCCATTCGAGCAACTGGTCGAGGCGCTGCAACCGGAGCGTGACTCATCGCGCAATCCGCTGTTCCAGGTCATGCTGAACCATCAGCGACGCGACCGCAGCATCGCGCAACAACTTCCAGGATTGCAGCTGGAACCGGTGGAGCGATCGGTCCGATCGACCAAGATGGACCTCTCCCTCGATACGCAGGAGGACCAGACTGGCGCGGTGTTCGGTGCCATGGGATATGCGTGCGATCTGTTCGACCACCGTACGGTGGAACGGATGCTGGCGCACTACCTTGGCATCCTCGAGCAGATGGCGGCCGGGCCTGGCGTTCGCGTTGGCGGATTCGTGCTGAACGGCCAGGATGAAGGAAGGCTGATCGGCGAGTCCGTGACGTCGGCGCCGACCGATGTGCTGGCGGCATGGCGGCGCAACGTCGACGCGGATTCTTCGGCCATTGCGCTGCGATACGAGGAACAGACGCTGACGCGCGGCGAGACCGATCGGTTGGCCAATGGGATTGCGGCGGCGCTGCTCGAGCTCGGTGTCGGGCGCGAGACGCGGGTTGGGCTTTGTGTCGAGCGTTCGCCGGCGTTCGTCACCGGGCTGCTTGGCATCCTGAAGGCGGGCGCCGTCTGCGTACCGCTCGATCCGGCACAGCCGGTGGAACGCTTACGCCAGTTGCTGGATGACGCCGGGGCTCGCGTGGTGGTTGGCTCCGTGTCGGGCTCCGATTGCCTCGATCCCGCCTCGGTGGCACCAGTGAACGAGGCGCCCGCTGTCTCGCTGCTCCCGGATCAGGCCGCTTACCTGATCTACACCTCGGGCTCCACCGGCACCCCGAAGGGCGTGCTGGTCAGCCACGATGCGCTCGCGCACTACGTCTCCGGCGTGCTGCACCGGCTCGAGCTGCCAGCCGATGCCTCGATGGCGATGGTCTCGACCACCGCCGCCGACCTCGGCCATACCGTGCTGTTCGGCGCCCTCTGCAGCGGCCGCACCTTGCACCTGATCTCGCGCGAGCGCGGCTTCGATCCCGATCGCTTTGCGGAGTATATGGCGCGGCACCGCGTTGGCGTACTGAAGATCGTTCCCAGCCATCTGCGCGGATTGCTCCAAGCTCGCCAACCCGCCGATGTCTTGCCCGAGCAGGCGCTGATCCTCGGCGGCGAAGCGACCTCTGCCGAACTGGCTCGCACAGTCCGCGACCTGAAGCCGCACTGCCGGCTGTTCAACCACTACGGGCCCACGGAGACGACCGTCGGCGTGCTGACACATGAAGCGGTGACCTTGCCCGAACGGCAACTGCCCACCGGCACCCCGCTGCCCGGCTCCCGCGTCTATGTGCTCGACGCCGACCTGAACCCGGTGCCAGCCGGCATCGTCGGCGAGCTCTATATCGCCGGACCGCAGCTGGCTCGCGGTTATCTGGGACGGCCAGGGCTGACCGCCGAGCGCTTCGTGCCCGATCCCTTCACCGACGGCGCGCGGATGTACCGCACCGGCGACCGCGTCAGGCAGGACTCGGAAGGCCGAATCGAATACCTCGGCCGCCAGGACGAACAGGTCAAGATCCGCGGCTACCGCGTCGAACTCGGCGAGATTGCCCATCTGCTGCGCTCGCAGCCGGGCGTCAAGGACGCCGCCGTGATCGTCCACGAGGACCGGCTGGTCGCCTACTGCGTGCTGCAGGGCACGGACACCACGACGCTGAAAGCCGCGCTCAAGGCGCAACTGCCCGATCACATGGTCCCGGCCCAGCTGATCGCGCTCGACCGGCTGCCGGTCACGCCCAACGGCAAGCTCGATCGCCGCGCGCTGCCCGCTCCCGTCTGGGAAACGCAAGGCTACGTCGCCCCGCGCAATGACACCGAAGCCCTGCTCGCACAAGTCTGGCAGCAAGTGCTTGGCGTCGAACAGGTCGGCATCCACGACAACTTCTTCGAGCTCGGCGGCCATTCGTTGCTCTGCCTGCAAGTGCTGACGCGGTTGCGCGCCGCGACCGGCGCGGGCCTGGCGATCGAGTTGCGCCATCTGATGGAACACCAGACCATCGCGTCGCTGTGCCAGGTGCTCGGCGGCGCCGACCCTGCGCGGCATCGGCCCGTGCCATTGAATCGCCCTTCCGGCGATGCACCGCCGCTGTTCTGCCTGCACGCGTCATTCGGCAATGTGTTCGACTACACGCCGCTGGCCCGATCGCTGGAGGGCGTCGGCACGGTCTACGGGCTGGCCTGCCCGCCGCTGGACGCGTTCGGCTCCCTTGAACATCTTGCCCACCTGCACGTGATGGCGATCCGGGCGGTACAGCCGACGGGACCCTATCGGTTGCTGGGATGGTCGCTCGGCGGCGCGCTGGGCGCGCGAATGGCGGCGATCCTGGAAGACGCCGGCGAAACGGTGGCGTTCCTTGGGCTGGTGGACACCTTGGTGCCGCGCCAGGGCATAGCCACGGTCCGTCAACGCGGCTCGATCGACGAGCTTCACCAGTATCTGCAGCAACTGTTCCCGCAGTTGGCGGACAGCGGCTTCGCGGACGAACTGGCCCAGGCGCGAGCCGAGCTGCAAGGGGCAGCGCTGGTCGAGCATCTGATCCGGCGGGCCTTTGCGCTGGCCGGCGGCGTCGGGCATGCGGGTCCGGACGAGTTGTCACGGATGTTTGCCACCGCCGAACGGTTGCGTGAACTCAGCCACGACATGTCGCTGCAGCCGCTGCGGGTAGCACCAACCTGCTGGTGGGCCAGCGACCGCGGTGACGACGACATCGAACGGCTGGTGACCATGCTGGAACGACAGCCGGCGTATTCGCAGCGAGTCGCCGCGACCCATCTTGGAATCGTGCGGGCGCCCGCCTTTATCGACGCGCTGCGCGATCGGCTGGAGGCCGTGCCGGCGAACGGCTGACGCGGCGCTCGGCGGGCGAGGCGGCCGGGATCAAGGCGTACCAGAGTCCGGCCGCCGTCATCGCACCCAGCGCCAGCCACGAGACCCAGTCCCAAACCCCATCCGCGAACAGTGCGGCGGCCAGACCGACGCAACCGGCGATGGCCAGCACGATCGGCATGCCGTAGATCCAGAGAAACGTCCCGGGGGTTTTCATCGGCTGGCTCCGGTCTCGGTCACGGCGGCGACGGCGGGAGCGGCGCGATCGGCGGTGCGCTGTTCGTCTTCCATCTTCCGCAGGCGCGCATTGGTGGTACGCGTGCGGCCGACCCACAGGTAGATGCCGCTGCCGAGCAACACGATCGTGATGACATCGAGCACGGCCCACAGGATCTTCAGCGGCATCGCGCCGTAGTCGCCGAAATGCAGCGGGCCGGAGATCCGCAGCGCCGCGACGTACCAGGGCATGTCCCGCTTGGCCGCGAAGGCGCCGGTCTGCGCGTCGATCAGCACCGGCTTGATCAGCCGCGAGGTGATATGCGCGTCGCCGCGCATGAACACCGCGTAGTGATGGTTGCCGGCCAGCGGCGTCCCGGGAAAGGCGACGAAGGCGGTCGTCATGTCCGGTTCCTCGGCCTTGGCCAGCGCGATCGCGGCATCGAGCGAGGCCAGTTTCTCCGGCGGCGCCGCCACGGCGGTCGACGAGCCGGCCTTGGCCGCGAACGGCGCGACCATCGCCTTCAGTTCGGTGGCCTGCCAGAAGCTGTACGTCGGCTTGGCCAGCGTCAGCAGCACGCCGGTCAGCCCGACCACGAAGGCCCACGACAGCGTGGCCATGCCCAGCACGTTATGCAAGTCCAGCCATTTGAGCCGCGTCGACCGTTCGCGGCGCACGGTGCCGAACGGCAGCTTCTTCATCAGCGGGCCATAGACGACGATGCCCGAGACGATCGAAATCACGAACAGCAAGCCCATGAAGCCAAGGAGCAGCGTGCCGGCCAGACCTGCGAACAGGTCGGTATGCAGCTTCACCATGATCAGCATGAAACCGGACCGCAGCGGCGTGTCGCGCAGCAGGTCGCCGGTGCGGGCGTCGTAGGTCAGCAGTGCGCCGCCCTGGCGCGGCGCCTCGCGGGAGGACAGCGAGACGAACCAGACCGGCTCCTCGTCGTCGGCCGTGACGAAACGGACCGCCGTGCCCGGGCGCCGCTCCAGTGCGTCGGCAACGATGCGATCGACCGGGACCCGCCCCGCATCGGGCGGCAATTCCGGCGCCTCTACCCCATTGCCAAGCCAGTGGTCGATCTCATGCCCGAAGATCAGCGGCAGGCCGGTCAGGCACAGCAGCAGCAGGAAGACGGTGCAGATCAGGCTGGTCCATTTGTGGACCAGGTACCAGATGCGGAACGTGCGGATGTGCATGGTGGCTGGCGCCCGGCGGCGGTCTTTCCCTATTTGCGAATGATTCGCATTCTATATGGGTCCGCTGCAAGGAGATAGCCCGGCCACCTTGTCGTCCCTGCGCATACGGCGACCCGGCGACTTCGGCGCGCTTGCAAAGGCGCTGGGCCCCTACCTTCGCGGGGGCGACAACTCGCGCCACCGTAAATTTCCGGCCTCCCCCACCGTCTCTCCAGCACCGGTCGAACGCCTTTGCCGGCCATCACCATGGAGAACATCATGCCGATCGAACAGACGGGCAGCGAGACGGGCAGCGAGACGGGCAGCGCGGCCCCGTTCCACGGATTCCGCTCCTTCGAGGCGCGCGGCGGCGCGCTGGAATCGTCGTGGCAAGCCGGGCGTCTGGAGGTACGCGACGCCCGCCGCAATGAACCGCTTGCCGCTTTCGCCGTCACGCACGGCCCCCGCCCGGTGCTGCGCCTCGCGGAGTCGTATGTCGAGACGGAAGCGTGCGCCGATGCCGCCATCGCCGCGCTCGAAGCAATCACGACGCAGTGGGGCGCGACTGCGGTCGACATCCATATCGAACACCAGCCGACGCGGGCGTTGCTGCATCGGCGCGGCGTGGTGCGTCCGCACGCAGATGGCGATCGTTGCGAGGCCGCGATGCTGTGGCAATACGCGCCGCTATGGCTGGGCGGCCCCCTCGAGGCGCCCTATCCGCTGCGCCATGCGATGACCGGCGAGAAACGCCATCCGGTGCGTCCGCCCAAGCCGGCGGGCACGGTCTATGCCCGCTATATCCCGTGGCTGCGGCGCACCTTCACGCTGCACGTCGCCACCGTCGAGCACGACCTTGCCAGCCTGCACCGCTGGATGAACGATCCCGATGTCGCGCACTTCTGGCAGGAGCAAGGCGACGAGGAAAAGCACCGGCGCTATCTGCAGGGACTGATCGACGATCCGCACATGCTGCCGCTGATCGCGTCGATCGATGGCACGCCGTTCGGCTACTTCGAGGTCTATTGGGCCAAGGAGAACCGCATCGCGCCGTTCTACGACGCCAACGACTACGACCGCGGCTGGCATGTGCTGATCGGCGAGCCGGCATTTCGTGGCAAGGCCTTCCTGACCGCATGGTTCCCGGCCATCCAGCATTTCCAGTTCCTCGACGATCCGCGCACGCAGCGCATCGTCGGCGAACCGCGCTCCGACCATCACCGCCAGATCGCCAATCTGGACCGGGCTGGCTTCTCGAAGGTCAAGCTGTTCGACTTCCCGCACAAGCAAGCCATGCTGGTGATGCTGCTGCGCGAACGCTTCTTTGGCGAGCATCTGTACCTGCCCGCGGACCGGGACGGCCTGGAAATGGCGTCCTGATGTGTCGATCCCGCGAACGCCGATATGGGTGGTTGCCGCCACCGCAGAGGCGGGGTCCAGCGTGTTGAGAGAGCGTTGATGTCACTGGGTCCCCGCGTACGCGGGGACGACAACATAAGTCAGCGATATGCGGCCTACGCCGTGCCGACCAGCGGCCGGGACTCGATCGTCTCCGGCGCCAGCGGCACCGCCTCACGGCCCGCTTGCGTCTCGTTTGCCAACACTGCCTCGGCGATCTCGTGCGAGCGCACCGCCAGTACCGACAGCAGCGTATCGCTGAGGCCGTGGCTGTCCTCGCAGCATCCTTGCAGGAAGATCTGCGGCAGGCAGCGCGTCGAGGTCCGCAGCCGATAGTGGCGGTCGACGCGGAAGCCCTCGCCGATCAGCGAGGCCAGCGGCGCAAGCATGCGCTGGTGGGCCTGGCGCCGATAGCCAGTGGCCAGCACCACCAGATCGAACTGCTGGCGCTGCACGGCGCCATGGGTACGGTCGCGCAGCACGCAGGCAATGCCGTCCGGCTGCGGCGCGGCCGCCTCGATCTCCTTGCCGGACAGCAGCTGGTGCTGCGGATTGCCGACCACTCTCTGCTGATAGAGCAGCTGATAGATGCGCTCGATCAGGTCGAGGTCGACCACCGAGTAATTGGTATTGCGGTATTCCTGCAGCATCTGTTGCCGGCGCTCGCCCGGTTGCCGATAGATGAAGTCGGTGAAGCCTGGGCTGAAGATCTCGTTGACGAACGGGCTGTCGTCCGACGGCTTCAGCGCGCCGCCGCGCATCACCATCGCCACCTCGGCGGCCGGGAAGCGCTTGACCAGGTCCATGAAGACCTCGGCCGCGCTCTGCCCGCCGCCGACCACCGCAATCCGCCGCGGCGCCGTATCGTCACGGTACTCGGCGATCCTGTCCAGATAGCCGGACGAATGCACCACGCGCGCATCGTGCCAGCCGCGGAAGGCCGCGGGCACCTGCGGCTCGCCGCCCACGCCCATCACCAGGTTGCGCGTCAGCCGTTCATGGATGCGCCCGTCCACGCCGCGGGAGCGGACACGCAGGCGTTGCACCACGCCGTCGGCCGGTTCCGGCAACACGTCGATCACTTCCTCGCCATAGTGGCAGCGCTCGCCGAAGTGCGAGGCGACCCATGCCAGGTAGTCGTTGAACTCGATCCGGCTCGGGAAGAAGGTCTTCAGGTTGATGAACGCCTCGAGCCGTCCACGGCTGTGCAGATAGTTGATGAAGGTATAAGGGCTGCGCGGATTGCGCAGGGTGGCCAGATCCTTCAGGAAGGAGATCTGCATATCGGTGTCGTCCAGCAGCATGCCGCCGTGCCAGACGAAATCGGGCTTGCGTTCGATGAAGGCATAGCGCGGCGGACGCGCGGCACGGGCGGCGGACGCGGCACGCTCTTCCATCGCAATGGCCAGCGCGAGATTCGATGGCCCGAAGCCGATGCCGAGTAGATCGTATTCCAAAGCACTGCTTGTCATCTGATGCCCCTTGCGGTGGGAGTTCGGCGACCGACGCAGCGGCCGACCCCGCGTCTCGTGCGGGGATATCCGATGTGACGATCCGCGGCCGGCGATATTTAGGTTTTCAGATCCGATCCGGCTATCCCGGACACCAGCCGGCCAGGCCCACTAAATCCGCGGCGTCCCGGTCCGTCTTGTTGTCACAGGCGTTCGCATCTGCGCCGCCAATGCCACGCATCCAGTCAGACGAGGGACACACCATGAGCTTCGACAGCGACACCCTGCTCTTCCAGGTCGTCATCAATCCGGAGGAGCAGTATTCGATCTGGCCCGATTACCGTCCGATCCCGGCGGGCTGGCGGGCCGTCGGCTTCAGCGGCCAGCGGCAGCAATGCCTGGAGTACATCGAGACCCACTGGACCGATATGCGTCCGGCGAGCCTGCGCGCCGCGATGGAAGCGCAGGGCGAGCCCGCGGCGCGATGAGCACCCTGGGGCCGGTGACGCTGTGGTGCCTGCCCAATGCGGGCGCTGGCGCGGCGGCCTATGCCGAATGGCGCCGCGCGGCGCCGGCCGGGCTGACGATCCGGCCCGTCGAACTGCCCGGCCGCGGCACCAGGATCGGGCAGCCGCTGTGCGAATCGTTCGATGCGCTGTGCGACCGGCTGGAACACGAACTGCGCCAGCAACGGCTGCTGGCTGAGTCGGCACGTCGCCGCCACGCCTTGTTCGGCCACAGCATGGGCGCCCTGCTCGCCTACGAGCTGGCGCACCGCTGGCAGGCCGAGGGCGAGCCCGCTTGCGCGCTGCTGGTCTCCGGTTGCCCCGCCCCGCGCCTGCGCGATCCCGACCGTTTCGCCGGACCGCTGGACGATGCCGCCCTGATGGATCATCTGCGCGAGCTCGACGGCACGCCGCGGGAGCTGCTCGAACACGAGGAAATGATGGCGCTGACATTGCCGGTGCTGCGCGCCGATTTCCGTGTCTGCGCGAGCTATCGGCATCGCGAGCGGCCGTTGCTGCGCTGTCCGCTGCATGCCTTCGGCGGGCGCGACGATCGCAGCGTCGGCGGGGCGGTCGCCGGCTGGGGGCACGAAACGGAGGGCGTCTTCACGCTGGACTGGTACGACGGCGGCCACTTCTTCCTGCGCGAGCACACCGGCTCGATGCTTGCGCGGATCGGCGCGCAGCTTGGCGTGCCGGTTCCAGCGGCCGCAGCGAGCGATACCGTGGAGGTCAGCGCATGCTAGCGCCGGCGCCCGTACCTGTGCCTGTATCCCTTCCCGCGCCGCTCGCTCGCTACGAGATGCGTGTCTGGCGGCTGGACATCGACATCCGGGCCGAGCCGGCACCCGGGGACCTCGTGGTCCTGTCGCCGCCGGAAGCGGCACGGCTGCGCGCCTATCGCCGCATCGCCGATCGGGCCCGCTTTGCCGCGGTACGCGGTGCGCTGCGGCGCTTGCTCGGCGCGTTTCTCGATCTGGCCCCGTGCGAATTGCCGCTGGAGGCAGACCCGCAGGGCAAACCGATATTGCCGCCGTCGATCCACGACGCGCCGATGTTCAACGTCTCGCACAGCGGCCGCGTCGGCTTGATCGCCATCGCAAGCGATCCTGCGATCGCGGCGGTCGGCATCGACGTCGAGCAGTGCCGCCCGGTGGAGCCGCTCGCGTTGGCCGCGTCCGCCTTCTCGCCGGACGAGCAAACCATGCTGCACGGCTGTCATCCCGCGCTGCGGCTCGATCGCTTCTATGCGCTGTGGACCGCGCGGGAAGCCTTGACCAAGGCGGCCGGCACGGGCATCGGCGACGCTCGCTGGCTGCAGGTTGCGCTGCAGGGGTCGGGCGATGGCCGCTGGCGGGCGCATGGACCGCACGCAGAATTGCCGATCGCGATGGGGTCGTGGCACCCGGCAGAGGCCAGCGACGTTGTCTCGCTGCCATGCCCGGTGAACTATGCTGACCTGCCATATCGCGCCGCCGTGGCGCTGCTCGCTCGACCGCTCTCTGCTCCCCTCTCCCGCCATGCGGGAGAGGGGAGAAACTCTGCCGAAGCTATCCCGATGAGGACCGCATGACCGATCTGTCCACGCCTGCGCTCGAGTCGCTGACCGCCGCGTCGTTGCCGCGCACGGCGGCACTGCCCTTCACCATCGAGGCCGCCAGCCCGGGGGAACCGCTGATCGAAGCGTTGCCACGGCTGCGCGCCCGGATCGAGGAACACCTGTACACGACCGGCGGCGTGCTGTTCCGCTCGTTCGCCGTCGATGGCGCCGAGGGCTTCCGCACCTTTGCCGCCGCCTTCGGCCACCCGCTGCTCAGCTACGAGTTCGGCTCCACACCGCGCAGCAAGGTGACCGGCGGCGTCTACACGTCCACCGAATACCCGGCGCACCAATCGATTCCGTTGCATAACGAGCAGGCCTATACGCGCGAATGGCCGATGAAGATCTGGTTCTATTGCGAACGGGCGGCGCCGCAGGGCGGCGAAACGCCGATCGCCGACAGCCGCGCGATCTACCGCGCGGTCGATGCGGGCACACGGGAGCGTTTTGCCACGCGCGGGCTCTGCTATGTGCGCAATTTCGGCAACGGCATGGATGTGCCGTGGCAGCAGGTGTTCAACACCGAGGACCGCGCCCAGGTCGAGACCTATTGCGCGCGGCATGGCATCGTCTGCGAATGGAAGGACGACGGCGAATTGCGCACGCGACAGCGGGTACAGGGGATCGCCCATCATCCGCATACCGGCGATCCGGTCTGGTTCAACCAGGCGCACCTGTTCCATCTGTCGGCGCTGGCGCCCGAGATGCGCGAGGTGCTGCTCGATACGGTCGGTGAAGAAGACCTGCCGCGCAACGTCTATTACGGCGACGGCACGCCGATTCCGGACGCCGAACTGGACGCGGTCCGCGCGGTGCTGGACGTGCACAAGGTCGTGTTCCCGTGGCGCGAGGGCGATGTGCTGATGCTGGACAATATGCTGACCGCGCACGCCCGCGAGCCGTTCAGCGGACCGCGCAAGGTCGTGGTGGCGATGGCCGAGCCGCACGGCGCGCGGGCCTAGGACGACCGCGGCCGCACCGCCCATGGGGTCATTCGGCCAATCGCCAATGCTGGACCCGGCGTCATACGAGCCGCCGGGTCCCAGGGACGTTGCCAGGACTTCGCCGGGACGTTGCCGGGACGTTGCCGGGAAGTGGCCGGGACGTGGCCGGGACCACGGCATTGCGGCCCGGACTGGCAACCACCCCTACTTCAGGTCACCGAACTTGCGCCCCTGCGCCACCAGCTCCTCGAGCAGCCGGGCCGGCTTGAAGTCGGCACCGAAGCTTTCCTCGTAGCGCCGCAGCGTCTCCAGCACCTTGTCCAGTCCGATGGTATCGGCATAGAACATCGGACCGCCGCGGTAGACCGGCCAGCCATAGCCGTTGACCCAGATCACGTCGATGTCCGACGCACGGATCGCCATGCCTTCCTCCAGGATCTTCGCGCCCTCGTTGATCATCGGATAGATGCAGCGCTCCAGGATCTCCTGCTCCGACACCACACGGGCGGTCCGCCCCTGCTTCGCCGCGAAATCGCGGATCACCTGCTCGACTACCGGTGACGGCCTGGCGTTGCGCTTCTCGTCATAGTCGTAGTACCCCGCGCCGGTCTTCTGGCCGCGCCGGTCCATTTCGCAGAGGATTTCGCGCAGCGTCGAGCTGCTCGATTTCTCCCGGACCCAGCCGAGGTCGAGGCCAGCCAGATCGCTCATCGCAAACGGTCCCATCGGGAAACCAAAGTCGTACAGCACCCGATCGACGTTCCACGGCAGCGCGCCTTCCAGCACGAGTTTCTGCGCCTCGCGCTGGCGTTGCGCCAGCATCCGGTTGCCGACGAAGCCCGGGCAGACGCCGACCAGCGCGGCGATCTTGCCAATCTTGCGGGCCAGTTCCATCGACGTCCGGATCACCGGCTTGGCGGTCTTCGCGCCGCGCACCACCTCCAGCAGCTTCATCACATTGGCCGGCGAGAAGAAATGCAGGCCGATGACCGCATCCGGCCGCGACGTGGCGGCGGCGATCTCGTCGACGTCCAGCGCCGAGGTATTGGTCGCGAGGATCGCGCCGGGCTTGGCGATGCGGTCGAGCCGGCCGAACACGTCCTTCTTGACGTCCATGTTCTCGAACACGGCTTCGATCACCAGATCGGCGTCGGCCAGCCTTTCCATCTCCAGCGTCGGCGTCAGCAGCGCCATGCGGCGCTCGATGTCGGTGGCGGTGATGCGGCCCTTCTTGGCCGTGTTCTCATAGTTGGTCCGGATCGTGCGGACGCCGCGGTCCAGCGCCTGCTGCGAGGTCTCGACGATGGTGACCGGATAGCCGGCATTCAGGAAGTTCATCGCGATGCCGCCGCCCATCGTGCCGGCACCGATGATGCCGACCTGCTTGACCGGCAGCAGCGGCGTATCGGCGCCGATATCGGGCAATTGCCAGACCTGGCGCGAGGCGAAGAAGTAGTAGCGCTGCGCCGCCGACTGCGTGCCGTTCAGCAGCTCGACGAACATCGCGCGCTCGCGCTTGAGCCCTTCGTCGAACGGCAGTTCGACCGCCGCCTCGATGCAGCGGATGTTGTATTCCGGCGCGTCGAAGCCGCGAAAGCGCCGGGCGTTGGCCCGGCGGAACTCGGCGAAGATCTCCGGCTTGCCGCGCGCGGCGGCGATCTTGTCGTCGAGGTCGCGCACCTTGCGCAGCGGCCGCCCCTCGGCCACCACCTGGCGGGCGAATGCGATGGCATCCGCGCGCAGGCTGGCGTCGTCGGCCAGCAGATCGACCAGGCCCATCTCGGCCGCGGCCGGCGCCGGCACATGGGTGCCCGAGGTCACCATCTCCAGCGCCTTCTGCACGCCGACGATGCGCGGCAGCCGCTGGGTGCCGCCCGCACCGGGCAGCAGGCCGAGATTGACCTCCGGCAGGCCGCATTTGGCCGAGCGCGCCGCGACGCGATAGTGGCAGACCAGCGCCACTTCCAGCCCGCCGCCGAGCGCGGTGCCATGGATCGCGGCGATCACCGGCTTGGGCGCGTCCTCGATCGCTGCCTGCACTTCGGGCAGCGAGGGGCCAGCGGGCGGCTTGCCGAACTCGGTGATGTCCGCGCCCGCGATAAACGTCTTGCCGGCGCAGATCAGCACGACGGCCTTGACCGCGTCGTCGGCAACGGCCTGCTGGACGCCCGCGAGGATGCCGGCGCGAACGTTGGCCGACAGCGCGTTGACCGGTGGCGAATCGATCGTCAGCACGGCGATGCCGGCGTCCACGGTAAGGTCGGTGACCGGGTTGATGGTCGTCATCGATGTGTCTCCATAGGAATTGGATTGAAATCGGAATTGGATTCAGGACCGGCCTCGGGCCTCGGATCGGATTGCGCACGGGACAAAGGCCACGCGCCCCACGGCCAACTCAGCCCGCACGATCGCTGACATCGCGCGCGATCGCCAGAAAGCGATCCAGCTCGTCGCGGATGCGCTTCTTGTTGTATTTGCCGACGCTGGTCTTCGGGATGTCGCGCGTGATCGCCACCAGCTTGGGCAACATCCATTTGGTGATGCGGCCGGTGTCGACGCCGTGGGTCTTCAGGAAGTCGATCACCGCGTATTCGTCCGCCTCGAAGCCGGTGCGCACGCTGACCAGCGCCATCGGCCGTTCGCCCCAGACCGGATCCGGCACGCCGACCACGGTCGCCTCCTGCACGAAGTCGGCCATCGCGATCAGGTTCTCCAGCAGCACGGTCGGCACCATCTCGGCGCCGCTGCGGATCACGTCCTTGATGCGGTCCGCGATCGTGATATAGCCGTGCGCATCCACCTTGGCCAGGTCGCCGGTATGCAGCCAGCCGCCGCGCCACAACTCGGCGCTTTTCTCCGGATCGCGGAAGTAGCGCTCGGTGGTCCACGGCGCGCGCACCACGATTTCGCCGACGGTCTGGTCGTCTTTGGGCACCGGCCGGCCGTCGTCGTCCACCACCTCGACATCGACACCAAGGATCGGCAAACCGGCCTTGACCAGCAGCGCATCGGTCTGCTCCCGGTCCAGGTCGACCAGGTCCTTCTTGATGAAGGAGGTGACGATGGTCGGCGCGGTTTCCGTCATGCCGTAGCCCGAACTCATCCGGAACGACGGGATCAGCGCTTCGAGCTTCTTCTTCAGGCCCAGCGGCAGCGCGCCGCCGCCGACGTTGACGCGCACGAGGCTGCTGAGGTCGTATTTGTGCAGGTCCGGGTATTCGAGCAGCATCGCCGCAATGGTGGCGACGATACCGACCGAGGTCACCTTCTCGCGCTCGACCAGCTCGCAGAACCCCTGCACGGTGAAGGTGCCGTGCAGCACGATCTTCTGCGCGCTGTAGACCGCGATAAAGGGCGCGCCCCAGGCGTGGATGTGGAACATCGGCGTGTTCAGCAGCGGCACCGCCGATTCGCCGAGCCGCACGCCCAGCCCGTCCTCGATATCGATCGACGGCGTGTTGGCGATCGCCATCTGTGCCATCACGTGCACCGTCATCAGATATAGCTGCCGGTGCGTGAAGGTCGCGCCCTTCGGCTGCCCGGTAGTGCCGGTGGTATAGCACAGCGTCGCGTTGACGTCCTCGTGCAGCGCTGGCCAGTCGAACTGTTCCGGCTGCCGCGCCAGCAGGTCCTCGTAATGGATCAGGCCGGCGATGCGCGTGTCGGGCAGGCCCGGCTTGTCCGACAGATAGACGAAGCGCTGCACCACGTCCTTGATATGGTCGTAGATACCCTCGACCAGCGGCAGCAGCGCGTCATCGAAGAACAACACGCGGTCCTGCGCATGACGGATCGTGTAGACGATGTGCTCGGGCGACAGGCGGACATTGACCGGGTGCAGCGTCGCGCCGACGCCCGGCACGCCGAAGTACAGCTCCAGATGGCGGTGCGTGTTCAGCGCCATCGTGGCAATGCGGTCACCCGGTTCGCCTGGCGTGCCAGCCACCACACCCAGTTCCGATGACAACGCGTTGGCCAGCTGGCAGACGCGCCGATACCACTGGCTCCAGGTAAAGCGGAAATACTCGCCGCTGAGGTGATTGCGGTAGACGACGCCGATCTGGTCGGGATACATCCGCACCGGCCGCCGCATGATGGTCGTCAACAGCAACGGATAGTGGGTGCTGAACTCGGGATAGGTTCTCGCTTCCATCTCGTCTCCTGGGTCGTCGTTCTTGTCCTTCCGGTCTTTCTTGTCCGTCTCCCTTCTCCCGCAAGCCGGAGGGGGGAGAAAACAATCGCGCAAGCGCAAGCGTCGGCGTCCGCTTTCGCACGCCGCAGCCGCCCGTCACGACGTCATCGGGTCGCCCTGGTTCGGCGGCAACGGGCCGGGCCGCCGTCGCGGGTCCTTCATCGCCAGCGCCATCGCGAAGGCCAGGCACTTGACGCCGATGGCCAGCGCGAACACCAGCCAGAAGCGCACGCCCTGCGCCAGCATGCCGCCGAGCACCGGGCCGATCGCCATCATGGCGTAGGTGCCGGTGCCCGCAACGGCCAGCAGCATCGGCCGGTCCTTGCGTGCGCCGAACTCCATCACCAGGTTGTCGGCCGAAATGAAGAAGCCGCCGAAGCCCGCGCCCAGCCCGCAGAAGGCCAGCACGAACCAGCCCAGCGAGCCGCAACACAGCAGCAGCGCGGTAGCGGCGACCCATAGCGCGATGCTGGCGAGGAACACCAGCCGATAGCCATGGCGGTCGGCCAGCCGGCCCCACAGCAGGTTGCTGGCGGTCTGCGCCAGCAGATAGGCCAGGCTCAGATAACCGAGCGTGGCGCCGGACAGGTCGATATGCTGGCCCGCATAGATCGCATAGAACGGCATCGCCATCATGCCCAGCGCCACCAGCGCGCGGGCGACGAAGAAGCGCACGAAGTCGGGCTGCGCCCGCAGCAGCGCCGGCACTTCGCGGATCCGGCGCCGGAAGCCGACCGGCAGGCGCACATCCTGCAAGGCGGGCTCGCGCATGCCGGCCAGTGCGGAGATGCCGAGGCTGGTCAGCACGAAGGCGGCCAGGAAGGTCGCCGCGTAGCCGTTGCCGAGCACGTCGTTGCCGACCAGATAGCGGCCCCCGAGCCAGGCGACCGCCGCCGCGGTCAGGCCGCCGAAGAAGTTGCGCAGCGCGCTGAGGCCGCCGCGGCGATGCAGCGGAATGATCTTCGAGGTCAGGTATTGGAAGGCGACGTTCTGGACGCCGTTCAGCAGGCCGAACAGCAACAGGAAGACGGCCGCGGCCGTCAGCGCCGCCGCGCCCGACAGCCACAGCGCCGACAGCGCGAGCCCCAGCACCTGCAGCCGCACCAGCCAGCCGACGCGGTACAGCATCGGCATCACCTGTTGCCGATGCTCGATCAGCGTCGCGCCCCACAGCGACGATGCGGCCATGCCGGCGTACTGGGCCGACAGCACCAGCCCGACGGTCAGCTTCGAGCCGGACAGCAGATACAGATAGGCCGGCACGAAGGTCGGCGCGGTGACCAGCCGGAAGCCGGTCATCCCGAGCATGCCGTGCGCCAGAAAGGCCATCGCATTGCGGCGGAAATGCCGCGACACATGGTCCAGATAGCCGCGCTCGCCGTCGTCGTCCGCATCGGCGGCCTCGCGCGCCGGCGACAGGGCGGGGCTCATGCCGACTCCAGCCCCGGCCGCGTGCCGGCCGCCGGCACCCTCGCGTACTGCCGCAGCGCCTGGTCCAGCGCGACCGGCTCCAGCGACAGCAGTTCCATCACCGCCGCGAGCCACGGCGGACGTTCGCAACAGCAGACGCAGATCGGTGTGTCGAGGTCGGAATGCTGCGACGCGAGCATCGCGAAGCTCGACGCATAGCTCGGAGGACGGACGTCATTGGCCAGCTCGGCAATGGCAAAGGGATCGGGCGGCGCGGGTTGGCTCAGGTCGGGCACCGGGATATAGGGGCTGCGCGCCGCGCTGCCGCCGCCGGACAGCCCGGGCCCGTCGCGCACGATGGCGCCACGCACCTCGCCGGGGCGTGCGCCTGCCAGCAGCAGCGCGACATAGCCGCCGATACCGCGCCCGGCGACCGTGCAGGGGCCCAGATGCGCGAGCGCGATGTCGGCATCGGCCATCAGGAATTCGCAGCTGTAGCCGCCGCCGCGCGGCAGGTCGGAGTCACCGTGGCCGGTGAAGTCGAGCGCATGGATGGGGCCCGGCCAGCCGGCGTATTCGGCCGGCAGCACAGCCGGCGAGCGCTCGCCAAGCCCGTGCAGCAACAGCAGCGGATGCCCGTCGCCATCCTTGAGCCGGTGCAGGGCGAGCCGCAGACGATGGTGGCGCAGGTACTGGGGCTGGGATGGGCGCAGGGATGGGCCCGGGGATTGGCGCTGGGATGAAGTCAAGGACATGGTCATGCCCCGAAGAACTGCAGGATGCGGCGCGCCGTCTCCTGCGGCCGTTCGATATGGATGAAGTGGCCGACGTCCTGCATGCGATGGACCTCGGTGGTCGCCGGGAAGAACGGCATCAGGTCGTCAGCGGTCGCGTCCCAGCCCATCGGTTCCTTCTCGGAGCCGAAAATGGCCAGCATGGGAATCGGGAACCCGGGCAGCCTGTCGGTCATCCAGCGAACACGCATCGGTCCGAAGCCGCCCACGCCGATCGCCGGGTCCAGCTTCCAGCGCCAGCCCTGCTCGTCGCGCCGCGCACCGTGCGAGGCGATGTAGCACAGCCATTCGTGGCTCAGGCGGGGGTTCATCCTGGCGCGGCGCTGCGCCAGTTCCTCGAGCGTACCGGGGCGCCGTTCGAGCTCGCCGCTGCGCCGGCGCGCGTCGAGCCAGCGCGCAATGACGGGCCCGGTCAGCGAGGACTTGCGTTCGCGTACGGCGCTGTCGGCATGCGGGCTGCGGAACGGCAGCCCATCGATCGCGGCAAACCGCGTGAACCGGTGCGGCAGCGCCTGGATCGCCTGCACCAGCAGCGAGCCGCCCTTGCTGTGGCCGACCGCCAGGCAGGGCTCCCGCGTGATCGAGTCCGCCACCGCCAGCATGTCGCGCACATCGGCAATCCAGTTGTAGAGATCGGCGTGATCGGAATCGCCGTGGCCGCGGTGATCGTACGAGACCACGCGGTAGCCCGCGTCCGCCAGCAGCGGCGCAAAGCCATCGAAGGTCCGGGCGAAGTCGAGCGCGCCATGGACCAGCAGCAGCGGCGTGGCGTCCGGCTCGCCCCATTCGTAGACGGCCAGCCGCAGGCCGCTGGCGTCGACCCAGCGGCGCCGGTCGGGCGCCCGCGCGCCCGGGAAGGTCCACACCGCTTCGTCTGTCGAGGGCTCGCTGGTCTGCATGTCTCCACCTTGGGCCGAGCGGGCGCCGTCTTGTGCCGCCAGCCTGTTTCGTGATTTTGGTATGTTTCAGGCGATGCTAGCACAAGGTCGCCGCTCCGCCATATTGCCTTCCCTGCTGCGCCGCGTGTGGCATAGCCGGTATGCGTTGTTTGCATGGTCGATACCATTTTCGTAAATGGCGTATTGACGATGTCCAACACGCGCTTGTATAACGGCCCTGCACGCGCTTCATCGCCGCATTCGGCATGAGGCGGCGCACGGTTCAAGCAAGGACGACGGCCCGCAGAGGCCGCCCACCGCGACAGGAGGCCACCGTGGAAGACCTGGAGACGTTCCGGCAGCAGACGCACGCCTGGCTGCAGGACAATTGCCCGCCCGAGATGCGGCAGCCGGTGCAGGACGACGAGGACATCTGCTGGGGCGGACGCAAGTTCCGCTTCCGCTCCGAGGCGCAGCGCCAATGGCTCGAGCGGATGGCCGAGCGCGGCTGGACCGTGCCCGAATGGCCGCGCGAGTACGGTGGCGGCGGCCTGAGCCGCGAACAGGCGAAGATCCTGCGCGAGGAAATGCAGCGGCTGGGCTGCCGCGTGCCGCTGCAAAGCTTCGGCATCTCGATGCTGGGCCCGGCCCTGCTGAAGTACGGCTCCGAGGCACAGAAGCGCGAGCACCTGCCGAAGATCGCGCGCGGCGAGATCCGCTGGTGCCAGGGCTATTCCGAGCCGAACGCCGGCTCCGACCTGGCGGCGCTGCAGACGCGCGCCGAGGACCGCGGCGACCACTTCGTCGTCAACGGCCAGAAGATCTGGACTTCGTATGCGGACAAGGCCGACTGGATCTTCTGCCTGGTGCGCACCGATTTCTCGGCGCAGAAGCACACCGGCATCAGCTTCCTGCTGTTCGACATGGAGACACCCGGGGTGACGACGCGCCCGATCGTGCTGATCTCCGGCAAGTCGCCGTTCTGCGAGACCTTCTTCGACGATGTCGTGGTGCCGCGCGACCAGCTGGTCGGCGAGCTCAACGGCGGCTGGGAGATCGCCAAGTATCTGCTGACCCATGAGCGCGACATGATCAGCGCGATCGGCAGCCGCGGCTTCCGGCAGCCGCTGGGGCGCCATGCCGCCAAGGCGATCGGCACCGATGCGGCCGGCCGGCTCGACGAGCCGATGCTGCGCGCGCAGCTGGCCCGCTTCGAGATCGACGAGGCCGCATTCGGCTTCGCCGGCGAACGGGTGCGCGACCTCGCCAGACAGGGCGAGGGCATTGCCGCGTTTTCGTCGGTGCTGAAGTACTACGGCGCCGAGCTGAACAAGCGGCGCTACGAACTGCTGATGTCGATCGGCGGCAGCGATGCACTCGAATGGGAAAGCGAGCGCAGCCAGCAGGGCGCCACCGCGCGCGCCTGGTTGCGCACCAAGGCCAATTCGATCGAGGGCGGCACCAGCGAGGTCCAGCTGAACATCGTCGCCAAGCGCATCCTCGGCCTGCCCGGCGCCTGACGCCCTTCCCTCCTTCACCCGTGCCGGCGCCGTGCGATCGCACGGCGCTCCGGCGACCTTCGCGGACATCGACATGGCCATCGTACTGAACGACACCCAGGACATGCTGCGCGACAACGCGCTGACCTTCCTGCGCGAGAACGCGCCGATCTCCGCGTTGCGCGCGATGCGCGACAGCGGCGACCCGGTCGGCTTCTCGCGCGAGCTGTGGCAACGCTTTGCCGATCTCGGGCTCGCCGGCGTGCTGGTGCCCGAGGCGTACGGCGGCAGCGGGCTCGGCGTGGTGGAAGCCGGCGTCATCATGGAGGCGATCGGCCGCACGCTGGCGCCGTCGCCCTTCCTCTCCACCGCGGTGCTCGGCGCCTCGCTGCTGACCCACTTCGGCAACGACGCACAACGCGACGCGCTGCTGCCCGCGATCGCGGCCGGCCGGCACCTGACCGCGCTGGCGCTTGACGAAGCCGGCAAGCATCGGCCGTTCCGCCTGTCCACCCGCGCGACGGCCGATGCCGGCGGCTACCGGATCGACGGCAGCAAGCAGCTTGTCGTCGACGGCCACGTGGCCGATACGCTGATCGTCGCGGCGCGCACCGCGGACGCCCAGGCGGGACAGAGCGAGGACACACAGGGCATCACGCTGCTGCTGGTACCGCGCACCAGTCGCGGCGTGCGAATCGAACGGGTGGTATTGGCCGACGCCACGCAGGCCGCGCGCATCGTCTTCGAAGGGGTGCAGGTGCCCGCCGATGCGGTACTCGGCGACGTCGATGGCGGTGGTGCGATCCTCGAGCGCGCGCTCGACATCGGCCGCGCGGTGCTGTCGTCCGAGCTGCTCGGCATCGCGGATGAAGCGTTCGCCCGTACGCTGGCGTATCTGAAGGAGCGCCGGCAGTTCGGCAAGATCATCGGCGAATTCCAGGCGCTGCAGCATCGCGCCGCCCATCTGTTCACCGAGCTCGAGCTGACGCGCGCCATCGTGCTGCGCTGCCAGCAACGGCTCGATGAATCGGCGCCAGACGGCCCCGAGGCGCTCGCATCGGCCGCCAAGGCCAAGGCGGGCGAGACCGCGACGCTGGCGGTGCAGGAAGGCGTGCAGATGCACGGCGGCATCGGCATGACGGACGAGTTCGAGATCGGCTTCTTCATGAAGCGCGCACGCACCGCGCAGGAGTGGCTGGGCGACGCCAACTTCCACGCCGACCGCTGGGCCCGGCTGCGCGGCTACTAGCCGGAGCCGCGAGAAAGCACAGGGCCGCGCGGCGGCCCGCCCCCGGGAAATTCACTAGACCACCGGGGGCGCTTCCGGGTTGTCATCGCTTCGAACGATGAGTATGCTGGGATCGCGATCGGCGCAACGCCGGTCGCTGCATTGCCCCGCACAAAAACTGCATTCCGCGTGCCGAAATACCGCCACAGGCAATGACCTGTAGGCGGAAACAGGAGACAGCATGGCCGGAGCATCAGCAGAAATCGTGTTGCCGGTATCCCCGCCGGCATTGGCGCGCGCGGTCAGCCGCGCCGCCCGCCATGCGAGGCGCCCATGAGCGCCTACCTGATGCGCCGGCTGCTGGCGCTGCTGCCCACGCTGCTGTTCGCCAGCATCATCGTGTTCTCGATCGTGCGGCTGGTGCCGGGCGACGTGGTCGACCTGATGCTGAGCCAGAACGACATCAGCGCCGATGTGCGCAGCCGCGAGGAACTGATGCAGCTGCTGGGCCTCGATCGGCCGATGTGGCAGCAATACCTGCACTGGGCCGGCAACATCGTGCTGCACGGCGACCTCGGCGTGTCGCTGTGGCAGGGCGAGCCGGTGCTGAAGATGGTAATGGCGCGCATCCCGGTGACGCTGTCGCTCGGCGCCATCGCGCTGGTGGTGGCGCTGTCGGTGGCGCTGCCGATCGGGGTGCTGTCGGCGATCCGGCAGGACAGCGCAGCCGACTACGTGGCGCGCTCGTTCTCGATCCTGATGCTGGCGGTGCCGAGCTTCTGGCTGGGCACGATGGTGATGGTGTTTCCGTCGGTCTGGTGGGGCTGGTCGCCCGAAGTCCGCTACGTGCCCTTCCGCGAGAACCCGCTGCAGCACCTGCAGCAGATGCTGGTGCCGGCGATCGTGCTCGGCATGGCGCTGTCGGCGATCACGATGCGGATGACGCGCACGATGATGCTGGAGGTACTGCGCCAGGACTATATCCGCACCGCCTGGGCCAAGGGGCTGAACGAACGGATGGTGATCCTGCGGCATGCGCTGCGCAATGCGCTGATTCCGGTGGTGACGCTGGTGGGCCTGCAGGCGCCGCTGCTGATCGGCGGCGCGGTGATCATCGAGCAGATCTTCGCGCTGCCCGGCATGGGCCTGCTGCTGCTCGACGCGGTGCATCAACGCGACTATCCGGTGATCACCGGCGTGTTTCTGGTGGTCGGCGTGGCGGTGATGCTGATCAATCTGCTGGTGGACCTGAGCTACGGATTGTTCGATCCGAAAGTGAGGCATCGCTGATGGCACGTTCCGCGACTCCCCTGACTCCTGTCGCGCCGGTGGCCGCCGACGCCGCCGCAGCCACCGCGGCGGCGACAGCAGCAACGGCAACCCCGGCGACATCGGCAACCGCGACGGCCCGACGCTGGCCCGGCTTCGGCCTGCTGGGCCGCCTGTTCCGAGACAAGCCGCTGGGCGCCGCGGGCGCGGTGATCTGCGCGATCTTCCTGTTCTGCGGCGTCTTCGCCGACGTGCTGGCGCCGTACGGCGTCAACGAGATCAACATGCTGCATCGGCTGCAGCCACCGTCGTGGGCGCATCCGTTCGGCACCGACAACCTCGGCCGCGACATGCTGTCGCGCTGCCTGTACGGCGCGCAGCTGTCGGTGGTGATCGGCCTGTCGGCCGCGACGCTGGCCACCGCGGTGTCGGTGCTGCTCGGCATCCTGACCGGCTATCTCGGCGGCAAGTTCGACCTGGTGGTGCAGCGCTTCGTCGATGCGTGGATGAGTTTTCCGGATCTGGTGATCCTGATCGTCGTGGTGTCGGTGCTCGGCCCGGGCAGCTGGCAGATCGTGGTGACGCTGGGCCTGCTGCTCGGCATCGGCGGCTCGCGCATCGTGCGCAGTGCCGTCGTCTCGGTGCGCGAGAACATGTACGTGCACGCCGCGCAGTCGATGGGCGCGTCGACGCCGCGCATCCTGTGGCGCCACATCCTGCCGAACGTGCTGCCGCCGGTGATCGTGCTGTTCACCACGCGCGTCGGCACCGCGATCCTGGCGGAGTCGGGCCTGTCCTTCCTCGGCCTGGGCGTGCCGCCGCCGGCGCCGACCTGGGGCGGCATGCTGTCCGGCGACGGCCGCACCTTCATGTTCCAGGGCCCGTGGCTGGCGCTGGCGCCCGGCGCCTGCCTGACCGTGGTCGTCTACGCGATCAACGTCTACGGCGATGCGCTGCGCGACCTGCTCGATCCGCGCATGCGGGGTACGCGGTAGCGGCATCGCCCGGCCATGCGCCGGGCGGCAGCACAGCCTCCGGTAGTGCGGCACGTGGCAGCACGGCACGGACCCATCCCATACAAGAACAGCGACAGGAGACAGCGATGATCGACAACGACAAGGCGGTTCGCCGCCCGGCAAAACGAGGAGCGGCGATCGCCGCCGCTGTCGCGCTGGCCCTGGCGGCCGGCAGCGCCCTCGCGCAGGCCGAGGCGCCGAAGTACGGCGGCACCGTGGAGATCGGCTCGGTCTACCCGACCATCTCCGCGCTGTCGTGGGATCTGGCCGACTGGAACTGGAAGCAGAACTACGACACCGGCCAGGTCTACGAGCAGCTGTTCGTCGCCGACCTGAGCAAGGCCAGGCGCAACGGCGGCAAGTACGCGTTCCAGGCCGATGCCTGGCTGCCGGAGGACGCGATCCGCGGCGAGCTGGCCGAATCGTGGAAATGGACCGATCCGCTGACGCTCGAGGTCAAGCTGCGCAAGGGCGTCAAGTTCCCCGCCAAGCCCGGCGTGATGGAAGAGCGCGAGCTCGTCGCCGAGGACGTGGTCTTCAGCTACAGCCGGCAGGAGGCCAGCGCCAAGAAGATCCCCACCTATTTCGATCACCTGAGCAAGGTGGAGGCGCGCGACAAGCACACGGTGCTGTTCCGCTTCAAGGAATTCAACGCCGAATGGGACTACCGCTTCGGCTGGGGCTACTACTCGGGAATCATGCCCAAGGAAGTGGCCACCGCGGGCGCCGCCAACTGGAAGAACGTCAACGGCACGGGGCCCTTCACGCTGACGCAGTTCGTGCAGGGCAACGCCAGCACCTACACGAAGAATCCGCAGTACTGGGACAGCGAGCGCATCGGCAACAAGGACTACAAGCTGCCCTTCGTCGACAAGGTGGTGCTGCGCACGATCAAGGACGAAGCCACGCGCAACACGATGCTGCGTACCGGCAAGATCGACATCATGGAGGGCCTGCGCTGGACCGCCGTCGACGAGCTCAAGCGCAGCGCGCCGCAGCTGCAATGGTCGCGCTGGCTGTCGTACACCGGCCAGTATCTGGCGCTGCGGGTCGACACCAAGCCGTTCAACGATATCCGGGTCCGGCGCGCGCTGAACATGGCGGTCAACAAGCAGGAGATCGTCAAGCAGTACTACGGCGGCAACGCCGAACTGTTCGCCTATCCGCAGCATCCCGACTACGGCGGCTACTACGAGCCGCTCAGCGCGATGCCGGACAACGTCAAGGAGCTGTTCACCTACAACCCCGACAAGGCGCGCAAGCTGCTGGCCGAGGCCGGCTATCCGAAGGGCTTTACCTTCAAGGTGCAGGTCTGCGCCTGCAGCCCCGACCATATGGAGCTGCTGCCGCTGATCGCCGCCTACCTCGAACAGGTGGGCGTGCGGATCCAGATCCAGCCGATGGAGTACGGCGCCTTCCTGTCGGCGATGACGACCAAGACCAATGCGCCCGGCTACATGATGAACAACGGCCATACCAATCCGACCACGACGATTCGCAAGAGCTTCGTCAGCGGCCAGGTGTGGAACGCCTCGCAATGGAACGATCCGAAGTTCGACAAGCGCGTCGAGGAGGCCTTCGAGCTGCGCGACGTCGGCAAGCGGCAGGAGGCGCTGCGCGCGCTGACGCGCGAGATCGTTGCGCAGGCCCCATATATCTGGCTGCCGACGCAGTACGTCTATACGGCCTGGTGGCCGTGGGTCAAGAACTACGGCGGCGAGCTGCGCGCCGGCGCGGTGCGGCCCGGACCGATCTACGCGCGGCTGTGGATCGATCAGGAGATGAAGAAGAAGATGGGCTTCTGAGCCCAAGCCCGCCGACGCTCGCCGGCAGCTTTGCCCGCTGCCGGCGCCAACCTCGCACCACCAGGAGCAAGCGATGACGCAGCCGATCCTGCAGGTCCGCGACCTGACCACGCGGTTTCGTACCGATCGCGGCGTGGTCACCGCGGTCGACCAGGTCTCCTTCGACGTGGCGCCCGGAGAGACGCTCGCCATCGTCGGCGAATCGGGCTCCGGCAAGAGCGTGACCGCGCTGTCGATCCTCGGCCTGATCCCGCGTCCACCCGGTTCGATCGACCGCGGCGAGATCCTGTTCGATGGCCAGGACCTGCTCAAGCTCGATGCCGACGCGATGAGGGCGATCCGTGGCAATCGCATCGCGATGATCTTCCAGGAGCCGATGTCGTCGATGAATCCCGCGCTGACGATCGGCAAGCAGATCGCCGAGCCGATCCAGCTGCATCAGAAGCTGCCATGGAAGACCGCGCTGGGCATGGCCGCCGACCTGCTCGGCCAGGTGCAGATTCCCGAGCCGGCCAGCCGCCTGAACGCCTATCCGCATCAGTTCTCCGGCGGCATGCGGCAGCGCGCGATGATCGCGATGGCGCTGGCCTGCAAGCCGCAGCTGATCATCGCCGACGAGCCGACCACCGCGCTCGACGTCACGGTACAGGCGCAGATCCTCGATCTGCTGAAGGATCTGGCGCAGCGGCTCGGCACCGCGCTGATCCTGATCACGCACGACCTTGGCGTGGTGGCGCGCTACGCCGACCGTGTCGCGGTGATGTACGGCGGGCGCCTCGTCGAGATGGCCTCGGCCGATGATCTGTACCGCACGCCGCGCCACCCGTACACGCGCGGGCTGATGGCCTGTGTGCCGCGCCTCGATGGCGACACCAGCCAGGCGCTGGTGCCGATCGAGGGCCAGCCGCCCGACCTGACCGCCCTCGGTCCCGGCTGCGCCTTCCAGCCGCGCTGCGCGCTGGCCCAGGCGCAATGCCGCGTCACGCGCCCGCTGCTGCGGACTGCCGCCGACAGCCGCGGCGTATCCGTTCATCTGAATGCCTGCCATCTGCAGGAGACGCCATGACCGCCACCGCCGCGCTCGACACGCCCGCCACGCAGGACGGCGCCTTGAACACCGGCGGCATGCCACCCGCCGCGCCTGCCCCGACACCCCGCGCTCGCACCATCGGCCGCGAGATCCTGCGCGTGCAGGATCTGAAGGTGCATTTCCCCGTCACGCGCGGCGTGGTGTTCAAGCGTCAGGTCGGCTCGGTCAAGGCAGTCGACGGCGTGTCGTTCACGCTGCGCCAAGGAGAAACGC
The DNA here is from genome assembly GCF_008801915.1 of Cupriavidus gilardii. Classification (GTDB taxonomy): domain Bacteria; phylum Pseudomonadota; class Gammaproteobacteria; order Burkholderiales; family Burkholderiaceae; genus Cupriavidus; species Cupriavidus gilardii. The sequence continues at coordinate 78,150 of NZ_VZOV01000009.1, forward strand.
TGGGCCTGGTCGGCGAGAGCGGCTGCGGCAAGTCGACCACCGGACTGGCGATCCTGAAGATGCTGGCGGCCAGCGGCGGACGCATCGACTACGACGGCACCGATCTCGCGCAGATGACACGCGCGCAGGAGAAGCACTTCCGCCGCAGCGTGCAGATGGTCTACCAGGACCCGTTCGGTTCGTTGAACCCGCGCATGAAGGTGCGCGACATCGTGGCCGAGCCGCTGGAGATCCATGGCATGGCCGGCGATCGCGCGGCCACGCGGGCGCGCGTCGGCGAGCTGCTGGAGATGGTCGGGCTGCTGCCGTACATGGCGGACCGCTATCCGCATGAGTTCTCCGGCGGGCAGCGCCAGCGCATCGGCATCGCGCGGGCGCTGGCACTGAAGCCCGGCGTGATCGTCTGCGACGAGCCAGTGTCGGCGCTGGACGTCTCGATCCAGGCGCAGGTGGTCAACGTCTTCATGGACCTGCAGCGGCGGCTTGGGCTGTCGTACCTGTTCATCGCGCACGACCTGGCGGTGGTGCGCCATATCAGCGACCGCATCGCGGTGATGTATCTGGGCCGCATCGTCGAGATCGCCGATCGGGACGCGCTCTATGCGCAGCCGCGCCATCCGTACACGCAGGCGCTGCTGTCGGCCGTGCCGGTGGCCAATGTCCAGGCGGAGCGGCAGCGCAAGCGCATCGTGCTGCGGGGCGAGGTCCCGAGTCCGATGCATCCGCCGTCGGGCTGCCGCTTCCATACGCGTTGCCCGGTGGCGATGGAACGCTGCAAGTCGCAGGAGCCGGCGCTGCGCGACAGCGGCGACGGGCAGATGGTGGCGTGCCATCTGTATGACTGATCTTGACGGCTGACCTTGGCGGCTGATCTTTACGGCTCGTCTTGACGGCTGGTCGGCTCGGTCGACCGAGCCGGCGGCGCCGATCTCCGCAGCACCGCTACGCCGCTACGCCGCTACGCCGCTACGCCGCTACGCCGCTACGCCGCTACGCCGCTACGCCGGCGACAGTATGCCCATCAGCAGCGGCCGCACGAACAGATCGGCCGCGTTGTCCGCCGAGGCATCGCGCACCCAGCGGCGCAGCTCGACCGCGGCGTTGATCATGCCGTTGATCTGCAGCGCCGCGATCGATTGGTCGAGCGGCCGGATCGAGCCGTCCTGCATGCCCTGCACCAGGAATCGCACGAAGCGCGCCGACAGCCGGTTCATCGTCAGCATCTTCTCCTTGCGCATTTCCTCGGGCAAGGCGCCATAGATGGTCAGCCGCAGCAGCGGCCCCTGGCTGGAGAACTGGTAGTGGACCAGCGCGCGCGTGACCGCGCACAGCTTGTCCCAGCCGGTACCGGGCCCGTTCTCGACCAGCGTCTGCGTGCTGCGTATCACGTCGAACATCCGGTCGAAGCAGGCGCCGATCAGGTCGTCCTTGTTCTCGTTGTGGTGGTAGAACGAACCCTTGGTCAGATTGAGCCGGGCGGAGATGCGGTCGGCCGAGGCGCCGCGGTAGCCCTGCTCGTTCAGCAGTTCGGTGGCCGCGCGCAGGAAGGCCTGCTGCGTGGTCTCGGGCTGGTCCAGCGACGGCAGCAGCGCGGCGGTATCGAGCGTCGGCTGCCAGCGCGCCGTGCGTGAGCCGATGCCATGCAGCAGCAGATCGATCACCGACTCGGCGACCTTCGGATAGTCCTCGGGTTCGTAGCGCTCGATCCAGACCATCGCCCCGGTCGCCAGCGACAGCAGCAGGTGGGCGCGCGCGCTCAGCACGCTGCGCTCGGCCGGGTCGACCGGCGTGCGCTCGCGCAGCAGCTGGCGGATGCGGCGGAACATGTCGTTGTACGCGCTGAACGCGACCTCGGCATGGCTGTCGGGCAGCGTGCGGATCTCGCGAAAGCTCATCAGCTCCGGACGCTCGCCGGTGGCCGTCAACGCGAGCCGAGCAAAGAACAAACGGATAAACCCTGCCACCCGCTCGCCCGGCGTGGGCAGCGCGCCAGCCTGCGCCGCGATGCCGACCATCTCGTCGATGGTCCGCAACAGGCAGGCGACCACCAGGTCTTCCTTCTTGCGGTAGTAGTAGGTGATGCTGTTGGTGCTCAGGCCGACGTCCTGCGCAACGTCCGACAGCGTGGTGCCGCGCACGCCCTTGCGATTGAAGCGCACCGCGGCCGCATCGAGAATGGTCTCGCGCTTCTCGACATAGCGGCGCGTCGGGCGGGCTTCGACAGGATCCTTGAGCATGGAGGAGTGCGTGGGCGGTCGATCGGTCGGCGGATTATAGCGGGCGGCTCGGCCACCCGAACGGCCTCATGCCAACGCCCTGCCCCCGCGAAACCCATCCCGCAACTCGCGCTTGAGCACCTTGCCGATCGCGCTGCGCGGCAGCTGCGCGCACAGTTCCAGCGCGGCGAGCCGCTGCGTCTTGCCGACCTGCGCATTGACCCATTCGCGCAGCGCCTCGGCATCGACGGCCGCACCCTCGCGCAGCACCACGAAGGCCACCGGCGTCTCGCCCCAGCTTTGCGACGGCACGCCGACCACCGCGCATTCGACCACGTCCGCATGCTGCTGCAGCACCGCCTCGAGGTCGCTCGGATAGATATTGAAGCCGCCGCTGATGATCATGTCCTTCTTGCGGTCCATCAGCGTCAGGAAACCGTCCTCGTCGAAGCGGCCGACGTCGCCCGTACGGATGAAGCGCTTGCCGGTCGCGTCGTACCACTCCGCGGCGGCGGTCTTGTCGGGCTGCTTGTGATAGCCCGTCATGATGGTGTTCGAATGCCCGACCACTTCGCCGATCTGGCCCACCGGCACCTCGTTGCCGTCGTCGTCGATCAGCCGGATGTCGTGCCCTTCCATCGGCTTGCCGACCGTATGCAGCTTGTCCGGAAATTCGTGCGCGGCCAGCACGCAGCTGCCGCCGCCTTCGGTCATGCCGTAGTACTCGACCAGTCCACCGGGCCAGCGCCGCAGGATGTCGGCCTTCAGCGCGGCGGACAGCGGCGCGCTGGTCGAGAACTTCATCCGGAACGACGACAGGTCGTAGCGATCGAAATCCTCGCGGGCCAGCAGCCGCTGGTATTGCACCGGCACCAGCATCGCGTGGGTGACGCGATGCCGCTCGGCCAGTTCGAGATAGCGCTGGGCGTCGAATTTCCGCATCAGCACCACGGTGCCGCCGAGCGCCAGCGTCGGGATGAAGCTGACCAGCGTGGTGTTCGAATACAGCGGCGTGGCGATCAGCGTCACCGCATCGGCTCCGTAGCCGCCCGTCTCGTTGACGCGGCGGATCTGGTTCCAGCGCAGCGCGTGGTCGTGCACGATGCCCTTGGGCGCGCCCGTGGTGCCGGACGAATAGATGATGTTGAAGACCTGCCGCTGGCGCAGCGGCGTCTCGCGCGGCCGTCTGCCGGCGGGCGCCAGCCAGTCGGCGAATGCGACGCCGGTCTGTGCGCCGCCCAGTCCGATGCGCGGCACCGTGGCCTCGATACCTGCGCCCTGCAATGCGTCGAGCACCGGGGCGTCGAGGAACAGCAGCTTTGCGTCGGAGTCGGCGATCATGCCGGCCAGCGCCGGCGGCGTCGACGACGGTGCCAGCGGCGCGATGGCGACGCCGGCACGCAGCCCGCCGAGGAATACCGCCGCATACTCGATCGACGCGGCGGCGCAGATCGCCAGCGCATCGCCCGGCTGCAGCCCGTCGCGCTGCAGGGCCGCGGCCACGCGGTCGACCAGCCCGTCGAATTCCCGATACGACAGGCTGGTACGGTCATCGATGACCGCGGGATGCTCGGGGCGGGCGTTGGCGTGGGCACGGACGCAGTCGGCGAGATTGCCGAGCGGCTGGTCCAGCAGGGATTCGATCTGCATGGGCGCAAAGTCTCCTTGATCGGGGCCGGCCAGGCGGATTTGCCGTCGCGGCGAACGCGGCCGACCTTCTTTTCTAAATCGCTGCCGGCCATTGTAAGCGCTGCACTATCGCCCTGCAGCTATCGCTTCCACGGAGTATCGCGACCATACCGAAACAACGAATCGATAAAGCCGCGGCACTCCGGGAGGCGCGCGAGCGCCTGTTACCGCGCGTCGATCGCGACCAGGTTCAGCGCGGCCAGCGGTCCGCCGGGAAACTGGTGCTGGCGTCCGCCGGCATCGAGCGTGCCGAGATCGATGCCGAGAAAACCCAGCCGCGCGATCAGCGTGGCCACCTCGGCCTTGGCGCCGGCATCGTCGCCCGACAGGAACAGCACGCGGCGACCGCCGTCGGCCTGCGGATCGCCCGACACCAGTGCGGGCTGCAGATGATTGAAGGCCTTGACGACACGGGCGCCCGGCACGAGGCCGGCAAACACCGCGGTCGACGAGATGCCATGCAGGTCCACGGGGCGAAACAGCGGCGCTTCGATCGGATTGTTGGCATCGATCACGATCCGGCCGCCGAAATCGGGCAGTCCTGCCAGTGCCGCCGGCAGCTTGGACCAATTCACGGCAACCAGCACGATGTCCTGCGCCGCGGCTTGCTCGCGCGTGCCCGCGCGAATCGATGGGCCGATCGCCCTTACGGCGTCCTGCAGCGTGTCCGGGCCCCGGCTGTTGGCGATCACCGCTTCGATGCCGTGGCGGGCCAGCGCCTTCGCAAACGCGGTGCCGATCGCGCCGGCACCGATGATGCCGATGGTCTTGCCGATGTCGTTACGCATGACTCTCTCCTGGCTCAGGCCGTGAAGCCGCCGTCCGCGACGATATCGGCACCGGTCACGAATGCTGCGTCGGGCCCCGCGAGGAAGGCGACCACGCCGGCGATCTCGCGCGGCTGACCGTACCGGCCCAAGGCAATGCCGGGGCCGACGATCTCGCTGACCGGGCCGCCATCGGGATTCATGTCGGTATCGGTCGGGCCGGGATGGACCGTATTGACGGTGATGCCCTTCGGGCCGAGGTCGCGTACCAGGCTGCGGTTGAAGCCCGCAATGGCGCCCTTGGTCAGGGTATAGAGCGACGCGGTCGGAAAGGCCGCGTACCGCGTCATCGACGAGCCGATATGAATCACGCGGCCACCGGGCTTCATCTGCCGCACGGCTTCCTGGGTGGCGACGAACACGCCCGTCACATTGACCGCGATCATCCGTTCATAGGTCTCGAACGGGATGTCCTCGATGGCGCCGCCCAGGCCCAGGCCGGCGTTGTTGACAAGAATGTCGATGCCGCCGAAGGCCTCGACCGTCCCGGTCACTGCCCGACGCACGGCGGACGGGTCACCGGCGTCGGCGGCAATCGCGACGGCGCGGCCTCCGGCCGCCACGATGTCGTCCACGACAGCGGCGGCCTTGTCGGGTGATGCGCTGTAGGTCAGCGCGACGGCCGCGCCGTCGGCGGCGAGCCTGCGGGCAATGGCGGCGCCGATGGAGCGCGAGCCGCCGGTCACGAGGGCCGTCTTGCCGGCCAGGGGAAGAATCTGTTGCGTCATGGCTGTTTCTCCGTAGGTCAATCGAAAAGGTGTGAACGGAGTATGGGAGGCGGATTGCCCGATGTTTAGCCAGCAATGACTGGAATGATTTTCAAGTGTTCATATAAGATGAGCAACATGGAGACCCTCGCGAACCTCGAATCGTTCGTCCGCAGCGCCGAATCGGGCAGCTTTTCTGCTGCCGGCCGCCGGCTGGCGCTGACGCCGGCCGCGGTCAGCCGCAATGTGGCCATGCTGGAGCGCAATCTCGGTGTCAGGCTGTTTCAGCGCTCGACGCGCAAGCTGACGTTGACCGAGGCGGGCGAGCGCTTCCTCGCGGCCATCGGCGGCAACCTGGAGGCGCTGCAGGCGGCCATTGCCACCGTCTCCAGCGATCGAGGCGAGCCCGCCGGCGTGCTCAAGCTGAGCCTGGCGCCTTCTTTCGGCGTGACCTGGGTGATGCCGCTGCTGCCCGAATTTCTTGCCCGCTATCCCGCAATCCGGCCCGAATGGCACTTCGACAATCGTGCGGTCGACCTGATCGCCGAAGGATTCGACGCCGCCATCGGCGGAGGCTTTGAACTGGCGGCGGGGATGGTGTCCCGCACGCTGGCGCCCGCGCATGTGATCGCCGTCGCATCGCCGGCGTACTTGCGGGGGCGCACGTTGCCGACCCATCCATCGATGCTGCAATCGCTGGATGGCATCGTCATGCGATCGGGACGTACCGGGCGTACCCGCCAGTGGGTCATGCGCGATGCCGCCGGCGACGAACAGGGAATCGAGATGCAAGAGCGGATCGTCCTCAACGATCCGGCCGCCATGCGCGAAGCTGCCTTGCAAGGACTTGGCGTGACGCTGCTGGCAGTGCCCGATGTGCTGCCGTGGCTGGAGCGCGGCGAACTGGTCCGCGTCCTGCCACAGTGGTACGCCGATGCGGGAGCGATCTCGCTGTACTACCCCACGCGCACGCTGCTGCCGGCCAAGACGCGTGTATTCGTCGACTATGTAGTGGAGGTCTTTCGCCGCGAGCGGCTGGCGGAGCGGTTTGCTGGCAGCCTCGGCGGCCTGCGCCACGAGGGCCGGGGAAGGCCGCGGCGCGGCCTTACTTGATCCGCTGCTTCTCGAGCTTGCGCGCCAGCGTGCGGCGATGCATGCCGAGCCGGCGCGCCGCCTCGGAGATATTGAAGCCGGTTGCGGCCAGCGTCTCGTGGATGTGCTCCCACTCGAGCGTCTTGATCGAGGTAGGGCGGCCGGTGACCTCGACGTCGACGTCGCCGGTGGCGCGCTCGAAGGCGGCCTCGATGTCGTCGGTAGTCGACGGCTTGGCCAGATAGTGGCAGGCGCCCAGCTTGACGGCCTCGACCGCGGTGGCGATGCTGGCGTAGCCGGTCAGCACGACAATCAGCATGTCGGCATCGTGCGCATGCAGCGCCTGCACGCAGGCCAGGCCCGAGGCCTCGCCCTTGAGCTTCAGGTCCACCACCGCATAGCCGGGCGAATGTTCCTTCAGCAGTTCGTTCATCCCTTCGAGGCTGGTCGCATGCAGGACCTGATAGCCGCGCCGTTCGAACGAGCGGCGCAGCGTGCGGGCGAAGGCGGCGTCGTCCTCGACGATCATCAGCACGCGTCCGGCCTCGTCCTGCGTCTGCGCCGCTTGGCCGGCCGCCGCGGGGCCGCGCTCGGGATCATTGGGCAGCATCTTCGGCCTCCTCTTCCAGCGTGATTGCCGCCAGCGGCAGCTTCATCGTGACCATCGCCCCGCCCTGCGGACGGTTATGCGCGGCCACACTGCCGCCCAGCGTGCGAGCAACATTGACGACCAGGAACAGCCCCAACCCGCCGCCCGGCCGGCCCTTGCTCGACTGATAGGGCTTGCCCAGGCGCTCGAGCATCTGCGGCGCGAAACCGGGGCCTTCGTCGAGGACCGACAGCACCAGCGTATCATCCTCGCGCCGCACGTCGAAGCCGACCCAGCGCGGCGACGCCTCCAGCGCGTTGTCCAGCACGTTGCAGACCATCTGCTTGATCGCCGAGTCCGACAGGATCGGCAGGTCCGGGCCGAAGCGGTAGTCGTAGGAGAACTCGGCGACCGGCCGGGTCGCGCGCCATTCCGCAACGAGGTCGTCGACGAAGCGGCGCACCGTGGTTTCGGTCAGCGCCTCGCCGCGCGCCTCGCCCGCGGACAGCAGGATGCCGCTGACGATCGACTTGCAGCGCTGCACCTGTGTCTGCATCTCGCCGAGCTCCTGCAGCAGCTCGGGGTCCTTCGAGAACGGTTCCATGCGGCGCCAGTCGGACAGGATCACCGCCAGCGTGGCCAGCGGCGTGCCCAGTTCATGCGCGGCCCCCGAGGCCAGCAGGCCCATGCGGACGATATGTTCTTCCTCGGCGGCGCGCTGGCGCAGGTCGGCCAGATGCTCGTCGCGGGCGCGCAGATTGCGCATGATCCGCGTGATGAAGACCACCAGCAGCGCCGCGTTCAACACGAAGCAGATCAGCATGCCCTGGATGTAGAGGCTGCGGAGCCCCTGCTCGTGGTCCGGCGGCAGCGCCAGCGGCTTGCCGACCAGCGCCAGGCCGGCGAAGCACGACGCGGTGACCACCACGATGACCCAGATCGACCATGCCTGCAGCAGCACCGCGCCGAGGATCACCTGCAGCAGATAAAGAAAGACGAAGGGGTTGGAGGCGCCGCCGCTCAGATACAGCAGCGCGGTCAGCATGCCGATATCGACCAGCAGCGAGACGAACAGCTGCGTCTGCGAGACCTCGGCGACGACAAAGCGCAGCCGCAGCAGACTGAGCGCGTTGAAGGCGATCAGCCCGAGCAGCACCGCCAGCATCTGGTTGACCGGCAGCGGCACGTCCAGGCCGAAATGCACGACGCTGATGGTGGCAACCTGCCCCAGCACCGCGATCCAGCGCAGCTCGATCAGCTGCTCCATGTTCTTGCGGGCGGTGGCGTCGAGCGCGCGCTCGCCGCGGCGCGCCGGGGCCGGAGCGCCGTTGGGCGCCGCCAGCGTGGCGCCGGCGGCCTTCGGCGGGGAATCGGTGGAAAGAGGCATCGTCAGGGTCGAAGCAGGATGGCAGCGGCGTGCGCAGCGTACCGCCGCGGCGCCGCGGGTCAATGCATGCCGTGCGAACCGGCATGCCCCGCATTGTCCCTCATCGGCCGCGGCGCAGCCGCAGTTCCTCGCGGCCGACGTACCAGGCGGCGCCCAGCACCATCAGCGCCAGCCCGTACCAGGTCAACGCATAGACCAGATGGCTGTTGTGGAAGGTCACCACGGTGAGCCCGCCGACCGGCCAGCGGCGCGGTGCGCCCGACGCGCCGAACGCCTCCGGCGGGCCGGCATCGGCATCGATGAAGTACGGCGCGACCCGCTCCAGTTCGCGAGCGGCGGCGATCGCCTGCACATCGCGGGAGTACCAGCGGTCGGCGGCCGGGTCGTTGCGGCGCAGAAAGCCCCCGCCCGGCTGGGTGATCCGCAGCAGGCCGGTGACCGTGGTTTCACCGGTCGGCTCATCCTTGGCCCGGCTCTCGCGCGAGCGGAATTCCGGCGGCACGAAGCCGCGGTTGATCAGCACCACGGTGCCGTCGCGCATCCGCATCGGCGTCATCACCCAGAATCCGCCGCCCAGCGCGGTCGTGGCCTGCACCAGCGTCTCGCGGTCGTGCAGGAAGGTGCCGCTCACGCGTACATGCCGGTATTCGTCGGCCGCGGCACTGATCAGCGGCCATCGCTCGGGCGCCGGTGCGTCGACCGGCGGCGCATGGACGCGCGCCTCGACGCGTTCGATCAGGTCCAGCTTCCAGGCGCGGCGCTCGACCTGCCAGGTGCCCAAGGCAAACAGCCCGGCGAAAGCCAGTACCGCCAGCAGCGCCAGCACCGCGAGGGCGGCCGGGCTGCGGGGAACGGGCTTGCGATCCGGGCTGTGTTTTACAGGTCGAGGCGAGGTCAAGGCATCGATTTCATGTCGTGCGTCATCGTCGGCATCATATTTGTGTTCATGTGATACATGACCCAAAGCGAGCCGGCCAGCGTGATGACGACCAGGATGATCGTGAAGATCAGCGCCAGCATGTTCCAGCCACCTTCCGACTTGGTGTTCATGTGCAGGAAGTAGATCATGTGGACCACGATCTGCACGGCGCCGAAGCCGAGGATCACCAGCGCGGTGGTGTTCTGATTGTCGATGACCTTGCCCATCACCAGCCAGAACGGGATCGCCGTCAGGATCACCGACAGCACGAAGCCGATCACATAGCTCTTGAGGGTGCCATGCGCGGCGCCATCGTCGTGATCGTGGTGATCGTCGTGGCCATGGCCATGATCGCCGTGATGACCGTGGCCCTTGTCGGCCAGGTTCGAGAACGAATAGTCGTGGGCGCTCATACCATCACTCCCATCAGATAGACGAAGGTAAACACGCCGATCCAGACCACATCCAGAAAGTGCCAGAACAGCGACAGGCACATCAGGCGACGCTTGTTGGCGGCGATCAGGCCGTGCTTGTTCAGCTGGAACATCAGCGTGATCAGCCAGATGATGCCGAAGGTCACGTGCAGGCCGTGGGTGCCGACCAGCGTGAAGAACGACGACAGGAACGCGCTGCGCTGCGGCACCGCGCCTTCGTGGATCAGGTGCGAGAACTCGTACAGCTCCAGGCCGACGAAGGCCGCGCCCAGCAGGCCGGTGATGGCCAGCCACACCATCGTGCCCTTGAGCTTGTTGCGCTGCATCTCCAGCATCGCGAAGCCGTAGGTGATCGACGACAGCAGCAGCATCGACGTGTTCAGCGCCACCAGCGGCAGGTCGAACAGGTCGGCGCCCGACGGGCCCGCCGCATAGCTGCGGCCGAGCACGCCGTGCACGGCGAACAGGCAGGCGAAGATGAGGCAGTCGCTCATCAGGTACAGCCAGAAGCCCAGCATCGTCCCGTTCTGCGGATGATGCTCGGTCGGCAGGTAGAAGCGCAGCTCGTTGGAGCCGCCGCGGACCGGCGCGCCGCTGGCGCCGGCCGGTTGGGTTGCAATGGTGTCAAGCATGTTGTGCAAGCAGGCGGGTGCGTTCTTCCTCGGTGCGGACGACGTGCTCCGCCGGGATGTAGTAGTCACGCTGGTAGTTGAAGGTGTGGCCGATCGCGACCGCCAGCAGGGCGACGAACGCAACCGCGGCCGGCAGCCACATGTGCCAGATCAGCGCGAAGCCCAGCACCGTCGACAGGCCGGCGAGGATGATGCCCGCACCGGTGTTCTTCGGCATGTGGATCGGCAGGAAGCCCTTCTGCGGACGCTCGTAGCCGCGGTCCTTCATCTGCCACCAGGCGTCGTTGTCGTGCACTACCGGCGTGAACGCGAAGTTGTACGCGGGCGGCGGCGACGAGGTCGACCATTCCAGCGTGCGGCCATCCCACGGATCGCCGGTCACGTCGCGCAGCTGGGCACGGCGCTTGAAGCTGACCACCAGCTGGATCAGGAAGGCGGCGATGCCGATCGCGATCAGGAACGCGCCGACGGCGGCGACCTGGAACCAGATCTGCAGCGACGGATCGGTGAAGTGGCTGACGCGGCGGGTCACGCCCATCAGGCCCAGCACGTACAGCGGCATGAACGCGGCATAGAACCCGACCAGCCAGAACCAGAACGAGACCTTGCCCCAGAAATCGTCGAGCTTGAAGCCGAACGCCTTCGGGAACCAGTAGTTGATGCCGGCGAACAGGCCGAACAGCACGCCACCGATGATCACGTTGTGGAAGTGGGCGATCAGGAACAGGCTGTTATGCAGCACGAAGTCGGCGGGCGGCACGGCGAGCAGCACGCCGGTCATGCCACCGATCACGAAGGTGACCATGAAGCCCACGGTCCACAGCATCGGCACTTCGAAGCGGATACGGCCGCGGTACATCGTGAACAGCCAGTTGAAGATCTTCGCCCCGGTCGGGATCGAGATGATCATCGTCGTGATGCCGAAGAACGAGTTGACGCTGGCGCCCGAACCCATCGTGAAGAAGTGGTGCAGCCAGACCAGGTACGACAGCACCGTGATCACGACCGTCGCGTACACCATCGACGCATAGCCGAACAGGCGCTTGCGGCAGAAGGTCGACACCACTTCCGAGAAGATACCGAACGCCGGCAGGATCAGGATGTACACCTCGGGGTGGCCCCAGATCCAGATCAGGTTCACGTACATCATCGGGTTGCCGCCGAAGTCGTTCGTGAAGAAGTTGGTGCCGACATAGCGGTCCAGCGACAGCAGCGCGAGCACGGCCGTCAGCACCGGGAAGGCGGCGACGATCAGCACGTTGGTGCACAGCGAGGTCCAGGTGAAGACCGGCATCTTCATCATCGTCATGCCCGGGGCGCGCATCTTGACGATGGTCACCAGCAGGTTGACGCCTGACAGCAAGGTACCGATCCCCGCTATCTGCAAGGCCCAGATGTAGTAGTCGACCCCCACGTCCGGACTCTGCAGGATGCCCGACAGCGGCGGATAGGCCAGCCAGCCGGTCTTGGCGAATTCGCCGACGAACAGCGACACCATCACCAGCACGGCGCCGGCGGTGGTCATCCAGAAGCTGAAGTTGTTCAGGAACGGGAAGGCCACGTCGCGCGCGCCGATCTGCAGCGGCACCACGTAGTTCATCAGGCCGGTGACCAGCGGCATCGCCACGAAGAAGATCATGATCACGCCGTGGGCGGTGAAGATCTGGTCGTAGTGATGCGGCGGCAGATAGCCCATGTTGTCGCCGAAGGCGATCGCCTGCTGCAGACGCATCATGATCGCGTCGGCGAAGCCGCGCAGCAGCATCACCAGGCCGAGCACCATGTACATGATGCCGATCTTCTTGTGGTCGATGCTGGTGAACCACTCGCGCCACAGGTAGCCCCAGGCGCGGAAATAGGTCAGCGCGCCGACGAGCGTCAGCCCGCCGAGCACGACCGCCGCGAAGGTGGCGATCAGGATGGGCTCGTGCAGCGGGATCGCCTCCCAGGAGAGACGGCCGAAAATGAGCTTGGTGAGGTCGAAACTGTCAAGCATGCTGGTCAACGCCGGCTACAGCGCGTTGTGTAAGAGGAAGCTGGGGAAGCGTCACGGCGGCGGATTCGCCGGCCGGCGCAAAGGTGGACGCGGCCGGGCCGAAGGCACCGGAGCCGTCCGGATCGGCGACCGTGCACATGCCGCCGACATAGCTGCGCACCGGCGCATCCTGCAGGCCAAGGCGCGCGCGCGTGGCGGGGTCGAGCGTGGCGACGTTGAAGGCGCCGGGCTTGCCCTGGCCGCCCTGCTCGTCGATCGCCATCATTTCGTTCATGCACATGCGGTTCGCTTCGACGCAGCGGTTCAGGATCTTGTCGTACAGGCCCTTGTCGACGCTGGCGTAGTAGCGCACCGGCTCGCGTTCGCTCGGTTGCTCCAGCTTCAGATAATCCTCGCGCGTCAGGGTCTGGCCGCTGGCCTTGGCCTTGGCGATCCACTGCTCGAAGCCCTGCTCGTCCAGGCCATGGAACTTGAAGCGCATGCCCGAGAAGCCGGCGCCGCTGTAGTTGGCCGACAAGCCTTCGTATTCGCCCGGCTGGTTGATCACCGCGTGCAGCTTGGTCTCCATGCCAGGCATCGCGTAGATCTGCCCCGCCAGTGCCGGCACGAAGAACGAGTTCATCACGGTCGAGGCGGTGATCTTGAACTGGATCGGCCGGTCGACCGGCGCCGCCATTTCATTGACCGTGGCGATGCCATGCTCCGGATAGAAGAACAGCCACTTCCAGTCCAGCGCCACCACTTCCACCGTCAACGGCTTGACGTTGGTCGGCAGCGAACGCTTGGCGTCGATCCGCTCCAGCGGCCGGTACGGGTCCAGCGCATGGGTGCTGACCCAGGTGATCGCGCCCAGCGCGATGATGATCAGCAGCGGCGCCGACCAGATCACCAGTTCCAGCACCGTGGAATGGTCCCAGTCGGGCGAGTAGGTAGCGTTCTTGTTCGAGGCCCGATACTTCCAGGCAAAGAACAGCGTCAGCGCTATCACCGGGACGATGATCAGCAGCATCAGCGCCGTGGAGATGTATATTAGGTTACGTTGCTGTACCGCGATGTCACCCGAAGGAGACAACAACACAGCATTACAACCTGTCAATAGGGTAATGGCGGGCAGCAAAATCAACCCGCGAATGGTATTAATGAGGGGCATTGCCGGCAGAGGAAATAGCGTAGCCGTCTTGGGGGAGACTGGTACTACGAATGCTTCGGGTGCGACGGGCGCAGCTGTTACAACCGAGGCGGAATGTACTCTATTCGGCAAGCGCGGAGAATTGGACATTTTGTCCCAATGGTCGCGGCGCCTGGCGGGCGCGTCCGTCCGGCGTAGCGCTATCCTGATTTAGCGAGGAAGCATGTCGAGTATCACGCACGATTCGCAAGCGCCTTTCCCTTCACTCGCCGCCAGCGACGACCGACCGCATTCGCCGGTCGCCCCAAGCGAGATCGCCACCGGCGTCGTCATCGGCCGGGCCTCCGAGTACTTCGACTTCTTTGTCTACGGCATCGCCTCGGTACTGGTGTTCCCGTCCGTGTTCTTCCCGTTCGTCGGGCGGCTGGAAGGGACGCTCTACGCCTTCACCATCTTCGCGATCGCCTTTTTCGGGCGCCCGCTCGGTACCGCGCTGTTCATGGCGATCCAGCGGCGCTGGGGCCGCGGCGTCAAGCTGACCGCGGCGCTGTTCCTGCTGGGCTGCTCGACGGTCGGCATCGCCTTCCTGCCCGGCTATGCGGCGCTCGGCGAAAACGCGATCGTGATGCTGGCGGTATTCCGCTTCCTGCAGGGCGTGGCCTTCGGCGGCTCCTGGGACGGCCTGCCGTCGCTGCTGGCGCTGAACGCGCCGCCCGACCGGCGCGGCTGGTACGCGATGCTGGGCCAGCTCGGCGCGCCGATCGGCTTCCTGGTCGCCAGCGGCCTGTTCCTGTACCTGCACGCCAACCTGGCGGCCGACGACTTCCTGGCGTGGGGCTGGCGCTACCCGTTCTACGTGGCCTTCGCCATCAACGTGGTCGCGCTGTTCGCCCGGCTGCGCCTGGTGGTGACCGAGGAGTACACCCGGCTGCTGGAGGAAGGCGAGCTCGAGCCGATCAGCACCCGGGAAATGGTGCGCGGCCAGGGCTACAACATCTTCATCGGCGCCTTCGCCGCGCTGGCCAGCTACGCGCTGTTCCACCTGGTGACGGTGTTCCCGCTGTCCTGGCTGGCGCTGCAGGCGACCCAGAGCGTCAACAGCGTGCTGAAGGTGCAGATCGCCGGCGCGCTGGTGGGCATCGTCGGCACCATCCTGTCCGGCTGGATCGCCGACCGCATCGGCCGGCGCACGACGCTGGGCTTGCTGGCGACGCTGATCGGCGTGTTCAGCCTGTTCACGCCGATGCTGCTCGGCGGCGAGGAGGCGGGGCAGGACCTGTTCATCCTGATCGGCTTCCTGCTGCTCGGCCTGTCGTATGGCCAGGCTTCGGGCACCGTGACCTCGAACTTCGAACGGCGCTTCCGCTATACCGGCGCCGCGCTGACCTCGGATTTCGCCTGGCTGTTCGGCGCGGCCTTCGCCCCGCTCGTTGCGCTGGGCCTGTCGGTCAAGTTCGGCCTGGTCGCGGTCAGCATCTATCTGCTGTCCGGCGTCGCTTGCACGGTGCTGGCGCTGCGCATCAACCGCGCGCTGGAAACACGCGACTGACGCACGGTTGAACGCCGCGCGTTGAAACCGGCGCGGCGGCTCCAGCCGCCGCGCTTCATCGTTCCGCCCCCGCCGCGACCGGCGGTTCGTGGCGGGGCGCCGCCATCCGCTGCTGCGACAGTCCACCTTCCGCGCCCCTCTATATATATATAGCGGTGGGCCGAAGGACCGCCCTCCGGGGCGCCGGCATTGGCAAACGCACTCTGCGCCAGCACAATCTCGCTGTCGCCACTCTCGCTTCACACCATGCCATTCCTGGCAGAACACCACGACTGTTCCGGCTGGCACGGCGAAATGGCCGAGCGCATCCGGGCGTTCGACTGGTCCACCACCGAGCTGGGGCCGATCGACCGCTGGCAGCCCAGCCTTGGCACCGCGGTGCGGCTGCTGCTGGCTTCGCCGGTGCCGATGGTGTTGTTGTGGGGCCGACCGGGCTACATGATCTACAACGATGCCTATGCCGTGTTCGCCGGCGGCCGACATCCCTATCTGCTCGGCTGTCCGGTCGAACTGGGCTGGCCCGAAGTGGCCGACTTCAACCGGCATGTGATGCAGACCTGCCTGGCAGGCGGCACGCTGTCCTTCCGCGACAAGGAGCTGGTGCTGCTGCGCAATGGACGTCCCGAGGACGTCTGGATGGACCTGTACTACAGCCCGGTGGCCAACGACGATGGCGTCCCCGCCGGCGTGCTCGCCGTGGTGGTCGAAACCACCGAGCGCGTCCTGACCGAACGCTGGCGGCAGGAAGCCGAGGACGCGCTGCAACAGGCCAACGAACGGCTGCAACTGGCGCTCAATACCGGCGCGGTCCTTGGCACCTGGGTCTGGGACATCGCTTCGGACACACTGACCGGCGACGAACGCTTCGCCCGCACGTTCTCGGTCGGACTGGCTCAGGCGATGCAAGGCGTGCCGCGCACGATCATCAACGCGGTGATCCACCCGGACGACATCGAGGAACTGGCCAGGCTGACCGACGAAGCGATCCGCACCGGGGCGCCGTTCCGCGCCGAATACCGGATCCGCCGGGCCCACGACAGCTATCTGTGGGTCCAGGCCAACGGCCAGTGCGAGTTCGACTCGCACGGCGAGCCCTACCGCTTCCCCGGCGTGCTGATCGACATCGACGAGCGCAAGCTGGCCGAGCAGGCGCTGCGGCAACTGACCGAAACGCTGGAAAAGCGTGTTGCCGATGCGATCGCCGCGCGCGCGCTGGCCGAAGGCCAGCTGCGGCAGGCGCAGAAGATGGAGGCGATCGGCAACCTGACCGGCGGCATTGCGCACGACTTCAACAATGTGCTGCAGGTCATCAGCGGCTATCTGCAGATGCTCGCCGCCGAAGCCGGCGACAACCCGATCGCGCAGGGCCGCATCGCCACCGCCGCCAACGCGGTGCGCCGCGGCGCCAAGCTGGCTTCGCACCTGCTGGCCTTCGCCCGCCGGCAGCCGTTGTCGCCGGCGGTGATCCACCCCGGCCGCTTGATTGCCGGGATGGCCGAGATCCTGCACCGCGCGCTGGGCGAGTCGCTCAAGGTCGAAACGCAGACCCCCGATGACCTGTGGAACGTCAAGGCGGACCGCAACCAGCTCGAGAACGCGCTGCTCAATCTGGCCATCAACGGCCGCGACGCGATGCGCGGCGGCGGCACGCTGACGATCTCTGCCGCCAATATCGTGCTCGACGGCGTGTCATCGCCCGATTCGGATGCCGATACCTGGACCGCCAACACGCCAGAGCGGCCGGAAGGTGATTATGTGGTCTTCCGCGTGGCCGACACTGGCACCGGCATGACCGCCGACGTGCTGGAGCACGCGTTCGAGCCCTTCTTCACGACCAAGGCCGATGGCCACGGCACCGGCCTCGGCCTGAGCATGGTGTTCGGCTTCGTCAAGCAGAGCGGTGGCCATATCGCGATCCAGAGCACCGTCGGCCGCGGGACCACGGTGCAGATGTTCTTTCCCCGCTGCGTCGAGGCCGAAACGCCCGAGGCAGCGGAGCAGGAGCCCGCGCCGGTTGGCGGCGGCGAGACGATCCTGGTGGTCGAAGACGATCCCGATGTACGGATCACCGCGGTCGAGATGCTGGCACAGCTCGGCTATCGCGTGCGCATTGCCCCGAATGGCGACGCCGCCTGGTCGCTGATCGACAGCGGCATCGGCATCGACCTGCTGTTCACCGACGTCATCATGCCCGGCACGATCAAGGGCGGCGAACTGGCACGGCGCGCGGCGCAGCGGCGGCCGCCGATTCCGGTGCTGTTCGCTTCCGGATATACGCGCGACGAGATCTTCCACGTCGGCAAGCTGGACGATGGCGTGACGCTGCTGAACAAACCCTATCGGCGCGACGATCTGGCCCGCGCGGTGCGGGCCGTTCTGGACGCCCATCGGCGCACGAGCGGCCCGGCGCCAGCGCAGTTGCCGCAAGTCCGGCGCGACGGCGTGGCCGCCGCCGTATTGCTGGTCGAGGACGACATCCCCTCGCGTGAGGCGCTGCAGGAAGTGCTGCTGGGCTTCGGTCTCGATTGCGCCGCGGCGGGCTCGGCGGAGGAAGCGCTGCTGCTGGCCGATGACCGGCGCTTCGACGTGCTGCTGACCGATATCACGCTGCCGGGCATGGCCGGCGATGCGCTGGCCGTGGCGTTGCGCGCCCAACAGCCGCATATCGACGTGGTGCTGATGACCGGCTATGGCGCGGGCGCGGACCTGCAGGAGCCGATCGCGGGCGCCCGCGTGCTCGGCAAGCCGATCGATCTATCGACGTTGCGGCGGGAGCTCGGCCCGTGGATGGGGGACATCGAGGCGGTGCAGTAGCCCGGGCGTCATCGCCAGTACCGTCGCTGCCGTCGACGTCTTCCGCATCGACATCCTCCCGCCATCTAGCGCGGCGGCGGCCGCCGCTTGTACCAGGCATAGCCGGGCTCGACATCGGCCGCTCCGGGGTGTCCGACGCTATACGGATTCTCCGACACCATCGTCACGAAACCGACCGGCTCACCGGCCCGCTGCCGCGCCCGCAGCGCCTCGCAACGCGCCAGCACCGCGGCGAGCTGATCGGAGCCGTAATCCTCCGCATGCGCGGTCGGCACGCCCTGCGCGTCGTAAGTGGTCCAATAGACTTTGTACATGCGGCTCTCGCAGTGAGGAAGATCGCGGCGCCCGGGACCCTCGCAAGCCGACTCCGCATGCGAAATCTTCGGCGCCGGTGCGTGCGTTGTCATGCTGCGACGCGGTGCGGGTCAGTAGCGGCGAAAACGCGATCGAGCCAACGACACAGTGCGCGTTCGGTTTCGTCGCGGCACTATCGGAATGCACCAAGCCCCATTGCCTTGCAAGCAGGAAGCGAATGTAACGCAAGCATCCCGAAGCTAAGATCGGTCCCGTGCCTGTCGGCACGCACAAATGCGAAAAGGGCGCTTATTAGGCGCCCTTTTCAAATCCCAGCCCCGGAGTCTGAGCACTGACTGTTTGGCACCCCGCTCGCGCGGGTCGTGGCCAGGAGAAGACCTTGCCGGGGATTACTCGCCGAGTATAGCAGGACAAAAAATTCCCATGCAAGGCTTCTACCCGCGCTCCAGCGAACGTTCTCGACGGCTCGGCTGCATGCGTACCACGATGGCGAACCGGATCCCTCGACCCTCGACGTCACTGCCCGCTACACACACAACATGGAAGTTGCCATGCGCCTGTCGCCAGCGTTGCACGTGCTTGAAGTGGCGCTGCGAAACAACATGCACAACGCCTTTTCGGCGAAGTACGGAACCGGCTCTGCTTGCTGACGCATTGCGACCCTTTCGACGGGGCATTGTCGGCCGCCGCATTCGCGGCATGCCGCACCAAGGTACAGCCCTGCTTCGAGCCCGAGAAAACTTGAATTGCCGCACGGATGCTCCTCACCAGCGCTTTTGCGGAAAGCTCGCATTCGAGGACATCGGCCAGCACGAGAGGACTGGCGTTGGCGCAGCCGGAGGCCCATCCCACGAGCCTCGCCAATTGTGAACGACTGCAAAGAGTGCGCTTTGAGTCATGACATCGCCGTAACCGGCTCCTAGAATCCTCCCGCACGCTGCGACCTGTCGGACGTCGCACCCGCGTGTCCGTGCGGCGCGCCATATTCAATCGGGAGAAGGAACCATGCACTTCAAGCGCCCCCTTGCCGAAGCCTTCGGCACGTTCTGGCTGGTATTCGGCGGCTGCGGCTCGGCCGTCCTGGCGGCCGCCTTTCCGCACCTGGGCATCGGCTTCGCCGGCGTCTCGCTGGCCTTCGGCCTGACCGTGCTGACCATGGCCTATGCAGTGGGACCGGTATCGGGATGCCATCTGAATCCGGCCGTGACGGTCGGCCTGGCCACCGCGGGCCGCTTCCCGTGGAAGGAGGCGCCGGTCTATATCGTGGCGCAGGTGATCGGCGGCGCGCTGGCCGCGCTGGCGCTGCTGCAGCTGATGGACGCCAAGCCCGGCTTCGACGTGACCGTCAGCGGCCTGGCCGCCAACGGCTTCGATGCCGGCTCGCCGTCTGGCTTCGGCATGATGCCGGTGTTCGCCACCGAAGTGCTGGCCACCTTCTTCTTCGTGCTGATCATCCTGGGCGCGACCGCGCAACGCGCGCACGGCGCGCTGGCGCCACTGGCGATCGGACTGTGCCTGACGCTGATCCACCTGGTGACGATTCCGGTCTCGAACACCTCGGTCAACCCGGCGCGCTCGACGGGCCCGGCGCTGATGGTGGGCGGCATGGCGCTGCATCAGCTGTGGCTGTTCTGGGTGGCACCGATCGTCGGTGCGATCGCCGCCGGCGTGGTCGGCCGCGTGCTGTACAGCGACGACGAGTAAGCGAACACCAAGGTACTGCGGGGATGGCCGGCGACATCCCCGCCGGCCGCGCCACAAGCCTCGGCTCAGCCTCAGCCTCAGCCTCAGCCTCAAACCTCAAGCTTCAAGCTTCAGCCTCAAGCCGGCAGCCGCTGCTGGCGCGCGGCCAGGGTCTCTGCCCAGGCCTGCTCCAGTTCCACATGGCCGGCGAAGCCGCCGGCCGACTTCACCTCCGCCTGCGCCTCGATCCCATGCGCGAAACGCACCGCCGGATCGTCCTGCAGCTTCCGATAGAGCCGGTCCAGGTTCGGATAGTCGGTCCGGTCGACCACCCCGTGATAGTCCGTCCAGCGCGCGATGCCGGCGAAGTAGGCATCGGCCACCGTGCGCCGTTCGCCCAGCAGCCACGGACGGTCGCCCAGCATCGCGTCCAACTGCGCATGCGCCTTCTTGACCTTGGTCGTGCCGAAGTCGCGCAGCACCGCCTTGGTGGTGTCGTCGCTGGCGTGCTCGTACAGGTGCCACAGCGGCACGAAGGCATTGAAGAACGTCGTGTTCAGGTAGGCCAGCATCTGGTTGAGCCGGTCGAACTCCGGCGTGCCTTGGGCAAAACCGAGCGCGCTGTCGATGCCGCGCGCGCCGATCCAGTTCAGGATCGCCATGCTTTCGGTCACGACCGCGCCGCCATCGGTGGCCAACGCCGGCGTTTCTCCCACCGGGTTGATGCGGCGGAAGGCCTCGCTGGTCACCACCTCCGGCATCTCGATCCGGGACAGCCGATAAGGCTGGCCCAGCCATTCCAGCGCGACGATCGAACCGAACGAGCATCCCGACGGCACACCGTAAAAAAGGATGGGGGTCATGTTGTTTCTCCAGTTGAATGACCCGGGCATCGGGTCGATGGAGAGACTATAGATTTGTGGACATTGAAGCGGTAGTCGGCAAAAATTCAACGCAATGTCCATACTGGTGGACTTTAATACGCCGCTGCCGCCCCATGCTGAACCTGAACGATCTCTCGCTGTTCGTCGCCGCCGTCGAGCATGGCGGCTTTGCCTCGGCCTCGCGCCAGCTCGGCATTCCGAAGTCGACGCTGAGCAAGCGCGTCGCCGAGCTCGAACAGCGGCTCGGTGCGCGGCTGATCCACCGCAGCTCGCGCAGCTTCACGCTGACCGACGTCGGCCGCGCCTTTCACGAGCACGCCCGCGCCGCGCTGATCGAGGCCGAGGCCGCGCACGACGTGGTGCGCCAGCGCGCCGCCGAGCCGAGCGGCACGGTCCGGCTGACCACCTCGGTACCGGTCGCGCAGCAGACGTTGGCGCCGCGCCTGCCGGAACTGGCCCTCGCCTACCCGAAGCTGCATATCCAGCTCGATGTGTCGGACCGCTTCGTCGATGTCGCGCAGGAAGGCTACGACCTCGCGATCCGCAGCCATTTCGCGCCGCTGCCCGATTCGGAGCTGGTGCAGCGGCTGCTGTCGACCGAGCCGATCATCCTGGTCGCCTCGCCCCGCTATCTCGCCGCCGCCGCCGACCCACCGTCGACACCCGAGGCACTTGCCGGCCATGACGGGCTGCTGACGCGGCCGATGGCGACCAGCTGGCGGCTGAAGCGCGATGACCATACCCTGACCGTCACCCCGCGCCCGCGCATGACCGCCAACGAATCGACCGCGCTGCTCGCTGCGGCCACGGCCGGCCTCGGCATCGCCTGCCTGCCGCTGTCGGTGTGCCGCTCCGCGCTGCAGCGCGGCGACATCGTGCGGGTGCTGCCGGACTGGACCGCCGGCCACGTGATGACGTCGGTCGTGATGCCGCATCGGCGCGGGCAGCTGCCGGCGGTACGGGCGGTCGTTGATTTCCTGGCCAACTGCTTTGCCGAGGAATGAACGAACGGCGAGGCCGTCGCTTCAGCCCGAGACCTCGGCCTGCCGGCGCACCCACGCCACCGCCCTGCCCAGGAACGGCGACGCATCGCCCGCCCGATAGCTCATGATCACCGGGGACACGAAGCCCGGTGCGTCGATCGGGCAATAGCGGACATCGTCCCGGTGCAGCCGCTGGACCGATGACGGCACCAGCGTGATGCCCAGCCCCGCGGCGACCAGCCCCAGCGCGGTCTGCAGCTCGTTGGCTTCCTGCACCACGCGCGGCTGCAGTCCCTGCGCCCGGAACAGCGACAGCACGTGGTCCGCATAGCTCGGCCGCGGACGCGCCGGATAAAGGATCAGCCCGCGCCGCGCCAGGTCGGCAGGTGCCATCGGACCATCGCCACCGCCACCTTCGCGTTCGCCCGGGGCGGCCCGTGTCGGCAGCGCCGCCACCAGCGGCTCTGCCATCACCACCTGCTGCACGATGGCCGGATCGCTCAAGGCCAGCCGGCCGAAGCCCAGATCGATGCGGCCAGACTTCAGCGCCTCGAGCTGCTGCACCGAGATCATTTCCGTCAAGCCGACCTCGACCTCGCTCTGGTCCGCGCGCAGTTCGCGGATCAGGTCCGGCAGCACGCCATAGAGCACCGACGGCACGAAGCCGATGCCGAACCAGCGCTTCTCGTTGCGGCCGATGCGCCGGGTGCCCTCGATCATCTCGTCAAGCCGCTGCGTCAGCTGCAGCGATTGCTCGAGCAGGAAGCGTCCGGCCTCGGTCAGCCGCAAGCCACGGCCGACGCGCTCGAACAGCGGCACGCCCAGTTCATCCTCGAACTGGCGGATCTGGCGCGACAGCGGCGGCTGCGCGATATGCAGCAGCGCGGCCGCGCGCGTCACGTTGAGTTCGCGCGCGACGGTCTGGAAATAGCGCAGATGGCGCAGTTCCATGATGGCCTCCTTGAACCAGCACCCATACCTCACAGGTATGGAATCAGACATCATCGGTCTTGGACAGCGCATTGGTCAAGCCGCATACTGGGCCACAAACCCTCAATCCAATCCCTCAGGTATGGCAACCACCATCACATCCGTCGACGCGATCCTGGTCGACCTTCCCACCATCCGCGCGCATCAGCTGGCCATGGCCACCATGCAGCAGCAGACGCTGGTCATCGTGCGGCTGCGTGCCAGCGATGGCATCGAAGGCATCGGCGAGGCCACCACGATCGGCGGCCTGTCCTATGGCGAGGAAAGTCCAGAAGGCATCAAGCTGACCATCGATACCTATCTGGCGCCGGCACTGATCGGCCAGGATGCCACCAATGTCCATGGCGCGATGGCGCGGCTGAACAAGGTCGCGCGCGGCAACCGCTTCGCCAAGTCGGCGCTGGAAACCGCGCTGCTCGACGCGCAGGGCAAGCGGCTCGGCGTGCCGCTCGCCACGCTGCTCGGCGGTACGGTGCGCGACGCGCTGCCGGTGCTGTGGACGCTGGCCAGCGGCGATACCGCGCGCGACATCGAGGAGGCCGAGCGCCTGCTGGCCGAGCGCCGCCACGACACCTTCAAGCTCAAGATCGGCCGCCGCGCCGTACGCGACGACGTCGCCCATGTCGCGGCGATCAAGCGTGCGCTGGGCGACCGTGCACGCGTGACGGTCGACGTCAACCAGGCCTGGAGCGAGGCCGACGCGGCCACCGGCATCGCGATGCTGGAAGCGGCTGGCATCGACCTGATCGAGCAGCCGATCGCACGGGAGAACCGCGTCGGGCTTGCCCGGCTGGCGGCGCGCTTCGTCGTGCCGATCATGGCCGACGAAGCGGTGACCGGGCCGGAGGACGCGATGGAACTGGCGCGCCTGGGTGCTGCCGACGTGTTCGCACTGAAGATCGCCAAGTCGGGCGGCATCTTTGGCATGCTGCGCACCGCCGCGGTCGGCGATGCGGCCGGCATCGCGCTCTATGGCGGCACCATGCTCGAAGGCAGCGTCGGCACCATCGCCGCGGCGCACGGCTTCTGCACGCTGCCGCAACTGGCCTGGGGCACCGAGCTGTTCGGGCCGCTGCTGGTCAAGGACGACGTGGTGGTCGAACGCCCCGCCTATCGGGATTTCGCGCTGCACCTGCCCGACGGTCCGGGGCTGGGTCTGGCGCTGGACGAGGACAAGCTGGCGCATTACCGGCGCGATCGCGCATGACACGCCCATAACAACCACATGACGGCCACATAGCGGCCGCATCACGCCCGTGCAAGCGCCGCATCGCCGCCGCATCACGGCTGGATAACGCGATCGAGCGCGCCCAACGCGCGCCAGGCACGCCAATTTCGAACTTCACGAAGGAACGGAGACAATGAAGTCGCTCACTCTCGCCACCGTGGTCCTCGGCCTTGCCGCGGCCCTCGCCACGCCGGCCGCGCAGGCTGGTTATCCCGAACGTCCGATCCGCTGGATCGTCCCCTTCCCGGCCGCCGGTGCGATGGACAATATCGCCCGCACGCTCGGCGAAGAGATGTCGCAAACGCTGGGCCAATCAATCGTGGTGGAGAACCGCCCCGGGGCCGGCGGCAATATCGGCGCCGAGCTGGTCGCGCGCTCGCCTGCCGACGGCTACACGATGCTGATCGTCGCCAACGGCATGGCGGTCAATCCGGCGCTGTACCGCAAGCTGAGCTACGACCCGATCAAGGATTTCGCGCCGGTATCGCTGCTGGCCGTGGTGCCGAACGTGCTGGTCGCCAACAAGGCCAAGACCAGCGCGAAGACCGTGCCGGAGGTGATCGCCAGCGCGAAGAGCCAGCCCGGCAAGTACACCTATGCGTCGGCGGGCAACGGCACCTCGATCCACCTGGCCGGCGAGCTGTTCACGTCGATGGCGGGCGTCGAGCTGCTGCACGTGCCCTACAAGGGCAGCGGGCCCGCCGTCACCGATCTGCTCGGCGGACAGGTCGATTACATGTTCGACAGCATCACGTCCGCCAAGCCGCATATCGATGCCGGCAAGCTGACCGCCATCGCGGTCACCACCAGCAAGCGCTCCGCCGCGCTGCCCAACGTGCCGACGGTGGCCGAAGCCGGCCTGCCGGGCTACGAGCTGTCGCCATGGTTCGCCGCCTTCGTGCCGGCCGGCACGCCGCCCGCGGTGGTCGAGACGCTGAACCGGGCGATGGTCGAGGCGCTGCGCAAGCCCGCGGTGCAGAAGCGCCTGGCCGCGATCGGCGCCGAGCCGATCGGCAGCACGCCGGCCGAGCTGAAGCAGCATCTGGCGAAAGAGACCGACAAATGGGGCAAGTTGATTCGGACGCGGGGGATCCGCGCGGACTGAGCGAGGAGCCGCTCCGTTCGTTCTGCTCTCCCGCCCCAGCGAGAGAGCAGAACCGATTGCACGCCGTCGCGCGACGTTCGCTACTGCCGTAAGACCGCACTGCTCACTGCCCTCTCCTCAAGTTTTTCTACCAACTGCCGTTGTCTGACATCGACCCCCGAAGCAATCGTCAGCGAACGGGCGGCAACACAAGAGCGACGAGCGAATACGCACCACGCGCGCGGGACCGCCGCGGGCGTGGCGTTGTTCGCCGCGATTCAATGTCCATCAGGTAGAAGAAATGAAGAACTTGGGAATAGGTGCACGCCTTGGCATCGGCTTCGGCGTGGTATTGCTGCTGTCCACGCTGATGACCGGTCTTGGCATCCTGCGACTGCAGCAGGTCGCGGAGCGCACGCATGACATGATGCAGCAGCCGCTGGCCAAGGAACGGCTGGTCAGCGACTGGTACCGCTACATGCATACCAGCGTGCGCCGGACCACCGCGGTGGCAAAGAGCTCCGATCCGACGCTCGGCGCGTTCTTCGCGAACGAGACCAAGCACTCGGTCAAGGCGATCGCCGATCTGCGCGACAAGATCGAGCCGCTGCTGAGCACCGACGCCGAGAAGCAGGCATTCCAGACCATCCTGCGCGTGCGCGAGCCGTACAACGCCTCGCGCGACAAGATCACCAAGCTGAAGCAGGAGGGGCTGACCGACGAAGCGAACACCGTGCTGGAGAAGGAATTCGTGCCGGCCGGCGACGCCTATCTGGGTGAAATCCAGAAGCTGCTCGACATCCAGCGCGCCAGCATCGACGCGACCGCGCGCGACATCAACGCGGTCTACCAGACCGCGCGCAACCGGCTGATCGGGCTGGGCGTGCTGGTGCTCGCCATCGGCATCGCCTTCGCGGTCTGGCTGACGCGCGGCATCACGCGTCCGCTGCATCGTGCGGTCCATATCGCGCGGACCGTCGCCGCGGGCGACCTCAGCGCCCGCATCGACGTCGACAGCAAGGACGAGACCGGCCAGCTGCTGCAGGCGCTGGCCGAGATGAACGGCAATCTGCTGCGCATCGTCAACGAGGTTCGCCTCGGCACCGAAGCCATCGCCACCGGCACGAGCCAGATCTCCGTGGGCAATACCGACCTGTCGCAGCGCACCGAGGAACAGGCCGCGTCGCTGCAGGAAACCGCCTCGAGCATGGAGCAGCTGACCAGCATCGTCCGCCAGAACGCCGACAACGCCAAGCAGGCCAGCCGCCTCGCGGTCGATGCCTCGGACATCGCCGTCAAGGGCGGCACCGTGGTGGGTCAGGTGGTCGACACGATGGACGAGATCCACGGTGCCTCGAAGAAGGTCACCGACATCATCGCGGTGATCGAGAGCATCGCCTTCCAGACCAATATCCTGGCGCTGAACGCCGCGGTGGAAGCCGCACGCGCCGGCGAGCAGGGCCGCGGCTTCGCGGTGGTCGCCGGCGAAGTGCGCAGCCTCGCGCAGCGCAGCGCCACCGCCGCCAAGGAAATCAAGTCGCTGATCGACGATTCTGCCGAGCGCGTCGAGAAGGGCTCGCAGCTGGTGTCGGAAGCCGGTCAGACCATGGAAGAGATCGTCGGCGCGGTCAAGCGCGTCACCGACATCATGGGCGAGATCAGCGCCGCGTCGGCCGAACAGAGCGCCGGCATCGAGCAGGTGAACCAGGCTGTCACGCAGATGGACACGGTGACGCAGCAGAACGCCGCGCTGGTCGAGCAGGCCGCCGCCGCGGCCGGCTCGCTGGAAGAGCAGGCGCAACGCCTGAAGCAGGCCGTGTCGACGTTCCGCCTCGGTACGGCGCAACTGGCGGCTTGATTCGCCGCAACGACCGATGAAACGGGCCGCGAAACGCGGCCCGTTTTGCTTTGCTGGACTCAATAAAAGCGCCAATCCTTGTCAAAAGTACCTGCCTCACGGACATGCCATCCCGGACGCCTCGGCTACCGCACCGTGGCGCGGATCCTGCGTGGCTGCGCGGTACAGCCCGAACATCAGGCTGCATACCGCAGCACATCTCGGCACATCCCAGCACCTGGCAATACATCCCAACCGGAGGATCTGCAATGAGCATCTTTGGCGAAATCCTGAACCGGCTGCGCGGCAAGGCGCGGCCCGAGCCCTCCACGCAGGCCCAGCAGCCGCAAACCGGCACCGCGGGGCAGCCTCAGACCGGCGCCGCCGGGCAGGCACAGAACGCAGCACCGCCGGCCACGGCGCCGGTGACGGCCGGCGTCGGCGGCGGCAATACCACTGCCGGCGCAACCGCCGGCGGTACCGCAACCGGTGCCGCGCAGGCGCCGCTGTCGGAGGTCGACGTCGAGAAGATTCTCGACGACCTCGCACAGCAGAGCGGCCAGAAGCTGAACTGGCGCACGTCGATCGTCGACACGATGAAGGCGCTGGGGCTGGACAGCAGCCTCGAGCATCGCAAGGAGCTTGCGCGCGAGCTGCAGTACAGCGGCGACATGAACGACTCGGCCGCGATGAATACGTGGCTGCACAAGCGCGTGATGCAGGAACTGGCGCGGAACGGCGGCAAGCTGCCGCCGGAATTGCGGGACTGACGTTTCGGCTGGAAGCGAGGGAGCGCGATCCCCTCCTTCTTCTCACCTCGTCCCCCCCGCAGTCCGCGGGGACGGCGGGATACGCTGTGGGCTCTACCGCCAGTTCGTCTGCGGATCGAGCGGATAAACCGGCCGCGCCACGCGCTGGAACGGAAAGCGCTCGTAGCGCGAGCTGGTCACGCCTTCGCCGTCGCACTCGACGACGGCGCGGGCGATCGGCACGAACACCGGCCGGCAGTACATCCGCGATTTCAGCAGCAGGAAGCGCGCGCGATGCGGGTCCACGCCGATATGCGTGAAGATGCCGAAGTCCCAATGCTCCTGCGGCGTTTCGACGATCACGATCTGCGCGGCGCCGATATCGAGCAGCGCGCTGCGTCCCATGCGGATGCGCTGGCCGGTATAGGTGGGGCCGCTGATCACGTATTCGCCGTCGCCGAGCGCGGCGACCTTGCCGGTCAGCGGCTTCGATTGCGGATAGAGGCCGAGCTGGGTCAGCGCGACCTTGTCGCCGACCGGCAGCGTCACCGTGGCGCCGACGCCGGCGGCAATCAGCGCCGCCACCGCCTCCGGATCGCAGACAGGCCCGACCGCGATGCCGCTCAGGCCTTGCGCCAACGCTTCGTGCAGCACGGCCATGTTGTCGCAAGTGCCGCCGGACATGCAGTTGTCGCCGTGATCGAGCAATAGCACCGGGCCCTCGCCCGGCGCATCGGCGAGTTCGGCGGCGCGCGCAATCGACTGCGCCAGCGGCTCGCTGTCGTAGACGAAGCCGGCGCGGTCGTCCCAGATCTGCTGGGCAATGCGTTGCGCGACCGCGTCTGCGGCGGCGGCATCGCCGTCGCCGACCACGATCACGCTCAGGCAAGGCGCCGCGATATCGGCCAGGCCGAAGCCGGCCAGCACCGAGACCGCCAGCATTCCTTGCGCTTCTGCCTCCTTGGCCAGCGCCACCGCGCGCTGCATCGCGCCCTGGTCGGTGCGGCTGCACAGCGTATGGGTCAGCAGCGGCAGGCGGCGCCAGGCCACCACGGGCCTGGTGCGGCCCGCGATATGGTCGAGCAGCAGCCGGCCCGCGTGCTCGCCGGTCTCGTACATGTCGACGTGCGGATAGGTCTTGAAGCTGACCGCCACGTCGACGTGGTCGATCAGCTTCTGCGTGATATTGCCGTGCAGGTCCAGCGCGACCGCGATCGGCGCGTCGGGCAGCACGGCCCGCAGCCGTTCGAGCAGGTCTCCTTCGCCGTCGTCGCTGTTCTCGGCCACCATCGCGCCGTGCAGATCCAGCATCACCGCATCGCAGCCCGGCGCGGCCGCGACGATCGCGTCGCACAGCGCGGTATAGGCTTGCGCCGCGACGCGGCCGCTGGGGTTGGCGCCGGCGATCACCGGCACGACGATCTCGGCGCCCGCCGCTTCGGCCAGCGCGATGAACGCGCCGGCCGCGGTGCGCGTGCCGCGCGCGGCGCGATAACCGTCCTCGCCATAGCGCGGGTCGAACGACGCCAGCGGCGTGGGCACCGGCGAGAAGGTATTGGTCTCGTGATTGAGGCGGGCGATCAGGATTTTCATCGCGTGGGGTCCGGTCGATGCGGTGTAGGTCGGAGGCCGATGTCGGGCAGCGGAGGCAGCGGGGCAGCGCCCTCAGCGCCGGCGCGCGGCATCGAGCATCGCGTGCAGCAGCACATTGGCGCCCGCTTCCAGATGCTCGGGGCGCGCGTCCTCGATCTCGTTGTGGCTGATGCCATCCTTGCATGGTACGAAGATCATCGCGGTCGGCGCGACGCGGGCGAGATACACGGCATCGTGGCCGGCGCCGCTGACCACGTCCATCGCCGACAGCCCCTGCTGCGCGGCGCCGTCGCGCACGGCCTGTACCAGCCGCGGTTCGAAGGGCTGCGGCGGAAAGTAGACCACCTGCCTGACGTCGATGTCGATGCCCGAACGATCGGACAGCGCAGCGCAGGCCCGATGCAGGGCCGCGTCCATCGCCGACAGCACGGTGTCATCGGCGGCGCGCAGGTCGACCGTCATCGTCACGCGGCCAGGGATCACGTTGCGCGAATCGGGATGGACCGACAGACAGCCGACCGTGCCGCGCCCGTGCGGCGGGTGATCCAGCGCGATGCGATTGACGATGCCGACCAGTTCGGACGCCGCCAGCAGCGCGTCGCGCCGCAGCGCCATCGGCGTCGGCCCGGCGTGCGCCTCCATGCCGGTCAGCACCACGTCGTACCAGCGTTGTCCGAGCGCGCCGGTGACGACGCCGATCACCGTGTCGTTCGCCTCGAGTACCGGCCCCTGTTCGATATGGGCCTCGAAATAGGCGCCGACGGCGCGGCCGCCGACAGGCTCGCTGCCGGCATAGCCGATTTCGCGCAGCGCGTCGCCGACGCGAATGCCGTCGCGATCCGTTTGCGCCAGCACGTGGTCGAGCGCGAATTCGCCGATGAAGGCCCCGGAGCCCATCATCACCGGCACGAAGCGCGAGCCCTCTTCGTTTGTCCATACCGCGACCTCGAGCGGCGCCTCGGTGACGATGCCGGCGTCGGCGAGCGTGCGCAACACCTCGAGGCCGGCCAGCACGCCATAGTTGCCGTCGAACTTGCCGCCTGTCGGCTGCGTATCGATATGGCTGCCGGTCATCACCGGCGGCAGTGTGTCGTCGCGGCCAGCCCGGCGTGCAAAGATATTGCCGATCGCATCGACGCGTACCGTGCAGCCGATCGCCTTGGCCTCGGCGACGAAGAAGTCGCGGCCCTGGCGATCGAGATCGGTCAGCGCGAGCCGGCAGACGCCGCCCTTGGGCGTCGCGCCGATCCGCGCGAGCCGCATCAGCGCGTCCCACAGCCGGGCGCCGTCGACCCGCAGCGCCGCGGTGCCGGCCGGTGCGGTCCCGGCCCGGGTGTCGTTGGTGGTGTCTTCTGCCATGTTCGTCGACTCTCGTCTGCTACGTCGTTCCATTCAGGCCGCCAGGCCCACACCGAGATAGCGGTCCTTGACCGCGTCGTCGGCGATGAATTGCGCATTGGTGCCGGTATAGACCACTGCACCCTGCTCGATGATCACGTGCCGATCGGCCAGTTGCGTGCAGACTTCCAGGTTCTGCTCGACCAGCAGGATCGGCACGCCGGCCGCCTTGATCAACTTCAGCTGCGCGACGATTTCCTCGACGATCACCGGCGCCAGCCCTTCCACTGGCTCATCGAGCATCAGCAGGCGCGGATGGTTCATCAGCGCGCGGGCGATGGCGAGCATCTGCTGCTCGCCGCCCGACAGGTTCGCGCCGCTGTTGCGGCGCCGCTCGCGCAGCCGCGGGAAGATCCGGTAGACATCGTCGAGCTGCCACGGGGAATCGCGCCGGGCACCGAGCTTCAGGTTCTCCTCGACGGTCAGCAGCTTGAAGATGCCGCGATGCTCCGGCACGAAGCACAGCCCTTGCGCGGCGATGCGGTGCGGCGGCAGCCCGGCGATATCGTTGCCGCGGAACAGCACGCGGCCGCCCCGCGGGGGCACCACGCCGGCGATCGCCTTCAGCGTGGTCGACTTGCCGGCGCCGTTGCGGCCCAGCAGCGTCACCAGTTCGCCCTCGCCCACCGCGAGCGAGACGCCTTGCAGGACATGGCTCTTGCCGTAGTAGCCATGGATGGCCTGCACTTCGAGCATAGTCATCGCTGCCCTCCGGTGATCATGTTGCCGAGATAGGCCGCGCGCACGCGCGGGTCGCCGCGCACGCTGTCGGGCGGGCCTTCCATCAGCACCTTGCCCTGCTGCATCACGGTGATGGTGTCGGAGATGTCCATCACGATGTCCATGTTGTGCTCGATCAGCACGACGGTATGGTCCTCGGCCAGCCCGCGGATCAGCCGCTTCATCGCGCCGAGATCGTCGACGCCCATGCCCGAGGTCGGCTCGTCGAGGAAGATCGCGCGCGGCCGCGCGGCCAGTGCCATGCCGACCTCGAGCCGGCGCTGCTGGCCGTGCGACAGCGCACCGGCCACGGCATCGGCGACGCGGGTCAGTTCCAGCCGCTCCAGCACCCGCTCGACGGTATCCGTACAGGACAGCTCGCCGACCGGGCGGCGCCAGCAGTTCATTGCGCGCCGCGGCTGCGTGCCGAGCGCGGCCAGCCGCAGGTTTTCGCGCACCGGCAGGCTGGGAAACAGGCTGGTGACCTGGAACGAGCGCGCGATGCCTCGCTGCACGCGCTGGTAGTCGGTTTCGCCGGTGACGTCGTGGCCGTCGAACACGATGCGGCCGCTGGTCACGCTGCGCGTGCCGGTCAGCATATGGAACAGCGTGGTCTTGCCGGCCCCGTTCGGTCCGATCACCGAATGCACGGTGCCGGGCATCACGCGCAGGTCCACGCCGCCGAGCGCCATGAACTTGCCGTACTGCTTGACCACGCCGGTGGCCTCGAGGATCGGGGCGGTCATGCGCGTTCCTCCCTTGCGGTGACTGCTTCCGTGGCGACTCCCGCGGCGGCTTCCGTGTCGGGGCCGATCGCGGCGGGCTCGCGGCGGATGCCGCGCAGCCGCAGCCAGATCGTCGTGCCCAGCCCCCAAAGGCCGCGCTGCATGAACAGGCTGACCGCGATCAGCAGGAAGCCGAGCAGCATCAGCCAGCGCGGCCACAGCGTCGACAGCCAGTCGGCCAGCAGCACATAGAACGCCGCGCCCAGCACCGAGGCGAACACGTTGGCGGTGCCGCCGATCACCGTCATGATCAGGATCATCTCGCTGACGTGGTAGTCGATATTGGCCAGCGGTGCGATGCCGGTCAGCATCGCGTGCAGGCCGCCGGCCAGGCCGGTCACCGCGCCCGAGATCACGAAAGCCAGCAGCTTGAACGCCTTGATGTTGTAGCCGACCGCCAGCGCGCGCTCCTCGTTGTCGCGGATCGCCAGCAGCGTGCGGCCGAACACCGAATCGGTGACGCGCAGCACCAGAAAGAACACCACCAGGAACAGCACCGCGACGAAGCCGTAGAACTGCCACGGCGAGGCCAGCGAGACCAGCTCGCGCCCGGCGAGCGACAGCGCGGGTCTCGGGATGTCGAGCAGGCCGTTGTCGCCGCCGGTCAGCGACGGCACCGAATAGGCCAGGAAATAGAACATCTGCGAGAACGCCAGCGTCAGCATCACGAAGTAGGTGCCCCGCTGCCGGATCGAGAACCAGCCGACCAGCGCCGCAGCACCCGCGCCGATGGCGATCGCCAGCGCCAGCGACAGCGGCACCGGCAACGCGATACGAGTCAGCGCCAGGCCCAGCGAATAGCTCCCCAGGCCGAAGAAGATGCCCTGGCCGAACGACAGCAGCCCGGTGTAGCCAAGCAGCAGATTGCAGGCCATCACGGCCATCGCGTAGATCAGCACCTCGGTCGCCAGCGTGCCGGAGCGCAGCGTCAGCGGCAGCAGCAGCGTGACGGCCAGCGCCAGCCACCAGAATCGATACGCCATCATCCCCTCCCCAGCAGGCCGTGCGGACGCAGCAGCAATACCGCCGCCATCGCAACATAGATCATCAGCCGCGCGCCCTCGGGCCACAGCGTGCTCATCAGGCTTTGCACCACGCCGACCAGCAGCCCGCCGATCAGCGCGCCGGTAAAGCTGCCCATGCCGCCGACCACCACCACGATGAAGGCGACGCCCAGCGCCTCGACGCCCATGAACGGCTCGGCGCCGCGGATCGGCGCGGCCAGCACGCCGGCGATCGCGGCGGTGGCGGCGCCGAGCGCGAACATCAGGCTGAACAGCCGGAACACGTTGATGCCGAGCAGCGACACCATCTCGGTCGACTCGCTGCCGGCACGCACCGCGCTGCCCAGCCGCGTGCCCTCCAGCAGCCACCACAGCGCCACCGCCAGCAGCGCGGTGAACGCGATCACGAACAGCCGGTACTTCGGATAGATGAAGTCGCCCCACATCACCACGCCCTGCAGCGCGTCGGGCGGCGGCACGTCGACGCCCAGCGGGCCCCAGCCGACGATGATCAGCTCCTGCACCGCGAGCGCGAGGCCCACCGTCACCAGGATGTGGAACTCATGGGGCTGGGCGTAGACGTGGCGCAGCATCACGCGCTCGACCAGCCAGGCGAGCGCGCCGATCAACAGCGGGGCGAGCACCAGCGCCGCCCAGAAGTTCATGCCCAGCTGCAGCGCCTGGAAGCACAGATAGGCGCCCAGCGCATAGAAGGCGCCGTGCGCGAAGTTGACGAAGCGCAGCAGCCCAAAGACGATCGACAGGCCGACGGCAAGCAGGAAATACAGCATGCCGATGCCGATCCCGTTGATGACCTGCAACAGGTAGACGTTCATGAAGCGCTTCTTCGCTTTTGCTGTCGGATTGGATGGCGCCCTCTGACCATCGAAGGCGCGGCGTTCTTCCTGTCCCCTCAGGGGGACAGGGTTGGGGAGAGGGGCTGGTTGCGAAGCGCAGGGGTTGGCAAGCGCCCCTTGCCCTGTCCCCCACCTCTCTCCCGCAAGCGGAAGAAGGGAGAAGGGGGAAGATCAGCCGGATCGCTCAAGCCATCTTGCACTGCGTCTGCTCGGGCGGCAGGAAGGCCTTGCCGACGCTGATCACGTCGGCGTAGTCGTCCTTGTCCTTCATCCTGGCCTTGGCCTTGCCCTTGAGCAGGTAGTAGTTCTTCAGCACCTGGTGATCGGCCGCGCGGATTTCCTCGGGGCCGGTCAGCCCCTCGTACTTGAGCCCTTCCATCGCCGCGATCACGGCCTTCGGGTCCGCACTGCCGGCCTTGACCATCGCGTCGAGCATCAGCTTGGTACAGATATAGGAACCGGCCAGGCTGTAGTTCGGATTGGCCTTGAAGGCCGTCTTGCAGCGCTGCACCAGGTCGCGGTTCAGCGGCGTGTCGACCCCGTGCCAGTATTGCGCGCCGAAATAGACGCCGTCGCACAGGTCCGCGCCCAGCGATTCGAACTGCTCGAGCCCCGAGGCCCAGGCCAGCAGGATCGTCGTGTTCTTCTTCATGCCAAAGCTGACCGCCTGGCGCAGCGTGTCGGCCGATTGCGAGCCGAAGTTCAGGATCAGCAGCACGTCGGGCTTGGCCGCGATCGCGTTGGTCAGATAGCCGCTGAATTCCTTCTCGTTGAGCGCGTGGTAGCTGTTGCCCACATGCTCGATGCCCTTCTCCTTGAAGATATTCTTGGCCGCCGACAACAGGCCCTCGCCGAACACGTATTGCGGCGTGATCGTGTACCAGCGCTTCGCCTTGGGCATCGACTCGATCAGCGGCCGCACGGTGCGCTCGATCGCGCCGTAGGTCGGCACCGACCAGCGGAAGGTCGCGCGGTTGCAGTCCTTGCCGGTGATCTCGTCAGCGCCGGCGGTGGTGACGAAGACCCCGCCGAACTTCTCGGCCTCCTTGCCCATCGCCAGCGATTCGGACGACAGGATGCCGCCGGCGAAGTAGCGCGCGTTCTTCTGCTGCGCCAGCTCCTGCACCTTGCGCACCGCAGTGGCGGGCTTGCCCTCGGTATCGAGCACGCTGTAGCGCAATGGCTTGCCGAGCACCTTGCCGTACTGCTCGACGATCAGCTTCATGCCGAGATCGGCATACTTGCCGTTGGCGGCGAACGGGCCGGACATCGGCACCGGGCAACCGAGTTCGATCGCATCGTCGGCGGCCAGAACGGCACCGGCGCGCAGCAGGGATGCGGGGACGGCGGCCAGCGCGCCGAGTTTGAGCACGTCACGACGATTCAAAGCTCACTCCTTGGATCTGTGGGGTCCATCGAAAGGGAAGGTCCGGCACGCGACAGGATCGCAACAGCGCTACAGCAAGAATCGAACCCGTTTATTCTATTTATACGTATAAACTGGTTGAAGGCATCATAGAAGCCGGTTTGCGCGACTGTCAATGAAGCGCCGGTCAGGGTTTACCTGCGCCCACGGACGCAGCGGGCATGCGCGATCGCGGTGCCGTGCGCACCGCGATGGACCTTGGTGAACCGGCGAGGCGCATGCCGCACCGGCATGGCGATCAACGAAAGGAAGGACAATCCATGGTGACGTTCCGCGGCGCGAAGGCGCCGGCTCTGGCGATCCGCAAGCAGAAGCGCGCCGACCTGGTGGCGGAGGAACTGAAGCGGCTGATCACCGAGCGCGATCTGAAGCCCGGCGACAAGCTGCCGCAGGAGATCAAGCTGCAGCAGACCTTCGGCGTCAGCAAGAGCACGATCCGCGAAGCGCTGAAGTCGCTGGAGGTGCAGGGGCTGATCAGCGTCAGCACCGGTCCGGCCGGCGGCGGCACCATCGTCGAGGTGCCGCTGGACCGCACGTTCCAGCTGATGCAGAACTACCTGTTCTTCAAGGACGTGGGCATCGCCGACGTCTATACGGTGCGCCGTCTGCTCGAGCCGGAGTTGGCCGCCGGCGCGGTGCCACATCTGACGGAGGACGACTTCCGCGCGCTCGAACACACGATCGACCTGTGCGACCCGACCTCGGCCTCGGCCGCCGCGCCGCTGGACCAGCGCCAGGAGGACCTGAGCTTCCATGACATCCTGGCCGCGGCCAATCCGAATCCGATGCTGCGTTTCTGCTGCGAGCTGATCAACGAGATGCTGCGGCAGCTGGTGGTGTTCGGCAACGACACGCCGGCCTGCGAGCACGAAAAATTCGGCGCGTCCAATGTCCGCTTCCACAAGAAGATCGTCGCGGCGGCGCGCGCGCGCGATGCCGAGCAGGTGCGCAAGCTGATGGCAGCGCATATGCAGGACTGCACGCGCCATATCACGCGGATGAACGGCCGAGTGCATGGCCGGCTGGTGCTCGACTCGGAATTGCCGCGCCGTTCGCTGGTGGTGCGCCCGCGCGATCGCGAGCCCGAGCAGGCCGGTTGAAGGCGCGGTCGGCCCGCGCCGCAGCGCTAGTCGGCCTTGATGCCGGTTGCGCGGATCAGCTCGCCCCAGCTCGCGGTTTCTCCCCGGATCCGCGTCGCCAGCGCTTCGGGCGTGCTGGCCCGCGGCGCCAGCATCGCGTACCACGAACTGACCTCGATACCGGCCATGCCCTGCTCCGCCATCGAGGGAATATTCGGCGCGGCCGGCGAGCGTTTGGCGGGGCCTGTGTGAAAAAGCCGGGCGCTCATGCCGGGTTGTCTTCGAATACTTCGGCCAGGGTTTCGGCGCGAAGCAATCGCGTTGACCAGTGATCGAGCTGCTCTTCCGTTGCGCACTGAATCCTGGCTACCGCATATTCCGGCAACGTTCCGAAGCGAATGGTAAGCTGCCGCTGCAGTATCCGGGCCTCGCCCTCCAGCCGTCCCTCAAGCCGGCCTTCGGCCTTCCCCTGTTCAATGTACTGACGCTCCCACACCTTGAAGCTCTGACTCAGTTTCATATTCATCTCCTTAAAATCGTTGACCACCGCTATGTCCAGCGTGTTGCCACTACGCCGGCCAATGAGCTCCGGCAACACGTTAAGGAAGATTCGCTGCAGCTCCGCGTCGCCCTTCACGATGTCGGCGAGTTTGTCGACCAATTCGCCGACCTCCTGCGGGGTTTCCGCCTCTTCCAGCTGCATCAGTACCGCAACCGGGTTGCGCATCGCGCGCAACTTTTCCTTGCTGATACGTCCACTATCCAACAGCAGGTATTTAAGCTTGGGCAGGTAGTCACCGACAAGTCCAAGCATCTCCGGCAGCATCTCCGCAATGTCGGTCGGCGCATCCCATGGCGTTTCGCCGTTGTAAAGCACAATCGGCAACACCGGCGGGATGCCAAGCCGAGGCTTGACGTATTCCTTGCGGATCAGACTTTGATAGAGCAGTCCAAGATAGGACATGATCCGCACCGGCATGCCGTAATCGACTGTGCTCTGGAACTCCATCATCAGATAAAGGTAGACCCAATCGTCATTGGCGCGAAGCCGCCAGACGATGTCATTGGCCCGCTGGCGCAGATCGTCTGCGACATAGTGGCAAGGGATACTTTCTAGCGTGCCGAAGTCGAGCCTGCGGAGCCATGGATCTGGAATGAATCCCGAGACCAGGTTGCGGACCATCGATGGAGAGGAGAACAACTGCTTGTAGCTGGCGTCTTCGAGTTGGACCATGGTTGGCATCGAGGAGTATCGAGGCCGACAGCATCCTGCGCGCGGGCTCTCGATGCTTCACAGAAGGACACGCATTTTGCGTTTCATGCCACCGTCGGCCGACATTGAGAATCGTCTTAGCGATGGGCGCGCCGTGGCCCATCAGGCTGACCTGGCCGCCAGCAGCCTTCGGCAAAATCGCGGACACTATCCGGCGTTGCAAATACAACTCGATCGGCTTGCCGCCGGGATGAACGGCGGTGCCAGGCCGCCCCGAAGGAGACACCATGCCCCAAAAGAAGGCCATCCTTGTCATCGGCGCCGGCGATGCGACCGGCGGTGCAATTGCGCGGCGCTTCGCCCGCGAAGGCTATATCGCCTGCGTGACCCGGCGCAACGCCGACAAGCTGGCGCCGCTGGTCGCGCAGATCGAAGCCGAGGGCGGCATCGCCCATGCCTTCGGCTCGGACGCCCGCAAGGAAGAGGAAATGACGAGCCTCGTCCAGCGCATCGAGGCGGAGATCGCGCCGATCGAGGTGGCGGTGTTCAACATCGGCGCGAACGTCCGCTTCGACGTGCTGGACACGACGGCCCGCGTCTACTTCAAGGTCTGGGAGATGGCCTGCTTCGCGGGCTTCCTGATGGGACGCGAGACGGCGCGGGTGATGGTGCCGCGCGGCCGCGGTTCGATCTTCTTTACGGGAGCGACCGCCAGCCTGCGCGGACGCGCCGGATTCGCGGCGTTTGCGGGCGCCAAGCACGGCCTGCGCGCGTTGGCGCAGTCGATGGCGAAGGAGCTGGGACCGCAGGGCATCCATGTTGCCCATCCGATCATCGACGGCGCGATCGACACCGCGTTCATCCGCGAGAACTTCCCCGAGCGCTATGCGCTGAAGGATCGCGACGGCATCCTGAATCCCGAGCACATCGCCGACGCCTACTGGATGCTGCACCAGCAGCCGCGCGACGCGTGGACGCACGAGCTCGATCTGCGGCCCTGGATCGAAGGCTGGTAACGGACTGAGTCGCTCGGTCCCGGCGCTGGCGGGAACGATAGCGACGCTTGCACGAGGCGAGCTACGTCGCCCCGCGCACGCGGAAACCCAGTGGCCTGGACGCCTGGATACCCGCAGCCGCCTGCCGCTCAGCGCCCGCTATCGAACATCCCCGCCAGCCGCTGGAACGTCAGCTGCTCGGCCTCGTTGACGATCCGGTCGATCAGCGTCTTGACGCTCGGGATGTCGTGGATCAGCCCGGCCACCATGCCGCAGCTCCAGGCCCCCGCCTCGACATCGCCCTCCACCATGACCTTCGGATAGATACCGGCGACCTGGTCGTAGATATCCGAGATCTTGAGGTCGGCGCCCTTCTCGCGCTCGATCTGCAGCAGCCGCTCGACGCCGCCATTGTTCAGCACCCGCTCGGTATTGCGCAGCGCCCGCATGATCAGCCGCGTATCGAGCTCGCTCGCTTCGACGATCGCCTGCTTGACGTTCGCATGCACCGGCGCTTCCTCGGTAGCCAGGAAGCGCGTGCCCATGTTGATGCCGTCCGCGCCCAGCGCCAGCGCGGCCACCAGGCTGCGGCCGTCGGCCATGCCGCCCGACGCGACGAACGGAATCTTCAGTGCTTCGGCGGCCCGTGGCAGCAGGATCATGTTCGGCACGTCGTCCTCGCCCGGATGGCCGCCGCACTCGAAGCCGTCGACGCTGGCCGCATCGCAGCCGATCTTCTCCGCCTTCAGCGCGTGACGCACCGACGTGCATTTGTGAATCACCTTGATGCCGGCCGCCTTCAACGCCGGCATGTACTGTTCGGGACTGCGGCCCGCGGTCTCGACGATACGCACGCCACCTTCGGCGATGGCCGCAATGTACTCCGCGTAGGGGGGCTCCGAGAACGTCGGCAGAAAGGTCAGGTTGACGCCAAACGGCTGGTCCGTCATCTCGCGGCAGCGCGCGATCTCCCTGGCCAGCAGCTCGGGCGTGCGCTGCGTCAGCGCGGTGATGATGCCCAGGCCGCCGGCATTGGAGACGGCCGCCGCCAGATCGGCAAGGCCGACGAAATGCATGCCGCCCTGGATGATCGGATAGCGGATCGCGAACAGTTCAGTGATGCGTGTTTTCATGGGCAGGAAGCCTCCGAACGGGTGGAAAGGCAGGGCGCGAATCAGGCGGCGCGCACGCGGATGATTTCCTCTTCGACATCGCGCAGGCTGTCCTTGCCGAAGAAGATCTCGTCGCCGACGAAGAAGGTCGGCGCGCCAAATGCCCCACGCTCGAATGCGCGCTGCGTATTGCCGAGCAGCGTTTCCTTGACGGCCGGCTGAGTGATCGCCTCCAGCAACAGGGCACCATTCAGTCCGGCTTCGTTCAGCACGGATTCGATCACGGCTGGATCGTCCATTTTCAATCCACGCTCCCACATCGCGCTGAAGACCGCATCGACATAGCGCGCAAAGCTGCCATCGCGATTTGCCGCGATTGCGCCTCGCATGATCTGCAGCGTGTTGACCGGAAAGTGGGGATTCATTCGAAACGCGGTCAGGCCATGTCGCCGGATAAAGCGCTGCATTTCCAGCTGCCCGTATTCCGGCTTGTTCCTGATGCCGGCAAACGCCTCCATCGGAGAACGGTTGCCGGTCAGCCGAAACAGGCCACCGAGCAGAATCGGCACGTATTCGAAGGTCACCCCGGTGCGCGCTTCCATGGCCGGAAGGACCTTGTGCGCCAGATAGGCGTTGGGACTGCCGAAATCGAACAGGAACTGTGCGTTGACGGTACGCATTGCTTGTCTCCA
Source organism: Cupriavidus gilardii (assembly GCF_008801915.1). Lineage (GTDB taxonomy): Bacteria > Pseudomonadota > Gammaproteobacteria > Burkholderiales > Burkholderiaceae > Cupriavidus > Cupriavidus gilardii. Next base: position 118,757 of record NZ_VZOV01000009.1, read on the forward strand.
TCTCCGATGGTGGTTCTTTTGCCGATCGGCTTCGCCGGCTCGTTCTCCGCCAACAATGTACCGTCGTGCGGGTGTTTGGCAAGGCTTTCCGCGTCCGTTCCACCATGCAGTCCGGGCGCACCAGCCGCGCAGGCGTCAGCCGCGGCTCTCCCCGATCGGCGCGCCGCGCTTGGGCACCACCTTGGCCTTGACCACCGAGGTATTGGTCTCGGCCATTTGCGCGACCCGATCCAGCAGACCATCCAGTTCCTCGATTGAACGCACATACAGGCGGGCAACAAAGCAATCCTCGCCGGTCACCTTGTCGCATTCGCCGATCTCCGGAATGTCGGCGATCAGCTTTTGCACGATATGGAGCTTGCCGGGCAGCGGGCGGATACGAACGATCGCCTGCAGCGGATAACCAAGCGCGGCCGGATCGATATCGATGGTGAAGGCACGAATGACCTTGCGTTCTTCCAGGCGTTTGAGCCGTTCCGAAGTGCTCGGCGAAGACAGCCCGACACGGGCGGCCAGTTCCTTCAGTGAAATCCGGGCGTCCTCTGCCAGCACGGCAAGGATGCGCCGATCGACATCGTCGAGCATTTTTATCTTCCTTAGGCGATCAGGCGATATGCCTTCCAAATACAGGAATGGACCCCATCCAGCCTAACAAACCATATAGAATCGCGGCCCTCCTCATGCGATTCTAAACACCATTCAGCCTTCAGGAGAAAGACGGTGAATTCCCTACGCGGCACTGCCGAAATGACGGCCTCGATGGTGTTGTCCGGCACCATCGGCTGGTTCGTGGTCGAGTCCGGACAGCCGATCCGCGACGTCGTGTTCTGGCGCTGCCTGTTCGGCGCGCTGACGCTGCTGGCGGTCTGCGCCGCGCTGGGCATGCTGCGTCAGCTGACCTGGCGCACGCTGGGCCTGGCGGCACTGGGCGGCGTGGCCATCGTGATGAACTGGCTGCTGCTCTTTGCGGCCTATCCGCGCGCATCGATTTCGATCGCGACGGCGGTCTACAACACGCAGCCGTTCATGCTGGTGGCATTGGGCGCGCTGCTGTTTTCCGAGCGCATCACGCTGACCAAGCTGGCCTGGCTGCTGATCGCCTTCTCGGGCGTGCTGATGATCGTCCAGGCCAAGCCGGACCACGGCCATGGTGCCACCGACTATCTCGGAGGCATCGCGCTGGCGCTGGGAGCGGCCTTCTTCTACGCGGTGGCGGCCATCATCACGAAGCGCCTGTCCGGCGTGCCGCCGCATCTGATCGCGCTGATCCAGGCCTGCGTCGGCATGGCGATGCTGGCACCGTTCGCCAATCTGTCGGACCTGGCGGCCTATGACGGTTCGTGGCCGATGCTGGCGACGATCGGCGTGGTCCATACCGGGCTCGTCTATATCCTGCTGTATGGCGCAATCCAGAAGCTGTCGACGGCGATGACGGCGGCGCTGTCCTTCGTCTATCCCGTGGTCGCGATCGTCGTCGACATGGTCGCCTTCGGTCTGCGCCTCGATTGGGCGCAGTGGGCCGGTGCGGCGGCGATCCTGATCGCGGCCGCGGGCATGACGCTGGGATGGCGGCTGCCGTTTGCCGGCAAGCGCGGCGCCGCCGCGGCCAAGGGCTGATCCCTTCGGCGACGCCTCTGCCCTCCTGCCACCCCGTTCCGGTATACTTCGGCCCGGGTGCTCACCCCACGGGGTGGCAGGATTAGCGTCGGTCGGGCCGCCACGCGGCTTTTCCGCGACCGATGCATGCACCACCCTCATCCGGACCATTCCCCTGGTCGACTCACCGCTCCCACGCGCTGTCACGTAACGCCGCCTTCCGCGCCTCCCGGCAACGGAAGCCGCGGCGTCTGCGCGCGCGCAATCCCATTCGCTTCCATCCCGGTATAGCTTCCCAAGAGAGGTCCCATGGCAATCGTACAAAGACGACTCTCCAATACGTTCCAGCGCTTTTTCGAGTCCGAGAAGGCGGGCGGCATCCTGCTGATCGCCTGCACCGTCGTTTCGCTGATACTGGCCAATTCGCCGGTCGGCGATCAGTACCTCCACCTGTGGCATGTGAAAGTCGCGGGCCTCAGCGTCGAGCACTGGATCAATGACGCGCTGATGGCCATTTTCTTCCTGCTGATCGGCCTCGAACTCGAACGCGAGCTGTACAACGGCGAACTGTCCAGCCTCCGCAATGCCCTGCTGCCCATCGTCGCGGCGGCCGGCGGCATAGCGGTTCCCGCACTGATCCACTTCGGATTCAACGGCGGCACGCCGACGCAGGCTGGCATCGGCATTCCGATGGCGACCGACATCGCGTTCGCGCTCGGCGTGCTGGCGCTGCTCGGCAGCCGCGTGCCCGCGTCGCTGAAGATATTCCTGACCGCGCTCGCCGTGATGGACGACCTCGGCGCCATCATCGTGATCGCGCTGTTCTACACGGCCGAGCTGGCATTCGTCTATCTGGCCGGCGCCCTTGCGGTATTCGGCGCGCTGCTGTTCATGAATCGCGTGCTGCGCGTGATGTCGCTGATTCCCTATCTGCTGGGCGGCGTGCTGATGTGGTTCCTGATGCTGAAGTCCGGCGTGCACGCGACGATTGCCGGCGTGCTGCTGGCCTTCGCGATTCCGTTCTCCGGCCGCCAGGACGACGCCGCATCGCCATCGCATCGGCTCGAGCATTTCCTGCACCGGCCGGTGGCCTTCGTGATCCTGCCGATCTTCGCGTTGGCGAATACCGGCATCGTGATCGGCGGCGACTGGGCGCAGGAGCTGGCCTCGTCGAACAGCCTGGGCATCCTGGCCGGACTGATGGTCGGCAAACCGCTGGGCATCACGATCCTGAGCTTCGTCGCGGTGGCCGTCGGCATCTGCAAGCTGCCGCTGGACCTGCGCTGGCGGCATGTCTTCGGCGCGGGCCTGCTGGGCGGTATCGGCTTCACGATGTCGATCTTCATCACCAACCTGGCCTTTACCGGCGAGCCGGGCGTGATCAATGCATCGAAGATGGCGATCCTGCTGGCATCGCTGAGCGCGGGCGTGCTGGGCTTCGTCTGGCTGAAGCTGTTCGGCAAGCCGGTGGCGTCCGATGTCGATATGGATACGATGGACTTCGAGGCCGATCCGGTATCGCAGCCGGACGCCCCCTCGGGGCGCTGAGCCCCAGAGGGGTTGTTCCGCCCTGCCCACTGCGGCCCCTCTCCCGATTGCGGGAGAGGAAGGCCGCGCAGCGGCGGAGCGGCACCCTTGTCCCATGAGTGTGCTCGAGGTTTTCTCACCTCTCCCGCTCGCGGGAGACGGGCGGGGGGAGAGGGCAGCCCCCAGGCACAACGCTACCTCTCGTCGTGCGAATGCACCTGCAGCGCCTCCAGGAAGCGCGACACCATGTTGTACGCCGCGATGGTCGCGGTCAGCTCGACCACATGCCGGTGCGAGAAGTGCCGCGCGATCTCCGCAAACACAGCCGGCTCGACACGAATGTCGCGCGTCATCGCGTCGGTGTAGGCGAGCACCGCGCGCTCGACATCGGCGAACAGCGTGCTGTCGCGCCAGGCGGGCAACGCATCGAGCTGGGCTTGCGTCATACCCTCCTTCAGCGCGATCGGCGCATGCTGGTCGGCCTCGTACGACGCGCCGTTCAGGATCGCCACGCGCATGATCACCATTTCGCGCAGCGCGCCGGGCAAGCTCGATTTCTGGCGGATCGCGGTCAGATAGGTCAGCCAGCCTTCGGCCACCGGCGGCGCGTGCAGCAGCATCTGATAAAGATGCAGCACGCTGCCACGCTCGGCGGCAATCCGCTCGGCCAGCGGCTGGATGTCGGGCGCCGACAGATCGGCGTAGGGAATGGCGGCCATATTGATGTTCGTAGTGGCGTAGTGAAATGGCGAAGCTTGAGACCGACCGGTGCGGTCCGTTGGCCTGGTCAGCCGCAAGACCTCGCCGCCGTCGGAAATTGCGGCGCAGGCCATGGTGGAGGTCGGCATCGTCGCCGACCGGCTGAAGCGGCGGTGGCCGGGATGGATCTGGCCACCGGCCGCGTAGCGTTGCTGCGGTCCTGCCCTTACCGGCTGAACGCCGCCTGCAGGTCGGCCTGGCTGGTCACGCCTCGTTGCAACAGCAGCATCAGCAGGATGCGCGCCTTGGCCGGCTTCAGATCGTCGGCCATTACTGCGCCGGCGTCGAAGCTGGTCTTGCCGCCGCCGACGAAGCCGTAGTTCGGCAGGACGCGTCCGTTGTGCACGCGGGTCGAGATCACGACCGGCACCTTCTTCGACAGCGCGTATTTGACGGCTTCGAACATCGGCTGATTCATGTTGCCCATGCCGAGCGCCTGCACCACGATGCCCTTGACGCCACGGTCGACGGCGTTGCGCAGCGCCGCGCCATCGGCACCGCCGTACATCGCGACGATTTCGACTTCGGGCATCTTGTCGGTCTGGATCGGAATATGCTGGCGGCGCGATGGCGTGCTGCTGTAGATGACCCGATCGGGATACACCTCGCCGATAAAGCCGAAGTCGCCCGAGTTGAACGTCTCGACGTTCGCGGTGTGGGTCTTGGTGACGTAACGGGCGGCATTGATCTGGTTGTTCATCGCCAGCATCACGCCCTTGCCCTTCGATTGCTCGTCGACGGCGATGCGCGCGGCGTTGAGCAGATTGCGCGGCCCATCGAAGTCGGGCGACGAGGCATTGCGTTGCGCGCCGATCAGCACGACGGGCTTGTCCGAGCGCACGGTCAGGTCAAGCCAGTATGCGGTTTCTTCCAGCGTATCGGTGCCGTGCGACACGATGACGCCGGCCACGTCCGGCCGATCCAGCGAAGCCTGCACGGCCCTGGTCAGCGCGATCCAGCGCGGCGGATCCATGTAGTCGGACGGCACGTTGGACAGATTGTTGACCTGGATGGTGGCGTACTTGCCGATGTCGGGCACCGTGGCCAGCAGGTCGTCGCCCGAGATCGCGGGTACCGGTGCATTCTTGACCGGGTCGATCTTCATCGCGATGGTGCCGCCGGTGGCGATGAACTGCACGACCGGCTTGTTCTGCGCGAACGAAGTGGTAGTGGCTGACGCAAACAGCAGCATGCTGAGCAGGGCGCGGCTTGGCTTCATTCGAAGTCTCCTGGGATGTGATTATCGGAACCCGGCTCAGTCCCTTGGGGGACGGACGGGTTCGCTTGCATTGGGCCACATCTTGCCGCCCCGCGCCATCCGGGCGACTCCCCGGATTCCCGGGGCGCTGCTCGACGCCCCGGCGGGGACAGGACCGCTATTGCTTGCGCTGCGCCAGCGCATTGCGGATCGCCGCCTCCGTTTCCGCGTACTGCCCCTCGCCGAAATGCTGGTAGACGATCTTGCCTTCCGCATCGACGAGATAGAGCGCGGGCCAGTACCGGTTGTGATAAGCCGACCATGTCGCATAGCCATTGTCCTGAGCGACCGGATAGCGGATATCGAAGCGCTTGATCGCGGCCTGGACGTTGGCGGTCGACTTTTCGAACGGAAACTCGGGCGTATGCACGCCGACCACGACCAGCCCCTGGTCCTTGTACTTGTCGTGCCACTGCTTGATGTAGGGCAGCGTGTTGATGCAGTTGATGCAGGAATAGGTCCAGAAGTCGACCAGCACGACCTTGCCGCGCAGGCCCTCCATCGACAGCGGCGGCGAGTTCAGCCAGCGGTCGATGCCGACGAATTCGGGCGCCCTGGTTTGATGGGGAATAGTGGCGCCACCGGTGGAACCCACGGCGTTGGCGCCATTGCCGATGAAACAGACCGCGGCGATGCCGGCGGCGGCCAATGTGGAAGCGAGGAGCGTGCGCATGATATGTCGGACGGATCGAAATGGATGAGAGGAGGCGGGTTGCGGACTGGGCTGGCAGGCCACTGCCGGTCAGTTGACCGGCAGGAAGGCCGTTACACGCTCAAACCAGCACGGTCTCCACGTGGATGTTTCCGCGCGTTGCCTTCGAGTACGGGCAGATGCCGTGCGCCGTCTCTACCAGAGCCCGCGCCATGCCGCTGTCGACGCCGGGGATATGGACGTGCAGACGGGCCTGCAGCAGGAAGGCCTCGCCGGCCATGGCCAGGTCGACCTCGGCGTCGACCGACGGTGCGGACGGCAGCGCGACGTTCAGCTTGCCGGCGGCCTTGCCCAACGCGCCGATGAAGCAGGCGGACCAGCCTGCGGCGAACAACTGCTCCGGGTTGGTGCCGGCGCCCTTGCTTCCCGGCGGCGACAGCTTGATGCTCAGCCGGCCGTCGTCGCTGTGTGCCTCGCCGTCGCGTCCGCCGGTGGTGCGGGTCTTGCCGGTGTACAGCACCTTGTCGATCGGGGCTGCGTGGGTCGTCTGGGTCATTTCGGTTTCCTCGCTGGTTCGATCCATGGGTTGCGTTCGATGATGGTGATTTCGCTTGCCGGACGGTCAGGCGTAGGCGCCGTCCAGATACGGATCGACACTGCGCGCAGGTTCGGCCGAGACGCCGGTGCGGTCCTGTCCGGCCAGCGTACGGGCACCGTCGGTGTACAGGTCGAACTGACGGGCACCGTCGCTGTACGGGTCGGTCTGGCGCGCGCCGTCGCTGTAGACGCTGCGCGGCTCCTGCGCCGAGCGGGCGCCGCTGCTGTACGGGTCGCGTGCATCGGCCACCGAACGGGCGCCTTCGGTGTACGGGTCCCGAGCACCGGGCTGGGCGAAGCCGGCGGCTTGCGCGCCGACGGCAGCGGCGGCGAGCGACAGGGCGAGAACAAGGCGCTTGGCGAATTGGGCGGTCATGATGGTTTCCTTTGAAAGAGAGATTGCGTTGAGGCTTGGTATCGCGCGGTCCGGATCGCTTCGTTGTCGTTCAGCGCCGGGCCACGGATGTCATTCAAGGCGACCCACGTATCGCGCCCGTAGCGGGCAAGGGCCGTTTTTGTCTGGGTGCGTATCGCCGCGCAGGCGAGATACAAAAGCATACAAAGCGGGCAAAAAAATCGGCCCCGAAGGGCCGATCGAATTGCCTGCGCTCTTGGTCGTTCCCGCGTTCGCGGGAATGACGGGTGAGACGGGCCAGGGCGTCAGCCCAGCCTGACTTCGGCCGCCAGGCCGCCCCCCTCGCGATTGCGCAGCGTCAGCGTGCCGCCGATGGCGGCAGTCAGCTCGTGGGCGATCGCCAGACCCAGGCCGGTACCGCCGGTTTCGCGGCTGCGGGACTGTTCCAGGCGCACGAAGGGCTTGAGCACGGCCTCGAGCTGGTCGTCGGGGATGCCGGTACCGCGATCGAGCACCTCGATGGCCACGCGGTCCCCGTCCCGGCGCACGCTCAATTCCGCCGACCCGCCGAACTTCAGCGCGTTGTCGATCAGATTGGTCAGCACGCGCCGCAATGCATGCGGGCGCGTGACGATGGCCCCGCCGGCGTTCTGCAGCACCGTGACGGCCTTGCCGGTGTCCTGGTAATCGTAGGCCAGGCTCTCGACAAACGAGCCCAGGTCGAGCCGCGACGGCTTCTCGCCGTCGCCATGCGCGCTGCGGGCATACGCCAGCCCTTCCTGGACCAGCGTCTGGATCTCGGACAAGTCGTTCAGCATCTTGCGCTTGTCGTCCGAATCATCGGCCATCTCGGCACGCAGCTTCATCCGCGTGATCGGCGTCTGCAGATCATGCGAGATCGCGGCGAGAATCTGCACCCGTTCCTCGACAAAGCGCGCGATGCGGCCGCGCATCGCGTTGAACGCGCGCGCGGCGCGGGCCAATTCCGTGGGGCCGGTCTCGTCGAGCGGCGCCGGCTGGGTGTTCGGATCGAGGGCGTCGGCGGCATCGGCCAGCGCGACCAGCGGCCGGATCGCCAGCCGCACGGCGAACCAGCAGCACAGGATCAGCAACAGCAACTGCAGCACCAGCACATAAGGCAGCCATTGCGCGATCGGCGTCATGCGCGGATGCACGTCGATGGTCAACGGGCTGCCGTCGCTCAGCGTCAGATGGGCCTGCACGCGCTTGCCGTCGCCGGGAATCGATTCCACCCGCACCGGAAAGCGGCCTCCGCTTGCTTCGGTGATCCGCTCGGCGATATCCCTGCCGCGCGCGGTCATCTCGGGCACGCCCGGCAGCCCGGTGCCAAGGATGTACTGATAGTTGCCGCGATTGACGCGGGGCAGCCACTGGGGCCGCTCCGCCGCCGGCACCCGGTCGAGGATCGCGATCGACGTCGCGACATCGGTCTCCAGCGTGCCGAGCATCACCTGCCGCGCCGACATATAGCGCTCGGAGAACAGCACGGCGAACGACAGGCCGTGGGCGACCACCAGGCCGGCCAGCAGGATCAGGAAAAGCCGCGATCGCAGCGTGCGCGGCCACGCCCAGCGGGGCGCGCTCACTGCCGGGCCTCGCGGATCTCCACCGGCGAGGCAAAGACATAGCCCTCGCTGCGCACCGTCTTGATATAGCTCGGCTCGCGCGCATCGTCGTTCAGGCGCTGGCGCAGCCGGCTGACCAGCAGGTCGATCGAACGCTCGAACATCTCCGCCTCCCGGCCCTGCGTCAGATTGAGCAGCTGGTCGCGATTGAGCACGCGCTGCGGATGGTCGACGAACACGCGCAGCAGCCGGTATTCCGCGCCGCTCAACGCGACGATCGTGCCCTCGGCGTCGATCAGGTGGCGCGCGGTGGTATCGAGCTGCCACGTGCCGAAGGCGAGGATCTGTCCTGCCTCGGTGATCTGCAGATTGGGCGGCAGCATGCGGGTACGGCGCAGCACCGCCTTGATGCGGGCCAGCAGCTCGCGTGCGGCGAACGGCTTGGCGAGGTAATCGTCGGCGCCCATTTCGAGACCGACGATGCGGTCGGTCTCGTCGTCGCGCGCGGTCAGCATCAGCACCGGCGTGGCCTTGTGCTTGCCGGCGCGCAGCTCGCGGCATAGCACCAGGCCGTCGTCGCCCGGCAGCATCACGTCGAGCACGATCAGGTCGACCGTGTTGGCATCCAGGAAGGCACGCATATGGCGGCCGTCGGGCGCCACGGTCACGCGCAGACCGTTCTTGGTCAGATACGTCGAGACCAGTTCCCGGATTTCCCGGTCGTCATCGACGATGAGGATATGGTCGACGTGAGCGTCCATTGTTGTCACCGGCAGATTGAAGGAGAGCGAGCTGTGCGCGACCGGCGTGCCGCCATGCCTGCCGCCCCGGCATTGTATGGGGACGGCAAATCCGCGTGTATCGCAATGTATCCGGCCGGCGTGGCCTCACACTGCGGTACAAACTCGCCGCTTCACGACACATCGCAGCGACGCGGGCCGGGTCTGATCGAGGGCAAGCCAACCCCTTTTTCCTGGAGATACGATCATGACCCTGCTGATTCTCGCCTACCTTGGCGGCGCCCTGACCATCCTCAGTCCCTGCATCCTGCCGGTGCTGCCCTTTGTGCTGAGCCGGTCCGGACAGCCCTTTCTGCGCGGCACGCTGCCGATGCTGGCCGGCATGGCACTGACCTTCGCCGCCGTGGTGTCGCTGGCGTCGGCCGGCGGCGCCTGGGTCGTTCAGGCCAACGAATACGGACGCATCGCCGCGCTGGTACTGCTGGCGGTCTTCGGGCTGGCGCTGCTGCTGCCCCGGCTGGCGGATGCGCTGGCGCATCCGCTGGTGGCGCTCGGCAACCGCCTGGCCGACGGCAGTGGCGCTGGCAGCGGCAGGGGTGGTGGTGGCAGTGCCGGCACCATATGGGGCTCGCTGGGCCTTGGCGCCGCCACCGGCATGCTGTGGGCCCCGTGCGCGGGCCCGATCCTCGGGCTGGTACTGACCGGCGCCGCGCTGAACGGCGCCAGCGTATCGACGTCGCTGGCGTTGCTGGCCTACGCCGCCGGGGCCGCGACCTCGCTGGCCGCGGCGCTGGGCATCGGCGGCCGCGTGCTGGCGGCAATGAAGCGTTCGATGGGCGCCACCGAATGGCTGCGCCGCGTGCTGGGCCTGGCCGTGCTGGGCGGCGTGCTGGCAATCGGCACCGGGGCGGACACGGGCTTGCTCGCCCGCCTGTCCACCAACGGGCCGGCGTGGCTGGAACAGGTGTTGGTCGATGCGGTCGGGCTGCCGGCCGGTGCGCACTAGCGCTTGACCAGGGAACGAGGCCCAGTGGCGCCCAACGAGGTCCGCCCCTTGGGCGATCGACCTCCGATCAGGGCCGCTCGCGCCTCGGTTCCAGGTACGGCTCCACCCGCGCGTCGCGCATCGCGTAGCCGCTGTCGCCCATTGCCGTCTCGGCGCGCTCGACGCGCAGCAGGCCCTCGATCCACACGGTGTCCATCGTGCGGATACCCTGCAGCGGCGCCTTCGCCTGGACGTGGACGACCTGATTGGCGGGCGGCGGCGGCACGTGGATGCAGGCGCCGAAGTACGGCACCAGCAGGAATTCGCGGATCGCCTCGCCCTCGCCGCCCAGCGACACCACAAAGCCGGGCAGGCGCACCGGCGATCCATCGAGGGAAGGTTCGACCGGCGCTTCCTGCCAGTATTGTTTGGCCTTCTCCAGCGCTGCCTGCGCCCGCGGATCGCCATCTTCCATCTGTGCCAGATCGAGGCCCTTCAGCGGCGCCAGCGGGTCCCAGCCCTTCGGCAGCAGGGCGTCCCATTCGATTTCGCGATAGGTCGTGGGCGCGGGCGTCGTGGGCGGCGGCTCGCGGTGCAGCGTTTCGCCGATCGCGTATTTCCGCTGCGCCGCAGACGGCGGCCCGGCCGAATCGCCGCGGCCGCGGATCGACCAGAGCCCCGCGGCGCTCAGGCCCGCCACCCCCGCCACGCCGCCTGCCGCGAGCAGCCACTTGCGGCGCCGCGGATTGCCTGGCGTTTGCCCTGTCATCTTTTATGTCCTCGGATTGAGCCCGTCCGCCAGGCTCAGGCGGTAGGCCCGCCATGCCGGCAGCAGGCTTGCTGCAAACCCGGCCACGACCAGCGCGGCCAGCAGCGGCAATTCCGCCAGGCTGGGCCACGATACCGGCAGCGCCACGCCCAGGCGCGCCTCGAGCCAACCGGCCAGCAGCGCGCTGGTCAGCGACAGCAGCGCCACGCCCGCGGCGACGCCGGCCAGCATCAGCATCATGCCCTCGATGGCGAGCAATGCCAGGATATCGCGCGGCCGCGCCCCGGCCGCCCGCAGGATTGCCAGCTCGCGCCGCCGCTCGCCCAGCGCGGCCAGGATCGACGAGGCCAGTCCGGCCAGTCCGATCACCGCGACCATCGCCGACACGGCGCGCAGCGCATTGCCGGCGATATCGACGAGGTCCCACAGCGCGTCGAGCGCCACGCCGGGCAGCACCGCCATCAATGGCTCGCGCGTGTCCTGGGCGATCTCCCGCTGCAGCGCGAAGACGCGCGAGCGCAGCTTCAGGCCGACCAGCACCGCGGTGACGCTGTCGGGCGTCAGATCGAAGCGGCGCAGGTGTTCCGGAGCGATCGCCGCGCCGGGCACCCGTGTGCCGCCCTGGAAATCGAGATGGATCGCCTGCATCGCCTCCAGGCCGATATGGATGGTGCGATCGACCGGCGTTCCGGTTGGCGCCAGGATACCGACCACGGTAAAGGGCTTGTCCTCGTGCTCGAGGCGCAGCGCGCCCGGGGCGGCCGCATCGCCATGGGTCAGCACGATCTTTTCTCCGATACGATAGCCCAGCCGACGGGCAACCTCGGCGCCGAGCACCGCGTCGAACATGCCATCGAGGCGGTCGTCGAAGGGCCGGCCCCGCGCGAGCCGCAACGCGCGGCCGTCGCCATGGCGGAAATGCTCGAAATACCCGGCCGTGGTCGCCAGCACCGGAAAGCCGCGATGCGAATCGCCAAGTGAAAGCGGGATCGTCCATGCGACCTGCGGGTGGGCGGCAAGGCGTCGCACGCTGTCCCAACCGATGTTGTTGGTCGCGCCGCCGAGCCGGAAGACCGCGTACAGCACCAGCTGGATCGGACTGGTGCGGGCGCCGACGATCAGGTCCGTGCCCGACACCGACTGCGCGAAGCTCGCGCGCACCTGATGCCGGACCCGCTCGATGCCGAGCAGCAGCGCGGTCGACAAGGCGATCGCGATCACCATCCAGACCAGGTTGGCGCGGCGGTTCCAGGCGCTGCGCGCGGCGATCGACATCAGCGCGATCATGCCGGCTCCTCTTCGCGCGCCGCCGGCATCGCGAAGCGCCGGTCGAAGCCGGACGCCAGCCGGTCATCGTGGCTGACCATCACCAGCCCCGCGCCGGACGCACGACACTCCCGCTGCAGCAGCGTCATGAAGGCGGCCTGCCGGGCGGCATCCAGCGACGACGTGGGCTCGTCGGCCAGGATCAGCGCGGGCCGGCCCAGCAGCGCGCGCGCCGCGGCGACGCGCTGCTGCTGCCCCACCGACAGCTGTGCGGCGGGACGCCGCCACAAGCGGGCCGGCATATCGAGCCGTTGCAGCAGCATGCCGGCCGCCTCGGTCGCGCCACCGGCCTGCTCGCGGGCGCGCGCTTCGCGGCTCGCGGAGAAGCGGCACGGCAGCAGCACGTTGTCGAGCACGGACAGATAGGGCAGCAGGTTCAGCTGCTGAAAGACGATGCCGATGTGGTCGGCGCGAAAGCGGTCGCGCCCGGCCGCCGGCAGCGCCGCCAGGTCGATTCCGGCGACGCGGATGATGCCCTGGCGTGGCGACACCACCCCGGCCAGCAGCGACAGCAGCGTGGTCTTGCCGCTGCCGCTGGGGCCGGACACGAACAGATGCTCGCCGTGGGCCAGTTCGAAGGCAGGCAGCGACAGCGCGCCGCCTTCGCGCCCGGGCCAGCGAAAGACCACGTTCTCGGCCACCACAAGCGGCTCGCCGTGCTGCGCGTGCGCGATCGCTTCAGCCATGGCCCTCACCAGCGCAGGCGCGGCTGTGCCGGCGTCAGCGTCGCGCCCGACTGACGCGTCTCGGCGGCAAGCTGGGCGGCAATCCGGCTGACGCCTGGAAACAGGCGGAACACGCGCACCTCAAGCGAGCGCAGTGCCTCGGGCCGCGCGCAGCGGAAGCGGTAATCCGCATCGAGATCCGCATGCTGGTGCCCCGCCTGCGGCTGTCCGTGTGGGGCTTCCCCCTCGCCGGTCAGGCCGTGATGCAGCTTGCCGAAATGGACCTGCGCGGCCTCAAGGCGACAGTCGGCCTCGGGAGAAGGCCGGAACAACGCCGCGCCGTCGCGCAGGGTCGCGGTTGCCTGACGGACCTTCGCCCGCTCGGCGTCGGTGCGCGGCAGGCGCTCGAAGCCGAACACATTGTCCAGCGGCGATGCCAGCGCGATCGACAGCACCGGCCCTTCCACCGCGACATCAAGCGTGGCCTGCCCATGAACATGCGGCTCGGCGGCGTGCGCGTGGCCGGCCAAGGTCGTCGCGACGAGCGCGATGGCGGACAACAAGCGCGGGAGTAGCGAATACACGTGTCGATCGTCCTTCTGCGAAACCCGTCCATCGGCCGGGTGGGAGAAATGCGTGCACGCGTTGGGCTGCGTACACCGATCGATTAATGATAACTTATTATCAGTAGAGTTCCCGTGCCGGCCCCCGCCTCGCACCACTAGCGCGGCGGCGCCAGCACGGATGCATCGATCGCGTCCAGCGTGGGCCGGCCCGTCAGCGCCATCGCGACTTCGAGCTCGGCCTGCAGCAACGTCAGCATATGCGCGACGCCCGGCATGCCGCCCACCGCCAGGGCATGGAGCACCGGTTGGCCGACCATCACGGCCGTCGCGCCCAGGGCGATCGCCTTGACGATATCCGTGCCGCGCCGGATGCCGCCATCCAGCAGCAGGGGCACCCTGCCCCGGACTTGCGCGGCGATGGCCGGAAGGCAATCGACCGTCGCCGGCACCGTGTCCAGCGTACGGCCGCCATGGTTCGAGACGACGATGCCGGCAACCCCGGCGTTCAGGGCCGGCTCCACATCCCGCGGGTTGAGCAGACCCTTGACCAGCACCGGCAGCGAGGTCTGCCGGCACAGCGCCTCGATGTCCCGCCATGTCGGCGCGCTCTTCAGCATGCCGCGGAAGACGGGGCTGCCGTTGCTGGCGCTGACCGGCTCGGCCGGCGCATAGCCCGCCAGATTGACGGCCCCGACATCGCCCGGCAGGCGGAAGCCCGCGCGCTGCTCGATATTGCGGATGCCGCTGACGACGGCATCGATGGTCACGACGATGGCCCTGTATCCGGCCTGTTCGGCCCGGCGCACCAGATCGGCCGTATCCTGCGGCCGCGGCTGGAAATACAGCTGGAACCACAGCGGCACCGTCGAGGCCCGCGCAATCGCCTCGAGCGTGACGCTGGCCTGCGTGCTGACCGTCATCCACGTGCGCGTCAGCGATGCGGCCTGCACCGTCGCCAGTTCGCCTTCCGGATGCACCAGCCGATGGAAGGCCGTCGGCGCGATCAGGATCGGGTAGTCGAGCGCCTCGCCGAACAGCGTACGGCGTGCCGATGCCTGCGACATATCGACCAGCGCGCTCGGCATCAGCCGCAGCCGCTCGAACGCGGCGCCGTTCTCGTGCTGCGTGATGCCGTCCGCGGCGGCGCCCGCGACATAGGCGCGCACGCCCGGCTCCACCCGTTCGTGGAAGCGCCGCTCGTAATCGCGCAGCGAGACGGTGTCGGCGGGGATCTGCCAGCGCGTCACAGCTCGGCCCAGCGCCGCAGCAGGTTGTGATAGTGATTGACGAGGGCCAGCACGGCGTCCTTGTCATCGCCCAGCTGCTTGCGGATCTCGATGATCGCGAGATCGAGCTCGTACAGCATGCGCCGCTGGCCGTCGTCCTTGACCATCGACTGCGCCCAGAAGAACGAAGCCCAGCGCGTCCCGCTGGTGACCGGCGTGACCGCGTGCAACGACGAGGCGGGATAGACGACCAGATGGCCAGCCGGCAGCTTGACGGTGTGCGAACCGTAGAGGTCCTGGATCACCAGCTCGCCGCCTTCGTATTCGTCGGGATCGGACAGGAACAGCGTGCTGGAGACATCCGCGCGAATGCGCATGCCGCCCGTTCCCGGAACGGTGCGGATCGCGTTGTCCACGTGCGTGCCGAAGTTCATCGCGCTGTCGTAGCGATTGAACATCGGCGGCATGACGCGCAGCGGCAACGCGGCCGAATGATAGGTGGGATTGCGGCCCAATGCGGTCAGCACCAGCTCGCCCAGCTCGCGCGCCTCGGCGCTGTCGACCGGAATCTGCAGGTTGTGCTTCGATTGCGCCGCCAGGTCGCCGGCGGTCACGCGTCCATCGACCCATTGCGAGCGCTCGAGGCGTTGCCGGCAGTACCGGATTTCTTCGGGGGTCAGGACGTCGGGGATCTGGACCAGCATGGCAGCGTTGGCGGGAGGAAAGGCGGGGCGGCGGAAGCCCCGATTCTAGCGGCTTCCCGGAAAGCCGAAGGGGCCGCAGACAGCCGGCCCCTTCGTCTCCGCTTAGAACGTCATGCCGACGTTCAGCAGGAACGTCCTGCGCGAGGTGGGCACCGCGCGCACGGCGCCGAACGAGGACTGGTAGTTCAGATGGTCCGTCAGGTTGTAGCCGTTCAGCGAGATCCGGTACTTGCCGACCTTGTACGCGATCATCGCGTCCAGCGAGAAGTTGTCCGGCATCTTCGCGGTGTTCGCCGAATCGGCCCAGTAGCCGGTGGCGTACTGCAGGCCGCCGCCAATGGTCAGCTTGCCCGGCACGGGCAGCAGCGTGTGCGGGATGTCATAGGCTGTCCACAGCGTGACGTTGTGGCGCGACACGCCCGGCGCCGCATTGCCGACGATGGCGCCGTTGGTGGCCGAGGTCACCTCGCCGCTCAGGTAGGCATAGGCGACATTGGCGGTCCAGCCGCCGACGATGCGGCCGCTCAAGCCCACCTCGACGCCGCGGATCTTGCGGCCCTCGCCCGAATCGGAGAAGCCGTTGGTGATGTCGCCGGTCACCGGATCGACCGTGTAGGCGTTGGCCTTCTTCGTCTGGAAGATCGCGCCGGTCAGGCCCAGACGCTTGTCGAGGAAGTCCACCTTGGCACCGACCTCGATGGTGTCCGAACGCTCGGGCTCGTTGCCGACGCCGTTCTGCGGCACTTCCGATGCCACGCCGCCGACCGCCACCGCGATATCGGTACCCACCGGCCGGTAGGTGCGCGAGAACGAGGTGTAGAACATCGCGTCCCTGGTCGGCTCCCAGATCGCGCTGATCGACGGGCTCAGCTTCTTCGAGTCGGCCTTGCCGCCCAGCGTCGAGGCGCTGGTCGAGAATTCGCTCTGGAAGTAGTCCCAGCGCAGGCTGCCCAGCAGCGAGAACTTGTCGTTGAGCCAGACGCGGTCGTTCATGAACACGCCGACATTGGTCGCATTGGCGTCGCGCGTATTGCCGTACGCGACCGTCGCGTTCGGGCTGTTGTCGAACACCGGATTGACGACGGTCTGGTTGTTGTTGCGGCCGGTCCACGTGCCCAGGCTGCGATGGTCGCGCTGGTAGATCGTGTCGAGGCCGACCATCGCCTTGTGGCGCAGGCTGCCGGTCATGAACTCGCCACGGGCGCTCAGCACGTTCTGGACACCCCAGCCGCGCTGCAGATAGGTCATGCCGCCGCCGGCGCCGTATGACAGCGCGACGTTCTGCCCGGCCAGCAGCCGCTGCAGGTTGGCGGCATTGATGCCGGCGGGATTGGTCGCCGAGAAGTCGCGTTCGTAGTAGCTGAAGCGGGTGTCGTTGCTGATCGTGATGCCGTTGTCGAGCTTCGTCTTGAAGTTGGACGACACCACATGCGCATCGGTCCGGTCGCGGTCGGTATTGCGCACGTACGAGGTCGACGAGGAAATGCCCGGCACGCCGTACTCGGTCAGCGGACGGTAGATGCCATCGGCGCCCTGCGCGACGGGCACGCCGAAGTCCGGCGCGCCGGTGCGGCGCAGGTACGAATAGTTCAGGTGCCATTCGGTGCTGGTACCCAGGCCCGTGCCGAAATCGATCGCCAGGCCGCGGCGGTCGTCGCCGACGTGGGCGCGGTCGGCCACGCGGCCGTTCTGGAACATGCCGTTGATGCGCAGCGCCGACGTGTCGTTCAGGCGGAAGTTGCTGTCGACGGTGGTGCGGTAGGTGTCTTCGGTGGCAAAGCCCTGATCGATGCTGGTGCTGGTATGCAGGTTCGCCTTCTTGGTGGTCTGGTTGATCAGGCCACCGACGTTGCCGACGCCGAAGCTTTCGCCGGACGGTCCCTTGATCACCTCGACGCTTTCCGTATTGAACGCATCGCGCTTGTAGGCGCCGAAATCGCGCAGACCGTCGACATAGATGTCGCCCTTGGCGGACAGGCCGCGAATGCGGAACTGGTCGCCGTTCTGGCCGCCGTTGCCCTCGCCGGTCGAGATCGTGATGCCGGGCACGTTCTTCAGGATCTGTTCGAGCGAGGTGGCGTGCTGCTGCTCGATGACCTCCTGCGGCACCACGTTGATCGTCTTCGGCGTTTCCCGAACCGTTTCCGGCAGGCGCGAGATGCCAAGCGGCGCGTCATTGGTGTTCTGGATCGCGTCGCCGGAGACCGTCACCTGGGGCAGCACGTTGCCGCCGGTGTCGGCGCGTCGGCCGGCCGCGTCCTCACCAGCGCCCGCCTGCGCGTGGGCGACGAGCGGGATCGTCGACACCGAAATCACCAGACCCGCGGATGCGCCTGAAACCAACAGACGGATGGCGTTCGCTATTTTTCTTTGCTGCACGGAGGACTCCAGAGAAGGACAACGGACATGACGCTGCCGAGCCTCCGCTGGAAACCATGCGCACCCTCCCCGTCAAAGAGGTGAACACTGCATTTCGGCGCTGCCGCAACGGCAGGCATTCAGCAACAATCAAAATGCGAATCATTACCATTTGATGTTGCCGGCGTTTGTTGATTTGTGGCGAACGATGGCAGCCAGGACGAGTTGACACAATTCGCCACAATTGAACCGTACCGGCCTCAAGGGCGGGCGCCCCTGGTGACTGCCGCCTCAGTTCGGCAGCTCGATCACGGCCCGCAGGCCGCCTTCGGCACGGTTGTGCAGCGTAACGTCGCCGCCGTGGGCGCGGATGCACGAACGGGCGATGGCCAGGCCCAGGCCAAGCCCGCCGGTATCGGCGCTGCGCGCGGAGTCAAGCCGCGTGAACGGCTCGAACACCCGCTCCAGATGCTCGGGGTCGATGCCCGGCCCCTTGTCGTCGACCTCGATGCGAAGCGTGTGCCCGATCTTGTCGGCCACCACGCGAATGCCGACCTCGCCGTAGCGCGCGGCATTGTCGATGATGTTGCTCAGCCCGCGCTTCAGATGGACGGGGCGGCAACGATAGAACAGGCCCGGATCGGGCCGCGTTTCGCAGCGCACCGCGCGCCCCTGGATCGTCTGCTGATCGACGATTTCCTGGATCAGTTCATCGAAGCGAACGTCCTGGGTCGGCTCCTGAAGCGCATCGTCGCGCGCGAACTGCAGCGCGCCTTCGACCATCACGCTCATGTCGTCCAGCGTCTTGACCATCGCGTCGCGCAGCTCGCCGTCATCGATCAGCTCGGCCCGGATCCGCAGCGAGGTCAGCGGCGTGCGCAAGTCATGCCCGATGGCCGCGAACATCTGGGTCCGCCCGTTGACGAAGCGAGCCAGGCTCTCCTGCATGTCGTTGAATGCGCGGGTAATCTCGCGCACGCCGCTGAGCCCGTCCGGTGCGGGGAGGATGACCCGCTCGCCGCGGCTGACGCGCTTCGAGGCCTCGGTCAGCAACCGCAGCGGACGCATGATCCGCCGCCCGAACAGCAGCGCGATCAGCGCCGTCGGCAGCATGCCGACCAGCAGCGAGAAACTGAGCACGCGCGACCAGTGTGCCGGCACCATCGTCGGCCAGTGCCGGCTGCGCAGCCAGCGTCCATTGGGCAGCTGGACCTCGACGTCCAGCGCCAGCGCGTGGGTTCTGCTGAACGCCTGTTCCAGCCAGTTGCCGCCGCGTTGCCCGCCCCGCTCGGGTTCGGCCTGCTGCAGGCGCACGTGGACCGGTACGTTGTCCGCCACGTCGAGCAGGCCGCGCAGGCGCTGCGCGATCGCCCGCTCCTGCTCGCCCATCCCGTACGGGTCCGGCAAGGCGTGCGCGGCCAGGCCGAACGTCGAATCCGGCAGGCTGATGTCCGCGAGCAAGGCATCGGCATCGGCGGATCGGCTGGCCAGCCGGTAGGCCGAAAGGATCCGCGTCTCGATGGTCCGCACCGACAACGGATGCAGCGTGACATTGTCGGCGCGCCACCACGACAGCGCGACCACGGCGAACACATGGGCGGCCAGCATCGCCAGCAGCCACAGGGCCACGAGCTGGCCCGACAGGCTGCGCGGGAACCATTTCATGAGGGCAGCACCGACACCTTGGTCGCCAGCAGATAGCCGTCGCCGCGCACCGTCTTCAGCATGCCGGGATGCCGCGGATCGGGTTCGAGCTTCTTGCGCAGGCGGCTGACCTGGCTGTCGATGCTGCGGTCGAACGTCATCGTGCCCGAGCGCTGCGTCATGTCGAGCAGCTGGCTGCGGCTCAGCACGCGGTTGGCGTTCTCGATCAGCGCCCGCAGCAGATGAAATTCGGCGGTGCTGAGCGGAACCTCCTCGTCGCTGGGATTGCGCAGCGCCCGCGTCCTCGTATCGAAGGTCCAGCCGCAGAACGTGAAACGGTATTCCCGGGGCGCGGGCGCATCGCTCGCGTCGCGCGCCTCCGGCACGCGGTTGCGTCGCAGCACGCTGCGGATGCGGGCCACCAGCTCGCGCGGATCGAAGGGCTTGACCACATAGTCCGCCGCGCCGATCTCCAGACCGGCGATCCGGTCGGCCTGCTCCGTCATCGCGGTCAACAGGATCACCGGCGTTCCCACATGCTCGGACACGTAACGGCACAGCGACAGCCCGTCCTCGCCGGGCAGCATGATGTCCAGGATGATCAGGCTGTAACGGCGCGCTTCGAGCCGCTGGCGCATCGCCTTGCCGTCGGCCACGGCCTCTACGTCAAAATCGAAGCGCCTGATGTAAGTCGACAAGGGATCACGTATGTCCTTGTGATCGTCGACGATCAGGATGCTGGGACGGGGGTCCATTGTGCTCACACTGCTATCAATAAACGAGAATCGTTATCGCATTTTACCGTGAGGTGGCCTGGCGGCTCGGCAACCGGCCGGGGCACCCGGCTGCGGCACGCGGTTCGGCAACGACTGCGACACCCGGTCGCACTGCCGCGGCCTCGCTTGCCCAGCATCGACGTTCCGTTCTAAACTTTCAGAAATTACTGAAAATTCAAAACAGACAAACATGCAACTCTCGCCCCTGGTCCAGCGCTTCGTTCTGCATTTCGGCGAAATGGGAAGCCGCTGGGGCATCAATCGCACCGTCGGCCAGATCTACGCGCTGCTGTTTACCGCGGCGCGCCCGCTCAATGCCGACGAGATTGCCGAGTCGCTCGGTTTCTCACGCTCCAACGTCAGCATTGGCCTGAAGGTACTGGAGTCGTGGAACCTGGTACGGCTTTCGCACCAGCCGGGCGACCGGCGCGAGTACTTCTCGGCCCCGGACGATGTCTGGGCCATTTTCCGGACCCTGGCCGAAGAACGCCGCCGCCGGGAGATCGACCCGACTTTGTCGATGTTGCGGGAAGTTCAACTCGAAACGCCGTCCGATCCAGACGACAAGCACGCCCAGCGGCGCATGCAGGAGATGTACGAGCTGATCCTGCTGGTGACGGGCTGGTTCAACGATATGCAAAAGCTTGATATCGCCACTTTGGAAAAATTAATGCGACTGGGCTCCCGCGTGACTAAGCTGCTGGAAGTGAAGGACAAGCTATCCGGGGCCGTCGGCGGCAAACCCGCCGAAGGCAAGCGCAAGCCGGCTCGCACCAAGAAGGAGTAGTGCCCCATGTTGTCGTCGCTCGACCCGATCCTGCTGGCGCGGATCCAGTTCGCCGCCAATATCACCTTCCACATCCTGTTCCCCACCATCAGCATCGCGCTCGGCTGGGTGCTGCTGTTCTTCAAGCTGCGCTACGGCAAGACGGGCGACGAACGCTGGATGGCGGCCTACCGCTTCTGGGTCAAGGTGTTCGCGCTGACCTTCGCGCTGGGCGTGGTCAGCGGCATCACGATGAGCTTTCAGTTCGGCACCAACTGGCCGGGCTATATGGAGACGGTCGGCAACATCGCCGGACCGCTGCTCGCCTACGAGGTGCTGACCGCGTTCTTCCTGGAAGCGACCTTCCTCGGCATCATGCTGTTCGGCATGCGCCGGGTCAGCAATCGCACTCATACCATCGCCACGCTGCTGGTCGCCGGCGGCACCACGCTGTCGGCGTTCTGGATCCTGGCGCTGAACTCGTGGATGCAGACGCCCGCCGGCTTCGAGATGATCGACGGCAAGGCCCACGTGGTCAGCTGGCTGCAGGTGATCTTCAACCCATCGTTCCCGTTCCGCCTGACCCATATGCTGATCGCCTCGGGCCTGACGGTGTCGTTCCTGCTGGCGGGCATCTCGGCCTACCGCTGGCTGCGCAACGACCGCTCGCCCGAGGTCCGCTCGACCATGCGCACCGGCGTGATGGTCGCGGCGGTGCTGATCCCGCTGCAGATCGTCGTCGGCGACCTGCATGGCCTCAATACGCTGGAACACCAGCCGGCCAAGATCGCGGCGATGGAAGGCATCTGGACCACGGGCACCAGCGTCCCGGCCGTGCTGTTCGGCTGGCCCAATGCGGTGACCCAGAGCACCGACTGGGAAATCTCGATCCCGAAGCTGGCGTCCTTCTACCTGACCCACACCTTCGACGGCGAGGTCAAGGGCATCGACGCGTTCCCCGGCAAGCATCCGCCCGTGGCGCCGGTGTTCTTCGCCTTCCGCATCATGGTCGGCGTCGGCATGCTGATGCTGCTGGTCTCCTGGCTGGCGGCCTGGCAGTTCAGGCGGCGCGGCGAGCCGTCCAGGGGCGTGGCCCGCATGCTGCTGGCGATGACCTTCTCCGGCTGGGTCGCGCTGGTGGCCGGCTGGTATGTCACCGAGATCGGCCGCCAGCCCTACCTGGTCTACGGCGTGCTGACCACCGCCGAGGCCGCCTCGAAGGTGCCGGCGACGATGGTCGGCTCGACGCTGGTGATGTACCTGTCGCTGTACCTGCTGCTGATCGCGGCCTATGTCTCGGTGGTGTTCTATCTGGCCCGCCGCGCCGGCACCGATCCGGCCATCGACGAGCCGGAAATCGAAACCCCTCAACCCGTCATCGGCGGCAAGCCACGGAGCGCGCAATGACCGACCTGTCCCAACCCGCCGGCTGGATGCCGCTGGTCTTCCTGGCCCTGATGGGGCTGTCGATGCTGATCTACGTGATCCTGGACGGCTACGACCTCGGTGTCGGCGTGCTGCTGCGGCGCGCCGACGACGCGGACAAGGACACGATGATCGCGTCGATCGGCCCGTTCTGGGATGCCAACGAAACCTGGCGCGTGCTCGGCGTCGGCCTGCTGCTGACGGCCTTCCCGATGGCGCACGGCGTGATCCTGACCAATCTGTACCTGCCGGTCGCGCTGATGCTGGCCGGCCTGATCCTGCGCGGCGTGGCCTTCGACTTCCGCGTCAAGGCGCGCGCCCACCACAAGCCGTGGTGGAACTGGGCCTTCTACGGCGGCTCGCTGCTGGCCTCGTTCTCGCAGGGCCTGATGCTCGGCCTCTATATCACCGGCTTCGAGTACGGCTGGCTCGACCTGCTGTTCGCGGTGGTGGTCGGCCTGTGCCTGGTCGCGGGCTACTGCCTGCTTGGCGCCAGCTGGCTGATCATGAAGACCACCGGCAGCCTGCAGGCGCGGGCAATCTACTGGGCCCGGCGCAGCCTGTGGCTGACCGGTGTGGGCGTGGCCGCCATCTCGGTGGTGACGCCGCTGGTCAGCGAGCGGATCTTCGACAAGTGGTTCTCGCTGCCGAACATCATCCTGCTGGCGCCGATTCCCCTTATCACGATCGCGCTGTTCGTGGTGATCGACCGGCTGCTGCGGCGGATGGGCCCGCTGCAGAAGGCCGGGAACGACCGCCTGGCCTGGGTACCCTTCGTCGGCACCGCGGTGATCTTCCTGATGGCGTTCAACGGCCTGGCCTACAGCCTGTTCCCCTACCTGGTGGTCGACCAGCTCGACATCTGGCAGGCCGCCAGCGCGCCGGAATCGCTGGCGGTGATCCTGATCGGCGCGGTCATCGTGCTGCCCACCATCCTCGGCTACACGATCTACGCGTATCGCGTGTTCTGGGGCAAGGCCACCGACCTTCGTTACTATTAGGCTGATTCAGGAGGCTGATTCAGGAGGCTGTTTCAGGCTGATTCAGGCCGATTCAGGCGAGTTGGCCTTTCACCGAAGGCGGTACGAGATCAGGCAGGCATGAAGGGCAGTGAAGGAAGCAGGCAAGGGCTGAACACCGCGGCATCGCGCCCGGGCGGTGTGGTCCGCCGCGTGCGCGAACAGGCCGGCGCGCATGTTCGCGCGCTGACCCGCAGCAACTCCGGCCTGACGCTGGACTACGACAATCCCCCCGGCGATCCGGGCCTGTTCGGGCCCGATGCGGTCTGCTGGCGCGTGCATGGCGACTTTCCCGCGATGCTGGCCGGCGGCGTCAGCGCGCTGCTGATGCAGACGATGCACCCGCTGGCGCTGGCCGGGGTCTGGGATCACTCGAGCTTCCGTACCGACATGCAGGGGCGGCTGGGCCGCACGGCCCAGTTCATTGCCGGCACCACCTATGGCAACCGCGCCGACGCGATGCGCCTGATCGAACGGGTGCGCCGCATCCACACTGGCGTCACCGGCACCGCGCCCGACGGCCGCGCCTATGCGGCCAGCGATCCCGAACTGCTGACCTGGGTCCACGTGGCCGAGGTCTCCAGCTTCCTCGCCGCCTATCTGCGCTATGTCCGTCCGCTGTCCGCCGCCGAGCAGGATCGCTATTACGACGAGGTGGCGCTGGTCGCCGAACTGCTGGGCGCCACCGAAGTGCCGCGTTCGCGCGACCAGATCGCGGCGTACCTGCGGAAGATGCGACCGCAATTGCTGGTGACCGAGCGGACCCATGAGGTCGTGCGGCTGGTGATGCAGATGCCGGTGGCCAATCCGCTGCTGGTGCCTGCGGTACGGATCATGGCCGATGCCGGCATCGCGCTGCTGCCGGACTGGGTGCGGCGCGAGCTCGGGCTGGCGGGCGCCAGCGCCAGCGCGCTGCGGCGGCCGCTGTCGCTCGCCGGCATGCGGGTATTGGCACCCACGCTGCGCTGGTCGCTCGGCGGCGGGCTGGCAGCGCGTGCCCGCCGGCGGGCCACTGCGGCGCCGCGCTAGACAAGTGCTGATCGGCTCAGGCGCCCAGCTCCACGGCAGGCGTCGAGCGGGCCTGCCGCATCCCTGCTGCGGCGCGACGCCCTGCCCGCTTGCGGGCCCAGAGCGCCACGCCCGTTACGCACAGCATCGCCACCACCAGCCCCATCGCCGAAATCAGCGGATGGCGGCGGCAAGGCCGAACCAGCGGTGCAGCCGGACAAGAAGAGCGCGCATGGGTCAAAGGAGGGACATGATTCCTCTGACATTGACGAATCACGGCGCGGCATCGGAACCGGGACGCGTTCAATCGGCCTGCGCGCTTGCCTTGACGGTGACCGGCGCATACCCGTACTGACGGGAAAAGGCGCGCGAAAACGCGGCGGCGCTGCCGAATCCGGCTCGGCTGGCGACCGCCTTGACGCTGTGTCCCATGGCGAGCTGGGCCCTGCCGAACGCCAGGCGCCACGAAGTCAGATAATCGGCCGGCGTGGTGCCCACCGTCCGGGCGAACTGCGCGACGAAATGGCTGCGCGACATGCCGGCGATACGAGCCAGATCGTCGGTGCGCCACGGCCGCGCTGGCTCGTCATGCATGGCGACCAGGCATGGATGGAGCCTCGGGTGCGCCAGGCCGGCCAGCAGGCCCGCATTGACGGTGCCCATCGCGATCGCACGGCGCACCGCGAGCACCACGATGATTTCGCAAAGCCGGTCCTTGACGGTCGGACTGCCGCATCTGCAGTCCTCGACCTCGGCGACGAACAGCTCCGCCAGGCCCCGCATCTCCGGGCGCTCGGCCAGCGGGAACACCAGTTCGTCGGGCAAGGCCCCGACCAGGGGATTGGCGGCGCCGCCGAAATCCACGGCCGCCGCGGTCAGAACCGCGCCACCGGCATGGCAAGGCGTTCCGCCCGAGGCACGGAACACGAGATGCGTGAGAACGCCGATACCGCCGTCGGGATCGTCGGCATCGCCGATGACATACAGCATGGCGAGCGCCCCACCTCTCCCCGCATCGGCGCTCGCGACGGCCCGCAGGCCGAACGCCCGCAGGAAGGCAGCCAACCGATCATGTTTTGCTTCGCGCACCGGCATTTCGATCATCTCTTTGTCCGAAAGGATGATCGATCTTATGCCAGACTTGGCCGATCGCAATACAGGAACAAGAACGATGACTGCCGACACCGCCGCCAAATTCGATCCCTTGCGCGCTGCCGAATACGAGAAACAGAGCCGGATCGCGCTCGCCGGCTACGACGCCTGCCATGAACTGGCCGCCTGCATGCTGACCGCCGCGCTTGGCCCCGGGTCGAGCGCCACCGTGCTGGTGGCGGGCGCCGGCGGTACCGGCAACGAGATCGTGGTCGCTGGCGCGCTCGAGCCGAACTGGCGCTTCGTCGCGGTCGATCCCTCGCAGCCGATGCTGGAGCTCGCGCTGGCCCGAATCCGCGAGGCGGGCCTGCTGGGGCGTACCGAGCCGGTGCTTGGCGTGGTCGCCGACCTGCCGGACGAGGTCCGCTTCGACGCCGCGACGCTGGTCGGGGTGCTGCACCACTTGCCGGGCGACGCAGCCAAGCAGGCGATTCTCCGCGACATTGCCCAGCGCCTGAAGCCGGGCGCGCCGCTGGTCCTTGCCGGCAATCGCTACGCCTATGCCTCGCGGCCGGTGCTGATGGCCGCGTGGGCGCAGCGCTGGCGCATGAATGGCGCCAGCGAGGAAGAGGTCCGTATCAAGCAGGGCAAGATCCTGCAGGGCGCGGATCCGCCGGAATCCGATGAGGCCGTCGCCACCTTGCTGACCGATGCCGGCTTCGAGAAGCCCGAGCCGTTCTTCTCGAGCCTGTTTTGGGGAGCCTGGATGGCGCGACGGGCCTGACGCCGCTGGCGGCAACGCGGTGCCTTACTGCAGCGTCAGCCCCGACTGCCTGACCAGCTTCTCGGTACGCGGAATCTCCGCATCGACCATCGCGCGGAAATCGGCCACGCTGCCGCCGCGCGGCTCGGCGCCCGTCGCGGCCAGCTTGTCGCGGAAGGCAGGGTCCAGCAAATGCCGGTTGATCGAGGCATTGAGCTTGCCCACGATGTCCGCCGGCGTTCCCTTGGGCGCGACGATGCCGTACCACGGCGCGATGTCATAGCCGGGATAGCCCTGCTCCGCGATGGTCGGCACATCGGGCGCCATCGCCGAGCGTTTGGCGTTCGACACGCCGAGCGCCCGGAGTTTCCCGGCCTTGACGTAGGGCAGCCCCGTCATGATGGTGTCGAAGTACATCGACACCTGACCCGACAGCAGGGCCGGAATCGCTTCCCCCGCGCCCTTGTACGGCACATGCACGATGTCGATGCCGGCCATCGCCTTGAGCATTTCGCCGGCCATGTGCGAGGTGGTGCCCGCGCCGAACGACGCATAGGTCAGCTTGCCCGGATTGGCCTTGGCGTAGGCCACCATGTCGGACAGCGTGCTGAACGGCAGCGACGGATGCGACAGCAGGATATTGGGCGTGTAGGCCACCACCGCCACCTTCTCGAAGGCATCCGGGTCGTAGCTCAACTTCTTGTAGAGAAAGCGGTTGGTCACCATCGAGGCGGGGCCCGACATCAGCAGCGTATAGCCGTCGCCCGGCGCGCGGGCCACCGCCTCGCTGCCGATCATCGCGGCGGCTCCCGGCTTGTTCTCGATCACGAAGCTCTGGCCGTACTCTCTGGCCAGGGCCTGACCCAGCTGGCGCGTGATCAGGTCGGTAGCGGCACCGGGGTTGAACGGCACCACAATCTTGACCGGCTGCCTGGGCCATGCAGAATCGGCATGGCTCCACGACGATGCGGCAAGGATGGCCGGCGCGGCGACGGCAAGGCAAGCGCGAAGAAGACGGGAACGTAGTGGCATCGACAGACCTTTTTGAGCGAAGGGGATGCGCCGGCGCAGCGGCTGGCGACGCGCAGTCCATCGCAACTGCCGTGCCCGCGGGAAACCGTGCGAAATACGCCGAAAACCACCGGATGCGGACGCACGTCTCCCGCCGGCGCCATCGGCATGACGCCAGTCCCCTTGTTGCAACACGGTGCACCAATCCGGTCGATGCGGGCTCACCGCCCGGGGGCAATCGCCACTAGGCCAGGCTGATCCAGGTCGTCTTCAGGTCGGTGTATTTGTCCAGCGCATGCAGCGATTTGTCTCGCCCCGAGCCGGACTGCTTGACGCCGCCGAACGGCACCGTGATATCGCCGTCCATATAGCAGTTGACCCATACCAGCCCCGCCCGCAGCTGGCGCGACACGCGATGCGCGCGGGCCAGGTTGGCCGTCCACAGGCCGGAGCCGAGACCATAGGGCGAATCGTTGGCCATGCGCAGCGCCTCTTCCTCGGTGTCGAACACGGTGACCGCCAGCACCGGCCCGAAAATTTCCTCGCGCACGATCGACAGCGATTGCGCCGGACACTCGAAGATCGTCGGCTGCAGGAAGTAGCCGCCGGTTTCCGCCCGCACGCGTTGGCCGCCCAGCCTCAACCGTGCCCCTTCGCGCTGGCCCGCCGCCACATACGACATCACGCGATCGAGCTGGCGCGCATCGACGATCGCGCCCATCGCGGACGCCGGGTCGAGCGGATCGCCGGGCTGCATGTTGGCGGCGCAGGCCTCGAGCTTCGTCATGAACGCGTCGTAGATGCCGCGCTGCACGTAGAGACGCGAGCCGGCGATGCAGATCTCGCCCTGGTTGTTGAAGATACCGATCGCGGCGGCCTGCGCCGCGCGGTCCAGGTCCGGGCAATCGTCGAAGACGATGTGCGGCGACTTGCCGCCGCATTCGAGCCAGACCCGCTTCAGGTTCGACTGGCCCGCATACTCCATGAAGCGCTTGCCGGTGGCGGTCGAGCCGGTAAACGCAATGCAATCCACGTCGGGATGCCGGCCCAGTGCCTGCCCCGCCTGAGCGCCCAGTCCCGGCACCACGTTGAACACGCCGGCTGGAATGCCGGCCTCCTCGGCGAGTGCGGCCAGGCGCAGCGCGCTCAGGGGCGACTGCTCGGCGGGCTTGAGCACCACGCTGTTGCCGGCGGCCAGCGCGGGCGCGACCTTCCAGCTTGCCATCAGCAGCGGATAGTTCCACGGCACCACGGCCGCGACCACGCCCAGCGGCTCGCGCGTGATGGTGGCCAGCACGTTGGCATCGGTCGGCGCGATCTCGTCGTAGATCTTGTCGATCGCTTCGGCGTACCACGCGTAGGTGCGCGCCGATTCGGGGATGTCGTACAGCAACGTGTCGGCAATCGGCTTGCCCATGTCCAGCGTTTCGAGCAGCGCCAGTTCCTCGCGATGCGCATCGATCAGCGCCGCCAGCCGCAGCAGCGTGGCCTTGCGCTCGCGCCGCGGCATGGCCGCCCAGAGGCCTTGCTCGAAGGCCCTGCGGGCCGCGGCGACCGCGCGGTCCACATCGGCGTCGCCGCATGCAGCCACCTTCGCCAGCACGTTGCCGGTGGCCGGATCGATGCTGTCGAAGGTGGCGCCATCGGCGGCGTCGGTCCATCGGCCGTCGATATAGGCCTGTCCGCGCAGGTTCGGGACGATCGACTGCGCGCGTTGGCGCCAATAAGCCGGGTCGTGAAGCTCGCTCATGAAGGTTGCCTCGAATCAATTGAGGAAGGAGAAACCGCCGCTGCCGCGGGTCGCCCCGGCAGCGTCAATGACAGCCCCGCGGCGACGATCAGCGCAATGCCGCCCATTGCCAGCGCGTCCGGCCAGCGGCCGAACCACCAGGCGCTGTAGACCAGCGCGAGCAGCAGATGGCAATAGTTCAGCGGTGCCAGCGTGGAAGCCGGCGCGCGCTGCAGCGCCAGGATCAGCAGCACCTGGGCCAGCGCGCTCATGAAGCCCATGGCGAGGATCGTCAGCCAGTCGACGAGGTCCGGCCACACCGCGGGCAGGAAGAACGGCGCCGGCAAGCCGGTGGCGATCATGCAGATGATCGCCGCGAAGCCGTACTGCACCGTCGCATCGACCTTGCCCGCCATGCGCCGGGTCAGCAGTTGCAGCAGCGCGTAGCCAAGCATCGCCGCCACCATCAGCGCCGTGCCGATCCACGACAACTGGCCGCCGGGGCGCACGATCAACAGCATGCCGGCGAATCCCGTTGCCACCGCCAGCCACTGACGCGCGCCGACGCGCTCGGCCAGCAACCACGGCGACAGCGCCACCACGACCAGCGGCGCCATGAAATAGATCGCGGTCGCTTCGGCCAGCGGCATCCACAGCAGCGCGGTCATGAAGCAGGTACCCATGACCGCCAGCATCAGGCCCCGCAACACCAGCAAGCCGCGATGGGGCGTGCGCCAGAAGCGCAGACGGCCCGCGTTCGCCAGCATCGCGATGGCAACGGTGCAGGTGGCCGCATAACGCACCGCATTGAGGAAGGGCGCCGGATAGCGCCCCACCAGGTGCTTGGCGGTCGCATCGACGGTGGCGAACAACATCACCACGCACAGGAACAGCAGGCCCCCGCGCCACCAGCCGGCGCCGTTGCCGGGGACCGGCGCGGCGGCGCTCACGTGCCCGCCCGCGCCACCATCGCGCCGAGCAGCACGTTGGCTCCCGCCTCCAGATGCTCCGGCCTGGCGTCCTCGATCTCGTTGTGGCTGATGCCGTCCTTGCAGGGCACGAAGATCATCGCCGTCGGCGCGACGCTGGCCATGTAGACCGCGTCATGGCCCGCGCCCGTGACGATGTCCTGATGGCGATAGCCGCGCGCCTCGGCTTCGTTGCGCACGTCGGCGATCAGCTCCGCGGCGAACGGCGTGGGCGGGAAATACTGCACGTCACGCACATCGACCTCCAGTGCCGTGCCCGTGGTGGTACCGGCGGCCAGCGACGCGCAAGCCGCGCGAAAGCGCGCATCCATCTCGGCCAGCCGGGCCGCATCCTCGTGGCGCAGGTCCACCGTGAACGTCACGGCGCCGGGAATCACGTTGCGCGAGGCCGGATGGGCATGGACCACGCCGACGGTGCCGCGGCCGTGCGGCGCGAAATCGTTGGCGATGCGCACGACTTCCTGCATCAGGAAGGTGGCGCCATACAGCGCATCGCGCCGCAGCGGCATCGGCGTGGGGCCGGCATGGGCTTCCATGCCGGTCACCGTCACGTCGTACCAGCGCAGGCCCAGCGAGCCGGTTACCACGCCGATCACGTTGTCCGCGGCCTCCAGGATCGGGCCTTGCTCGATATGCGCCTCGAAATAGGCGCCGACCTTGCGGCCTCCGACCTCGGCGCTGCCGGCATAGCCGATCGCCCGCAATTCGTCCTCGACCCGCTTGCCGTCGCGGTCGGTAGCGTCCAGCGCCATCTGCAACGGGAAGATGCCGGCGAACACGCCGGAGCCCATCATCACCGGCACGAAGCGCGTGCCTTCCTCGTTGGTCCAGATCGCCACCTCGAGCGGGGCCTCGGTCTGGATGCCGCGATCGTTGAGCGTGCGTATCACCTCCAGCCCGGCCAGCACGCCGAAACACCCGTCGAACTTGCCGCCGGTCGGCTGCGTGTCGATATGGCTGCCGGTCATCACCGGTGGCAGCGCGTCGTTGCGGCCTGCGCGTCGGCCAAATATATTGCCGACCTTGTCTACCGTCACGGTCAGGCCGGCTTCGCGCATCCAGCCGGTCACCAGGTCGCGCCCCTGACCGTCCAGCTCGGTCAGCGCCAGCCGCGCGTTGCCTCCCCTGGGCGTCGCGCCGATGCGCGCCAGCGCCATTAGCGAATCCCACAGCCGCTGGCCGTCGATCTTCAGTGTCGTCATCGTGTTCTCCTCGGGAGGCGGTGCTCAGGCCATCGCCGGCGCGAAGCCCGACAGGAAGGCATCCAGCGCGGGGCCGATGGCCTCGACCTCGTAGCCGCCCTCCTGCACCACGACCGTCGGCACGCCGAGCGCATGGATGCGTTCGCCGATGCCGCGGTAGCCGTCCATGCCGACGGCCAGCACGCTGATGGGGTCGTCCACATAGGTATCGAAGCCAAGCGACAGCACCAGCGCCTGCGGCCGGTAGTCGCGCAGCGCGTCGAGCGCGCTGTCGAGCGCGGCCAGGAAGCCGGCGTCGCCGGTGCCGTGCGGCAGCGGGAAGTTCAGGTTGTAGCCATAGCCCGCGCCGTAGCCGCGCTCGTTGGCATAGCCGGTATAGAACGGGTAGTAGCCGGCCGGGTCGGCATGCAGCGAGATCGTCATCACGTCCGAGCGCTGGTAGAAGATCTGCTGCGTGCCGTCGCCGTGATGCGCGTCGACATCGAGCACCGCGACCTTGCCGAAGCGCTTGAGCAGCCCCTGCGCGGCAATCGCGGCGTTGTTGACGTAGCAGAAGCCGCCGGCTCGGTCGCTGTGCGCGTGATGGCCGGAGGGCCGGCAAAGCGCGTACGCCATGCCGCCATCGGGCTGTTCGCAGACATAGTCCGCCGCCGCCACCGCGCTGTGGGCCGAGCGCAGGATCGACAGCCAGCTGTGCGGGCCGAGCGGGCAGCTCAGGTCGCCCAGGTAATACCCCGCCTGCGCGATCACCGAGTCGGTCGGGCAATCGGGCCGGCGGCTCTGGTCCAGCTTGCCGTTGTGGTACGGCGAAAGGTTGGGCAGCACTTCGATGCCAGGTTCGAAGCCGGGGCGCGCCAGCGCCTGCCAACGCTCGTAGGCCTGACACAGGAAATCGAGATAGGCGGCGCTGTGCACCGCTTCCAGCGGCGCGCGGCCGTAGTCCGGCGCGACGGCCAGATCGATGCCGCGCGCGGCAAGCGCGGCCTGCAGCGCGGCCGCGCGTGCGGGCACGTCGGTCGGCTCGCACAGCCGGCCCGCGCGCATGAACTGGCGGGGCTGATGGAGCAACTGGTCATCCGAGAAGAAAGCACGCATATCGTAGGTGTGGGTTGTCGAGCGGCGGTCGAGGGTGGCGCGCGCAGCGCGACGCGATCAGGCGGCCGCCTCCGCCTGGCGCGCCAGCGCCGCTGCGCGAATCTGCGACAACGTCATGCCGGGCGCGATGCCGTCGGGGTCGTAGCGCAGTTCGAGCAGCGCGGGCAGACGCTGCGTATGGGCAAAGTCGAGCGCCCTCGCCAACGCCGGGCCGAACTCGGCGTCGCTTTGCACCACCTCGCCGTGGCCGCGATAGGCGCGCACCAGCTCGCTGAAGTCCGGGTTGTCGAAGCCGAGCGCGATGGTGCGGCCGGGGAACTCGCGCTCCTGGTGCGCGCGGATGGTTCCCCACATGCCGTTGTTGAATACCAGCACGACGATGCCGAGCCGGTACTGCATCGCCACGCCGAGCTCCTGCAGGTTCATCTGGAAGCAGCCGTCGCCGGCGTAGCACACCACGGTGCGGTCCGGATATTCGAGCTTGGCCGAGATCGCGGCCGGCAGCCCGTACCCCATCGATCCCACGGTCGGCGCGAGGCTGGTGCCAACGCCCTGAAAGCGGTGGTAGGCATGCGCGAACAGCGCGTAGTTGCCGGCGCCCACCGTGATGCAGGCGTCAAGGGGCACGTGGTCGCGCACATGGCAGGCGACGGCATTCAGGTTCAGCGGACCGGGTGCGGATGCCGGCTCCTGCTGCGCCAGGTAGTCGCCGCGCGCCGCGCGGGTCTGGCTGGCCCACGCCGGTTCGGCTGCGGGCCGCAGCGTGTCGACGGCCTGTGCGAACGACACGACGTCGGCGACGATCGGCAGCGCAGGCTGGAATACGCGCCCGAGCTCGTTGGCGTCGGGATAGACATGCACCAGCCGCTGGCGCGGCAGCGGGCTCTCCACCAGCGTGTAGCCTTCGGTGGTCGCCTCGCCCATCCGCGTGTTCACCGCGATCAGCAGATCGGCATCGCGGATGCGCGCGCGCAGCGCCTCGCCCATGCCCCAGCCGACATGGCCGACAAAATTCGGATGATGGTTGTCGAAGCACTCCAGCCGGCGCCAGGCCGCGCCGACCGGCAAGGCAAAGCGCTCGGCGAAGCCTTCGATCTGGCGCATCGCTTGCGGCGTCCAGCCGGAGCCGCCAACCAGCAGGAACGGCCGCCGCGCCTGCGTCAGCAGCGTGCCGAGCGACGCCAGTGCCGCCGGGGTCGGTGCTGCATACGAACGCTGGTAGCGCGGCAGATCGGGCACCGTGGCCTTGCCCCACAGCGTATCCTCCGGCAGCGCCAGCACCACAGGCCCGGGCCGGCCGCTGGTCGCCACCGCAAAGGCGCGCGCGATGAACTCCGGGATACGGTCGGTGCGGTCGATCTGCGCGACCCACTTCGCCATCTCGCCGAACATGCGGCGATAGTCGATCTCCTGGAACGCCTCGCGCTCGATGAAGTCGTTGCCGACCTGGCCGACGAACAGGATCATCGGCGTCGAGTCCTGATAGGCGGTGTGCACCGCGATGCTGGCATTGGTCGCGCCAGGACCGCGGGTCACGAAGCAGATGCCGGGCTCCCCGGTCAGCTTGCCGTAGGCCTCGGCCATATAGCCCGCGCCGCTTTCCTGGCGGCAGACCACCGGCTGGATCGCGTCCTGATGGTCGTAGAGCGCATCGATGCAAGGCAGATAGCTTTCGCCGGGCACCAGGAACACGCGCTTGACGCCATGGATGCGCAGCTGCTGGACCAGGATCTGGCCGCCATTGCGCTCGCGCAGCGGTTGGCCGTCCACGGGGCGGCTCTGTGTGGACGCTTCGGTCATGGATTGGCTCCGTGTGCAACCGTGCAAGGCGGCGATGCCGCGCCCGCCGCCGTCTTGATCTCGATCTCGACGAACACGCATTCGCCTTCGTGCGCGTTGATCACGTTGTGTTCGACGCCGGCCGGCCGCGAATACGCGCGTCCGGCCACCAGCTGGCTGGTGACCTCGCCTTCCGGCGTCTGCAGCAGCAGCGGGCCGGTCGTCATCGGCACCACCACGTAGTCGTAGCCATGCCGGTGAAAACCGGTCTCCGCGCCGGGCGCGAAGCGCCATTCGGTGACGATCACACGCTCGTTGTCGACCTGCACGGTCGGCACTGCCTGAGGTCTGCTCATGTTGGGGCTCGCATTGGGGTTCGGTGGTGCGGCGGCTGCCGGCTATCGGCTATCGGCTGTCGGCTCTCAGCGGTCGATGCCGCCCATGCACAGGTACTTGATTTCGAGATAGTCCTCGATGCCGTATCGCGAACCCTCCCGGCCCAGGCCCGATTGCTTGACCCCACCGAACGGTGCGACCTCGTTCGAGATCAGGCCGGTGTTGATGCCGACCATGCCGTACTCCAGCGCTTCGGCGACGCGCCAGATGCGGCCGATATCGCGGCTGTAGAAGTACGAGGCCAGACCGAATTCGGTGTCGTTGGCCATGCCGACCACCTCGTCGTCGGTATGGAAACGGAACAGCGGCGCCAGCGGGCCGAACGTTTCCTCCTTTGCGACGCGCATCGCCGGTGTCACGTCGGCCAGCACGGTCGGCTCGAAGAAGGTACCGCCGATCGAATGCCGCTTGCCGCCCGCCAGCACGCGCGCGCCCTTGTCCAGCGCATCGGCGATATGCGACTCGACCTTGGCGACCGCGTCCTCGTTGATCAGCGGACCCTGCAGCACGCCGGGCTCGACGCCATTGCCGACCTTGAGCTGCGCGACCGCGGCCACCAGCTTGCGGGCGAAGGCGTCATAGACCTTGTCGTGCACGTACAGCCGGTTCGCGCAGACGCAGGTCTGTCCGGCGTTGCGATACTTCGATGCAATGGCGCCCTCCACCGCCGCGTCGAGATCGGCATCGTCGAACACGATGAACGGCGCATTGCCGCCGAGCTCCAGCGACAGCTTTTTGATGGTGTCGGCGGACTGGCGCATCAGGATGCGGCCGACCTCGGTCGAGCCGGTGAAGGTCAGCTTGCGCACCACCGGATTGGCGGTCAGCTCGCCGCCGATCGCGACAGCGTCGCCGGTCACCACGCTGAACACGCCCGCCGGCACACCGGCGCGCTCGGCCAGCACCGCGAGGGCGAGCGCCGACAGCGGCGTATCCTCGGCTGGCTTGAGCACCATCGTGCAGCCGGCCGCCAGCGCAGGGCCGACCTTGCGCGTGATCATCGCCAGCGGGAAATTCCACGGCGTGATGGCCGCGCAGACGCCGACCGGCTCCTTGACCACCACCAGCCGGCGGTCCGCCATCGGCGATGCCAGCACATCGCCGCAGACGCGCTTGCCTTCCTCGGCAAACCACTCGAGGAACGAGGCGGCGTAGACCACTTCGCCCCTGGCCTCGGCCAGCGGCTTGCCCTGCTCGGTGGTCATCAGCAGCGCGAGGTCGTCGGCGTGCGCCAGCATCAGTTCATGCCACTTGCGCAGGATCTGGCTGCGCTCGCGCGCGGTGCGGCGCCGCCAGTCGATCTGCGCGACGCGCGCGGCCTCGATGGCGCGCCGCGTCTCGGCGGCGCCCATCATCGGCACCTTGCCGATCGGCGCACCGGTGGCGGGGTTCGTGACGACGAAGGACTCGCCGCGGTCGGCGTCGATCCAGGCGCCGCCAACCAGGGCCTGCGCACGCAGCAGGCCGGTATCGTTCAGTTGCATCAATCGCTCCGGAAATTGGGCCGCGGATGTCGATCAGCGGGCCAGCACGTCGGCCAGGATGTCCAGCCCTTCGTCCATCACCGCATCGGGAATGGTCAGCGGGAACAGGAAGCGGATCACGTTGCCGTGCACGCCGCACGACAGCAGCAGCAGGCCCTTCTGCAGCGCGCGGTTCTGTACCTCGCGCGTGAACTCGGCATCGGGACTGCCGTCGGCCTGCTGGAACTCCACCGCGACCATCGCGCCGAGCCCTCGCACTTGCGCGATCTGCGGCACGCGCGGGCGCAGGCTGTGCAGCCGGTCCATCAGCCGCTGGCCGAGGGCGGCGCCGCGCGCGATCAGGTTCTCCTCTTCCAGCACCTCGAGCACCGCCAGGGCCGAGGCGACGGCCAGCGGATTGCCTGCATAGGTGCCGCCGAGCCCGCCCGGCGCCGGCGCGTCCATGATCTCGGCGCGGCCACACACCGCCGACAGCGGCATGCCGCCGGCCAGGCTCTTGGCCATCGTGGTCAGATCCGGCGCCACGCCGTAATGCTCCATCGCAAACAGCTTGCCGGTGCGGCCGAAACCGGTCTGCACTTCGTCGGCGATCAGCAGGATGCCGTGCTCGTCGCAGAGCGCGCGCAGCGCCTTGACGAAGGCGGCGGGCGCGACATTGAAGCCGCCCTCGCCCTGCACCGGCTCGAAGATGATGGCGGCGACCCGTTTCGGATCGACGTCGGCCTTGAACAGGACTTGCAGCGCCTTCAGCGAGTCGTCGACCGACACGCCGTGCAGCTCGCATGGGTAAGGCGCGTGATAGACCTCGCCCGGGAACGGACCGAAGCCGACCTTGTAGGGCACGACCTTGCCGGTCAGCGCCATGCCCATCATCGTGCGGCCATGAAAGCCGCCGGAAAATGCGATCACCGCGGGTCGCCCGGTGGCGGAGCGGGCGATCTTGATGGCGTTCTCGACCGCCTCGGCGCCGGTGGTGAAGAACGCGGTCTTCTTGGCCCACTGGCCCGGCGCGCGCTGGTTGATCTTCTCGGCGAGTTCGATATAGCTGGCATAGGGCACGATCTGGTAAGCGGTATGGGTGAACCGTTCCAGCTGCTTCTGCACGGCTGCCACCAGCCGCGGGTGGCGGTGGCCGGTGTTCAGCACCGCGATGCCGGCCGCGAAGTCGATAAAACGGCGGCCTTCGACATCCCAGATCTCCGAATTCTCGGCCCGTTCGGCGTAGAAATTGCACATCACGCCCACGCCGCGGGGCGTGGCGGCATCCTTGCGGCGGACCAGTTCGGCATTCTTCATCGTGTTCTCCATGGGGCTTCGGGTTGGGCGCACGGACGGCATCCGGGCATGCGGGCTTGCCGGCCGGGCCAATGCGTTGTCAGGCGGCGGCGCGGATCGCCTTCGGATCCCACTCCTTGCCGGGAATCGCCGCGATCAGGCGCTGCGTGTAGTCGTGGCGCGGCGCGTCGAAGATCTGGGCCGGCGGCCCTGACTCGACCACCTTGCCCTTGTGCATGACGATCACGTGGTGGCAGATCTGCGCCGCCACGCGCAGGTCGTGCGTGATGAAGATCAGGCCGATGTCGAGCCGCTTCTGCAGCGTGGCCAGCAGCTCCAGCACCTGCGCCTGCACCGAGACGTCGAGCGCGGACACGGACTCGTCGGCCACCAGCAGCTTCGGCTCGAGCGCCAGCGCGCGAGCAATGCCGATGCGCTGGCGCTGCCCGCCGGAAAACTGGTTCGGATAGCGGTCGAACGCCGAGTCCTCCAACCCGACCAGCTGCAGCAGCTCGCGCGCGCGCGCCTCCGCCTGCTGGCGCGGCACGCCATTGGCGATCGGCCCGTCGCTGACGATCCGGCCTACGGTATGGCGCGGATTGAGCGAGGCGAAGGGGTCCTGGAAGATCATCTGCACATCCTTGCGCAGCGGGCGAAAGCGCCGTTCTGGCATCCGCGCAATGTCCTGGCCCTGGAACAGCAAGGTGCCGCCGTCGATGTCGGTCAGCCGCAGCAGGCATTTGCCGATGGTCGACTTGCCCGAGCCCGACTCGCCGACGATGCCCAGCGTCTCGCCGCGCCGCACGGCAAAGCTGACGCCGTCGACCGCATGCACCACGCGCTTGCGCGAGAACAGCCCGCCGCCAGACACATAGGTCTTGCGCAGGTCGCGCACGTCCAGCACCGTCTCCGCCGCCTGGCCGTCGGCTTCGCCGCAGCGGCCGTGCGGCACCGCGCCGATCAGCCGGCGCGTATAGGGATGCTGGGGGTGGTTCAGCACCTGCTGTGCGCTGCCCATCTCGACCAGCACGCCCTTCTCCATCACGGCGACCCGGTCGGCAATCTCCGCCACTACGCCGAAATCGTGGGTCACGAACATCACGCCCATGCCCTTTTCGGCCTGGATCCGCTTGATCAAGGCGAGGATCTGTGCCTGCGTGGTGACGTCCAGCGCGGTGGTCGGCTCGTCGGCGATCAGCAGCGCGGGCTCCAGCGCCAGCGCCATCGCGATCACCACGCGCTGCCGCTGGCCGCCCGACAGCCGGAACGGATAGCTGTGCACCAGCGTGGCTGGATCGGGCAGGCCGACGAAATCGAGCAGTTCCAGCACGCGGCGCATGCGCGCCTCGCCCGGATAGGCGTGGTGCACGCGCATGACCTCCGCAATCTGGTCGCCGACCGTCATCACCGGATTCAGCGCGGACAGCGGCTCCTGGAATACCATCGCCATGTCCTTGCCGCGCATCGCCAGCAAGGTGGCTTCGTCCTGCGCGAGCAGGTCCTTGCCGCGGAACAGGATGCGGCCGCCCTGCGGCTTCAGGTAGGGCGGCAGCAAGCCCATGATGGCGTTGGCGCTCATCGACTTGCCCGAGCCGGATTCGCCGACGATGCAGAGGATCTCGCCGGCGTGCAGGTCATAGGAGATGTCGCGCACCGCGTAGGGGCGGTCGCCGCCCTTGGGCAGGGCAATGGTCAGGTCGCGAATCGACAGCAGCGGCGCGGCGACAGACTGGTTCTGGGGGTGCGGCATCGATTGAACGGTCATGGCTCGCTCCCTCATTCGCCGCGGCGGCGCAGCTGCGGATTCATGGCGTCGTTCAAGCCTTCTCCGATCAGGTTGATGGACAGTACCGTCAGCAGGATCGCCACGCCGGGCCACACGCTCATCCACCAGGCTTCGCGGATCATCGTGCGGGCCGCGCCGATCATGAAGCCCCAGCTCATCATGTTGCGGTCGCCCAGTCCCAGGAAGGACAGCGCGGACTCGGTCAGGATGGCGGTCGCGACCATGAACGAGGCCGACACGATGATCGGCGACATCGCATTGGGCAGGATCTGCGTGGCGATGATGCGCAGCGGCTTCTGGCCGATCACCACCGCGGCCTGCACGAACTCGCGCTGCTTCAGCGACAGGAATTCGCTGCGCACCAGGCGCGCCACCGGCGGCCAGGACACCACCGAAATGGCGCCGACGATCGAATAGATCGACGGATTGAAGATCGCGACGATCACCACCGCCATCGCCAGTTGCGGAATGGTCTGGAAGAACTCGGTGAAGCGCATCAGCGCGTCGTCGATGCGGCCGCCGCAGTAGCCGGCCACCGCGCCGATCAGGATGCCGAACAGCAGCGCCACCGCGGTGGAGATCACGCCGACCAGCAGCGACACGCGCGCGCCGTACAGCATGCCCGCGGTGATGTCGCGGCCCAGCATGTCGGTGCCGAACGGATAGGCCGGATCGGCGAACGGCTGCACCAGCGGATCGGCCACCATCAGCCAGGGCGATTCCTCGTACAGCACCGGGGCGAACAGCGCAAACGCGATCACGGCGAGCAGCACCAGCGCGCCGATCACCGCGCCGTAGTTGCGGCAATAGCGTTGCAGGAAGGCTTTCATGCGGTGACTCCCTTGCCGGCGACCGAGATGCGCGGATCGATGAAGCGATACAGCACGTCGGTCAGCAGGTTGAAGAAGACGACGAGGGCCGACGTCACGAAGAAGATGCCCAGCAGCAGCTGGTAGTCGCGCTGCAGCAGCGCGTCGAACATCAGGCGGCCGATGCCGGGCCACGAGAACACCGTCTCGGTCAGCACCGCGCCGCCGGCCATCTGGCCGAGCTGGATGCCGGCGAAGGTGATCACCGGCAGCAGCGCGTTGCGCAGCACGTGCACGCGGATCACCCGGCTGGCCGGCACGCCCTTGGCGCGCGCGGTCTTGACGTAATCCATGCCCATCACCTCCAGCATCGAGGCGCGGGTCAGCCGCACATAGACCGCCATGAAGAAGCAGCCCAGCGAGATCGTCGGCAGGATCATGTGCAGCGCCACGTCCTTGACACGCGCCATGCCGGTGTAGCCCGCGCCGATGGTTTCCATGCCGAAGGCCGGCAGCCAGCCGAGCACCACCGAGAACAGGATGATCGCCATCAGCGACAGCCAGAACAGCGGCGTCGCGTACAGCAGCAGCGCGCCGGACATCACCGCGCTGTCGATCCAGCGGCGGCGGTTCTCGTAGCGCGTCCGCGCGGCGATCACGCCGAGCAGCACGCCCAGCACGATCGAGAAGACAAAGGCGCCGCTCATCAGCAGGAAGGTCGCCGGCAGGCGGTCCAGGATCAGGTCCAGCACCGGCAGATGGTTGCGGTACGAGTAGCCCAGGTCGAGCTGGGCCACGCCCTTCAGATAGATGCCGAGCTGCGTCAGCAGCGGCTTGTCGAGGCCGAACTGCTCGCGCAGCTGGCCGACGAACGCGGCATCGCCGGCGCCGGCCTCGCCCGCCATCACGGTCGCGGGATCGCCCGGCGCGAGGCGGATCAGGAAGAAGTTGATGATGACGACGCCGAGCACGACCACGACGGCCTTGCCAAGACGCGATATCAGGAAGGAAAGGAAATTCACGGCAGGCTCCACTGACTTCGTGGTGGCGGTCACGCTGTCCCCTGCCCTCTCCCGCAGGCGCGAGAGGGCAGAAAACAAGGGGCGACGAACGCGGCTCAGTTCTTCTCGATCGAGACGTTGTCGAACGACTCGTTCAGGCCGATCGCCGTGGTCACCAGGTTCTTCACGTTCTTGCGGTAGAGCGTCGGGAACTCCAGCTCGAACAGGTTGGCGTTGGCGACGTCGTTGACCAGGATCCGCTGCACCTCGCTATAGAGCTTCTGGCGCTCGGCCGGATCCATGGTCGCGCCCGCCTTGGTCCACAGCTCGTCGGCCTTCGGATTGTTGTAGCCCTGCACGTTGGCGAACGGCGTGCCCTTGACGATATTGCGCGCCACGTACAGCCGCTCCACGCCCAGCGCCGGATCGCCGTACTGGTAGGTGTAGGTGGTGGTCAGGTCGAAATCCCAGTTGCTGACCCGCGCGGCCCAGGTGCCGGCGTCGGCCGATTCGATGCTGACCTTGAAGCCCAGCTGCTCGAGCATCTGCTTGGTGTACTCGTCCAGCCGATCCCAGTTGGCCCCGTACGAGGTCGCCAGGATCTTGATCGGGTACTGGCCGACATTGACGCCCGACTCCTTGATCAGGTCGCGTGCCTTCTTCAGGTTGAAGTCCATGCTCGGCATGTTCTTGTCGAAGAACAGCGTGGTCGACGCGAACGGGCTGACCGCCGGCTTGCCCATGCCGAAGAAGATGTTGTTGACGATCATCTTGCGGTTCAGCGCATGCATCACCGCCTGGCGGACCTTGACGTTGTCGAACGGCGGCTTGCGCTGGTTCATCAGCATGCTGGCCATCGGCGAGAACAGCTCCCAACCCTTGGTGGTGTATTCCACGTTAGGCAACGCGCGCAGGCGCTTGACGTCGACGTTGTCGACATCGCCGCCGCGCAGCACCTGTACGTCGCCCTTTTCGAACGCCACCGCGCGGGAGGCCGAATCGGGAATCACGTAGAAGACCAGCTCGTCCAGATATGGCTTGCCCTTCTTCCAGTAGTTCGGGTTCCTCGCCAGCTTGATGTAGGCACCCTTCTTCCACTCCTTGAACATGAAGGGGCCGGTGCCGACCGGCTTCTGGTTGGCCGGGTTGTTGCGGTAGTCGGTGCCCTCGTACAGATGCCTGGGCATCATCGGCATGGTGCCGGTCTCGAACATCGAGATGAACGGCGGGAACGGTTCCTTCAGCTTGATTTCGACCGTGGTGTCGTTGACTGCGCGAATCGACGCCATGTACTTGTTCAGCACGGCGCGCGTGCGCACATGGACCTCGCGCAGCAGCTTGTCGATCGAGAACACCACGTCGGCCGAGGTGAACGGCTTGCCGTCGTGCCACTTGACGCCGCTCTGCAGCTCGAAGGTATAGGTCAGGCCGTCGGGCGAGATCTTCCACGACTTGGCCAGCTCGGGCTGGGGCTTCAGGTCCGGCGTGTAGGTCAGCAGGCCCTGATAGATCTTGCCGGCGATGTACTGCGTCGGCGCCTGCGAATTGAGGGCGCTGACCAGGATCGGCGGCTCGGGCTGCACGATGCCGGACAGCGTGCCGCCGGTGGTCTGGGCGGCGGCGTTGCCGGCCGGCAGCGCCAGCGGCAACAGGGACAGGCCTGCCGCCGCGATCGCCAGCGAAGCCAGGCGCTGTTGAAAGCGCGTCGTAACTCGTTTCATCGGCTCGTTTCCTTGTCGTTGTGAACAGCGGGTACTGATGGCACCTACGGAGTCGCAAACTGAGGCGCAAACTGAAGCGCAAGCTGAGGCACTGCTTTGCATGGATCGCGTCCCGTCACGCCGTGACGGGGCGCATGGCCGGCGTCATGCCCTGGCAATCGGCTCCACACCGCACCAGTCGTGCAGGAACTGCGCCAACGTGGTGGTCACCCGCACCATGCTGTCGAGCGACACGGATTCGTCGATGCCGTGGATGTTGCGGGCGATGGGCCCGTAGCACGTCACCGGGGTATCGAGCATCAGGCGGAAATGGCGCGCATCGGTGGTCGCGGTCGTGGCCTCGCGCTTGACCGGCTCGCCGTGGACCTTGCGATGGGCCTCGGCCAGCGCCTGCATGCTGGGCACGTCGAGATCGAACTCGCAGCCCGGCGCATGAAAGCCCTCGTAGCGGATATTCAGTTCGAGATTGCTCTCCAGCCGCGCGACGGTGGCGCGGATGCGCGCCTCGACGATGGCCTTCGTCTCGTCGATGTCCATATGCGGATAGAAGCCGATGCGCACGCCCAGCGTGCAGGTGCACGGCACCGAGGAATTCCATTCGCCGCCGTGGATCTGCCCGAGATTGAAGTTGATCGGGTGGGCATGTTCGCGGTACACCGGCGGGCGGTTCTCCGGCCGGTTCCATTCGGCCTCGAGCTCGCGCAGGTCTTCCATCACCGCGACGCCCGCCTCGACCGGATTGACGCCCGACGTCATGTACGCCGCGTGGGCCGGCTTTCCGGTCAGTTCGATGAACATCCAGTAGACGCCGACCTGCGCGCTCATCAGCCCCTCGCCGAGCGGCTCGGGAATGATCACGGTATCGAAGGCGGCCAGCTTGCCGGCGCCCACCGCGCTGCGCAGCGCCGCCACGGTGGCCAGCGCGCCGTTGCCGGTGTTCTCTTCCTCGAGTACCGCGTTGAACCCCACCGCACCGGCCGGCTGCACGCCCAGCGCGCGCAGCGCCTTGAACGCGGCCAGCGCGCAGACGATGCCCGCCTTCATGTCGCCGGCGCCGCGGCCATAGAGCCAGCCGTCCTCGACCACCGGCATGTACGGCGGATTGCGCCACATCGATTCGGGGCCGGTGGGCACCACGTCGAGATGGCCGTTGAACAGTACCGAGCGGCCACCCTTCGCGGCAGGCCGATGCGTGGCCAGCAGGTTGTAGCGGCCGCCGTCCGGACAGCACGGCGGCGAGAACAGCGGCAGATGCCTGATGGCATCGGCGCGCAGCTCGATGCGCTCCGATGCGAGTCCCAGATCGCGCAAGGCCGCCTCGATGAATTCCGCCGCGGGCTGCTCCTGCCCCGAGGGGCTGGCCGCGGCGACAAAGCCCGACAGCGTCTCGACCATATAGGGCAACAGCGAGCGCACGGCGCCGGCGATGTCGGTGGTACTGAGGTGGCTTGCC
Source organism: Cupriavidus gilardii (assembly GCF_008801915.1). GTDB lineage: Bacteria > Pseudomonadota > Gammaproteobacteria > Burkholderiales > Burkholderiaceae > Cupriavidus > Cupriavidus gilardii. The sequence continues at coordinate 162,649 of NZ_VZOV01000009.1, forward strand.
GAATCTTGCATGAGGGCTCCTTGGAACACCGGGCTGCGAGGCTCGCCGATGTGAAAACTGCTTGCACCGGCACGCGATGGGTGGGAAATTAGCGCACAGTTGGCACCATAGATAGGTCCATATTTGCCGTTTTTGCTGGAGCCATTTTGAAAGAGTCCATTCTGTCCGAGCTGCTGCTGCAACGGCTGGAACGGCCGGCCGACGGCAGCGCCGACAAGGCCGGCATGCACATGAACCGGCAGGTCTACCAGATCATTCGCCAGGAAATCCTTGCGGGTACGATCCCCGCGGGCTGCAAGCTGCCCGCTTCGCGGATGCTGGCGAAAGAGGTCGGGGTGTCGCGCAACACGGTGCTGTACGCCTACGAGCAGTTGTTGGCCGAGGGCTATGTCACGGCGTCGACGGGAAGTGGCACCTTTGTGTCGCACACCTTTCCCGACCATAGTGCATTGCACAAGGTTGGCGCCGGCAATGGCACCATCACCGTGCCTGCAGCGCAGCAAAACCCGAACCGCTTTGCGTTGTCGCGGCGCGGCCAGCATCTGGTGTCGCATGCCGGTGCGTCAGATCGCCAATGGGGCGCGTTCATGGCCGGCGTGCCCGACGTCTCGCTGTTCCCGCGCGCGGTATGGACCCGGCTGCTGAACAAGCATTGGCGCGAGCCGCGTCCAGAGCTGCTGACCTATGCGCACAACGGCGGCTATCTGCCGCTGCGCCGCGTCCTCGCGGAGCATCTGCGCCTGGCCCGCGGCGTCCGTTGCGATGCCGAACAGATCATCATGACGACGGGCATCCATCAGGCGATCGACCTGATCGCGCGCCTGCTGGCCGATCCCGGCGACAAGGCCTGGATGGAAGACCCGGGCTACTGGGGCACGCGCAGCCTGCTGTCGAACTCGGGCGTGGAGCCGATCCCGGTCCCGGTCGATGGCGAAGGCATCGCACCGGACGCCGCCACGCTGCAGAATCCGCCCCGCTTCATCTTTGCGACGCCGTCGCATCAGTACCCGCTCGGCACCGTGATGAGCCTGTCGCGCCGGCGCATGCTGCTCGAATACGCGCGCCAGCGCGGCGTCTGGATCGTCGAGGACGACTACGACAGCGAATTCCGCTTCGAGGGCCGCCCACTCGCTTCGCTGCAAGGGCTCGACGAGCACGATCGCGTGATCTACATGGGCACGTTTTCGAAGACGCTGTTTCCCGGCATCCGCATGGGCTTCATGGTGTTGCCCAAACCGCTGGCCCCGCATTTCGCCATCGGCCTGTCCGAGCTGTTCCGCGAGGGACAGCTGATCCAGCAGGCCGTGCTGGCCGACTTCATCGAGGAAGGGCACTACGCCACCCACATCCGGCGCATGCGCTTGCGTTATGCGCAGCGGCAGAGCCTGCTGCGCGAAGCCATCGCCGAGCGCTTCGGCGCGGACTGGCCCACGTCGACGCACGAGGCCGGGCTGCACCTGGTCATGCATCTGCCGCCCGGCGCCGACGACCTTGGCATCAGCATGGCGGCACGCACGCAGGGCCTGAGCGCGCGGCCGCTGTCGCGCTATTACTGCGACGAGACGCAGGCGCGGCAGGGACTGCTGATGGGCTATGCCTGCGTGCCCGAGGAAGAGATCGGACCGGCGTTCCGCAAGCTCGCCGAGGTCATCGAGCCGGCCATGGAGCATCTGGCCCGCAAGCAGGAACCGCGACGCGAGTCGCCGGTGAAGATCAACCGCGAGGCGTGGAGCGGCGCGTGACCGCACCGCGCAATGCCGCGCCCTTTTCCCCTACCCCTTCGCTCCCGCTACAAGACTCGTTCATGGCAATCTCCAACACCCAAACCCCATCCGCGCCGGCGAACCGCGACGCCCTGCTGTCCGAACTGGCCGCCGCGCTCGATGCCGCCGGCCTGCAGACCGGCGACGACATCGAAACGCGCTTTCGCAAGGACTGGTACGCCCCGCTCGATCCGGAGCCGCCGATCGCCGTGGCGCGGCCGCGCAATACCGCCGAGGTGTCCGCGGTGCTGGCGATCTGCCATCGCCATCGGCAAGCGGTTGTGCCGCAGGGTGGCCTGACGGGACTGGCCGGTGCCGCGACGCCGGCCGGCGGCGAACTGGTGCTGTCGCTGGAACGGATGCGCGGCGTCGAGGAGATCGACGATCAGGCGGGCACGATGACCGTGATGGCCGGCACCACGCTGCAGGCCGCGCAGGAGGCGGCGCGCGCGGCGCACTGGCTGCTGCCGGTCGACCTGGGTGCGCGCGGCAGCTGCCAGATCGGCGGCAATATCGCGACCAACGCCGGCGGCAATCGCGTGATCCGTTACGGCATGATGCGCGACCAGGTGCTGGGACTCGAAGCGGTGCTGGCCGACGGCACCGTGCTGACGTCGCTGAACAAGATGCTGAAGAACAACGCCGGCTACGACCTGCGCCAGCTGTTCATCGGCAGCGAAGGGACGCTCGGCGTGATCACGCGCGCCGTGTTGAAGCTGGCGCCGCTGCCCGCCAGTACGCAGACCGCGCTGTGCGCCTTGTCCCGCTACGAGGACGTGGTGCAGCTGCTGCGCCATGCGCAGCGCAAGCTGGCTGGGAGGCTGTCCGCGTTCGAGGTGATGTGGGCCGATTTCTACGAGCTGGTGACCACGCGCGTGTCCGGCGTGCGTGCGCCGCTGCCCGCGGGCCATCCGTTCTACGTGCTGCTCGACCTGCAGGGCGACGACGCCGGCCAGGACGGGCCCGTCTTCGAGTCGATGCTGGAAACCGCGATGGAGGCGGGGCTGATCCAGGACGCCGCGGTCGCGACCAGCGACAAGGAGGCGCAGCGCTTCTGGCAGTTGCGCGACGCCGTCGCCGAGTTTCCCGTGATGTGGGCGCCCAACGCCGCGTTCGACGTCAGCCTGCCGATCGGCCGCATCGGCGAGTTCGCGCAGGCCTTGCGCGCCGCCGTGCTGGACCGATGGTCCGAGGCCGAGCTGGTGAACTTCGGCCACGTCGGCGACAGCAATCTGCATGTCAGCGTCTATCTGCCCAACGTTGCGCTGCCCGACTTTCCGGAGCACGAGATCAGCGAAGTGGTCTATCGCGTCGTGCAGGAATTCGGCGGCAGCATCTCGGCCGAACACGGGATCGGCACGCACAAGAAGCCGTTCCTCGGATGTTCGCGTACGCCCGAGGAACTGGCGGTCATGCGTCTGCTGAAGCGGACGCTCGACCCGCACCACATCCTGTGCCCGGGCCGGGTCGTCGATCTGGAGTAAATCGCCGAGCGGGCGCCGCATCGCATGAGGCCGCACGCCTCGACGGTTCGGCCGCTATTCGGCCGCTATTCGGCAGCTATTCGACCGTTTATTCGCCCATTATTCGACGGTCGCCGCGGCCTTGACCGGACTGCCGCGCAGCGTCGCCTCGCGCAGCCGCACGACCAGCAGCGGCGCCAGCAGCGAGACCGCGGCGCTGGCGAGGAACAGCGCGCGGAACGAACGTTCCGCGGTCTGCCGCACCGCCGCCGCCTCGGCGCCATCGCCCAGCGACAGCACCTCGCGGAACAGATGCATCAGCACGTCCTCCCCACCGGGCAGCGGGCTGACCGCCATGCCGCTATGGCGCAGCAGCGCGATCAGCACCGTAGTCAGCACCGCGACCCCGACCGCGCCGCCCAGCATCCGCGAGAACGCCGTCAGCGCGGTGGCAACGCCGACCTGCTGCGGCGGCACCGCGTTCTGCGTCGCCACCAGCGCGCTGGGCAATTGCAGGCCGATCGCGAGGCCGAGCGCCACCATCACGATGCCGGTCAGCACGACGGCACGCGGGTCCACGAAGGCCAGCGCCGCAATCGCCAGCGGGGCGGCGGCGGCGCCGATCAGTTGCAAGGGCTTGTAGCGGCCGCTCCAGGTCATCAGCCGGCCCGCGATGAAGGCACCGAACGGGATCGCCAGCGTCAGCGGCACCAGCCGCAACGCCGCGCTGTCCGCCTGCGCGCCGCCGACCACCTGGAAGCGCAGCGGCAACAGCACCGACATCGCGATCAACTGGAAGAAACACAGGAACAGCGTGATGCAGCAGATCGCCACCGTCGGCACGCGCAGCATTGCCAACGGAATCACCGGATCCGCCGCGCGGCGCTCCTGCCAGACGAACACCAGCAGCGCCGCCACGCCGCCGCCGAGCAGAGTCAGCGAGTCGGCGCGCCAGACATCGTGGCCCTGGCCCAGCCGCGTCAGGAACACCAGCACGCCGGTCAGTCCGCCGCCGAACAGCAGCGCGCCGAGATAGTCGATCCGATGCTTGCGGCCGCCGGCCGCAGGCAGATGGCGCAGCGCACGGCGCACCGTAAATAGCGCCAGCAGGGCCAGCGGCAGGTTGATCCAGAAGATCCAGCGCCACGACAGATAGTGGGCCAGGTAGCCGCCGATCACCGGTCCCGCCATGCTGGCGACCGCCCACACGCCGCTGACATAGCCCTGATAACGGCCGCGCTCGCGCAGCGGCACCACGTCGGCAATCGCCGCCTGCGACACCGAGATCAGCCCCCCGCCGCCGAGCCCCTGCAGGATGCGCGCGACGATCAGCTGCGGCATCGTCTGCGCCAGCGCGCACGCGATCGAGGCCAGCAGGAACAGCACGATCGCGAACGACAGCACCGAGCGCCGGCCGAGCACGTCGGACAGCTTGCCGTAGATCGGCGTGGCCACCGTCGACGCGATCAGGTAGGCCGACACGACCCAGGCCATCACATCGAATCCGTTCAGGCGTAGAGCGATCTCGGGCAAGACCACGGCCACGATCGACTGCTCGAGCGCACCGAGCAGGATTGCCAGCATCAGGCCGAAGATGACCTGCATCACCGGCACCGGCGGGGACCCGGTCGGCTCGCCCGACTGAACAGGCTTTGGCGGAATGGAGGGGACCGCAGGCGAGGCCGGCGACCCAGCGGAAGCCGCAACGGAAGCAGCCGCGCCGGCAAGGCGCAGGCCAGAACGAAGGGGAGCGATCATCGGGCGGGCAAGGAGAAACAACATAGCCGATGCACGACCGCGCTGGCCGGACCGGCTTTTCTAATGAAGGACAGACGGCTATTGTAGGCGCTTGCTTAAAAGTGTGCCTTTCGGCGCGCTTTTACTCGCCCCTGCGGCCTTTGGTGCTGTCCAACGTGGCAAACAAGTCTTTTGCCAGGGCTACACAGTCGTCGTAGCTCCGGGCGAATTGCCGCCGCTCGATCTGCGCGAATTGCTTTTCAAGGATCGGGCGCCGTCCAACGACCTGGTCCATGAACGCGGCTGCGTGTCGTAGCAAGAACGGCGCTGCGCCCTCGAGCGCGTCGCGATCCTGTTCGACAACAACAGCCAAGTCGAACAGGTCGCGTGCGGTCGCCCGGTCGCCTCGGTGGTACAGCTTCTTTGCAACGATCTCGGTCGCGGTTTCGACGCGAACCGGCCGCCCCATGATTTCCCAGACCTCAAATGGATCGTCGGTCAGGTTTGGGGAAGCCACAAAGTCGACCTCCCCGGAATCCAGGACGAGTTTGACGAAGTTTCCCTGCTCCACATAGTCGGAGGTAATGGCCTCTGCCACATCGCTTAGACGTGGTGTCACAAAGCCGAGGTACTGCGGATCAGGGACGAAGATATCGATGTCCTTCGACATGCGATGGTCGTAACGCAGCATCAATACCGTGCCACCGCCAAACGTCCAGAGCGGCTCGATGCCTCCATGCGTCTTCACTTCCTCCATCAGCGTTAGCGCATGCGGAAATAGGGCCTCCCAAGGGTCGCCGCGGAGTTTCACCGTCATGCCCATAGGCCACCCCGCGTCGCCGTCAGCTCACGCGCCATCCGGCGCAGGTTCTTCCAGATTTCGGTGGGCTTCCGATCGTGGCGCGTGGCCACTTCCGCCACCATCTTCGTCACCAACTGCAGCGGCGCCTCATCCAGGATTTGGGCGACTTGGGGCTGCAGTTCGTCGGGAACTTGTCCGCTGATCAGCGCCTGCTCCAGTGCCATTGGCGTCAGCTCACCGGAATAGCTGGTATTGGCACCCTTCGCCGCCATCCATACCGCCCGCGCGGGGCGACCCCGCTTCTGTTCAGGGTCCGCAACTTCCAACGTCAGCCCCAGAACGTCCAGAAGACGGCCAAGCGTGTCTACGGTGACGTTGACATGGCCGTGCTCGATGCCGTTCAAGGTTTGCCGCGACAGCACCGCCATATCTGCCAGTTGCTGCTGGGTCAGGCCCAGTTGGATTCGTTTGCGGCGAATGGCGTTGCCAAGTAGAGCGACGTTCATTTGGCGCCTCCAGTTTTTGTCAATTATAGACGACAAAAACGGAGCGCCAAATCGCCCTTCCTGGCTCCGGTCGACCACGCAAATTGGGACGCGGTCTACGTCCCAACTACGTTTCAGAAACTCTGCCAGTCATCTGCGCCAGCAGCCGGCGCTCCCGCAGCGGCCAGAGCGGCGGGCCGCACCGGCGTGCCACGGGACTTCGCGCCTGCTGCGGCAGCACCGTCGGCGCGAGAGACCGCCGGTGTCTTGGGAGTGGGTGCGGTCGTGGCCGCACGCAGCGAGGCGGGGCTTGCGGCCGATGCAACCTTGGCACCCGGCGCAGCTTTGGCAATCGGCGCCGCCACGGCGAGCATCGGTTCCCGAGCCGGGTCCGTGGCTCGCGACAACGCCACCGTCGCCTCCTCGACACGGAACTTCGCCGCGTCCTGCACCAGCCCCGCAGCCTGCTGCTGCAGGCTTTCGGCGGCGGCCGCGGCCTGTTCGACCAGCGCGGCGTTCTGCTGGGTCACGCTCTCCATCTGCGCGATCGCGCGGTTGACCTGCTCGATGCCGGTCGACTGCTCGGCGCTGGCGGCAGAGATCTCGCCCATGATGTCGGTCACGCGGCGGACCGCCTCGACGATGCCGTCCATGGTGCCGCCGGCCTGCTCGACCTGGCGGGCGCCGACTTCGACCTGCTCGACCGAGCGGTTGATCAGCTCGCCGATCTCCTTGGCCGCCGCCGCGCTGCGCTGCGCGAGGCTGCGCACCTCCGCCGCGACCACGCTGAAACCGCGCCCCTGTTCGCCGGCGCGCGCGGCCTCGACCGCGGCGTTCAGCGCCAGGATATTGGTCTGGAAGGCGATGCCCTCGATCACGCCGATGATCTCGGCGACCTTGGCCGACGACTGCGAGATGCCCTGCATCGTCTCGACCACGCTGCGCACCGTACGTCCGCCCTCGGCGGCCACCGCCGAGGCGTTGACCGCGAGCTGGTTGGCCTGGCGGGCGTTATCGGCGTTCTGGCGCACGGTCGAGGTCAGCTGCTCCATCGACGCGGCGGTCTGCTCGAGCGAGGCCGCCTGCTCCTCGGTGCGTTGGGACAGATCGGTGTTGCCCTTGGCAATCTCGCGCGTGGCGCCGTCGATCGCGCCCGAGGCGCCCTGGATGCCGCGCACCAGTACCGACAGTTCGGCGAAAGCGCGCTGCATCGCCTTCAGCATCCGGCCCATCTCGTCGTCGCCCTTGGCGCGGATGGCGAAGGCCAGATCGCCTTGCGCCAGCGCTTCCGCCGCGGCCAGCGCCTGCCGCGCCGGTCCGGCGATCGAGCGGGTGATCGCCACGGCCAGGCCGACGGCCAGCAGCGCGGATACCGCGCCGAGCGCGAGCAGCAGATTGCGCGTGAACAGATAGTCGGCCTGGGCCTGCTGCACGGCCTCGGTGGCCATCTTGCGGCCCGAGGCGATCAGCGTGTCCAGGCGTTCGAAGTACGCTGCCTGCGCGGCCGGCAGCGTGACGATCAGACCGGCACGCGCGGCGACAAACTCGCCTGCCTGCAGCTGCGTCAGCAACTGATCGAGCTGGGTGTTATAGGCGGCGCGATGCTTGCCAAGCTCGTCGAACACCTGCTTGAGGCCGGGATTGTCGGAGGCGGCAATCAGCCTGGAGAGATCGTCGAGCGTGGCGCTCATCTGCTTGCGGCGCTCGTTGACACGGCCGACGTTCTGCTGGACCACGGCCGGGTCCTCGGTCAGCACCGCGTCCCGCACCATGATGCCGATGGCCTGCGCGCCCTCCTTGACGCCGTCCAGTTCCATCACCTTCAACAGACGCTGCTCGACGGTCGTCCGCATCGAGGCATTCATATCGCCCAGCGCGAGCAGGCCGAAACCCGCCACCACGGCCAGCAACGCCACCATCGCGGCAAAGGCTGCCGCCAGGCGCGCGCCAATGCCGAAATGCTTCCACCCTCCCATACCGCCCCCTCTTCTCGTAGTCGGCGCCGCGCGCGTGTGCGCGGCGGTGCTTCGCTAACGGCAAGAAGAAACGCTTTCTTGATGGCAGCCGATACGGCCCCGTATGGCTATCGGCGGTCAGAGGTCAGGAAAAACGAGCGGCAAGCGCGGGGCCATGGCGAAATGGCAAACAAGGGGCAAAAACCCCCTCAACTCCATCGATTGCCCGGAACAGGACGGGTGTCCAATTGACACCGAGCATCCGGTATTCCGCCCGAGGCGGGCGAAGACGTCCGGCATTGCACAGGACGCGGGCAAAAAAGAAGCCCACGCGCGGGGTGCTCGTAGGCTTTCCAGGACTGCTAGAGCCGATTGGCTCGCGGCCGACTATAGCGGTGCTTAGATGAGGTGTAAATACAGTTTCCATCAGGGTAAATGCCGATAGTGGCACTTACTTTGTTTTACAAATAAAACAAGGAAAGATCGCCCCGATCGCTGCCGAAAAGCGGCGAGGTGAGTACGTACTCGGATGGGAACCCGCTTCGGCCCGCAGTTCGCTTCAAACGCTGCGCCGAGCGAAGCACTTTACGCCGAGAACAGCTGTGGTTATCGGCACATGTATGCAAGCACTTAATTAGAGGTTTACCTCTAGACGCATGTCACGGCTTCTTCGATCCCCGAGTTGTAAAAATTTGTTACCCTCCGGGCCGAAGTATTCCCCTTCTCTTCTGGCAGCACGCCAGTCCGACCGTCGAGGCAACACATCCGCGAACCACAAGCGCCACGGCCGCAAGGACACGCGATGACTTCCCCCGCGCCGGTACCGAGAGCGAATGTTTCATCCCTCGCCAGATCGGGCTCTCGCCAATACGGATACCGTCGTGCTGCATCCGTGCCGGCTCGTGCCTGATCCCCGTACCGTTGTCTGCCGACAGAACCCTATCGGGCTCGACCGGAGAAGTCGTGAAGTATCAGGAAATCAGAAGTATTCGCCCGGGCCGTCAGCTCCAGGACCGACAACTGGCCTTTCACCGCGCCAGCCGGCATCCGGTAGTGCTGCATCTGACCAGTGGCGTGCGCCTGCACGGGGTCGTGGTCGGCGCCGACGCCTATATGGTGTTGCTGGCCCTGGCTCCCGGCGACCCGGCGCCGCAGATCGTCTACAAGCATGCGATCGCGGCAATCACCCCGGACAACGTCGACGGACAGCCGATCGAGCTGCCCCACGACGAGGTGCCGCCCGAGTTCGTCCGGCTCTTCACCCCTCGCACGCGGTCCCGGCGGCGGGCCTGAGCCAGTCCCAGAGCCGCCCCCAGCCTTGCAATGAACCATTTCCGCACCGCCGACTGAAAGTCACTCTAAACCTTTCGGCAGCCCGGTCGATAACCTTGGCAACGGAGGCACTTCACGCCCTGCAGTGCAGGCAGCCAACGTTACGGCACCCGCCGGAATGCGTAAAACATTGCAAATAGGAGTCGTACCATGGCGCAAGTCATTAATACCAACTCGTTGTCTCTGATGACTCAGAACAACCTGAACACGTCGCAATCGGCGCTGAACACCGCGATCCAGCGCCTGTCCTCGGGCCTGCGTATCAACAGCGCCAAGGACGACGCGGCTGGTCAGGCGATTGCCAACCGCTTCACCGCCAACATCCGCGGCCTGACGCAAGCTCAGCGCAACGCCAACGACGGCATCTCGCTGGCTCAGACGACCGAAGGCGCGCTGACGGAAGTCAACAACAACCTGCAGCGTATCCGTGAACTGTCGGTGCAAGCCGCGACCGGCTCGAACTCGGCTTCGGACCTGCAGTCGATCCAGGACGAAATCAAGCAGCGTCTGGAAGAAATCAACCGTGTCTCGGAACAGACCCAGTTCAACGGCGTCAAGGTTCTGGCCAAGGACACCAAGATGAACATCCAGGTCGGCGCGAACGACGGCGAAATCATCGCCATCGACCTGAAGGAAATCACCGCCAAGACCCTGGGTCTGGACGGCTTCAACGTGTCGGGCCCGAAGGGCACGCCGGCCGCTCTGGTCGCCGCCGACTACCAAGCCGCCTACGGCGCCACGACGCAAGTCACCGGTACGGCCGTGAGCGAAGCCAACGCTGGCGACTTGGCCTCGCGCCTGGGCGTCGCTGCTGGTAGCGTTGCCCTGGCCGCCACGGCCGAGAAGGACGAAAACGGCAACTGGTTCGCCACCGTGACGATCACCGCCGCCGACGCAACCGAAGTCAGCACGCTGAAGGCCAAGGGCTTCGAAGTCGAAGCAACCGTTGCGAAGGAGTTCTACATCGCTCTGGATCCGCAATCGGCCGACCTGTCGACCCCGACCTCGGCCGCTTTCGCGCTCGACACCGCCAACATCCAACTGTCCAGTATCACCTCGGGCGCGAGCTCGAACCCGCTGGCCAAGCTGGACGCCGCCCTGTCGAGCGTCGACACGCTGCGCAGCTCGCTGGGTGCGGTGCAAAACCGTTTCGACTCGGTGATCTCGAACCTGGGCACCACGGTGACCAACCTGTCGGCTTCGCGTTCGCGCATCCAGGACGCTGACTACGCAACGGAAGTGTCGAACATGACCCGCGCGCAGATCCTGCAACAAGCTGGTACCTCCGTGCTGGCGCAAGCCAACCAGACCACGCAAAACGTGCTGTCGCTGCTGCGTTAATTCGCAACGGCGCGGAAGGCCGGGCCGCAGGCCCGGTTTTCCGCTGGGAATGCTTTGCAGGCAGTTCGCTGCCTGCAAAGCGTTTCTTGGGACGCGTTGACGTAGACAAGCTGAACAACAAAGGCAAAAGACTATGGCTACCATCTCCAACATCGGTGTCGGCTCCGGACTCGAACTTGGCGCGCTGCTCGAGAAACTCGAGGCCGCGGAAAAGACGCCGCTGAAGCTGCTCGAGACCCAGGCGTCCAGCTACCAAGCCAAGCTTTCCGCCTACGGCACGCTCAGCAGCGTGCTGTCCGCCTACCAGAGCGCCGCCAAGAAGCTGGCCGATGCGGCCACCTTCGGCGCCGCCAAGGCGGTGGCCGGTTCCGCCGACATCATGACCGCCGCGGCAGGCTCCAACGCCGTGCCGGGCACCTACTCGGTCAACGTCACCAGCCTCGCGCAGGCGCAATCGCTGGTGGGCACCAACGTCGCCAGCCAGACCACCGCGATCGGCACCGGCAAGATCACCTTCGAATTCGGCGCGCGCCAGGGCTACAACGAAGGCACCGGCGGCTACACCGATCCGCTGGGCTTCACCGCCGATGCCGCGCGCACCAAGACCGTCGAGATCAAGCCGGGCCAGAACTCGCTGCAGGGCATTCGCGACGCGATCAATCAGGCCAACGTCGGCGTGACCGCCAGCATCGTCAACGACGGCAGCGGCACGCCCTATCGCCTGGTGCTGACCTCGAACACGACCGGCGAACAGTCCAGCATGCGGATTACCGCGGACAGCCCCGAACTGAGCAATCTGGTCGGCTTCGATCCGACCCAGGCGGTGCAGCCGAGCGGCATGCAGGAGACGGTGCGCGCGACCAACGCCAAGCTCAAGATCAACGGCATCGACGTGGTCAGCCAGAGCAATACCGTCACCGATGCGGCCCAGGGCGTCACGCTGACGCTGAACAAGACCGGCACCAGCAGCCTGACCGTGACGCGCGACACCGAGGCGATCAAGGCCGCGATCCAGGGCTTCGTCACCGCGTACAACAACATCCAGAGCACGGCCAAGTCGCTGACCGCGTTCGACACGACCACCGGCAGCAGCGCCGCACTGAACGGCGACAGCACCCTGCGCTCGATCCAGACGAGCCTGCGCAGCATGCTGAACGTGCCGCAGCCGGACGGCAAGGGCGGCACCATCACGCTGTCGGAGATCGGCGTCTCGTTCACCAAGGACGGCACGCTGCAGGTCGACGACAAGAAGCTGACCAAGGCGATCAGCGAGAACCTCGGCGGCGTGACCTCTATGTTCTCGCACACCACCGGCGCCGGCGGCTACGGCAAGCAGATCACCGACGCCATCGACGACCTGAACGAAACCAACGGGGCGATCAAGGTTGCCACCGATGGCCTGACCGAGAGCCTGAAGGACCTCGAAGATCGCTACGCGCAGGTCGAGGACCGCGTCAACACGACCATCGAACGCTACCGCGCGCAGTTCACCCAGCTGGACCTGCTGGTCAGCAAGCTCAATCAGACCCGCAGCTATCTGACCGAGCAATTCGCCGCGCTGGCCAACCAGACCAAGAAGTAACCAACGGCAAGGACCGCCATCATGTACGCGCGCCAAGCAATCAACGCTTATGCCCGGGTCGGCGTGCAGACCGGGGCCATGAGCGCGAGCCCGCACAAGCTGATCGCCATGTTGTACGACGGCGCGCGCTCGGCCATCGCACGGGCCAAGTTCCATCTGGATGCGGGCGACGTGCAGGCGCGCGGCCAGGCCATCTCGAAGGCGATCGACATCGTCGACAACGGCCTGCGCGCGGTGCTGGACCACGACACCGGCGGCGAGATCGCCGCCAACCTCGAAGCGCTGTACGACTACATGACCCGCCGCCTGCTGCTGGCCAATGTGCGCAGCGACGTCACGCTGCTCAACGAGGTCGACGCGCTGCTGGAAAACCTCGCCACCGCATGGGCGCAGATCGGCGAGCCGGAAGCCGGCGACCACGCCGCGCAATCGGCGGCCCCGGCTCAGTCGGCGGCAGTTGCCGAAGCACAGGAGAACTGATGATGCGTACCGTGTCTCCTACCGTGCTGAATTACGAGGAACTGCTGGTGCTGTCCGAGCAGATGCTCGAGGCCGCCGAGGCGGAAAACTGGACCGCCTTCAACGACGTGCAGAAGGTATACCTGGCCGTCGTGGACCGCCTGCGTGAGCTCGAGCACAACGTTCCGGTCTCGGCCGAAGAACGGATGCGCCGCCACGCACTGCTCGACCGGATCCTGGCGTACGACGCCCGCATCCGCGACCTGATGCTGCCGCACCTGGCACGCCTGGGCCAACTGCTGGGCGATTCGCGCCGCCGCCAGAATCTTTCGCACGCCTACGGCAGCCTTGCCTGACCCTGCACCGGGTCCCGCTGGCCGTCGCCGGCGAGCCGGTGACCCAGCGGACCATCCGGAAGCCACCCCATGACCGCGATCCATCTGCCGCCCGGCTCGCCGTCAGGGCAAGGCCTCGATGCCAACACGCTGCGCGCGCAGGTGTCGGCCAACAAGCTGGCGGCGCTGATTCCAACCACCAGCCCCGGCGGCGCCACGGTCCGGCAATCCGACGGAACCGCTCCCGGCGCGGTCGAACTGCCGGTGCGACCCGGTCCACAGGGCCAGACTACGGCCACCCCGCCGACCGGCTCCACCCGCGAAACCCTCAGCTTCGCCGCCCGCACCATCCTTACCCTGCTGGCGCAGGGCTCGGCCGCGCCACTGCGCAGCGCCGGTCCACTGCTGGCCGTGCCGCCCACGCGGCTGCCCGAGGGAACCGCACAGGTACGGCAGGCGTTGATGCACCTGGTGCAGGACAGCGGGCTGTTCTATGAATCGCATCTGGCGCAATGGATCGCTGGCGAACGTGGGCTCGCGAGCCTGGCCCGCGAGCCGCAGGCCGGGATCGGCCGGCATCCCTATCCCGGGACCGGCGGCCTACCGCATGGTGGCACCGCCTCGGGTCAGGGACCGGCGGCTGGACCCTACGGCCAGCAGCCCGGTGCACCGATGCGGCCCTCTGGCACCGCTCCCCTGCCGACTCTGCCCTCCGCCTCGCCCGCCGACGCCCAGGCCCTGAGCAGCGCGATCCAGGCGCTGGCCGCCGCCGAACCGTCGCAGGCCGTGCTCGACGCGGCGTTGAATGCGGCCCGATCCGCGGCCAGCGCAGGGGCCGATGCCGGCGCCGACGATCCTGCCGCAGCACCGGGCGACACCGGTGCCCGCAACAGCGACGCGCCACGCGGCAACGAAACGCCGCGCTCGCTGCAGGCCGCTGCGCAGGCGTATCAGGCCGCCGCCAACGATGCCGCCCGCCAGGCCGGCTCGCAGACGCTGCTCAGCGCCAGCGACGACGCCCAGGCACGGCCGGATGCGACCGCCAATATGGCCAAGGCCGAAGCCGCACCGGCCATCCACCCGAACACCGAAAGCATCGTGCGCCAGCAGCTGGAGCTGCTGGCCACCCAGCAGTTCCGCTGGGCCGGCGAAGCATGGCCCGGCACGCCGATGCAGTGGGACATTGCCGAACGCCAGCACGAGCATGGGTCTTCCGGCGAGCACGGCGACGGCGCAGACGAGCGTACATGGTCCAGCCGCCTGGTGCTGGAGCTGCCTCAGTTGGGAACGGTGGAAGCGCGCCTGACTCTGACGCCGAACGGCCTGGAAACCCGGCTGGCGGTGCAGGAAGACCGCATCGTACGAATGCTGGACGACGCGCAGGGCCGCCTGCGCGAGAACCTCGGCGCGCGTGGCATCCACCTGCTGCATTTCTCGATCCGCCGTGACACCGACGCGGAGGGCGCCGCATGAGCCAGCAGGACTCGCCCCGCGGCGCCGCCGTCGCGCTGTCGTACCAGAAGAACGACGCGGCCCCGCGCGTGGTCGCCAAGGGCTACGGCCTGATCGCCGAATCGATCATCGCGCAGGCACGCGAAGCCGGCGTCTATGTCCATGATTCGCCGACGCTGGTCAACCTGCTGATGCAGGTCGACCTCGACAGCCAGATCCCGCCGCAGCTCTATACGGCGGTGGCCGAACTGCTGGCCTGGCTGCATCGGCTGGAAGCGGATACGGGGATCGTGCGGATCGAGTGAGGGTCGCCGCAGGCCCGATCCACAACGAAAAAAGGCGACCGCAAGGGTCGCCTTCGCGGGCAAGCGGGACGCTTACACCGCCATATTCATCACTTCCTGATACGCCATCGCCAGCCGGTTGCGCACCTGCACGCCGGTCTGGAACGAAATGCTGGCCTTCTGCATTTCGATCATCACGTCGTTCAGCGCGATTCCCGGCTTGCCGAGCTCAAACGCCTCGGCCAGGCCGTAGGCGCGTTCCTGGGCGCCGCTGATCTTCTGCAGCGAACGCTGCAGCTCGCCGGCAAAGCCGGTGGCCGCTGCCGGGGCAGTCTGCGAGGTCGTGCCCGCCGCGCTCTGCGCCAGGCCGCGCAGCTGCTGCAGCATGCCTTCGATGGAAGCAATCGAACTCATCGGTCTGTCTTTCCGTAATGGGGGGGCGCCGAAACAAAGTCGGCCGGCCCCTGATTGGGTCGGTCGGACGGGCGCGGCCGCGCCGCGCGGGCGGCCGTTCCCATCCAGCAGCCGAAGCGTACCCGTCGCCTTCGGCATGGCATAGGCCGAAATCGGACCGAAAAGCCGTCCTATTCCCCGGATTGTCTGTGCGCCCGGTAACCGATCATCGCTACCGTGCCGGGTCTGGCGGGTTCTCGCCTTGCCGCTCCCACCCGCATCCCTGGTTTGCCGCCAGCGATTGCATTAACGACACCGGCGCCCCTTTGTTTAACTATCGCGGAGAGTACGCGTGTTTTGTCTGCTGCGTGATCTGAGCCATGCCGACATCGGCCACCGCCAGGGCGGCGCATTGCGCCCCCGGCAAGGTTCGCCCCTGCCCGGCCGGCTCGGCGGGTCGGCCAACACGGAGGCCCGCGCATGAATGCCGCGGCCGTGCTGGGCAACCGCTCGGAATTGATCGAGCGCTTCAAGGGCAATCCGCGCCTGCCGCTGATGTTGGGCGGGGCCGCGCTGGCCGCCGCAATCGCGGTCGGCGTGCTGTGGTCGCGCAGCCCCGACTACAAGGTGCTGTACAGCAACCTGTCCGAACGCGACGGCGGTGCGGTGATCGCGTCGCTGCAGCAGATGAACGTGCCGTACAAGTTCGCCGAGGGCGGCGGTGCGGTGATGGTGCCGGCCGAAAAAGTCCACGAGACGCGGCTGCGGCTGGCGTCGCAGGGCCTGCCCAAGAGTGGCAACGCCGGCATGGAGTTGATGGACAACCAGAAGTTCGGCATCAGCCAGTTCGCCGAACAGGTCAATTACCAGCGCGGGCTCGAAGGCGAGCTCGCGCGCTCGATCGAATCGATCGCCGCGGTGCAGTCCGCGCGCGTGCATCTGGCCATTCCGAAGCCGACGCTGTTCGTGCGCGAGCGCCAGAAGCCGACCGCGTCGATCGTGCTGACGCTGCATCCGGGCCGGGCCATCGACGAAGGCCAGGTCGCGGCGATCAGCCATCTGGTGTCGTCCAGCGTGCCGGAACTGACGCCCAAGTCGATCTCGATCGTCGATCAGCATGGCAACCTGCTGTCGGGCAACGGCAGCAACGAGCGCATGCTCGATGCCACGCAGCTCAAGTATGTGCAAACGCTCGAGCGCACCTACGTACAGCGCGTCGAGTCGATCCTCGCGCCGATCGTCGGCCAGGGCAATGTGAAGGCCCAGGTCACCGCCGACGTCGACTTCAACATCGTCGAGCACACCGACGAATCGTTCAAGCCGAACCAGGACCCGACCCGCGCGGCGATCCGCAGCCAGCAGACCAGCGAATCGAACCAGCAAGGCGGCTCGCCGGTCGGCGGCGTGCCGGGCGCGCTGTCGAACCAGCCGCCGCTGCAGGCCGCCGCGCCGGTGGTCACGCAGCAGCCGGGACAACAAGGACAGCAAGGACAACAAGGACAGCAGGGTCAGCAAGGTCAGGCCGGCCAGCAGGCCCAGGGTCAGCAGGCCGGTACCGCGCAGGCCGCGCTCGCCGGCGCGCAGGCGGGCCCGAGCAGCAACCGCCGCGACTCGACCACCAACTACGAGCTCGACCGCACCGTGCGCCACGTGCAACAGGCGCCGGGCGGCATCCGCCGTCTGTCGGTGGCGGTGGTGGTCAACCATCGCCAGGTTGTCGGCGCGAACGGCAAGGTCACCAGCGAGCCGCTGACGGCCGCGCAACTGGCGCAGATCGAGAATCTGGCCAAGGAAGCGATGGGCTTCTCGCCAGCGCGCGGCGACTCGCTCAATGTGGTCAACAGCCCGTTCACCTCCGGCGACGAGATCAAGCCCGAACTGCCGCTGTGGAAGCAACCCGAGATGATCGAGCTGGCCAAGACCGCCGCGCAATATCTGCTGCTGGCTCTGCTGGCCCTGTTCGTGTGGTTCAAGGTGGCACGGCCGATCCTGCGCAAGTACACCGCGCCGCCGTTGCCGCCGCCAGCGGAGGCCAATGCGGCCGAGTCGGTGCTGCTGCCGGTCGAAGAACAGCAGCCGGATCCGGAAGTGCTGCGCCTGACCGCCAAATACGAAAGCGATCTCGCCCTGGTGCGCGACGCCGCGCAACGCGACCCGCGCCTGGTCGCCAGTGTGATCAAGAACTGGATGTCTAGCGATGAACGGTGAGGGCTTGCAGAAGAGCGCCATCCTGATGATGTCGCTCGGTGAGGATGCGGCGGCCGAGGTGTTCAAGCACCTGTCGCCGCGCGAAGTACAGACGCTGGGCTCCGCCATGGCGTCGCTGAACGCGGTCACGCGGGAAGAAATGGCGGCCGTGCTGGCCGAGTTCCGCAGCGAGACCGAGCAGTTCCTGGCGCTGTCGGTCGACTCGAGCACGTTCATCAAGAGCGTCCTGAACAAGGCGCTGGGCGAGGAACGCGCGCTGTCGGTGATCGAGGACATCCTGGAATCGCGCGACCCGGGCAGCGGCATCGATTCGCTGAACTGGATGGACGCGACTTCGGTGGCCGAGCTGATCCGCGACGAGCATCCGCAGATCATCGCCACGATCCTGATCCACCTGGACCGCCAGAAGGCCTCCGAGGTGCTGGCGCTGTTCACCGACCGGCTGCGCAACGACGTGGTGCTGCGGATCGCGACGTTCGGCGGCGTGCAGCCCGGCGCGCTGCAGGAACTGACCGACGTGCTTACCAAGCTGCTGGCCGGCCAGAGCCTGAAGCGCAGCCGCATGGGCGGCATCCGCACCGCGGCCGAGATCATCAACCTGATGAACACCACGCACGAGGAGGCGGTCATTGCCGGCGTGCGCCAGCACGACAGCGACCTCGCGCAGAAGATCATCGACGAGATGTTCCTGTTCGAGAACCTGCTGGAAGTGGACGATCGCGGCATCCAGCGCGTGCTGAAGGAAATCGCCACCGAGTCGCTGATCGTCGCGCTCAAGGGCGCGCCGCAGGAGCTGCGCGACAAGTTCATCCGCAACATGTCGACCCGTGCGGGCGAGATGCTGCGCGAGGACCTGGAAGCGCTGGGTCCGGTGCGCGTGTCGCAGGTCGAGGCAGAGCAGAAGAGCATCCTGCAGGTGGTAAGACGCCTGGCCGACGCCGGCGAGATCCAGATCGGAGCCGGCGACGATGCCTATGTCTAATCCCTACGCGCGGCAGGCGCTGGGCCACCATCTGGGCGGCCCGCTCGGCAACGAGCGCGACGATGAGCGCGACGACGGTTTCGGCGCACGCTACGAGCCGCGTGCACAAGCTCGCGCCGCAGTGCAGCCTCCGCCCGCCGCATCGCCATCCGCGTCCGCTGGGCTGAACCTGCGAGGCGGCCGCGACGGTGCGGGCTTCGAAAGCTTCGATGCGTTGGGGGCCGGCGAACGCCAGCCCGGCGGCAAGCGCGGGGACCGCGGCGGCGACGGCAACGGCTGGCGCCGCTGGAAGATGTCGGCCTTCGACGCGCCGCCGCCTCCGCCGCCCGCATTCGAAGCGGAACCGGAAGAACCGGCGCCGCCGCCGATCGACTTCGCCGCGCTCGACGCGATGCGCGAGGGCGCCCGCAAGGAAGGCTATGCCCAGGGCTACACGCAGGGCCAGACCCAGGGCTACGGCGACGGCCATCGCGAAGGCTACGCGCGCGGCCTCGAGACTGCGCGCCAGGAGGCCGCCCGCCTGCAGGAACTGGCCGGCACCTTCGCCAGCGCCCTGCGCCGCATCGACGACGAGGTCGGCCAGACGCTGATCGCGCTGGCGCTCGATGTCGCCCGCAAGCTGGTGCACGACACCGTCGCGCACAACCCTGCCGTGCTGCTGCCCGCGGTGCGCGAGCTGCTGGCCAACGAACCGGCATTGTCCGGCGCCCCCTGCCTGCTGCTGAACCCCGACGATATCGAACTGGTGCAGACGCATCTGGCCGGCGAGCTGGAAGCGGCCGGCTGGTCGGTGCGCGCCGATGCGACCGTCGCACGCGGCGGCTGCATCGCCAGCGCCGCCAGCGGCGAGCTGGACGCGACGCTGGCGACGCGCTGGAGCCGCGTGGTGAAAGCCCTTGGCCGCAACGATCCCTGGGAAGCGCCCGATGCGTGAAGCGATCGCCGCCGCCTCGACCGATGCCGCAGCCGGCGTGCCCGAGCTGCATGGCCAGCGCTGGCGCGATGCGCTGGCCGGCGCCGCCGCCAACGTGGCAGAGCTGGACAGCAAGCGCAGTTGCGGGCGGCTGACGCGCGCCGCCGGGCTGGTGCTGGAGGCCGTCGGCCTGCGCCTGCCGGTCGGCAGCGACTGCCTGATCGAAATTCCCGGCCACGCCGGCGCGGCCGGTCAGGGGCCGCGCATGGCGGAGGCCGAAGTGGTCGGTTTCGGCGCCGACCGCCTCTATCTGATGCCGCAATCGGACGTACTGGGCCTGGTGCCCGGCGCGCGCGTCTATCCGCTCGAACCGTCGCCGCTGCCCAGCGGCGACAGCGCGCCGCGCGAACCCGGCTCGAAGCGGCTGCCGGTCGGCGAAGGGCTGCTGGGCCGCGTGCTCGACGCCGCCGGGCGGCCGCTGGACGGCCTCGGCCCGTTGCAGGCCGCGCGTGAAGTGCCGCTGGCCGGCTCGCAGATCAATCCGCTGTCGCGCGCGCCGATCGATACCGTGCTCGATGTCGGCGTGCGCGCGATCAACGGCATGCTGACCGTTGGCCGCGGCCAGCGCATGGGCCTGTTCGCGGGCTCGGGCGTCGGCAAGAGCGTGCTGCTCGGCATGATGGCGCGCTATACCAGCGCGGAAGTGATCGTGGTCGGCCTGATCGGCGAACGCGGCCGCGAGGTCAAGGACTTCATCGAGAACATCCTTGGCGAGGAAGGCCGTGCACGCTCGGTGGTGGTTGCCGCGCCGGCCGACACCTCGCCGCTGCTGCGCATGCAGGGCGCCGCCTATGCGACGCGCCTTGCCGAATATTTCCGCGATCAGGGCCGCCATGTGCTGCTGATCATGGATTCGCTGACGCGCTATGCGATGGCCCAGCGCGAGATCGCGCTGGCCATCGGCGAGCCGCCTGCAACCAAGGGTTACCCCCCTTCGGTGTTCGCCAAGCTGCCGACCCTGGTCGAGCGCGCCGGTAACGGCGCCGAGGGCGGCGGCTCGATCACCGCCTTCTATACCGTGCTCGCCGAGGGCGACGACCAGCAGGACCCGATCGCCGATTCGGCGCGCGCGATCCTCGACGGCCATATCGTGCTGTCGCGCAGCCTGGCCGAGGCCGGCCACTACCCGGCCATCGACGTCGAGGCCTCGATCAGCCGCGCGATGACCGCATTGATCTCGCCCGAGCAATTCGGCTCGGTGCGCCGCTTCAAGCAATTGATGTCGCGCTACCAGCGCAACCGCGACCTGATCAGCGTGGGCGCCTACGTGCCGGGCGCCGATCCCGAACTCGATCTGGCGATCCGCCTGCATCCGCGCATGGAAGCGTTCCTGCAGCAGGACATTCACGAGCGCGCCGGCTACGGCGAATCGATCGACCAACTGCATCTGCTCTTCGACAGGAGCACAAATGGCTAAGACCTCTCCGCTGAACACGCTGGCCGACCTGGCCCAGAACGATACCGACACCGCCGCGCGCGAGCTCGGGCGGCTGCAGGGCCAGCGCACGCAGGCCGAGCAGCAGCTCGCCGCGCTGACCCAGTATCGGCAGGAATATCGCGCGCGCATGCAGGCGCTGATGCAGAGCGGCATGCCGTCGGCGCGCTGGCACGACTTCTCGCAGTTCCTCGATTCGCTCGATGCGGCCATCCGGCACCAGACCGAGGCGCTGGCCAAGGCCGAATCGCAGCTGCTGGCCGGCCGCGCCAACTGGCAAAAGCAGAAGCAGCGGCTGAACTCCTTCGACACGCTGATCCAGCGTGCCGAGTCGCGCGAGCAGCAGATCGCCGCGCGCCGCGAGCAGCGCGCCACCGACGAATACGCCGCGCGCCTGGCGCGGCAGCAGATCCGCAGCGGACACAACCAATAAGAACCCGATGATCGACATCAGCCAAATCGTCAGCGGCGGCACCGCGGCCGCCACCGCCCCGCGCAACCCGCAGCCGGCGTCTGGCGCCAGCGAGTTCGGCGATGCACTGGCGCGCGCGCGCCAGACGCAGCCCGGCGAAGCGCGCCCGGCCAGCCAGCAGCAATCGGCGGCCAGGAATGGCAAGGCCGCCGACGGCGCCGGCAAGAGCGCGGCCGAAACGGGCAAGAAAGCGGAGTCCCCTGACGCCAACAGCCAAGCCGAACCCGGCAAGACACAGGCGAATTCGGGCAAGGTCGGCGGCACGACCGAAGATCGGAAGGACAGCACCGACCTGGCCGACGGCGAGGCCGGTACCAGCGACACCGGCGCCGCGGCCGCCGCGGCACTGCTGGCCGCAATGCTGCCGGCAGCGCCCGCCGCCGCTGCTGCCCCTGCCGGAGCCGCCGGCACGGGCGCGGCGGCCAACCCCGCCGTGCCGGCC
>NZ_VZOV01000010.1 GCF_008801915.1 Cupriavidus gilardii
CGCCGACCGGCAGGCCCGCGCCCGGTGCGGCTGCGCCCTGCAGCGGCGCGGCGTCCGGCGCGAGGCCGGCCTCGCGCTGCGCCAGCCGCTCGGCCAGCACGGCCACCGGTACCTGCTGCCCCTCGGCATCGAGAAAACCGCGCTTGATCAGGATGCGCTGCAGCGCATAGCCGAGCGCCGCCACCTCCGAATCGTGGAAGCGCGGCACTTCGGTGCCGTCCTGCCGCGTCAGCGTGCCGTAGCGCACGGTGCCCTTGTCCCACACCACGTTGCGCATGTCGGCCAGCGCCTTGGCGATCGAGCCGCCCGAGCGCGCCACCATCGACAGCAGCCGCATCGTCGAGGTAATCCATTGCTGGCCTTCGCTGCGCTGGCCGGCCGGCATGAAGAACTCGACCGGCCGCTCGATCGTCACCGGCTTGCCGTCGACCACGCCGTCGACACGCATGAAATTGACGGTCAGGTAGACGGTCTTGTGGCCCTCGTACGTCAGGTACTCGACCTTGGAAGTCACGCCCTCGAGATCGCCGACGGGCCGGCTCTCGAAGGGCTTGCGCAGCGGATCGTCGCCATTGGCGGCGGCAGCACCGGCGGCTGCCGCCGCCGCGCCCTGCCCCGCCTGCTCGACCGACAGCACCGCCCCCAGCACGCGATTGGGCCGGTAGGTCGCCAGGCCCTTCAGCCCGGCCTTCCACGCCTCCAGATACAGGTTGCGGAACGCCTCGTACGGATAGTCCTCCGGCACGTTGACGGTCTTGCTGATGCTGGTATCGATATAGGGCTGCACCGCCTCGAGCATCTTCATATGGTCGAGCGCGGACATCTGCAGCGCGGTGACGAAGCTGTCGGGCAACTGCTCGACGTCGCCGCCCAGATGCCGGTACAGCCGCCAGGCATGGTCGGCGACCTCGTAGACCTTGTAGCTGTCGTCGCCCATCCGCTTGCGCCGCTGGTAGGTCCACGAAAAGGCCGGCTCGATGCCGTTGGAGGCGTTGTCGGCGAAGGCCAGCGTGATGGTGCCGGTGGGCGCGATCGACAGCAGATGCGAATTGCGGATGCCGTGCGCGCGGATCGCGGCGCGTACCGGTTCCGGCAGCCGGCTGGCGAAGCCGCTGCGCAGATAGGCATCGGCGTCGAACAGCGGGAACGCGCCCTTCTCGCGCGCCAGGTCTGTCGAGGCCAGATAGGCGGCATCGCGCAGCGTCTGCGCGATGCGCGCGGCCAATGCGCGGCCGGCCTCGCTGTCGTAGCGCACGCCCAGCATCACCAGCGCGCTGCCCAGGCCCAGGAAACCGAGGCCGACGCGGCGCTTGGCCATCGCCTCGGCACGCTGCTCGGGCAGCGGCCAGTAGGTGACGTCGAGCACATTGTCCAGCATCCGCACCGCGACCGCGACCAGCGCGCGAAAGCCGTCGAAATCGAAGGCCGCCGCGTCGCTGAACGGGCCGCGCACGAAGCGCGTCAGATCGATCGAACCGAGGTCGCAGCAGCCGTAGGCCGGCAGCGGCTGCTCCGCGCACGGGTTGGTGGCCTCGATCCGCTCGCAGTAGTGCAGGTTGTTGTCGTCGTTGATGTGCGACAGGAACAGGATGCCCGGTTCGGCGTGATCGTAGGTCGCCTGCATGACCTGATCCCACAGCTGCCGCGCCGGCACGCGCCGGTACACCCACATGCCGTCGCCGCGGCGCCAGGCGCCGGCGGCGATGGTTTCGGGCGCGGGCTCGGCAACGTGCACCAGTTCGATCTCGCCATCGGCCTCGACCGCCTGCATGAAGGCATCATCGACGCCGATCGACAGGTTGAAGTTGGTCAGCTCGCCACGGTCCTTGGCGTGGATGAAAGCCTCGATATCGGGATGGTCGGCGCGCAGCACGCCCATCTGCGCGCCGCGCCGCGCGCCGGCCGATTCGACGGTGGCGCACGAGGCGTCGAATACCTTCATGAACGAGACCGGCCCCGACGCGCGCGAATGCGTGCCGCGCACCAGCGCGCCAGACGGACGGATTGCCGAGAAGTCGTAGCCGACGCCGCCGCCGCGGCGCATGGTTTCCGCGGCCTGCGCCACCGCGGCATAGATGCCGGGCTTGCCGTCGACGGTCTCGGACACCGCATCGCCGACCGGCTGCACGAAGCAGTTGATCAGCGTCGCCTCGATGCGGGTGCCCGCCGCCGAATGGATGCGCCCGGCCGGCACGAAGCCGCCTTCGAGCGCCGCGAGGAAGCGCTGCGCCCAGCGTTCGCGCTGCGCCTCGGGCTCGGCCTCGGCCAGCGCGCGCGCCACGCGGGCGCGCACATCGGCCGCGCTCCGTTCTTCGCCCTTGGCGTACTTTTCGCGCAGCACTTCGATCGAGATTTCCTGCGGCGGCAGCGCGGCCTGCATCATCTGTTCGTTGGCATTCATCGGTCAGATCACCAGGTTTTGGCGCGGGACTCGCGCTCTGGGTTACAATGCCGGTCGGACGGGCCTCCTCGCATGGCGGCGCGGTCAACCTGGTCAGGTCGGGAACGAAGCAGCCACAGCCGTTTTCCGCCAGTGCCGAGGGTCAGGCTCGTCCCCCTTCCTTTTCCCCTCCTGCGTTGCCCTTCCCTCCAGCTGTTCGCTCCAGCGTGCCAGATCGGCCGAACGATGGTGTTCGCATTCGTTCGCGATGGCGCGACATTGCCCTCTCCCGCAGCCCCTCTCCCGCACGGCGGGAAAAGGGAGCGCGGCATCGGTACAGGGTACGGGTACGCTGACGCCACCGCATCTCGTCTCCCCTTTCCCCCGCGGGAGAGGGCTCGGGGGAGAGCGCAACGACGCCGCATCGCCCCGCATCGTTCGCATCTTATTCCCGTTCGCCGGGCCGCGCGCTCAGAACAGCGACGCCTGCCGCGGCCGCCGGGACGTCGACAGTTGCGCCAGCGCGATCCATTCGCCGTCCGCCGTGGCGATGCCCGACTCGATGCGCCGGCCGGGGAACATCGGCCGCAGCGCGGCCTCGTAGCGCCGCAGCTGCGCCGCGTAGGCGGCATGTTCCTGCGGCAGCAGGCGCAGCTTGTAGTCGACCACCACCACGCGATCGGCGAATTCCACCAGCCGGTCGATCCGCAACAGCCGCCCCTGCGCGTCGTACAGCTCGACCTCGTTGCGCGCGCTCAGCGCGCCGTCGGCCAGCAGCAGCGCGCGCAGCGCCGGCGCAGCGAGCATCGTACTGACCGCGTGTACCGCGGCCTCGGCCTGCTCGCGCCACTCGGCGCGCGCCTGCGGACTGCCGGCGCCGGCCAGCGGGAACCAGCGCATCACCGCATCGGCGTCCGGCACGCCCTCGTAGGCCCCGGGATAGCGCGTGATCCGTTCGAGCAGCGCATGCACCAGTTCGCCGTGACGAGCGGCGGCGGCATCGAAGACGATCTCGTCGTGGCTCTCTTCGCCGTCCTCGACAGCGTCGTCCTTGCCGATGGCATCGAGCGGCGTCGCGGGCGGCGCATCGCGATAGCGTGCGCGGAAGTCGGTAAAGCGGATCGGTCCCGCCGCAGCGCCGAAGGCGGCGCCGCGCACGCCGGCATCCTCGCCCGGCAGCGCCGGCACCGGCTCGCCGACCGCCGCGACCTGCAGGCGCACGTACCAGCTGCCGGCGATCTCGCTGTCCGGCTCGCTGCGCCCCGGGCCGCCCTTGCCGTTGCGCTGGATGCCGCTGACGATCAGGCCCTGCCGGGCACGCGTCATCGCGACATAGAGCAGGTTCCAGTTCTCGCGTTCCGCCAGCGCGGCCTGCTCTTCGAAGCGTGCCGCCCGCGCGAGTCCCCGCTCCGAGCGCTTGCCGTACGCGGAGAAATGCACCGGCGCCGGGGCCGACGGCGGCCAGTCGATCAGGATGCCGGCGCGATCGGCTGCCGGCTCGCTGTGGTTGGCATCGAGCAGCACCACGAACGGCGCCTCCAGCCCCTTGGCCGCGTGCACGGTCAGGATGCGCACGGCGTCCAGCGTGCCGTTGCTGTCGTCGGCGCCCTCGGGCTCGTCGGCCTCGGCTTCGGCCGCATCGCCCATGCCGCCTTCGTCGGGGCTCTCGTCCTCGTCGCCGCGGCGGATCGCCTGCAGTTCGTCGATGAACTTCGGCAGGCTCGGATAGCGGCCGCCGTCGAGATCGAGCGACAGCTTCAGGAACGCGTCGAGGTTGGCCAGCACCTGCTCGCGGATTTCCGCGGGCGCCGCCTGTGCATAGCGGCGGCGCACCTCGCCGCTGTGATAGATGTGGTCGATCAGATCGTGCACCGGCCGATGCGGGGCGATCTCGAGCCAGCGGCGCAGCCGCGCCAATCCTTCGCGCAGGGCCGGCGACACCTGCTGCGGAAGCTCGCCGGCCGACAGCGTCGGCCACCAGCGGCGCTTGCCGGCCAGCTGCGCAATCGCGATCAGATCGTCGTCGCCCGCGCCCACCAGCGGGCTCTTCAGCACGTGCGCCAGATCGAGGTCGGACTCGGGCGTCATCAGGAAGGCGAGCAGCGCCGACAGGTCCAGCGCCTCGAGCGTGGCCAGCAGCCCCCCGCGGCGCGGGCTCAGGCACGGAATGCCGGCCTCGCGGAACGCGCGCTCGTAGTCGGCCAGATAGGTCTTGCGCCGGACCAGCAGCGTGATATCGCTCCAGCAGGCCGGACGCTGGCCGTCGCCCTCCTCGACCGGCACGGTGGCCCGAAGATGCCGCAGCCAGGCGGCGACACGGCGGCCCTCCTCGAAGCGCGGTGAATCGCCCAGCGGCGTACGCGGCTGGGTCAGCGTGTCGCGGGACTCGGGGGCGATGGTGGAGCCATCATTGCCGTTACCGTTGCCGTTGCCGTTGCCGTTGCCGTTGCCGTTGCCGTTGCCGTCGCCGTTGCTGTCGCGCTCGCCGTTGCCGCCGTTGTCGCCGTTGCCGCCGTTGCCGCCATTGCCGTTCGCCGGCACCAGCGGCAGCAGCCACACCGGCCCGCCCTGCTGCGTCAGCGCGGTGGTCTGCGTTTCGTACAGCGGGTAGCGCCCTTCGGCGCGCGCCTGGTCGAACACTGCGTTGACCCAGCGCAGCACGCTGCCGCTGTTGCGGCGGGTGCGGTTGGTGCGCAGCACCGTGGCGCCGAACTCCTGCTGCAGCATCTGCCGCGCGACCTCGAACAGCCGCGCGTCGGCCCGGCGGAAGCGATAGATCGACTGCTTCGGATCGCCGACCAGGAAGACCGTGGGCCGCTCCGCGAGATCCTGATAGCCGGCCAGCCAGCCCTGCAGGATGCGCCATTGCAGCGGGTTGGTATCCTGGAATTCGTCGAGCAGCAGGTGCCGATAGCGCGCGTCGAGCCGCACCTGCAGATAAGTCGCGGTCTGCTCGTCGCGCATCAGCCGCGCCGCCAGCCATTCGAGATCGGCGAAGTCCATCGCGCGCTGCTGGCCCTTGTGCTGCTGATAGCGCGTCAGCAACGCATCGCCGAGCAGATAGAGGTCGCGATTGAGCGCGAGCACCGCGGCCTCGCAGCGGCGCGCGGCGGCCTGCCGCAACGCGTCGCACAGCGCCGCGTGCCGCGCCAGCAGCGCGTCGGCTTCGGCCTCGCCGCCGGCGGCCTTGACCAGTGCCGCCGTGCGCCGCAGCGCGCGAGGCTCGCCCTTGCCGGTGAAGAAGGCCTCCCAGCAGCAGCCGAACGCGTCCTGCGCGGGCTGCCCGCTGTGCGCGCCGGCCTCGGCCCAGGCCCGCATCGCCGTCAGCGCGGCACCGATGCGGTCGGCATGGCCCTGCTCGGTCTTGCCGCCCTGCGACAGGATCGCCGCCAGCGCCTCGCAATCGGCGCGCAGCGCCGCATCGCCGATGGCTTGCGCGAGCACGTCGATGCGCGCGTCGTCTCCCAGATCGGCGGCCAGCCGCTCGGCCGGATCTTCATCGGGCGCGGCCTCGCGCATCGCCCACCATTCGCTGCGCGCGTGGAACATCGCGTCCAGCAGCGCACGCGCCGAGAACTCGCCGATCGCATCGACCAGCCGCTCGTAGGCTTCGCGGTACGGCGCCGCCTCGGGCGCCGACAGGCCGCGCCAGAACGGTGCCCAGGCCTCGCGCTTCATCCGCAGCGCATCCTCGCGCAGCGCGGCGCCGGGCACGATGCCGGAGGCCAGCGGCGCGCCGCGCAGCAAGGTACCGAACCAGCCGTGGAAGGTGTCGATGGCCATGCGGCCGGGGCTGGCCAGCACGCGTGCATGCAGCGTGCGCGCGCGAGGCAGCGCGGCGCGCGCCGCGTCGGGCGACAGGCCGCGCTGCTCCAGCGCGGCCAGCACCTGGTCGTCGGTGCCGCTCGCCAGCTGCGCCAGCACGTCGAGCAGGCGCTCGCGCATTTCCTCGGCGGCCTTGCGGGTGAAGGTGATGGCCAGGATCTGGCTCGGCTCGGCACCGGCCAGCAGCAGGCGCAGCAGCCGCGCCACCAGCAGCCAGGTCTTGCCGCTGCCGGCGCAGGCCTCGACCACCACGGAACGCGCCGGATCGCAGGCGGCGCGCGTGAATTCGGCTTCGCTGACGTCGTGGCCGTCGCGCAGATAGGCGTGCACGGTCATGCCAGCGGTCCTCCTGGATCGTTGCTCGATGGCTCGTTGGATGGTTCGTCCGTTCGCTCCCCCGGCGCTGCCGACCGCTGCGCGGGCGGGCGGTCATGCATGTATCGGGGCGCCGCGGCGACCGCGTCCGGCAACGCGGTCGACTGCCAGAACCCCTTGCGGCACAACCCCCGCGCATTGCACCAGGTGCAGGCCGCCGCGTCGCCGAACGCCGGCAGCGGCGCGCCTTCGCGCAGCCGCAGCGCGTCGTGCGTCAGCTGCTGCTGCAGCCAGGCCACCGCCTCGCCGAAGTCCGGCAGCGAAACCTCGCGGCGGCTGGCCGGCGAGGCGCTGCGGGGCTCGTTGCGGCCGTCCTCCAGCGCGATCCAGCTGCCCGCGCGCGCATCGGCGCGCAGCAGGCCGTAGAACGGCAACTGGCAATCCTCCTGCGCATCGCGCGCCTTGCGCTTCAGGCGCGCGGCGCTTTGCGTCTTGTAGTCGAGCACCGCATGGCGGCCGTCGCGATGGCGATCGAGCCGGTCGATGCGGCCATGCAGCCGGATCGGCTGGCCGTCGCGCATCGGCAGCTCGGCACCGGCGTCGAGCTCTCCCGCCTGCCAGTACCAGCCCTCGCGCTCGCGCGCGGCCTGCCACGCGACGTATGACGGCAGTACCGCGAGCCAGCGGCGGTAGTAGCCGATCGCATTGCCGTCCTCGGCCATCACGCCGTCGAAGACCTCGCGCGAGACGGCCTGCAGATGCGCGACGCGCGCCGCATCGTCGCGCAGGTCCCGCGCCTGCACGTCGCGGTGGTAGCGCAGCAGGATCTGGTGCAGCAGTTCGCCGATATCGCGCTTCTCGAGATCGTCGCTGACGGCCTCCAGGCCGGCCAGGCCCAGCATGCGGCCGGCGAAGAACTGGTACGGGCAGCGGCGCAGCATGTTGTACGACTGCGCGGTCCAGCGCGCCGGGGCCAGTTCGGGCGCCGAGGGCGCGGGCATGCCGCCCGCCTGGGCGATCGCCTCGTGTACGGAAGGTGCGACGCTCGCCCCGATCGGCGCACCGGCCGCTTCGCAGTGCACCGCCAATCGTTCCAGCCAGCCCGACACATGCTTCGGCTCGCCGCGGCCGCCGAAACGCTGCCAGGTCATTACCACGTCGTCGTTGTTCAGCAGCACCTCGGCCAGATCGCGCGCCTGCTGCGCAAAGCGCGCCTCGCGATCCTCGAGGCCGAGCTCGCGGCGCATCTGGTTGGAGAAGAACATCAGCTCGGCCGCGGTCGACGGCAGTTGCGCGTCGTCGCAGCCGACGATCACGACGCCGTCGAAGCGGCGCATGCGCGCGCCGTTCAGCGGCAGGATCGTGATGCGCGCGGCGGCGGGCTCGCTCGGCTCCTTGTAGGCCACCGCTTCGAGCAGCGCGGCGAGCATCGCGCGGAATTCGGCCAGCGTCAGCGTGGCGGTCGCGCTCGCCTCGTCGTCGGGCAGTTCGTCGAGCCGCGCCAGCGCGTCGAGCAGTTGCGCGCCGGCATCGTCGGCGGTCAGCGCGGCGCGCATCTCGAGCGCGTCGAGCGTGGCCTGCAGGCGCTGCAGCCAGAAGCCGACCGGCCGCGCGTCATTGCCGCGCGGCCAGGCTTGCGCCTCGCCGGCCAACTGCCGCAGCAGCGCGGCAGTGGCGCCCTGGGCCGCTGCCAGCACGGCCGCTTGCTCGTCGTCATGCGGGCCGGTATCGGACAGCGTGTCGGCGCTCCACTGCGCCTGCGGCGTCGCCGGAAAGCGCTGCAGCAGCCGGCGCCATCCGCCGGTGATGCCGTGGCGTCGCACCTGCCGCTCGAGCAGCGCGATCGCGGCGCCGCGCTGCGGCAGTTGCGGCAGGCAGAACGGGCTCTTCAGCAGATCGAGCAGCGCCGCGGTATCGCCGTCGCCGACCACCAGGTCGAACCAGCGCATCAGCGCGGCGGCGGCGCGCGTGGTCGACAGCTTCCAGCCGGTCTCGTCGCGTACCGGCGCGCCGGCGCGCGCCAGCAGTGCGCGCGCCCGCCGCGCGACCACGCGGTCATGCGCGACCAGCGCCAGCTGCTTGCGGCCCTCGTTGAGCCAGCGCACCAGCTGGTCGGCCGCGGCGGCGGCCTCGTCCTCGAAGCGCGCGCTGCCGATCAGCCGCACGCGCGGACGATCGGCGGGCAGGCGCGGCGCCATCAGCGTCGGCAGCGAGGGCAGCGCGGTCGTGTCGGCGGGCAGACGGCACTCAGGCCATAGCCGGAGCAAGGTGCCATACCAGTTGCCGCCATCGCCATTGCCGGCGCGATCGAAGGGCAAACCGGTCGCCGCTTCCGCATCGCCGCGGCCTTGCCGATCGGCTTCGTTCGCCGCGCCCTCGTTGGTCTCGCCCTCGGCCGCCCCGCCGCTCCAGTCGTAGCCGATCTCCAGCACCGGCACCATGTCGGCGGCGGCGCGCAGGAAGGCGGCCTCGATCGGCGTCGGCGGAGTCGGCCCGAGCCAGACCACCGGGCCGGTCAGCTGCTGGGCCAGCGCCTGCAACGCACGCCGGCGCGCCGGCAGCGGATCGTCGGGTCCGGACAGCGCCTGCCAGAACGCCAGCACGATGCGCGCCTCCTCGCCGAGGAAGCGCTCGGACAGATGCGCATAGGTCCGTTGCAACGCCTGCTGCAGCAGGTCGGCGCGATCGTCGGCAAGCACCGCGTCATCGTCGCGAATGGCGGCATCCTCGAGCCATCGCGCGGACAGCTCGTCGCAGACGGTCAGCACCGTCTGCGCCAGCCCCCAGGCCGCCGGTTCGGTCTGCGCGCCGAAGGCCTGCCGCAACCAGTCCTGGCCGCGGATCGCCTGCTGCACTGCGAGCAGGCGCGCGGCGTGGCTGCGTACCTTGCCGCCATGCAGCATCGCCGGCGGGAAATCGAGCAGCCAATGGCCCAGCGTCAGAATGCGCGGCAGCAGGCGCGGTGCGCCGGCCGCGCGCGCGGCGCGGTCCAGCGCCTGGCGCACGCCCGGAATCTGCGCCGCGGTCGGCACCACCAGATGCGCGGCGGACGCGCTCTGGCCGTGCTGTTCGCAGCGATCGAGGAAATACCAGGCCGCGGCCGCGGCATTGTCGAGAAAGTCGCGGCCGGGGCGGAAACGCAGCGTTGTCATGTAGCGGGGTGAAATGGCGAAGGCTTGGCCGGCGGAATCCGTGGCAATCGGGGAGCATCGGCCCGCGCCCGGCGCGGGCGCATGCCGGTCCGGACGCCGCGCGGTCCCGCGCCGGCGTCACGCGATTGCGGCCGGGCTCAGGAGCGGTCGCCTTCGATGCGGGCGCGGATCTCGCGCGCGGTTTCGAGCAGTCCTTCGTAGCCGGAGCGCGCATGTTCGGGCAGGTCCGGATCGCCGACCAGCGTACCGAGCGTCTCGATGATGCTGTAGACGAGGCCCTTGGCCGCGCCAACCGCAATGCTGTTCTCCTCGACGGCGGTACTCAGATGGGCCAGCGCGTCGCCAAGATGCTCGGCGCCGGCGGATTCGGCCCGGCCTTCGGCATCCGCCTCGGGCAACGGCTTGGAATCGCGCAGGGGGTCGCGGATCGGGTCGCGGGTCGGATCGTCTTCGGGCGTCATGGTGGTGGCCTGATCGATAGGTGGCAGCGGCGCCGGGACTTGTCCGGCACGCGTTCATTCTACGCCCGCCATGCTCGCCGACGGCAAGCGCGGGGCAGCGCGGTGCCCCCGTGCCTCGGGAAAACCCGACGCGCAGCCTGCGATATTGACAAAATCTCTGGCGCCGATTGAAAGGCATCATTGGCCTCGCGGCGCCGGGCACGGCAAAATGGCGTCATCCCTGGTACGAGGCCGATGCCGCCGGCGCCGGGACCGCACGGTTCGCCCGCGTACGGGCGATGCGTACGGGCGATGGAAGGGACGGTTGAATTCGGGGCCGCCGCCGCCATCTTCCGTATTGCGAATCCGGGCGGCCAATCCGGGCAGCGCCAGCCGGCGCAATATGACCGGCTCCGACGAGCCGCGAAAAAGTCGTGTAATGTAGCGGTTCGGCATAATCCAGCCTTTTGAAATCCCCGAGCGAAACCTGAGGTTTTCCGCCATGAGCGAACAAATCAAGTATGTGAGCGACGCCTCCTTCGACGCCGACGTCCTCCAGTCCGACAAGCCCGTGCTGCTCGACTTCTGGGCCGAATGGTGCGGCCCCTGCAAGATGATCGCGCCGATCCTGGACGAAGTCGCCAAGGACTACAGCGACAAGCTGCAAGTGGCCAAGATCAACGTCGACGAGAACCAGCAGGTGCCGGCCAAATTCGGCATCCGCGGCATCCCCACGCTGATCCTGTTCAAGAACGGCCAGGTCGCCGCGCAGAAGGTCGGCGCGCTGTCGAAGTCGCAGCTGACCGCCTTCCTCGACGGCAACCTGTAATTGCCCCCGCGGCGCCGCGCAACGCGCGCCGCGACAGGCATCGCCGCCCTCCCGGGCGGCTCGATCCGACCGGCGCGCCGCCTCTGGTGCGCCGGTCGGATTGTGCTAAGATGCCCCCTACAACTTCCCCGAGCGTTCGCTCATTTCTTTCCCCTTCCCTTGCTTCCGCCCGTCCGGGCCCATCTGTACCCCTCGTCTATGCACCTGACAGAACTCAAATCGCTTCACGTGTCTGCCCTTCTCGAAATGGCCGCGACCCTCGAGATCGACAACGCACAGCGGATGCGCAAACAGGAACTGATGTTTGCGATCCTGAAGAAGCGCGCCAAGATGGGCGAAACCATCTACGGAGACGGCACGCTGGAAGTGTTGCCTGACGGCTTCGGCTTTCTGCGCTCGCCCGAAACGTCGTATCTGGCCAGCACGGACGATATCTATATTTCCCCCTCGCAAATCCGCCGCTTCAATCTGCATACCGGCGATTCGATCGAGGGCGAGGTCCGGACGCCGAAGGATGGCGAGCGTTATTTCGCGCTGGTCAAGGTCGACAAGGTCAACGGGCAGCCGCCCGAAGCGGTCAAGAACCGCATCATGTTCGAGAACCTGACGCCGCTGCATCCGAACCGGCCGCTGACGCTCGAACGCGATATCAAGGCCGAGGAGAACATCACCGGCCGCATCATCGACATGATCGCGCCGATCGGCCGCGGCCAGCGCGCGCTGCTGGTGGCCTCGCCGAAGTCGGGCAAGACCGTGATGCTGCAGCACGTCGCCCACGCGATCGCCAACAACCATCCCGAAGCCGACCTGTTCGTGCTGCTGATCGACGAGCGCCCCGAGGAAGTGACCGAGATGCAGCGCTCGGTGCGCGGCGAGGTCGTGGCGTCGACCTTCGACGAACCGGCGATCCGCCACGTGCAGGTCGCCGAGATGGTGATCGAGAAGGCCAAGCGCCTGGTCGAACTGAAGCGCGACGTGGTGATCCTGCTGGACTCGATCACGCGTCTGGCGCGCGCCTACAACACGGTGGTGCCGGCCTCGGGCAAGGTGCTGACCGGCGGTGTCGACGCCAACGCGCTGCAGCGTCCGAAGCGTTTCTTCGGCGCCGCCCGCAATCTCGAGGAAGGCGGTTCGCTGACGATCATCGCCACCGCGCTGATCGAGACCGGCAGCCGCATGGACGACGTGATCTACGAAGAGTTCAAGGGCACCGGCAACATGGAAGTGCACCTCGAACGCCGGCTGGCCGAGAAGCGCGTCTACCCGTCGATCAACCTGAACAAGTCCGGCACGCGCCGCGAGGAACTGCTGATCAAGCCCGAGATCCTGCAAAAGATCTGGGTGCTGCGCAAGTTCATCTCGGACATGGACGAAGTGCAGGCGATGGAATTCATCCTCGACAAGATGAAGGCGACCAAGAACAACGCCGAATTCTTCGACATGATGCGCCGCGGCGGCTGAGGCCGCGCCGGCCCGCATCATCGCCGCATGATCAAGGCGCGCCGCGGCGCGCCTTTTTTCTTCCTGCACCTGCCCGCCATGCTCGCTCGCCTCGCCAGACTGCTGCATGCCCGCTCGCGCCAGCGCAAGCTGCGCCGCTACGCGATCGACGACGCGCTGTGGCAGCAGACCGTTTCCGCGCTGCCCTTCCTGCAGCGCTACGGCGCCGAAGACCTGGCGGCACTGCGTGAGCTCGCCACGCTGTTCATCGCCGACAAGGAATATTCGACCGCGCACGAGCTCGTGCTGACCGACGAGATGGTGGTCAGCGTCGCGGCGCAGGCATGCGTGCCGATCCTGCGGCTCGGGCTGCAGTGGTATCGCGGCTGGCACGGCATCGTGCTGTATCCCGGCGAATTCATCATCCGGCGGACCGTCGAGGACGAGATCGGCCTGGTGCATGGCGTGGTCGAGGAGGCCAGCGGCGAAGCATGGGAGCACGGGCCCGTGATCCTGTCGTGG
This sequence comes from Cupriavidus gilardii, assembly GCF_008801915.1. Lineage (GTDB taxonomy): Bacteria > Pseudomonadota > Gammaproteobacteria > Burkholderiales > Burkholderiaceae > Cupriavidus > Cupriavidus gilardii. Next base: position 12,904 of record NZ_VZOV01000010.1, read on the forward strand.
CCGGACGCGAGCCTGCCCGGCGCCGGGCTCGATGCCGCCGCCGACCATCCCGACGACACCTACAACGTGGTGATCCACGAGTTCGCCCACAAGCTCGACATGCTCGATGGCGAGGCCGACGGCGTGCCGCCCTTTTCGCGCGCGCTGCATGCCGGCGTCCAGCGCAGCCAATGGGCGCGGACCTTCGATGCCGAATACCAGCGCTTCGCCGATGCCTGCGATGCGGTGCCGGACTCGGTCTGGGACGAGCCCGACCGGCTGCCGGCGCCGGTGCGCGTGATCGACCCCTATGGAGCCGAGGCGCCGGGCGAGTTTTTCGCGGTCGCCTCGGAGGCGTTCTTCGTCGAGCCGGCGGGGCTTTCGCGGCATTGGCCGGTGCTGTACGGGCTGCTGAGCACCTTCTATCGGCAGGATCCGGCATCGATGTGATGCTTGCTGCATAAAGAAGCATCGGAATCTTCACGGCGCGGTGCTTGTTGCACCTTGCCCAAGTCCTTGTTTCTCTGCCATAATCCGCGTTTGTCCGTCACCGGCAAGTGGTTCGCTCGCCGCCAGCAGCGCAGCAGCAAATGGCCAAGCATGGCCAGCACGAACAGGCGGCCGCGGACTGGCTACCCAACCTGCAAGGAAACACCATGAAAGAAGGCATTCACCCGAATTACCGCGAAGTCGTGTTCGTCGACGTGTCGTGCGACTTCAGCTTCCTGACCCGCTCGACCATCCAGACCAAGGAAACGATCACTTGGAAGGACGGCAAGGAATACCCGCTGGCCAAGATCGAAGTGTCGTCGGAATCGCACCCGTTCTACACCGGCACCCAGAAGATCATGGACACCGCCGGCCGCGTCGAGAAGTTCCGCCAGAAGTTCGGCAGCAAGCTGGGCAAGGCCGCCGCGAAGTAATCCGGCGCTGGACCCAGAGACGGCGCCGGCAGCGCATCCCGCATGCCTTCTGCCGCCGTCCGATGCGCGCCTTCCTGCAGGAATCGGTGCACATTGTGTTAAAAGAGGCAGCCCAGGCTGCCTCTTTGCTTTTGCAACGCGTGGAGCGCGGCGCTGTCTTCCCTTCAATGCAAGCAGTCAACCGCACCCGCCAGGCTCGGTGCCCCGCCCGGGGCCTCGCCGCCGCCAAACCACGCCGCCCAGTCCGCTGACCGATCGATGAGCCCCGTCAAAGCTTCCCGCGTCCACCTGACCGCCGCCGCCACCGGGGCCCTGCCCCGCGCGCTGCTGCTGGCGATCTGCATCATCTACGGCGCCGTCGGCCTGTTCGGCCGCGACCCGTGGAAGAACGAGGACGCCGCCGGCTTCGGCGTGATGTGGCAGTTGGCCATCGGTGGATGGCAGGACTGGCTGATGCCCAATATCGCCGGCCGGCCCTACGGGCAGGACGGCCCGCTGGTGTTCTGGGTTGGCGCGGCGATGATCCGGCTGGCCGGCGGCTGGCTGGGCGCGCCCGATGCCGCGCGGCTCGCCACCGCGCTGTTCTACTTCGCGACCTGCGCCTTCATCTGGTACGCGACCTACCTGCTGGGACGCCGCGCCGAGGTCCAGCCCTTCGCCTTCGCCTTCGGCGGCCAGCCCAATGCGCGCGACTACGGCCGCACGCTGGCCGATGGCGCGCTGCTGATCTTCCTGGCCTGCGTCGGCCTGGCGATGCGCGGCCACGAGACCACGCCGCAGGTCGGCCAGGTCTGTTTCGTCGCGATGAGCCTCTATGGGCTGGTGCGCAGCCTCGACATGCCGACCCAGGGCGCGCTGTGGCTTGGCGCGGGCCTGGGCGCGCTGACGCTGGCCAGCGGGCCGATCCTGCCGCTGGTGCTGTTCACCGCGATCCTGATCGGCGGCCTGGTCTGCAAGCCGTTGCCGTTGCGGCGCGTGCTGACGATGGCCCTGCCGATCGCGCTGGCAATGGTCGCGGCGTGGATGGCGGCCACCTACTTCGGCGCCTCGCATCGCGACGAGGCGGTCGGCTTCATCCGCGAATGGTCGCGCTACGACCGCCGCACCTATAGCTGGCCGAACGGCTTCGCGATCGGCTTCGTCGCGCGCAACTTCTTCCTGTTCTCGTGGCCGGTATGGCCGATCGCGATCTGGTCCTGGCTCAGCTGGGCCGGCATGCGGCGCAGCCCCCATGTCGCGCTGCCGCTGGCGCTGCTGCTGCCGCTGTTCGTGCTGCTGCTGATGCTGCGCCAGCCCGGCGACGTGCAGTTCATCCTGCTGCTGCCGCCGATGGCGGTGCTGGCGGCTTTCGGCCTGCCGACGCTGACACGCGCGACGATCAATGCGATCGACTGGTTCGCGCTGCTGTTCTTCACGATCTTCGGCGGCACCGTCTGGTTCATGTGGCTGGCCAAGACGACCGGCTGGCCGCCGCGGATCGCCAACAACATCTTCAAGCAGCTGCCCGGCTACCTGCATGTGTTCTCCGTCAGCGCGGTGCTGTTCGCGCTGGCGGCGACCGCGGCCTGGGTGCTGGTAGTACGCTGGCGGCTGTCGCGCGCGCCGAAGCAGATCTGGCGCCCGGTGGTGATCTCGGCCGCCGGCACCACGCTGATGTGGGTGATGGCGATGACGCTGTGGCTGCCGTCGATCAACTATGGCAAGACCTACCGCGATGTCGCCGAGGCCGCCTCGATGGCGCTGCCGTCGACCTACGAGTGCGTACAGCCGATCCGCATGGGCGATGCGCAGCTGGCCTCGTTCGCCTTCTTCGGGCATTTCCGCTTCGGCGGCCCGGAGGACGGCTGCGACGTGCTGCTGCGGCACGATCCGGTCGACTACGGCGAGCCGTCCAGCATCTCGCGCTTCGAATGGCGGCTGATCTGGGAAGGCCGCCGCCCGTCGGACCGCGACGAACGCTTCCGCATGTACCAGCTGATCGAGAAGCCCGCGGTGCCGCCGCGCAAGAGCACGCGCCGGCTGCCCCGGCAGCCTTGATCGGCGGTTGCGGCGACTGCCGCGCTGCCCGCCCTGCCCGCCGGGCCTGGCCTTGTCGCGCGCCCGCCGGCGCCATCGCGTGGCAGTCCCGCCATCGCCCGGCCCGTGCCCCCGAACGAACATGACCCTGACCCAGGACCTTCGCCGCATTGCCGCGCTGGCCGGCCCCGTGCTGGTGGGCCAGCTGGCCGTGATCGCCTTCAGCGTGATCGACACCATCATGGCCGGCCGCGCCTCGGCCACCGATCTGGCCGCGGTCGGGCTGGGCGGATCGATCTACGTCACGGTCTACATCAGCCTGATGGGCGTGCTGCAGGCGCTGGCGCCGATCGCCGGCCAGCTCTATGGCGCCGGCCGCCACGCCGAGATCGGCGTCGAGGTGCGGCAGGCCGCGTGGCTAGGCCTCGCGCTGGCCGTGCCCGGCATGCTGCTGCTCAGTTTCCCCGGGCCGCTGCTGGCCTTCGCCAAGGCGCCGCCCGAACTGGTCGACAAGGCCACCGCCTATCTGCATCTGCAGGCGTTCGGCCTGCCCGCGGCGCTGGGCTTTCGCATTTATTCGGCGCTGAACAATGCGCTGTCGCGTCCGATCATGGTGACGCTGCTGCAATTGCTGGGGCTCGCGGTCAAGGTGCCGCTCAATGCGTGGTTCATCCATGGCGGGCTGGGTCTGGCGCCGATGGGCGGTCCGGGCTGCGCGCTGGCTTCGACGCTGATCAGCTGGATGTGGTGCCTGTCCGGCGTACTGATCCTGCGCCATGGCAGCGCCTACCGCCCGCTAGCCATCTTCGCGGCATGGAGCTGGCCAATGCGTTCGCATCTGTGGGCGCTGCTGCGCCTGGGCGTGCCGATGGGGCTGACCTACTTGATCGAAATCACGTCGTTCACACTGATGTCGGTCTTCATCACGCGCCTGGGCACGGTGACGCTGGCCGGGCACCAGATCATCGCCAACCTTGGCGCCGTCGCCTACATGCTGCCGCTGTCGCTGGGCATCGCCACCTCGACGCTAGTGGCGCAGGCGGTCGGCGCACGTGACCGTGCCGGTGCGCGGCGCGTCGGCTGGCGCGGGATCCGGCTGGCGGCGGCGCTGGCGCTGGCGGTCGGCGCGACGCTATGGTTGCTGCGCGCGCCGGTGCTGCGGGCCTATGCCAGCGACGCGGCGGTGGTCCAGGCGGCGCTGCCGCTGGTGACGTTCGTCGCGCTCTACCAAGCCTTCGATGCGGTGCAGGTGACCACGGCCTTCGTGCTGCGCGCGTACAAGATCGCGCTGGTGCCCACGGTGATCTATGCGGTGTCGCTGTGGGGAATCGGTCTGGGCGGCGGCTATGTACTGGGTTTCGGGCTGATCGAGGGCATGCCGGCCTTCACACACGGCGCGGCCGGTTTCTGGCTGGCCAACAGCCTGAGCCTGGCGGTCGCCGGTGCGCTGCTGGTCTTCTATTTCATTCGCATCAGCGAAGAGCGCAGCTGACAGCGGCGAAGGCAAAGCGAGGGGGACGGGGCGGCATTGCCGGCCACCCTGCCCCGCGCTTTCGGGCATATCGCTGGTGGAAATCGGCGGGATGAAGTCGGCGCGAAGAAGTCGGCGGGACGAAAAGGAAAACCGGATGGAAAATCCAAAAAGAAAAACCCGCATGGCGCTAACCATGCGGGTTCAGTTTTGGCGGAGTGGACGGGACTCGAACCCGCGACCCCCGGCGTGACAGGCCGGTATTCTAACCGACTGAACTACCACTCCTTAGTCGGCTTATCGATATTGCCGCACCGGGGTGCAGGCTTTACCGATAATCTGGACGTTTGATTACGCCCATTATCTGGCGTCCCCTAGGGGATTCGAACCCCTGTACTCACCGTGAAAGGGTGATGTCCTAGGCCTCTAGACGAAGGGGACAGAAACCTGTTTTTCAACACGTTCCGTCTTGTTCCGACGGCCGCGGCGAACCGCTTGATCGAAACGGACAACACCGTACTGCTGATGTCATCGCTGGAATTTTGGTGGAGCTAAGCGGGATCGAACCGCTGACCTCTTGCATGCCATGCAAGCGCTCTCCCAGCTGAGCTATAGCCCCATATGTACTGCTGTCGCCGTTATTGTCACCGGCGATTCGCCTTTCGTTTCGGATTATCGTTCGTTTTATCGAAGCGATTATCTTGTCGTTTCCAGCGAAGCCAAGATTATATAACAGCCTTGATTTTTTGCAAGCCCCCATTTCACTTTTTTTACTGCTTCGGTTGTCGTCGAAATCGCTTCGGATATTCGCCGCCAAACCGCTGCGGTACTGCCGTGATGCCCGCTTGGTGTTGAACCGCGCTGCAGGGAGAAAGAGATTATGCGCAAGTCACGACGAAAGCGCAAGCCCCCGCCGCAACTTTTTTTGCTGAATCAGGCACTGACGCCGGCCTGCAGCCGGCGCAGCACCGTATCGCGGCCGATCAGTTCCAGTACCGCATCGATGCTTGGCGTCTGCAGCTGCCCGACCACCAGCAGCCGCACCGGCATCGCCAGCTTCGGCATCTTCAGGCCGAACTCGGCCAGCACCGCCTTGAACTCGGCCGAGATCGCCTCGCGCCGCCATTCGGTCAGCGCTTCGAGGCGCTGCGCCAGCGCGCGCACCGCCGGCACGATCTCGGCGGTCAGATGTTCGGCCTTCAGCGCCGGATCGGGCTGCGGCTCCCCGCGATAGAACAGCAGCGCGGTCTGCGCGACCTCCTTCAGCGTATTGGCCCGATCCTTGACCAGCGCCACCACGCCGACCAGGTCGGCGCCCTCGACCTTGCCGCCCAGCTGCTCGATGAAGGGCCGCGTCAGCTCGGCCAGGCGCGCGTTGTCGCCGACCTTGATGTAGTGGTTGTTCAGCCAGGCCAACTTTTCCGGGTTGTACTGCGCCGGCGACTTGCCCAGATGTTCGAGGTCGAACCATTCGACAAACTGGTCGCGCGAGAAGATCTCGGCGTCGCCGTGCGCCCAGCCCAGCCGTGCCAGATAGTTGAGCACCGCCTCGGGCAGATAGCCTTCGTCGCGGTAGGCGGTCACCGCCATTGCGCCATGACGCTTGCTCATCTTCTCGCCATGCTCGTTCAGCACGGTCGGCAGGTGAGCGTAGACCGGCGGCGTGCCGCCCAGCGCGCGGATGATATTGATCTGGCGCGGCGTGTTGTTGACGTGGTCGTCGCCGCGGATCACATGGGTGATCTTCATGTCCAGATCGTCGATCACCACGCAGAAGTTGTAGGTCGGGGTGCCGTCCGGCCGCGCGATCACCAGATCGTCCAGCTCGTCGTTCGAGATCTCGATGCGGCCCTTGACCGCGTCGTCCCACACCACGCTGCCGCCGATCGGGTTCCTGAAGCGGACCACCGGATCGACGCCGGCCGGCGGCGCCGGCAGGACCTTGCCCGGCTCGGGACGCCAGAAGCCGTTGTAGCGGGGTTTTTCGCCCCGCGCGCGCTGCGCCTCGCGCAGTGCATCGAGCTCCTCGGTGCTCATATAGCAGTGGTAGGCCAGCCCCGAGTCCAGCATCTGCTTGACCACCTCGCGATAGCGGTCCATCCGCTGCATCTGGTAGAACGGGCCCTCGTCGATGTCCAGGCCCAGCCAGTCCATGCTCTCGAGGATCACGTCGACCGCTTCCTGCGACGAGCGTTCGACGTCGGTGTCCTCGATGCGCAGGATGAAATCGCCCTTCATGCGGCGGGCGAAGGCCCACGGATACAGCGCGGAGCGGATATTGCCCAGATGGATGAAGCCGGTCGGGCTCGGGGCGAAGCGGGTGCGGACGCGTGTGGTCATAGAGGGGAAGAACCGGGGAAGACTGCGGAGATTCGCGGAAAAACAGCCCGCGCAACAGGGGGCGCGGGCGACGATTCGAAGCCGGTCATTGTAGCAAAGGCATCAGTCAGCGCTGACTGATGCCGGCCGCGGCCGCTACGGATGATCGGGCCGCTGCGCGGAATCATTTATGCTATCGCCCGGTCTGAACCGCTGCCGCCACCGGCTGCAGTCGGAGCGTGACGCGCCGGCACGCCGGCCCCGGGGTCCTGCCCTTTCCCATTCGTATTCCCGCATGCAACGACGTACCTTCCTGAGCGCGGCGGCGGGCGCCACCGCGGCGTCCCTGCTCGCAGCCTGCAGCCTGGGCCCGAAGCCCGATACGCCGGCCGCGCCGTCCGCCGTCACGCCCGCGCCCCGCCCCGTCCGCATCGGCCTCGCGCTGGGCGGCGGCGCCGCGCGCGGCTTCGCCCATATCGGCGTGATCAAGACGCTGGAAGCGCACGGCATCCGCCCCGACCTGGTCACCGGCACCAGCGCCGGCGCAGTCGTCGCCGCACTGTACGCCTCCGGCATGGACGGCTTCGAGCTGAACCAGCACGCGCTGAAGATGGACGAGGCCACCATCGCCGACTGGGCGCTGCCGTTCGGCACCCGCTTCGGCGGCTGGCTCAAGGGCGAGGCGCTGCAGAACTACGTGAACCGGCTGGTGGACAACCGGCCGATCGAGGCAATGAAGATCCCGCTGGGCATCGTCGCCACCGACCTGAAGACCGGCCGCGCGATCCTGTTCCGGCGCGGCAATACCGGCCAGGCGGTACGCGCGTCCAGCAGCGTGCCGGGCGTGTTCCAGCCGGTGTCGATCCAGGGACACGACTACGTCGACGGCGGCCTGGTCGAGCCGGTGCCGGTCGACTCGGCGCGCAGCATGGGCGCCGACTTCGTGATCGCGGTCAACATCTCGGCCGATCCGGCCAGCCAGAACAATGCCGGCCAGAGCGGCGTGCTGCTGCAGACCACGGCGATCATGGGCCAATCGATCAACCGGCTGGCGCTGGCCCGCGCCGACGTGGTGATCCGCCCCGACCTGCCGGACATGAGCGGCAGCGATTTCGGCGCACGCAACCGCGCGATCCTGGCGGGCGAGAAAGCCGCCGTGGCCGCCCTGCCCGCGCTGCGCGAGAAGCTGGCGCAGGCGCGCCTGCAGCCGGCCGCGCCGCTTGCCGGGAAGTAGGCAGCGGACGAGCGCACCGCTACGGGCGCATCACCACCGCACCAACGAAAAAGGACTGCCGAGGCAGTCCTTTTTCGTTGATGGCGATCGCAGCCGACGGCGCCGTTGCGCTCAGCCGCCGTAGAACGTACGCCCGCTGGCGTTCGGGTCGAAGCGCTTGAGCGTCTCGACCATGCCTCCGATGCCGCCCGGGGCGCCATTGTCGCGCTCCGGCATATCGTCGATGCGGCGCGCGCCGTTGTAGCGCGTGACCCAGTAGGCCGAACGCATGTCGTCGACGCGGATCTTGCTGCCGGTCGACGGTGCGTGCACGAACTTGTTGTCGCCGATATAGATGCCCACGTGCGAGAACGCATGGCGCATCGTGTTGAAGAACACCAGATCGCCCGGGCGCAGTTCGTGCGCGGCGACGTTGGTGCCGACGCGGCTGATCTCGACCGAGCGCCGCGGCAGCATGAAGCCGAAGGTGTCGTTGAAGACGTAGCGGACGAAGCCGCTGCAATCGAGGCCCGACTCCGGCGTGTTGCCGCCGAAGCGATAACGGACACCGATCAGGCCCAGCGCGTTCATCACCAGATCGCCGGCCTTGTTGGCGACATGGCTGGTCGAATTCATCATCGACGACAGCAGGCCCTTCTTCGGCTCGGGCTGCTGGGCCTCGACGCTCAGCTCCGCGCCCGGCTCCTTGAACACCGTGTCAGCCAGGGCTCCATTCGACAAGGCCGCGCCGCATGCCAGGGTCAGTCCGATGGCGGCACGCGCCAGGGAATGAAGCACCGTTCGCTGCATGGGTTCTCCCGTTGGTTCCGGTTCGGATGATTCAAATCACACGATCCCTCACGCGACGCGACAACCCATCGTCGTGTGGATCGGAGATGACTATGTGGAAAGACTGCTGAGGGCGGGTATCAGACGCCGAATCCGCCCGACAACGGTGTCGGGGTACGGCCGAACGCACCCGCCAGGAGACGTGCGGCGTGCAAACCACCCACACATCAAGTTCTCGCGGGATGGTATAAGGTCACGCCGGTGATGTCAAAGTTCGTTACAAAATCGGCCGAAATCGCCATGTAATCAAAGGAATAGCGGGGGACTTGCACGCTAATTCTCGTGATTGACCGCGCGATCGGACAATGGGCGGCCATGGGCGGACATCCCCCGCCGGGACATCAGCCAGGCCAGCCGCCGACGTCTCCCGCCCGCGGCCCGGGACCCGATTCCATGCCGAGCTGGGCCGCCCGCATCAGCTTGCGGGTATAGGCGTGCTGCGGTGCGCCGAGCACCGCATCGGTCTCTCCCGCCTCGACCACCTCCCCGCCCTTCATCACGATGACCCGATGCGCCATGGCCCGGATCACCGCCAGATCGTGGCTGATGAACAGGTAGCTGAGGTTGTACTTGCGCTGCAGCTGCGACAGCAGCGCCAGCACCTGCTGCTGGATCGACACGTCGAGCGCCGAGGTCGGTTCGTCGAGCACCACCACCTGCGGCTTCAGGATCAGCACACGCGCGATGGCGATCCGCTGGCGCTGCCCGCCGGAGAACTCGTGCGGATAGCGCCCCAGCGCCGTGCGGTCCAGCCCCACTTCCCGCAGCGCCTCGATCACGCGTTCGCGCATCGCCTCGCGCGACAGCCCCGGCTGATGCAGCGCCAGGCCCTCGCCGACGATCTGCTCGATCGTCATGCGCGGCGACAGCGAACCGAACGGGTCCTGGAACACCACCTGCAGCCGCGCGCGCAACGACGCGCGCTCGGCCCGCCTGACCTGTTCCAGGCTGCTCCCGAGGAACTGGATCTGACCGCCGCTCTTGCGCTGCAGCGCCAGCACCGCGTGGGCCAGCGTGGTCTTGCCCGAGCCGGACTCGCCGACGATGCCCAGCGTCTCGCCCTCGCGCAGGTCGAAATCCACCTCCTTGACCGCGCGCACCACGTCGCGGCCGAACCAGCCGGCCAGGCCGCGGCGCTTGCGCGTGTAGTTGACGTCCAGGCCGCGCGCGCTCAGCAAGGTCGGCGCCAGCGGCAGCACCGGCACCACCTCGCGCCGCGGCCGGCTGTCGATCAGCCGCTGCGTATACGGATGACGCGGGTTGGCGAAGACGTCGGCGGTCTCGCCGATCTCGACCAGCACACCCTGCTCCATCACGCCGATGCGCTGCGCGAACGCGCGCACCATGTTCAGGTCGTGGGTGATCAGCATCACCGCCATGCCGAACTCGGCCTGCAGGTCGCGCAGCAGCTCGAGGATCTGCACGCGGATGGTGACGTCGAGCGCGGTGGTGGGCTCGTCGGCCAGCAGCAGCCTGGGCCGGCAGGCCAGCGCCATCGCGATCATCGCGCGCTGGCGCTGGCCGCCCGACAGCTGGTGCGGGAAGCTGTCGAAGCGGTGCGCGGCCTCCTCGATGCCGGTGCGCTCGAGCAGCGCGATCGCCCGCGCGCGCGCGGCGCGCTTGTCCAGCCCCTCGTGCAGCTCCAGCGTCTCGACGATCTGGTTGCCGACCGTATAGAGCGGGTTCAGCGCGGTCATCGGTTCCTGGAAGATCATCGCGATCTCGCTGCCGCGGATCGCGCGGATCTCCCGGTCGGGCACGCGCAGCAGGTCGCGCCCGTCGAAATGGATCGCGCCCTGGTAGCGCGCGTCCTCGACCAGACGCAGCATCGACAGCGCGGTCACGGTCTTGCCGGAGCCCGACTCGCCGACCAGCGCGAACCGTTCCCCGGGGCGCAGCGAGAAACTGACATCCCGCACGGCGCGTGTCGCCTCCGGGCCGTCGCCGAAGGTCACCGACAGGCGGTCGACACGGATCAGTGCCGGGTCGGCGGCGTCGGGCGGCGTGGCCATGGGCTGCGCGGGCATCCGGATGGGAAGGTCGTTCATGGCCGCGCCCCCGCGGCGGACTGCCCCGCCGCTGCGGCATCCGCCGCCGGTCCGCCGGCCGATCCGGCCGACGCGTCGGGCAGCTTCGGTTCGACCCGGCCGCGCAGCGCGGCCAGGCCCAGCCGCGTGTCGAAGGCATCGCGCAGTGCATCGCCCATGAAGGTCAGCAGCAGCAGCGTGACGACCAGCACGCCGAAGGTCGACAGCGAGATCCACCACGCGTCCAGATTGGCCTTGCCCTGCGCCAGCAGCTCGCCCAGGCTGGGCGTGGTCGGCGGCACGCCGAGGCCGAGGAAGTCCAGGCTGGTCAGCGCCAGGATCGCGGCGCTCATGCGGAACGGCAGGAAGGTGATCACCGGGGTCAGGCTGTTGGGCAGGATATGGCGCCACATGATCTGCACATTGGACAGGCCCAGCGCGCGCGCCGCCTTGACGTAGTCGAGCGAGCGGTTGCGGTAGAACTCGGCGCGCACGTAGTCCGACAAGCCCATCCAGCCGAACAGCGACAGCAGGATGATCAGCAGCGCCAGGCTGGGCTCGAAGATCGACGCGAAGATGATCAGCAGATAGAGCTCGGGCATCGAGCTCCAGATCTCGATCGCGCGCTGCGAGATCAGGTCGAAGCGCCCGCCGAAAAAGCCCATCAGCGCGCCGGTGATCGTGCCGATCACCACACCGATCACGGTCAGCGCCAGGCCGAACAGCACCGACACCCGGAAGCCGTAGATCAGCCGCGCCAGCACATCGCGGCCGCGGTCATCGGTGCCGAGCCAGTTCTCGGCCGACGGCGGCGCGGGATTGGGCTCCTTGGCGAAGTAGTTCAGCGTGTCGTACGAATAGCGGTTGGGCGGATAGATGGCCCAGTTGCCGTTGCTGGTGATGCGCTGACGGATGAAGGGATCGAGATAGTCGGTCGGCGTCGGGAAGTCACCGTCGAAGGTCGTTTCGGCATAGGTCTGCACGATCGGGAAATACCACTCGCCGCGGTACTTGACCACCAGCGGCCGGTCGCTCGACAGCACCTCGGCGAACATGCTGAGCACGAACAGCACGACAAAGGCGATCAGGCTCCAGTAGCCGAGCCGGTTGCGGCGAAAGCGCTGCCAGGCGCGCTGGCGCGGCGACAGCGACGACGGCAGCCGGTCCAGGCGCGGCGGCCGCGGCGTCGAGCGGAAGGGGGATTGCCAACGCGGGGTCATCGCGGCATGGCCTCGAAATGGATGCGGGGGTCGACCAGCACGTAGCAGACATCGGAGATCAGCCGGGTCACCAGGCCGATCAGCGTAAACAGGTACAGCGTGCCGAGCACGACCGGATAGTCGCGGCGCAGCACCGCCTCGTAGGACAACAGGCCGAGCCCGTCGAGCGAGAACAGCGTCTCGATCAGCAGCGAGCCGGTGAAGAAGGCGCCGATGAAGGCCGCCGGGAAGCCCGTGACCAGCGGGATCAGCGCATTGCGGAAAATATGCTTCCACAGCACGCGCCGCTCCGACAGGCCCTTGGACCTTGCGGTCAGCACATACTGCTTGCGCACCTCCTCCAGGAAGGCGTTCTTGGTCAGCATCGTCACCACGGCGAAGCTGCCGACCACCGACGCGGTGATCGGCAGCACCAGGTGCCACAGATAGTCCATCACCTTGCCCATCAGCGACAGCTGCTCCCAGTTGTCCGAGGTCAGGCCGCGCAACGGGAACCACTGCACGAAGGTGCCGCCGCCGAACAGCACCAGCAGCAGCACGCCGAGCACGAAGCCGGGGATCGCGTAGCCGACCAGCACGATCATGCTGGTCACCACGTCGAAGCGGCTGCCCGCCCGGATCGCCTTGGCGATGCCGAGCGGCACCGATATCAGATAGGTCAGGAAAAAGGTCCACAGGCCCAGGCTGACCGATACCGGCAGCTTGGACTTGACCAGCTCCCAGACGCTGCGGTGCTGGAAGTAGCTCTGGCCCAGGTCGAACTGCGCGAAGCGCTTGAGCATCATCCAGTAGCGCTCCAGCGGCGGCTTGTCGAAGCCGTACAGCGCCTGGATCTCCTTGATCTTCTCCGCGTCGACGCCGCGCCGGCCCCGGTATTCGGCGCCGCCACCGCTGGCCTCGCCGCCGCCGCCGCGGCCCTTGAGCTCCATCATCATCTGCTCGACCGGGCCGCCGGGCACGAACTGGATCACGACGAAGGTCAGCGTGATCACGCCGATCAGCGTCGGGATCATCAGCAGAACGCGTTTGAGCAGATAGGCCAGCATGCCGTTTCCTGTTTTCCTTTGGCGCCTGTCGCAGCCGTCGCCGCGCTCAGCGCACCGCCCTGGCCGGGGCCGTCTTGGCCTGCGCGGCGGCGGGCACATCGCTGCGCCACCAGCTGCTGAGCACCCAGCCCTCGGCCGTGTAGTAGTACGGCAGCCGCTGCGGATAGACCAGCTCGCGCCGGTAGGCCACGCGGTGCGAGGCGCTGTACCAGTTCGGCACCACGTAATAGCCGTGCATCAGCACGCGGTCCAGCGCGCGCGACGCGTTGATCAGGTCCTTGCGGGTATGCGCGCGCAGCACCTGGTCGACCAGCTTGTCGACCGCCGGCGACTTAAGCCCGAACAGGTTGTCCGAGCCCGGCATCGACGCCGCCTCGCTGGTGAAGCGATCGCGCAGCTCGTTGCCCGGGCTCTGCGAATCGGGGAAGCGGATCGACACCACGTCGAAATCGAAGTCCTCCAGCCGCTTCTGGTACAGCGCGAAGTCGGTGGTGCGCTGATGGACCTGGATGCCGAGCTTCTCCAGATTGCGCACATAGGTCGTGATCACGCGGCTCATCGCGCCGCCGTCGTCGAGGAACTCGAACACGAAGGGCTCGCCCTTCGCGTTGCGCAGCGCGCCGTCGCTGTAGGTCCAGCCCGCCTGCGCCAGCAGCCGGCGCGCCTCGCGCAGGTTGTCGCGCAGCGAGCGCGGCGGTTCGGTGGTCGGCTGCGTGACGATCGGACCGAAGACCTCGGGCGGCAGTTCGTTGCGCAGCGGCTCGAGCAGTGCCAGCTCGCCGGGGCCGGGGCGGCCGTCGAAGGTCGAGCTGGCGGCCAGCTCGCTGTTGGAGAACCAGCTGTCCAGGCGCTTGTAGGCGCCGTAGAACAGCTGCCGGTTCAGCCATTCGAAATCCAGCGCGAGGATCAGCGCCTGGCGCACGCGCACGTCCTGGAACAGCGGCTTGCGCAGATTCATCACGAAGCCCTGCATGCCCGCGCCATTGCGGTGCGGGAATTCGGTCTTCATCAGCTCGCCGTTGGCGAAGCGCTTGCCGACATAGCTCTTGGCCCAGCTCTTGGAGCGGTACTCGACGATGGCGTCGAACTCGCCGGCCTTGAAGGCCTCGAGCCGCGCGGTCTCGTCCTTGTACAGCCGGTAGACCACGCGATCGAAATTGAAGGTGCCGCGCCGCACCGGCAGGTCCTTGCCCCAGTAGTCCGGATTGCGCTTGTAGATGATGCCGCGGCCGGCATCGTAGCGCTCGATCAGATAGGGGCCGCTGGTCATCGGCGCCTCGAAGGTCAGCTTCTCGAACGGTACCTTGGCCGTCCATTTGCGCGAGAACACCGGCAGCGAGCCGACGATCAGCGGCAGCTCGCCGTTGCGCTGCTTGAAGTCGTAGCGCACCGTGCGGTCGTCGATCACGGTCAGCGATTTGACGTCGGCGCACATGCTGCGATAGCCCGGGCTTGAGGCCTTGCTCATCAGCATGTCGTAGGAATACTTGACGTCGCTGGCCAGCACCGGGTCGCCGTTGTGAAAGCGGGCCTGCGGGCGGATGCGGAAGGTCACCGACAGCTCGTCGGGCGCCACCGTGACGTCCTCGGCCAGCAGGCCGTAGGCGCTGGCGGTCTCGTCGGCGCTGCCGATCAGCAGCGACTCGAACATCAGCGAAGTCAGGCCCGGCGCGGCGACGCCCTTCAGCGTGAACGGATTGAACTTGTCGAAGCTGGTGCGCCGGTCCGGATTGGCCAGCGTCAGCGTGCCGCCGCGGGGGGCGTCGGGATTGACGTAGTCGAAGTGATGGAAGTCCGCCGGGTACTTCAGGTCGCCGTGCAGCGCGAAGCCGTGCGCGGCCCAGGCCGTGGCCGGCATTGTCGGCAACAGCGCGGCCATCAGGGCGGCTGCGGCGGACCGTGCCAGCATCTGGACCAGGCCGGTGCGAGTCCGCGCCCGGATACGATGCCATGCCGAAAACGGCCCTGCTGCTTGCCTTTGCATCCGGTCGATGCCCTCCCCCTGAACTTCGCTTGGCAGTACGGCCGCGGTCGGTGTCCGGGCCAAGTTGTGCGACAATTTTACCTTCGTTCGGCGGCGTTCCAGCCATCCGGACATTCCAGTACGCGGCGTGGCCGCGGCCGCAGCGGGGCTGCCCGCTCGCCATCGGCAATCCGGTACGGGCGGCGGGGATCCAGTGGAACAAGCGGAATCCCACCCGGCCCTTGCAGCCCGGCGGGACTCAGCAGAAACCGTGCCCGCCAGCGTGCCCTGCCCCGGCACACCGCGAACGCGCATCACAAGACCACCATGGAGAACTTATGGGATTTCTGGCAGGTAAGCGGATCCTGATCACCGGCTTGCTGTCGAACCGCTCGATCGCCTACGGCATCGCGTCGGCCTGCAAGCGCGAAGGCGCGGAACTGGCCTTCACCTATGTCGGCGAGCGCTTCAAGGACCGTATCCAGGACTTTGCCAAGGAATTCGGCAGCGATCTGGTATTCGAATGCGATGTGTCGAGCGACGAGCAGATCGCCGCCACCTTCGCCGCGCTCGGCCAGCGCTGGGACAAGCTCGACGGGCTGGTCCATTCGATCGGCTTTGCCCCGCGCGAAGCGATCGCCGGCGACTTCCTCGACGGCCTGTCGCGCGAAGCGTTCCGCGTGGCGCACGACATCTCGGCCTACAGCTTCCCGGCGCTCGCGAAGGCCGCGCTGCCGCTGCTGTCGGACAAGGCCTCGCTGCTGACGCTGACCTATCTGGGCAGCGAGCGCGTCGTGCCCAACTACAACACGATGGGCCTGGCCAAGGCGTCGCTGGAAGCCAGCGTGCGCTACCTGGCCGCCTCGGTCGGCCCGCGCGGCATCCGCGCCAACGGCATCTCGGCCGGTCCGATCAAGACGCTGGCCGCATCCGGCATCAAGGGCTTCGGCAAGCTGCTCGGCCACTTCGAGGAAGCCGCCCCGCTGCGCCGCAACGTCACCATCGAGGAAGTCGGCAACGTCGCGGCCTTCCTGCTGTCGGACCTGTCCAGCGGCGTGACCGGCGAGATCACGTACGTGGACGCCGGCTTCAACATCGTCGGCGCCAGCCTGCCGGAAGGCGAATAAGCGTCCGTCCGCCCGGCGGCCGCGAGTTGTTCCCGGCGGCCGCCGCTCCTTCTTACGTCCCCACCCTTTCCCGGCCGCGCCCGCTACACCGGTTCAATGCACCCGACCGGATAGCGCGCCAGCTTGGTGTCGGCCGTCACGAGCCGCATCGACTCGGCAAGCGCCTGCGCCACCAGCATCCGATCGAACGGATCCTTGTGGTCGTCCACTTCGGGCAGGTTCGCCACCATCCCCGCATGCGCTTCGGTCATCGCAAGACTGCGATAGCCGCTCGCCCGGAAGGCTGCCATCGCCATCGCCGGACTGAACGGCAGCTTGCCGCTGGCAAATTTGATGGCGATCTCCCACAGGCTGACCGCGCTCACCACGACTTCGTTGCCGGGGTCGATCAGTAGTGCCCGCGCTGGACCAGACAAGCGGGGACTATCCTGTGCGGCCCAGATAGCTACCTGAGTGTCGAGCAGAAGAATCATTCGCCCTCCGTAAACAGGCGGGCGATTTCTTCATTGCTTTCGTCGAACTCCTCCTGACTCATCGCGGCAAACGCACCGAGGAAAGCGACGCCCCCTCCGATCCGTTTCGAAATGTCCAGCGGTTCGATCGGCACGATGCGGGCAGCCGGCTGGCCGTTGCGGGCAATGATCACTTCGGCCTGCGAACCGCTTTCGACGGCCTCCACCAACTGGGACAAGCGGCTTTTCGCGTCGTGCATGTTGACAATCAGCATCGTGCTCTCCTTGTACTGGCGAAGGCGGAAAGTCGGCGCCGCGACCGAGTACCGGCGCCGACATCAATTAGCTAACTATTAGCTAGTTTAAGACGCAAGCATGCGCTTTGCCAGCGTGCAAGCTCAAAAACGAAAGAAGGAGCGGAATTCGCCACCGGGCGACGGCGATAAAAGTCGGATTGAATTGCGCGCTTGGAACGGCACGCGCGCGGGAAGTGTCTTGATGGACACTGCAAGAAGTATGGCCCGCCCTGCACGATTCGAACGTGCGACCGCTCGCTTAGAAGGCGAGTGCTCTATCCAACTGAGCTAAGGGCGGTCGGAAGAGAAAAAGGGTTAGCCGGCCTCAGCCTGCTAACCCTTGTCGTTCTGGTCGGGGCGACATGATTCGAACATGCGACCCTCTGATCCCAAATCAGATGCGCTACCAGGCTGCGCTACGCCCCGAAGCCGCGCATTGTATCCGCCGGCACCGCAGCGGTCAAACGGGATCGGTGCCTTGGACGTCCAGCAGCGTTCGCACCTTGAAAGGGCGTTCGCGCCACTTTATCGGTGCACGCGGGAACTAAAGGCCCCTGCCGGGAACCCAAAATGCTGCAGGTGCGTTCATGCTATAATCGCGCATCCGCAAAGGCGGCCGTCCGGCTGCCCATCATGGAGCCACAAAGGAAGGAAGCTTGGCTAAGGAAGAACTCATTGAATTCGGCGGCGTCGTTTCGGAAGCGCTGCCCGACAACCGCTATCGCGTGCTGCTGGAAAACGGCGTGGAAATCTGGGCCTACGCATCGGGCAAGATGCAGAAGCACCGGATCCGTATTCTGGCCGGCGACCGCGTGACGCTGGAAATGTCGCCCTACGACCTGACCAAGGGTCGCATCAACTTCCGTCACAAGAGCTGATACCGGACCGCCCGGTCCAACGGTTTCGCTCCTGCTCGGCGTCGCGGCGACGACGCGATTCTGTGCGTCGCCCGGCGGCGCTGTGCCTCCCACTCCATTGCAGCTCGCACGCGGTCACTCGCCTGGAATGACCGCGCCGGTCGCGTTCGCCCTCGCGTTGTCTCGTAGCGGCTTGCAGCGCATTTTCCCGCGTCGACCACGTTTCCTCCATTTGGCGGAGGGCGCCCGCGACGCGATG
The DNA here is from genome assembly GCF_008801915.1 of Cupriavidus gilardii. GTDB lineage: Bacteria > Pseudomonadota > Gammaproteobacteria > Burkholderiales > Burkholderiaceae > Cupriavidus > Cupriavidus gilardii. The sequence goes on from NZ_VZOV01000010.1 coordinate 30,921, forward strand.
CCGGCCGACGAGAACGGCAGCCCCACCACGCCCCGCCGCACCCGCCGCACCCGCCGCACCCGCTGCACCCCGCTGCACACCGCTGACTCCCGCCGAACCCCGCGCTGAACCCTGAATAGGCCGTGCCCGGTCCGACGCTGCCCGCTCGCCGGCAGCGCCGATCGTGACCGCCGCACGACCGTCATCTCACTGTCATCGACGCACCCGATACTCCCGCGTCGCGCGCCGCCATGGGCCTGCCACCGGCATGACGGCGCATTGCCCGGACCACGCCGCTGCGCCATACTGGCCGCGGCATCGGCTCGCTATGCCGCGGACGTCCAGGCCGACAGCACCGACCGAAGGCCGCGGCGAATACCCCCCCGAACCGAGCCGCGGCACGCCAGTCGAATCGATCCAGACGGAGCCGGGTACCGGTCTCCGGAGTGTCAACCCAACGACCGCCGCACGGCATTCGCGCCGTGCCGATCCCCAGCAATGAACCTGATCCTGTGGCGCCACGCCGAAGCGGAAGCGCTCCCCGATGTTGCCGGCATGGGCCGCGCCGCGGACCTGCAACGTGCCCTGACCCGCCGCGGCCGCAAGCAGGCCGAAGCCTCCGCCGCCTGGCTGCGCGCCCACCTGCCGCCCGATGCGCGGCTGTTGTGCAGCCCGGCGCAACGCAGCCGCGAGACCGCCGCGGCGCTGCGCTCCGACGCGCTGGTGGTGCCGGCGCTGGCGCCCGACAGCGACGTCACCGACGTGCTGGCCGCGATCGACTGGCCGCATGCGACCGGCACCACCGTCGTGGTCGGCCATCAGCCCTGGATCGGCCGGCTGGCGGCCCTGCTGCTGGCGGGTACGGAGATCGGCTGGAGCATCCGCAAGAGCGGCATCTGGTGGCTGACGGCGCGCACGCGCGAGCACGAGGATCAGGTCGTGCTGCGTGCGGTCATCAACCCGGAATTTCTGTGATCGCGGTCCGGATCGGGTACGTGGCACGCTGACCTCCGCCACCTCTCGATGTCGCCACGGCGGCACGGTCACGCAACCGTCATCGCCGCTTCACGGGGCTGTCACCCGCCCCCTCTACATTGTTTCGCAGCCATGTTGTCATCGAAAGGACATCTGATGCGAGACCTCCCGACGCCTACCCAGCCGCTCTTCGATTCCTTGCCCAATGGCCTGGCGGGCCATCCGGGCCGGAGGCGTCTTCATCGCCAATCCGTTGCGCAGCAAGATGCAGCGCCTGCTCTCAGCGTGGCGTGGGCGCGCCACCAGGACGAAGTAGTCGAGGCGCAGCGGCTGCGCTACAAGGTGTTCGCGGAGGAGATGGGCGCGCGCCTGTCGACCACGTCGCCCGAACTCGACATCGACATGTTCGACGCCTACTGCGACCACCTGATCGTGCGCGACCTGGCCACGCTGAAGGTCGTCGGCACCTACCGCGTGCTGCCGCCGCACCAGGCCAAGCGCATCGGCTGCCTCTACGCCGAATCGGAATTCGACCTGGTTCGGCTGGCGCACCTGAAGCCGAAGATGGTCGAGCTGGGGCGTTCGTGCGTGCATCGCGACTACCGCACCGGCAGCGTCATCATGGCGCTGTGGGGCGGCCTGGGCGAGTACCTGCAGCGCTGGGGTATCGAGTCGATGCTGGGCTGCGCGAGCGTGCCAATCAACGACGGCGGCCATATCGCGGCCAGCCTGAGCCGCGTGTTCGCGCGCAACTATCTGGCACCGATCGAATACCACGCGTTTCCGCGGCTGCCGCTGCCGGTCCACGAGCTGAACCAGGATCTCGAAGTCGAGCCGCCCGCGCTGATCAAGGGCTATCTGCGCCTGGGCGCGCGCATCTGCGGCATGCCGGCCTGGGATCCGGACTTCAATGTGGCGGACTTCCTCACGCTGCTGCGCGTCAATGACATGAACCCGCGTTATGCGCGGCATTTCCTCGGGCTGCAGCGCTGACGGGATCAGGTAAGGCGCGCCGCGCTGGCGCGCTGCCCTCACCCCGGCCCTCTCCCGCGAGCGGGAGAGGGAGAACACCCGCGCTGTTTCCGGGTGCCTTCTGACGGCGACTGCCACGGATTCAGACGTACACCACCTTGTAGCGGATGCCGATCCGCTCCCATTCGTCGGCTTCCTTGCCGAGGCTGTATTCGACCAGCGGATTGGCCTCGACCCACGCCTTGGGCAGCCGCACCTCGAAGCCCTCTTCCAGCGCATCGGCGCGCTGGCTGACCTTGATCTCCGGCAGTTCGACGTCGGCGCGCCGCCGGCACAGCACGAAGGCCAGGCGCAGGCTGAACAGCATGCGCCAGTCGAGAAAGCGTCCGCGTCCCGACAGCTTGCCGAGCTTGCCGGCATGGCCGAGCAGCAGCGTCGCGAGCCGAGCCTGATCGGTCTTCGAAAAGCCCGGCATGTCCGCATGCGTGGCGATATAGGCCGAATGCTTGTGGTAGCTGCTGTGCGCGATCGACATGCCGATCTCGTGCAGGCTCGCAGCCCAGCCCAGCAGCGCCAGATTGTCATCGCGCCGCTCATTGACGGGATCGGGAAATTGCGCCAGCAATCGTTGCGCGGCCTGGCGCACGCGCGCGGCCTGCGCGCGGTCGACGCCGTAGCGGCGCATGAACTGATCGACCGTGACGGTGCGCATGTCCTCGTGATGACTGCGGCCGAGCAGGTCATACAGCACGCCAAGCCGCAGCGCGCCATCTGTCACGTCCATGCGGTCGATGTCGAGCTCCGCAAACACGCCCAGCATGATCGACAGCCCGCCGGGCAAGACCGGAATCCGGTCGGGCTTCAGCCCGATCAGCCGCACGCGATTGGTGTTCTCCGCCTTGATCAGCGCGCGCTTGAGCCGCTCCAGCCCTTCGCGCGTGATGCCATGCTCCTGCGCGTTGTCATTCATGCCGTTCAGTTCGATCAACTCGGCCAGCGCGCGCGCCGTACCCGACGAGCCCACCGCCTGCTGCCAGCCCGCACTGCGGTACTGGCGCACCAGCACCTGGATCTCGCGGCGCGCGGCCAGCTCCGCCTGCTTCATCGCGTACTCGTCGACATTGCCGCTGGGAAAGAACTGCCGGCTGTGCGATACGCAGCCGATGTACAGCGACTCCATCAGCTTGGCGGTGTAGCCATGGCCGATGATGAATTCCGTCGAGCCGCCGCCGATATCGACGACCAGCCGATTGCCGGCGCAGGCCGGCGCATCGTGCGACGCGCCCAGGTAGATCAGCCGGGCTTCCTCGCGGCCGGCAATCACTTCGATCGGAAAGCCCAGCGCGTTCTCGGCCTCGATCAGGAATTCCGACGCGTTCTTGGCCACGCGCAGCGTATTGGTGGCGACGGCGCGCACCTGATCCGGCGAGAATTCGCGCAGGCGGTCGCCGAAGCGCCGCAGCGCATCGACGCCGCGGCGCCGCGCCGGCTGGTCCAGGTACTTGTCGGCGGTCAGGCCCGCGGCCAGGCGAACCGGTTCGCGCAGCGCATCGACCTGGAAGATCTGGCTGACCGGACCGGTCGCGGTCTGCGTCTCGTCGACGCGGCCGATCATCAGCCGGAAGCTGTTGGAGCCCATATCGACGGCGGCGAGCAGGCGGGGAGTATTGTTCATCGTCATAGCAGTCTGGAAACACGGACCGGCGGCGTTCCGCTCAGCGCCGGCCGCGCGAGGCACGAAGAATATGTCTTGGCCGTGTCGGTGTCATGACAAAATCACGTTGTCATCAAGTTGACACGATTCTATGGAAAAGTCGCCGCATCGCCCAAAGAAGGTCATGCCCATGTCGACGACCCCGCCCGGTACGCTGCTCAATCGCGAACTCGGCATCCTGGAATTCAACTCCCGTGTGTTGGCCCAGGCGGCGGACCAGTCGGTACCGCTGCTCGAGCGCCTCAAGTTCATCTGCATCGTGTCGAGCAATCTCGACGAATTCTTCGAGATCCGGATGGCCGGCCTGAAGGAGCAGATGCGCGACAACCCGTCCGGCCTGACCCCGGACGGCCTGTCGTTCCAGCAGACCTACCAGTCGATCACCGAGCGGACACAGCGCCTCGTTGCAGCGCAGTATGCCATGCTGCAGGACGTGATATTCCCCCTGCTCGAGCGCGAGGGCGTGTTCTTCCATATGACGACGGTGTGGAACGACGCACAGCGCGACTGGGCACGCGACTTTTTCGTGCGCGAGATCGGGCCGGTGCTGACGCCGATCGCGCTCGATCCCGCCCATCCCTTCCCCCGCGTTTCCAACAAGAGCCTGAACTTCGTCGTCGAGCTGTCGGGCAAGGACGCGTTCGGCCGCGAAGCCGATCTCGCGATCGTGCAGGCGCCGCGCGCGCTGCCGCGCGTCGTGCAGATGCCGCAGTCGCTGTCGGGCTATCCGTACGGCTTCGTGCTGCTGTCCTCGTTCATGCAGGGCTTCGTGCACGAGCTGTTCCCGGCGATCGAGGTCGACGGCTGCTACCAGTTCCGCGTCACGCGCAATTCGGATCTGTTCGTCTCCGAAGACGAGATTACGGATCTGCGCGAGGCGCTGCAGGACGAACTGCCGACGCGCCACTACGGCGATGCGGTGCGGCTGGAGGTCGCCGCCGAGACGCCGCCGGCGCTGACGCGGCGGCTGCTGACCGAGTTCGCGCTGGGCGAGCAGGACCTGTATCGCGTCAGCGGCCCGGTCAACCTGGTGCGGCTGATGTCGATCCCCGACATGGTCGACCGCCCCGCGCTCAAGTATCCGCCGCACGTTCCGGCCGCAGTCAAGGCGTTCAGCGGCGGCACGCCGATGTTCGACGTGATCCGCCAGCGCGACGTGCTGCTGCACCATCCGTACGAGAGCTTCAGTTCGGTGCTGGATCTGCTGCAGCTGGCGGCCAACGATCCCGACGTGGTGGCGATCAAGCAGACCGTCTACCGCACCGGCAACGATTCGCTGGTGATGGAAGCGCTGATGACCGCGGTGCGCAACGGCAAGGACGTGACCGTCGTGCTCGAGCTGCTGGCGCGCTTCGACGAGGAAACCAATATCAACTGGGCCGAGCGCCTGGAATCGGCCGGCGCGCACGTGATCTACGGCGTGGTCGGCCACAAGTGCCACGCCAAGATGCTGCTGATCGTACGGCGCGAGCCGGCCGGTCCGAAGAGCAAGCAGACCAAGCTGCGCCGCTACGTGCATCTGGGCACCGGCAACTACCATCCGCGCACCGCGCGGCTGTACACCGACTTCGGGCTGCTGACCGCCAACGAGGAGGTGTGCGAGGACGTGCACCACGTGTTCCAGCTGCTGACCGGCACGGCCGGCTCGATCAAGCTCAAGCATCTGTGGCAGTCGCCGTTCACGATGCAGAGCAACCTGGTCGAGCATATCCGTGCCGAGGCGCGCAACGCGCGGGCCGGCAAGCCGGCGCGCATCATCGCCAAGATGAACGCGCTGCTGGAGCCGTCGGTGATCGAGGAGCTCTACAAGGCCTCGCGCGCCGGCGTGCAGATCGACCTGATCGTGCGCGGCGTCTGCGCGCTGCGGCCAGGCGTGCCGGGCCTGTCCGAGAACATCACGGTGCGATCGATCGTGGGCCGCTTCCTCGAGCACCATCGGGTCAACTACTTCCTCGCCGGCGGCACCGAACTGCTGTACCTGTCGAGCGCCGACTGGATGGACCGCAATCTGTTCCGCCGCGTCGAGGTCGCCTTCCCGATCCTGGACAAGACGCTGAAGACGCGCGTGATCCAGGAAGGGCTGCTCGTGCATCTGCGCGACAACGGTTCGGCGTGGGTCATGCAGCCGGACGGCAGCTATGTCCAGCAGACGGGCAAGGGGAAGGAACGGCGGATCAGCCAGATGGAGCTGCTGGGCATGTTCGCCTGAGGGCGACGGCGCCTTTTCCGTCGAAGGCAAAGGTGCCTGCCTCGCGTCCGCGAGAAAGACGGCGCCCTGCCTCTCGGCACCCTACCTCCGGGCGCCCTACCCCTACGCCGCGTGCCGCGCGCCCGGCTGATGGATGCTGCGGTCGACCGGAAACACCACGCGGAACACGCTGCCCTTGCCTACCTCGCTGCTGATGCGCAGTTCGGCATGGTGGCGCGACAGCACGTGCTTGACGATCGCCAGCCCCAGGCCGGTGCCGCCGGTATCGCGCGAGCGGCTGCGGTCGACCCGATAGAAGCGCTCGGTCAGCCGCGGAATGTGCTCGGCGGCGATGCCCAGGCCCGTATCGCTGACCGAGAACACCGCATGGCCGTCGCGGTAGCACAGGCCGATGCCGATGCGGCCGCCGTCGGGCGTGTAGCGCACCGCATTCGATACCAGATTGCCCAGCGCCGACAGCAGCTCGGTTTCGCTGCCGCGGATGCCGACCGTCCGGTCGATGTCGGCGGTGATCTCGTGCCGGCCCTGCGACAGCCCCTGCGCGTCGTGCACCAGGTGATGCACCAGCGCGCCGATGTCGACCGGATCCTGGCTGGGCGGCTGCATATCGCTCTCGAGCTTGGCCAGCGCCAGCAGGTCCTCGACGATATGCTGCATGCGCATCGCCTGCGTCATCATCATGTCGACATAGCGCCGGCGATCCTCGTCCGAGACCGGCAGATCGCGCACGGTCTCGAGAAAGCCCGTCAGCACCGTCAGCGGCGTCTTCAGTTCATGCGAGACATTGGCGACGAAATCGCGCCGCATCGACTCGGTGTTCTCGAGCTTGGTGATGTCCTGCGTCAGCACCAGCTTGCGATTGTCGCCATAGGGCAGCACCTGCACCGCCAGCACGCTCTGCTTGTGTTCGCCCATGTCGCGCATCTGCAAGGGTTCGTCGAAACGTTGCAACATCAGGTACTGCACAAACTCCGGGCGCCGGATCAGGTGCGTGATGCGCTGGCGCGCGTCGCGCCGCGCGCTGAGGCCGAAGTGCAGCTCGGCCACGGCGTTGCACCACTCGATCTGGTCGGCGTCGTCCAGCATCAGCACGCCGTTGGGCGAGGCCTGGATGGCCTGGATGAAGCGCGTGTGCTGCTGCTCGACCTGCAGCACCTGCATGCGCCAGCGCTTGACGAGACGGTGCAGGCGGTAATAGACCTCGCCCCACAGCCCGACCGCGCTCGGAATCTCGCCGTAGGCAGGCGCGTCCAGCACCTTCCACAGCCGGTTGATCTGATACAGGTAGAACACCAGCAGCGCCAGCAGCGCGCCGGTGGTCACCGCCAGCGCGGCGGTGACGCCGACGAAGACGGCCAGCAGCGCGGCGGCGATGGCCAGCAGGATCAGGACGGCCGCGGATCGGGCCCAGATGACATTCATGAGATCGTGCGATGGCAGCCTGGCAGGGTACGGCGAAGGCGACAGTCAGGGCCGCCCCCGCAGGCGGGATGGGCCGCAGTGTGCCACGAAACCGCGGAAAGCGACGCCGCCTCGCCCAGCCCGCGGATCCCGCGGCAAACCTGGCGAGGCCGGCCGCTCACTGTCCCGGCGACCGGGCCAGGCGGTAGCCGCTGCCGCGGACCGTCTCGATCATCGCGCTGTAGCCGCCGGGAGCCAGCGCCGCGCGCAGCCGCTTGATATGCACGTCGACGGTGCGCTCTTCCACGAAAACGTGGTCGCCCCAGACCTGGTCCAGCAGCTGCGAGCGGCTGTGCACGCGCTCCGGGTGGGTCATCAGGAAATGCAGCAGGCGGAATTCGGTCGGGCCGAGTTCCAGCTTGATCGGGCCGGATTCGTCCTGGCCGGTGACGCGATGCGTGGCCGGGTCCAGCCGCAGGCCGTTGATCGCCACGACGTCGTCGGTCAGCTGCGGCGCGCGGCGGCGCAGCACCGCCTTGATGCGCGCCAGCAGCTCCTTCGGCGAGAACGGCTTGGTCACGTAGTCGTCGGCACCCGCCTCCAGCCCCATGACCTTGTCCTGCTCCTCGCTGCGCGCGGTCAGCATGATGATCGGGATCTGCTTGGTGCGTTCGTTGTTGCGCAGTTCCTTGGCGAACACCGCCCCGGACTTGCCCGGCAGCATCCAGTCGAGCAGCACCAGATCGGGCAATACATCGCTCATCAGCGACAGCGCCTGCTCGGCGTTGTAGGCACGGATCGGATAGTGCCCGGCGTGCTGCAGGTTGACGGCGATCAGTTCGGCAATGGCCGGTTCGTCTTCGACGACCAGAATACTGCTAGGCATGAATGAGGTCTCCGCTCTCTGGCAGGTTCAGGTATTGGCAGATGGAACAGCGAGATGACGTAGTACAGCGGGCGATCTACGGCGAGCGAAACGGGCAGGTACACACCGGGCAGCAAGACAACGGACAGGTACCACGGCGTCGCTCGACCGGTTGGATCAGCTCAGCGCTTCCTTTTCCATGTCCTCGCGCGACGTGTGGCGAACGTCGGTGCCCTTGACGATGTAGATGATGAATTCGGCAATGTTCTTCGCATGGTCGCCGATGCGCTCGACGGCCTTGGCGATGAACAGGAAGTCCAGCGCGACCGAGATCGTGCGCGGGTCTTCCATCATGTAGGTGATCAGCTTGCGCACGAAGGCACGGAATTCGTCGTCGATCGCCTTGTCGTCCTTGACGATGCGCGCGGCCGCGACCGTATCAAGGCGCGCGAAGGCATCGAGCGACTTGCGCAGCAGCGCGATCGCCAGATCGCCGGCCAGCTTGACCTCGGCGTAGTTGATGCCTTGCGCGCCGGTCTCTTCCATGATGTGCTTGGTACGCTTGGCGATCTTCTCGGCCTCGTCGCCGGCGCGCTCCAGGTTCGTGATGGTCTTGGAGATGGCCATGACCAGGCGCAGATCGCGCGCGGTCGGCTGGCGGCGCGCGATGATATTGCCGCAGTCGGCATCGATCTCGATCTCGAGCGCGTTGATCTGGTTCTCGCGCTCGATGACCTGCTCGGCCAGCGTGGCATCGAATTCGGCCAGCGCCTTCATCGCGGTATCGATCTGCGCCTCGACCAGGCCGCCCATCTGCAGCAGCTTGGTATTGATCGCGTTGAGGTCGGCGTCGAATTGGGTCGACAGGTGCTTGTCGGTCATCATGTTCTCCTGGCCGCGGATGCTGGCGCTTCGCGCGACACGGCGGGCGTTGCTTGGACGGGCTGCCTTGCTGCTCAGCCGAAACGGCCGGTGATGTAGTCCTCGGTTTCCTTGCGGTGCGGCTTGATGAAGATCTTCTCCGTCTCGCCGAACTCGATCAGCTCGCCCAGGTACATGTAGGCGGTGAAATCCGAGCAACGCGCGGCCTGCTGCATATTATGGGTCACGATCACCACGGTGTACTCGTCCTTCAGTTCCGCGATCAGTTCCTCGATGCGGCCGGTCGAGATCGGGTCCAGCGCCGAGCACGGCTCGTCGAGCAGCAGCACCTCCGGGCGGATCGCAATGCCGCGCGCGATGCACAGCCGCTGCTGCTGGCCGCCGGACAGGCTGTAGCCCGACTGGTGCAGCTTGTCCTTGGCCTCGTTCCACAGCGCGGCCTTCGACAGCGCCCACTCGACGCGGTCGTCCATCTCCGAGCGCGACAGCTTCTCGAACAGCCGCACGCCGAAGGCGATATTGTCGTAGATCGACATCGGGAACGGCGTCGGCTTCTGGAACACCATGCCGACCTTGGCGCGCAGCAGCGCGATGTCCTTGCGGCTGGTCAGCAGGTTCTCGCCGTCCATGTTGATCTCGCCCTCGGCACGCTGCTCGGGATAGAGCGCGTACATCTTGTTCAGGGTACGCAGCAGGGTCGATTTGCCGCAGCCCGAGGGACCGATGAAGGCGGTGACCTTGCGGTCCGGGATCGACATGTTGATGTTCTTCAGCGCATGGAACTGTCCGTAGTAGAAGTTCAGGTTGCGCACGTCGATCTTGGCGCGGACGCTGTCGGGGATGTCGATGACGGTCGAAGTCATGCTGGGTCTCGCAGGTAGATTCGTGGTTTCGCGTGCTGCTTGCGGTTCGTTTTGCTGTCTGCCGGTTGCGTTCACTGGCTCTTCTTGAACAGCACGCGCGCCAGGATGTTCAGCGCCAGGACGCCGATCGTGATCAGGAACACGCCGGCCCATGCCAGCTGCTGCCATTCGGTGAACGGGCTCATCGCGAAGCGGAAGATCGTCACCGGCAGGTTGGCCATCGGCTTGTTCAGATCCGTGCTCCAGAACTGGTTCGACAGCGCGGTGAACAGCAGCGGCGCGGTTTCGCCGGCGATCCGGGCCACCGCCAGCAGCACGCCGGTGATGATGCCCGCGTACGAGGCCTTGACCGTGATCGACAGCACCATCTTCCATTTCGGCGTGCCGAGCGCGAAGGCGGCCTCGCGCAGCGCGTTGGGCACCAGGTTCAGCATGTTCTCGGTGGTGCGCACGACGATCGGGATCTGCAGCAGCGCCAGCGAGCAGATGCCGGCCCAGGCCGAGAAATGCCCCATCCGGGCCACCACCAGCGCATAGACGAACAGGCCGATCACGATCGACGGCGCCGACAGCAGGATGTCGTTGATGAAGCGGATGAAGCTGGCCAGCGGGGACTTCTGGCCATACTCGGCCAGGTAGATGCCGGCCAGGATGCCCAGCGGCGTGCCGAACACGGTGGCCAGGCCCACCATCACGAAACTGCCGAAGATCGCGTTGGCGAGACCGCCGCCGGCGGTATTCGGTGCCGGCGTCATCTGCGTGAACAGGTCGATCGACAATCCGCCGATGCCCAGCGAGATCGTCGTCCACAGGATCCACGCGAGCCAGAACAGGCCGAAGGTCATCGCGGCCAGCGAGGCGGCCAGCGCGTAGACGTTGATGCGCTTGCGCCGCGCCTGCAGGCGCTCGCGCACCTCGTTGGCATTGGCATGGACCGCCGGGATCGACGAGGTCGACATGGTGGCTTGGCTGGTCGAATTCATTTCTTGCCCTCATTGCGCGACAGGCGCAGCAACAGCAGTTTGGACAGCGCCAATACCACGAAGGTGATGAAGAACAGGATCAGGCCAAGCTCCATCAGCGCGGCGGTATGCAGGCCCGGACCGGCCTCCGCGAACTCGTTGGCCAGCGCCGAGGTGATGCTGTTGCCCGGCGAGAACAGCGAGGCGTTGTCCAGCAGGTTGGTGTTGCCGATCACGAAGGTGACCGCCATGGTCTCGCCCAGCGCGCGGCCCAGGCCGAGCATCACGCCGCCGATCACGCCGGCACGGGTATAGGGCAGCACGACGTTCCACATCACCTCCCAGGTGGTGCAGCCCACGCCGTAGGCGGATTCCTTCAGCAGCACCGGGGTGACCTCGAACACGTCGCGCATCACCGAGGCGATATACGGAATGATCATGATCGCCAGGATCACGCCCGCGCACAGCAGGCCGATGCCCAGCGGCGCGCCCTGGAACAGCGGCCCGATCAGCGGCAACTGGCCGACGGTCGCGGCCAGCGGCTTCTGGAAGTACTCGCCGAACAGCGGTGCGAATACCAGCAGGCCCCACATGCCGTAGACGATCGACGGCACCGCGGCCAGCAACTCGATCGCGGTGCCCAGCGGGCGGCGCAGCCATGCCGGAGACAGTTCGGTCAGGAACAGCGCGATGCCGAAGCTGACCGGCACCGCGATGATCAGCGCGATCAGCGAGGTCACGATGGTGCCGTAGATCGGCACCAGCGCGCCATAGATGTCCGCGGGGGGATCCCACTCCGCGGTCCACAGGAATTTGAGGCCGAAGGCCTGGATCGAAGGCCAGGCGCTGATGGCGAGCGAGACGATGATGCCGCCCAGCAGCAACAGCGTGATGATGGCGGCGCCGCGCGTCAGGCCACCGAACAGGATGTCACCGGTGCGGCCGGGTGCGCGTACGGCGGAAAGATCGGACGTGGTCGCCATGTTCAGGAGTACTCGGTTTTGCTCCCCTCTCCCGCAGGCGGGAGAGGGGCCGGGGGAGAGGGCAGCGCGCTCGGCACGCCCTCCCTTCGGATCACCACAGGTCGATCAGTACAGGCCCTTGCCCGACGCGTCCTTGATGCTGTTCTTCCAGGTCGTGCGGATCTGGTTGACGACCGACTCGGGCATCGGCACGTAGTCCAGTTCGCTGGCCATGCTGGCGCCGCTCTTGTAGGCCCAGTCGAAGAACTTCAGCACTTCCGCGCCCTGCGCCGGCTTTTCCTGGTTCTTGTGCACCAGGATGAAGGTCGCGCCGGCGATCGGCCAGGCGTCCTTGCCCTGCTGGTTGGTCAGGATCTGGTAGTACGACTTGCTCCAGTCGGCGCCGGCCGCAGCGGCCTTGAACGCGTCATCGCTCGGCGAGACCACCGCACCGGCGGCGTTCTTCATCTTCACGTGCGTCATCTTGTTCTGCTTGGCGTAGGCGTACTCGACATAGCCGATCGCGCCGTTCAGACGCTGCACGAAGGCGGCCACGCCTTCATTGCCCTTGCCGCCCGTGCCGCCACCCGGCCAGTTGACCGTGGTGCCCTCGCCCACCGAGCTCTTCCAGTCGGCGCTGACCTTCGACAGGTAGTTGGTGAAGATGAACGTGGTGCCCGAGCCGTCGGCGCGGCGCACCGGCAGGATGTCCTGGCTCGGCAGCTTGGCGTTCGGGTTCAGCGCCTTGATGGCCGGATCGTCCCACTTCTTGATCTTGCCCAGGTAGATGTCCGCCAGCACTTCGCCCGTGATGGTCAGGTCGCCCGGCTTGATGCCTTGCAGATTGATCACCGGCACCACGCCGCCGATCACGGTCGGGAACTGCACCAGACCTTGCTTGGCCAGCTCCTCGTCCTTCAGCGGGGCGTCCGAAGCGCCGAAATCGACCGTCTTGGCGTTGATCTGCTTGATGCCGCCCGACGATCCGATCGATTGATAGTTGACCTTGTTACCCGTGGCTTTTTGGTATGCGTCGGCCCACTTGGAATAGACGGGCGCCGGAAAGGAAGCGCCTGCACCGGTAATTTCTGCCGCGAATGCGGAGCCTGCTACCACCATCGATACGATGCCCGCAACGGCAGTCTTGACCAGCTTCATATGTCCTCCAGAGAACATGGTTGGGAATGTCAGTTTTTTGACATCCCGAACTTTATGCGGCCACTATGACAGTTCCGTGACATCGCGAAAATTTCTCTGAAGAGACATTTAAGCGGACATTTCCGCACGCACTCGAGCAGGCATGGAAGGCACCGATCGGCCCTCGGCTGCGGTCCGACAAAGGAAAACGCCCGGCCGGGGCCGGGCGTTCACGGCAGGCTGGCGCCTTGTGCTGGATCAGGTCGCCAGCGCGTCGGCCAGCCTGCGGGCCGCCTGCTCGGCGGTCTCGGCCTGTTCGGCCTCGACCATCACCCGCACCACCGGCTCGGTACCGGAAGCACGGATCAGCACGCGCCCCTTGCCGGCCAGCGCCGGCTCGATCTCGGCGCGAGCCGCTTGCAGGCCGGCATGGCTTTGCCAGTCGAAGCCCTTCTGCACCCGCACATTGATCAGCGTCTGCGGGAACAGCGAGACACCGTCGAGCAGCTGCGCCAGGGTCTTGCCGCTGCGGCGCAGCGCCGCCAGCACCTGCAGCGCCGACACGATGCCGTCGCCGGTAGAGTGGCGATCCAGGCATAGCAAATGGCCCGAACCCTCGCCGCCCAGCGTCCAGCCGCGCTTGCCCAGTTCCTCGAGCACGTAGCGGTCGCCGACCTTGGCCCGCACGAATTCGACGCCCTGGCGTTGCAGCGCCAGCTCGACCGCCATATTGGTCATCAGCGTGCCGACCACGCCTGGGACGCTTTGTCCACAGGCGATGCGGTCCTGCACGATCGCATAGAGCAGCTCGTCACCGTTGTAGAGCCGGCCGTCGGCATCGACCACCTGCAGCCGGTCGGCATCGCCATCGAAGGCCAGGCCGAGGTCGGCGCCGTGCGCCTTGACCGCCTCGACCAGCTTGTCCGGCGCGGTGGCGCCGTAGCCGTCGTTGATGTTGCGGCCATTGGGCTGGTTGCCGATCGACACCACGTCGGCACCCAGCTCGTGGAACACGTGCGGAGCGATGTGGTACGCCGCGCCATGCGCGCAGTCGACGACCAGCTTCAGGCCGTGCAGGTCGCGGTCGTATGGGAAGGTGCTCTTGCAGAACTCGATGTAGCGGCCGGCTGCGTCGTCGATCCGGCGCGCACGCCCCAGCTGGTCGGACGGCACGCAATGCATCGGCGCCTCGAGCTCGGCCTCGATCGCCAGTTCGACGTCGTCCGGCAGCTTGTCGCCGGTGGCCGAGAAGAACTTGATGCCGTTGTCGTGGTACGGATTGTGGCTGGCCGAGATCACCACGCCGGCGGCCAGCCGCAGCGCGCGGGTCAGATAGGCGACACCCGGCGTCGGCAGCGGGCCGGTCAGCAGCACATGGACACCGGCCGCGGTAAAGCCCGCTTCGAGCGCGGCTTCCAGCATATAGCCGGAGATCCGCGTGTCCTTGCCGATCAGCACCGTGGGCTTGCCTTGCGTGCTCGGCTGGCCGAGCGCCAGCACGCGCCCCGCCGCATAGCCCAGCCGCATCACGAAATCCGGCGTGATCGGCGCCTCGCCGACCCTGCCGCGCACGCCATCGGTGCCGAAGTATTTACGTGTCATCCGATCGTTCTCCCTGTTCTGATTCGGGTTCGAATTGTTTGCGCTGCGATTGGTTGTAGATGGTCGCCGGGGATGGCCGTGACGGGCGTCAGGCCGCGGCGTCGACGCGTTGCTGCCGCACGGCCCACCAAGTCTTGATCGCGTCGACCGATGCCTGCACATCGTGCACGCGCACGATATAGGCGCCGCGTTCGGCCGCGCACACAGCGGCGGCGATGCTGGCCGCGACGCGCTGCTGCGGCGGCCGTCCGCCCAGAATGGCGCCGAGCGTCGATTTGCGCGACAGCCCGGCCAGCAGCGGCAATCCGTCGACGGCCAGCTGCGGCAGCTCGCCGAGCAGGCGCAGATTATGATCCGCGGTCTTGCCGAAGCCAAAGCCCGGATCGAGCACGATGCGGCTGTCGTCGACGCCGGCCGCGCGCAACGCATCGACGCGCTGCTGCAGGAAGTCGCGGACCTCGCCGACCACGTCGTCGTAGTGCGGGGCCTCCTGCATCGTCTGGGGATCGCGCTGCATGTGCATCACGCACAGGCCGGGTTGGGCGCCCTGGCCCGCCTGGGCGGCCGCGACGGCCTCGAGCGCGCCCGGCATGCGCAGGCCCCAGATGTCATTGATCAGGTCGGCGCCGGCCGCCAGCGCCGCGCGCATCGTCTCGGGCTTGTAGGTATCGATCGACAGCGGCTTGCCGCAGTCGCGCAGCGCTTCGACGATGGGCAGCACGCGCGCCAGCTCCTGCTCCAGCGGCAGCGACGCCGAGCCGGGCCGGCTCGATTCGCCGCCGATGTCGATGATGTCGACGCCCTCGGCGATCATCTGCTCGGCATGCCGCAGCGCCGCGTCGCGGCTCGCATGCTGGCCGCCATCGGAAAACGAGTCGGGCGTCACGTTGAGGATGCCCATGACCAGCGGGCGGCGGTCGCGTGCAAAGCGATAGCGCCCGCACTGGAAATACGAGGTCGACAAGTTGCGGTCCTGAATAAACGGGGAAGTAAGACGAAGGACGAGGCCGGTAACGGGGGAAGCCGGGACGAAAAAAGCCGGTGCCCTGGGGCACCGGCTTTGCGAGGCTCAGCGCGCCAAGCGCAGCGCAGCCATCATCCTCTGGGCGGACGGTCTCGGATCAGGCCGCGGCCGGCGCGTTCGACGGCGTCACCGGCGAGCCGCCCGACGGCGGCGTGCCGCCACCGCTGGCACCCGGCATGCCGCGCGGAGGACGCGGCGGCTTGCCGGCCATGATGTCGTTGACCTGGTCGGCATCGATGGTTTCCCATTCCATCAGCGCCGCGGTCATCGCCTCGACCTTGTCGCGATTCTCTTCGAGCAGGCGCTTGGCCAGCGCATACTGCTCGTCGAGGATGCGGCGGATCTCGCCGTCGACCTTCTGCTGCGTGACTTCCGACACCGACTTGGACGACATCTTGCCGAACAGGCCTTCCTGCTCCGTGTCGACATAGACCATCGTACCCAGCGTGTCGCTCATGCCGAAGCGGGTCACCATGTCGCGCGCGATCTTGGTGGCGCGTTCGAAGTCGTTGGACGCGCCGGTGCTCATCGCATTGAGGAACACCTCTTCCGCGGCGCGACCGCCGAACAGAATGGCGATCTCGTCCAGCATGTTGTCCTTGTACTTCGAGTACTTGTCGTGCTCCGGCAGCTGCCAGGTCACGCCCAGCGCCCAGCCACGCGGCATGATGGTGACCTTGTGCACCGGGTCGGCCTTGGGCAGCAGCTTGGCCACCACCGCATGGCCCGACTCGTGGTACGCGGTCGCCTTGCGTTCCTCTTCGCGCATCACCGTCGACTTGCGCTCCGGACCCATGTAGATCTTGTCCTTCGCGTCCTCGAAGTCCTGCATGTCGACCACGCGCTTGTTGCGGCGGGCGGCGAACAGCGCGGCCTCGTTGACCAGGTTGGCCAGGTCGGCACCGGAGAAGCCCGGCGTGCCGCGCGCGATCACCGACGCGTCGACATCGTTGCCGATCGGCACCTTGCGCATATGGACCTTCAGGATCTGCTCGCGGCCGCGGATGTCCGGCAGGCCGACGAAGACCTGGCGGTCGAAACGGCCCGGACGCAGCAGCGCCTTGTCCAGGACGTCGGCACGGTTGGTCGCGGCGATCACGATCACGCCCGAGTTGGCCTCGAAGCCGTCCATCTCGACCAGCATCTGGTTCAGCGTCTGCTCGCGCTCGTCGTTGCCGCCGCCCATGCCGGCGCCGCGATGGCGGCCGACCGCGTCGATTTCATCGATGAACACGATGCAGGGGGCCTGCTTCTTGGCGTTCTCGAACATGTCGCGCACGCGGGCCGCGCCGACGCCGACGAACATTTCGACGAAGTCCGAACCGGAGATGCTGAAGAACGGCACCTTGGCCTCGCCGGCGATCGCGCGCGCCAGCAGCGTCTTGCCGGTACCCGGAGGGCCGACCAGCAGCACGCCGCGCGGAATGCGCCCGCCCAGCTTCTGGAACTTCTGCGGGTCCTTCAGGAAGTCGACCAGCTCGACCACCTCTTCCTTGGCCTCGTCGCAACCGGCGACGTCCTGGAAGGTGACCGCGTTCTGGTTCTCGTCGATCAGCCGCGCACGCGACTTGCCGAACGAGAAGGCGCCGCCTTTGCCGCCACCCTGCATCTGCCGCATCATGTAGAACCAGAAGACGATGATCAGCAGGGTCGGTCCGAGGTAGTACAGGGCCTGGACCAGCACATTCGGCTCGTCATCGGCCTTGCCAGTCACCTGGACGCCGTATTTCATCAGGTCGCCGACCATCCAGATGTCGCCCGGCGAGATGATGGTGTATTTCTGCCCTTCCTTGGGCGTCACCACGAGGTTCCGGCCCTGTACGTCGACGCGGCTCACCTTGCCGTTCTTGGCGTCATCCATGAACTGGGAATAGGTGACGCTTTCCTGCGCACGGGGCTTGTCGAACTGCTTGAAGACGGTAAACAACACCAGCGCGATCACGAGCCAGATTGCCGCCTTTTGAAACAGGTTGTTATTCAAGGCCGAACTCCTTTGCGATTGCCTTGCCAACGATAGCTGCATTGCATTGTAATGCAGCGCCGCCCCGGGGGGCGAAAAGCGTCCCTATCGGGCCAATAGTGATAGCGCTAGCGGCCAACTGAGGGACGACAGTCAGACCGGCAATGACGCCAATGGTGCCCGGCCGGGCCCTGGGCAGGGCCCGTGCCGGACGGCCCAACGGCTTCAGCCCGGCGACTTCAGGTGGCGTCCAAGAATGAAGGTTTCGGAGGACTTGTCCCGCGAGGCCTTCGGCTTGCGCTTGGCCACCACCTTGAACTGGCGCTTGAACTTTTCGACGATCTGGCTGTAGCCGCTGCCGTGGAAGCACTTTACCAGCAACGCGCCGTCGGGTTTCAGATGGGCCTGGGCAAATTCGAGCGCCAGGTCGCACAGATATTCGATGCGCGCCGCATCGGCCGAGGCCACACCGGACAAATTGGGGGCCATATCGGACAAAACAAGGTCGATCTTGTTGCCGCCGGAGGCCTCCAGCACGATCTGCTCGAGCTGCCGGAACACCTCCTCGTCGCGGAAGTCGCCCTGGATGAAGGTCACGTCGGCGACCGGCTCCATCGGCAGCAGGTCGATCGCGACCACCGCTCCGTCGATATGGCCTTCCCGCGCGCGCGGCGAGGCGGCCAGCTTGTTGCGGACATACTGGCTCCAGCTGCCCGGCGCCGCGCCCAGGTCGACGATGACCTGACCCGGCTGGACCAGCTTGTCCTGCTCGTCGATCTCCTTGAGCTTGTAGGCCGCGCGCGCGCGATAGCCTTCGCGCTGCGCCAGCTTGACGTAAGGGTCGTTGATATGGTCGTGCAGCCACGACTGCCTGAACTTGTTCTTGGCCATTTCTCGTGATTTCGCCGCCAGACCATGACGGTTTGACGGATAATACGCGCCGTTGCGACGCCCTTGCGACGTAAGAGGCCCTGCCGGCCGCGTTTGCAGCCGGCTTTCCGGCCGCCTTTCCAGCCGCCTTTACCGGCGTCGCCCCTATCCTGCCTGACTATGCCTGCCCTTCAATTGAATCCCGCCCAGCGCTCCGAACTCCGCTCCCGTGCCCACGGCCTGAACCCGGTCGTGATGATCGGCGCCGAGGGCCTGACCCGTGCCGTCCTCGCCGAGATCGACCGCAGCCTCGCGGCCCACGATCTGATCAAGATCCGCGTGTTCGGCGACGAGCGCGACACCCGCATCGCCATCTACGAAGCCATTTGCGATGAACTTGGCGCCGCCCCGATCCAGCACATCGGCAAGCTGCTGGTGGTCTGGCGCCCGGGCCCGGCCCGGCTGAAGGAGAACCAGCCGCAGGACCTCGGCCGCATGGCACCGGCCCGCCGCGGCGCAGCACCGCGCACCGTCACGGTGCGCAAGCCCGCCGCCAAGCCGGGCGGCCGCCCGACCCGCAACGAGGTCCGCCTGCTGGGCAACGAGCGCGTGACCGCCGGCGGCAACGTCAAGCGCGCCCGGACCCGCCAGGCCAGCCAGAAGAAGAAGTCGCTGGGTTGAGCGGCTCCTGTGCCCCACGGCGCTGTACTCCCTCTCCCGCTTGCGGGAGAGAGGAGAAAAAAACGACGCTTGGGGGGTCGCCCTCCCTCAGTCCTCCGCCACCGTCCGCCGGCCGGCCAGGCGCCAGACCAGCACCAGCGCCAGCAGGCTCTGCAGCAGATAGAAGGCGCTCGAGACGCCGTGCAGCATGCCGAAACGCGCGCGGAACGGCGACTCCGACACCCCAAGCCCCATCGCCTGCGCCTTGTGCCGCAGGCTCTCCATGAACGGCTGCAGCCCGAAGTAGCCGATCAGCACGCAACACAGCATGCCGAGCACCAGCCAGCGCAGCGCCCGGTAGCGCGTGGCGCCGCGCCGGATCATCACGTTGCACAGCACCAGCTGCAGCACGCCGATCACCACGCCCAGCACAGCCTCGGTGCGGAACAGCTGTCCGGCCAGCATGCCGGCCATCTCGCGGCTCGGCAGCACGGCGAACAGCGTGGGAGCGACCAGATAGCCGATGGTCCAGAGGCTGCCCGCCCAGATCACGGTCAGCAGCAGAAACAGCCGGTGCGGCAGCAGCGGCTGACCGGCGGACACCGGGCCCGGCAGCGGGGAGGACGGCGACACCACGGCGCGCGCCGCCTCAGATGTAACGGACGGTGATGACTTCGTACTCGCGCTCGCCGCCGGGGGCCAGCACCGTCGCGACATCGCCCTCGAACTTGCCGATCAGCGCCCGCGCGATCGGCGAGCTGACCGAGATCTTGCCGCTTTCGAGATCGGCTTCGTCCTCGCCGACGATCTGATAGCGGACCGACTTGCCGGATTCCAGGTCTTCCAGGTCGACGGTGGCACCGAACACGATGCGGCCGTCGGTATCGAGCTGGGTCGGATCGATGATCTGCGCGGCCGACAGCTTGGCTTCGACCTCGAGGATGCGGCCCTCGATAAAGGCCTGTTTTTCCTTGGCGGCGTCGTATTCCGCGTTTTCCGACAGATCGCCCTGCGCACGCGCCTCGGCGATGGCATTGATCACCGCGGGACGTTCGACAGCCTTCAGGCGTTGCAGCTCCGCTTTCAGGAGTTCTGCGCCGCGCTTGGTAATCGGAATGGTGCTCATGTCTTCGTCAGGCAAAAAAATGAGCCGCAGCGCAGCGGGCGATGTACGCAGCGGTCTTGCCGGCACACCTCCGCTCAACCGCGGCTTTTGGGTGGTTCTTGGATTGTACGACCAGGCTCTGATTGCTCAGCTTTCGGGCGCCCCTGATGACTTGGGTCCGCCGAAATTCCCGTTAGTTTAGGTCAAGACGCCGAAGCACATCAACCAGGGCCAAGGGGCGCCCCCTCCCCGAAGGGAGAAGGCAAGCCGCCGCGCCGTGAGAAGCGTCGCAGAATCAGGCCAGCGAGCCGTGCAGGCCCTGCAGGTCGTAGACCTCCAGGTTCTGCATCTGCTTCAGGCCCTCGACCGCGGCGCGGGCGCCGGCGATCGTCGTGTAGTACGGCACCCGGTTGGCCAGCGCCGAGATCCGGATCGAGCGCGAATCGGCGATCGCGGTACGGGTCTCGTCGACCGTGGTGAACACCAGCGCCAGTTCGCCATTCTTCAGCATGTCGACGATATGCGGGCGGCCGTCCTTGACCTTGTTGACCACGCGCACCGGAATGCCGGCCGCTTCGATCGCCGACGCGGTGCCGCGGGTCGCCACCAGCGGATAGCCCATGTCGTGCAGCATGCGGGCGACGCTGACCGCGTGCGGCTTGTCGCTGTCCTTGACGGTCAGCAGCACGGTGCCGCGCTCGGGCAGGCGCGAACCGGCCGCCAGCTGGCTCTTGAACAGGGCCTCGCCGAAGGTCTTGCCCACGCCCATCACCTCGCCGGTCGAACGCATCTCGGGTCCGAGCACCGGATCGACGCCAGGGAACTTGTTGAACGGGAACACCGCTTCCTTGACGCTGTAGTACGGCGGCACCACCTCGGCGCCGATGCCCTGCTCGTCCAGCGACTGGCCGGCCATGCAGCGCGCGGCGATCTTCGCCAGCGACAGGCCGGTGGCCTTCGACACGTACGGCACCGTGCGCGAGGCGCGCGGATTCACTTCGAGCACGTAGACGATGTCCTGGCCGTCCTTCTGCTGGATCGCGAACTGGACGTTCATCAGGCCGACCACGTTCAGCGCCTTGGCCATCGCGGCGGTCTGGCGCTTCAGTTCGTCGACGGTCGCCTGCGACAGCGAATACGGCGGCAGCGAGCACGCCGAATCGCCGGAGTGGACGCCCGCCTGCTCGATATGCTCCATCACGCCGCCGATGAAGACGCGCTTGCCGTCGCACAGCGCATCGACGTCGCACTCGATCGCATCGTTGAGGAAGCGGTCGAGCAGCACCGGCGAGTCGTTCGACACCTTGACCGCCTCGCGCATGTAGCGCTCGAGGTCGCGCGGCTCATGGACGATCTCCATCGCACGGCCGCCCAGCACGTAGGACGGGCGCACCACCAGCGGGTAGCCGATTTCTTCGGCCAGCTTCAGGGCCTCGTCCTCGGTGCGGGCGGTGCGGTTCGGCGGCTGGCGCAGGCCGAGCTCCTGCAGCAGCTTCTGGAAGCGCTCGCGGTCCTCGGCCGCATCGATCATGTCGGGGCTGGTGCCGATGATGGGCACGCCGTTGGCCTCCAGATCCAGCGCCAGCTTCAGCGGGGTCTGGCCGCCGTACTGCACGATCACGCCGACCGGCTTTTCCTTGTCGACGATCTCGAGCACGTCCTCGAGCGTCAGCGGCTCGAAGTACAGGCGGTCGGAGGTGTCGTAGTCGGTCGACACGGTCTCCGGGTTGCAGTTGACCATGATGGTCTCGTAGCCGTCCTCGCGCAGCGCGAGCGCCGCGTGCACGCAGCAGTAGTCGAACTCGATGCCCTGGCCGATCCGGTTCGGGCCCCCGCCCAGCACCATGATCTTGCGCTTGTCGGTCGGGTTGGCCTCGCACTCGCCATGCTCGGCCTCGTAGGTCGAGTACATGTAGGCGGTGTTGGTGGCGAACTCGGCCGCGCAGGTATCGACGCGCTTGTAGACCGGACGCACGTTGTTGGCCAGGCGCGCTTCGCGCACGGCCTTGGCGTCGGTCTTCATCAGCCGGGCCAGACGGCGGTCGGAGAAGCCCTTCTGCTTCAGATAGCGCAGTTCGGCGGCCGACAGGCTGCCCAGCGTGCGGGCCTTGACCTGGGCCTCGGTCTTGACGATGTCCTCGATCTGGGCAAGGAACCACGGATCGATATCGGTCTCGGCGTACACCTCTTCGAGCGACATGCCCAGGCGGAACGCATCGCCGACGTACCAGATCCGGTCCGGACCCGGCTCGCCGATCTCCTCGACGATCTCGTCGCGGTCGGTCGATTTTTCGTCCAGCCCGTCGACGCCGACCTCGAGGCCGCGCAGCGCCTTCTGGAACGACTCCTGGAAGGTGCGGCCCATCGCCATCACCTCGCCGACCGACTTCATCTGCGTGGTCAGGTGGCTGTCGGCCTGCGGGAATTTCTCGAAGGCGAAGCGCGGCACCTTGGTGACCACGTAGTCGATCGACGGTTCGAACGACGCCGGGGTCTGGCCGCCGGTGATCTCGTTCTTCAGTTCGTCCAGCGTGTAGCCGACCGCCAGCTTGGCGGCGACCTTGGCGATCGGGAAGCCGGTGGCCTTCGACGCCAGCGCCGACGAGCGCGACACGCGCGGGTTCATCTCGATCACGATCATCCGGCCGTCCTTCGGATTGATCGAGAACTGCACGTTGGAGCCGCCGGTATCGACGCCGATCTCGCGCAGCACCGCCAGCGAGGCGTTGCGCAGCAGCTGGTATTCCTTGTCGGTCAGGGTCTGGGCCGGCGCGACGGTGATCGAGTCGCCGGTGTGGATGCCCATCGGGTCCAGGTTCTCGATCGAGCAGACGATGATGCAGTTGTCCTTCTTGTCGCGGACCACTTCCATCTCATACTCTTTCCAGCCCAGCAGCGATTCCTCGATCAGCAGCTCGCGCGTCGGCGACAGGTCCAGGCCGCGCTTGCAGATCTCTTCGAATTCCTCGCGGTTGTAGGCGATGCCGCCGCCGGTCCCGCCCAGCGTGAACGAGGGGCGGATCACGATCGGATAGCCGCTCGTGTCGGTCTCGCGTGCGATCTGCGACTGCACGGCGAGCGCCTCTTCCATCGAATGGGCGATGCCGGACTTGGCCGAACCGAGACCGATCCTGGTCATCGCGTCCTTGAACTTCTGGCGGTCCTCGGCCTTGTCGATCGCCTCGGGCGAGGCGCCGATCAGCTCGACCTTGTACTTGTCGAGCACGCCGTGGCGGTGCAGGTCCAGCGCGCAGTTCAGCGCGGTCTGGCCGCCCATGGTCGGCAGGATCGCATCGGGGCGCTCCTTGGCGATGATGCGCTCGACCACTTCCCAGGTGATGGGCTCGATGTAGGTCACATCGGCGGTGTTCGGGTCGGTCATGATGGTCGCCGGATTCGAATTGACCAGGATGACCTTGAACCCTTCCTCGCGCAGCGCCTTGCACGCCTGCGCGCCGGAATAGTCGAACTCGCAGGCCTGGCCGATGATGATGGGGCCCGCGCCGATGATCAGGATGCTCTGGATGTCTGTGCGTTTTGGCATTGCACGCTCACTTTGTCGGCCGGTCCGCGCTCGCTCGCGAGCAGGCGCACCGCGCCGGATATCAATATTCAGTTCAGGGTGGCCGTCGCCAGCTTGGCGCCGAAGCCGATAAACATCGCGCCCACGCCGCTCGCCATGCCGGCCGACAGCCTGCGCCGGCGGCGGAAGGCATCGGCCAGCTTCGCGCCGACGAAGATGATGGCGGTCAGGTAGGCGAAGCTGCAGGCCTGGCAGATCAGCCCCAGCACGCCGAACGACAGCACCGGATAGGCGAACTGCGGATCGACGAACTGGATGAAGAACGAGACGAAGAACAGGATGGCCTTGGGGTTCAGCAGGCTGATCAGCAGCGCCTTGCGGAACGGGTTGGCGGGGTCGGCGACCTGCGCCTGTCCCGCGCCCTCGCCCTGCCCCGCGGCCTCGGCGCCTTTCCCGCCCTTGCCGTGGCCGCTCCAGTTGCGCAGCGCGCCGCGCAGCATCTGCAAGCCGATCCACGCCAGATAGGCGGCACCGATGTACTTGATCACGTAGAACAGCCCGGGGCTGGCCTTGAGCAGCGAGGCCACGCCGGCGGCCGACAGCACCATCAGGATCGCGTCGCCGAGGAACACGCCGCAGGCGCCGCGATAGCCGGCACGCACGCCGCGCTGCGCGGCGACCGACAGCACGTACATCGAATTCGGCCCCGGCAGCAGCACGATGAAGATCGTGCCCAGCAGATAGGTCCAGAAGTCGGTAATGCCGAAGGTAGCGTGCATCAGGGCGTTCATGGTCGCGATCCTGTGTCGTCTCGTTCCGCTCTCGATGTCGAGGTCCGCCCTACTGGCGGGCCTCCTCCATCAGCCTGGTGAAGCGGTCGAACAGATAGGCCACGTCGTGCGGGCCGGGCGACGCTTCCGGGTGTCCCTGGAAGCAGAAGGCCGGCTTGTCGTTCAGCGCGAAGCCCTGCAACGTGCCGTCGAACAGCGAGACGTGGGTCACGCGCGCGTTGGCCGGCAGCGTTGCGGCGTCGACCGCAAAGCCGTGGTTCTGCGAGGTGATCACCACGCGGCCGTCATCCAGGTCCTTGACCGGATGGTTGGCGCCGTGGTGGCCGGTCGGCATCTTGACCGTCTTCGCACCGACGGCCAGGCCCATGATCTGGTGGCCCAGGCAGATGCCGAAGGTCGGGATGCCGCGCTGCAGGAATTCCTGCGTGGCACGGATCGCGTAGTCGCACGGCTCGGGGTCGCCCGGGCCGTTGGCCAGGAAGATGCCGTCCGGCTTGTAGGCCAGCGCGTCGGCGGCGCTCGACTGGGCCGGCAGCACCGTGATGCGGCAGCCGCGCTGGGCCAGCATGCGCAGGATGTTGAACTTGACGCCGTAGTCGAACGCGACCACGTGGAAGCGCGGGTTCTCCAGCTTGCCGTAGCCGCGCTCGAGCGCCCACTCGGTCTGGTTCCACTCGTACGGTTCCTTGACCGACACGACCTTGGCCAGGTCCATGCCGGCCAGGCCCGGGAACGAGCGCGCCAGGTCGATGGCCTTCTGCGCGTTGTCCTCGCCGGCCAGGATGCAGCCGTTCTGCGCGCCCTTCTCGCGCAGGATGCGGGTCAGCTTGCGGGTGTCGATGCCGGCGATCGCGGGCACCTTCTCCTGCTTCAGGTAGTGCGGCAGCGTGTGCTGCTTGCGGAAGTTCGAGGCGAGCAGCGGCAGATCCTTGATGATCAGGCCGGCGGCATGGACTTTGGTGGCTTCGACATCCTCGGAATTGACGCCGACATTGCCGATATGCGGGTACGTCAGCGTGACGATCTGCCGCGAATAGCTCGGGTCGGTGAGGATTTCCTGGTAACCGGTCAGCGCGGTGTTGAACACCACTTCGCCGATGGTATGGCCGGAGGCGCCGATGGAATAGCCACGAAAGACCGTGCCGTCTGCTAGCGCAAGGATGGCGGGCGGAAAAGACGGTAACACGGGTAGGCTCCTGCTGGATTCACCCCGTGACCGACCTCTCTCGACGCCTCGTGCCCCGAATCTGACGGCGAGCGCGCCGGCAGCGAGCCGGGGCGGTCGGGCCGGGCTGCGCGGGATTCGGCATCGGTGCGCAGAGGGTGTCGACGGCGATCGGCACGGCGCTCCGGGGCGAATCCGCAGGGCAGCGGTCAGGGCGGCGGAAGGTGGAATGCGGTTGGCGCTAGGGTGAAGGGTTCTGAAAGCGAAACTTTCGGATTCTATCTCACGCCGGCCAATTTCTCAAGTTTTCAAGGACTTGCGTATGCCAGGTCCTTGCCATTTGCCCTCGGACTACCACCCTCTCTCGCATGCGGGAGAGAGGTCGGGGAAGCGGTCGGGAAGAGGTCGGGGCAGAGGGCGCAGCGTTGGCTCTGCGAGACTTTGCGGTCGCCGCGACCGCCCAGTTCCCTCTGCCCGTCCCTATGCTCGTCCCCCTCCCGCAAGCGGCAGGGAGAACACCCGCGAGCTTGTCCTTATGCCGCCGGCGGCACCACCGCCGTCACTTCGATCTCGACCCGCGCGCGCGGTTCGATCAGATCCGCGACCTCGACCGCGGTCATCGCCGGGAAATGGCGGCCGATGATCTCGCGGTAGTGCTTGCCGATCGCGGGATAGGCAGCGACGTATTCCGCCTTGTCCTTCACATACCAGGTCATCCGCGCGATATGCTCGGCGCGGGCCCCGCCCTGCTCCAGCACCGCGATCACATTGCGCAGCGCCTGGGCGGTCTGCTCCGCGAAGTCGTCGCTTTCGAACTCGCACTGGCCGTTCCAGCCGATCTGGCCGCCGACGAAGATCAGCCGGCTGCCGGCCTGGAATTCGGTCAGGATGCCGTTGGCATAGCCGCGCGGCGCGGCCCAGCCCGGGGGCTGCAGCACGGCCATCGGCTGGCCCCGCTGCGCAGCGGCGGCAGTGTTCGCGGTGGTCGAGGATTCGGCGGTGGGCGCCACGATATCGTTCATAGCTTGGACTCGTCAGGAATTCGATGAAGGAGAGGGCGAGGCGGCCGAGGCGGCCGATGGGGCAGCAGGCGCTTCGTTGCCGATCTCGTCGACAAAGCGGGCCATCGCCTCGCGCACCGGCGCAGGAAACGGTCGCGGCGCCATGCGTGCGGTATCGACGCAGACCAGGCGCTGGCTGAACTCGACACGCAGGTCCGCCCGTCCGTCGTGCTGCGCGCCGAGAAAGCGCACCCGCAACGTGCAGCTGGAGCTGCCCAGCCGCGTCACTGCCAGCTCGCGCGTCAGCACCTCGCCCATCCGGCTCGGCGCGACAAAGCGGCATTGCAGGTCCGCGGTCGGCACGCCGGCCCGGTCGGCGCCGTGCATGCGCTCGAACGGCCAGTCGAGCGCCTCGCGAAACCAGTCCTCGACCAGATCGTTCAGCATCTCGAAATAGCGGGGAAAGAACACGATGCCGGCGGCATCGCAGTCCTTGAAGCGCACCCGCACGGTGTTGCGGAAGCTCGGTGCCGTCATGACGCCGGTGTCCCGTTCTGCTCGGCCATCTGCCGCAGCCGGAAGCGCTGCAGCTTGCCGGTTTCGGTGCGCGGCAGCGCGTCGACGAAGTGGATGCGGCGGGGATACTTGTACGGGGCGATCTGCCGCTTGACGTACTCCTGCAGCGTCACGCGCATCGCATCGTCGCCGTGAAAGCCCGGACGCAGCACCACATAGGCCGCCACCACCTGCCCGCGCCCATCGTCGGGCGCGCCGACCACGCCGCACTCGGCCACCGCTTCGTGCTGCATCAGCGCGGCCTCGACTTCGGGGCCGGCGATGTTGTAGCCGGCCGAGACGATCATGTCGTCCGAGCGGGCCTGATAGAAGTAGTAGCCGTCGGCGTCCATCACGAAGGTGTCGCCGGGCAGGTTCCAGCCGTCGCGCACATAGTTGGCCTGGCGCGGATCGTCCAGATAACGGCAGCCGGTCGGGCCCTGCACCGCCAGCTTGCCGGGCACGCCGGGCGGCAGCGTCTGCATGTTCTCGTCGACGATGCGCGCGACATAGCCGGGCACCACCTTGCCGATCGCGCCGGGCCGCACCTCGTCGCCGGCGCTCGAGATGAAGATATGCATCATCTCGGTGCCGCCGATGCCGTCGATCATCTCGATGCCGGTCGCGGCCTTCCAGCTCTGGCGCGTGGCGTCGGGCAACGCCTCCCCGGCCGACACGCTCTTCTTCAGGCTCGACAGGTCGTAGCGCTCGGCCGCCGCGGCCATCTGGCGATAGAAGGTCGGCGCGGTGAAGACGATGGTCGCGCGCGCGTCCTGGATCAGCGCCAGCAGCGTGTCCGGCGTCAGCTTCTCGGCGAGCACGGTCGACGCGCCGATTCGCAGCGGAAAGCACAGCAGCCCGCCGAGGCCGAAGGTGAAGGCCAGCGGCGGCGTGCCGCAGAACACGTCGTCGGCCGTGGGCCGCAGCACGTGCCGCGGGAACAGATCGCACATCGCCAGCACGTCGCGATGGAAATGCACGGTGCCCTTGGGCTGGCCGGTGGTGCCGCTGGTAAAGGCGATCAGGCAGATGTCGTCGCTCGCGGTATCGCAGGCGGCGAAATCGTCGGGCTTGCCCTGCAGCGCCGCCTCCAGCGAGCCCGGCCCGCTGCCGTTGAAGCACAGCACCTGCCGCATCGTCGGACAGTGGAACTCGCCGCCCTCGCGCATGTTCGCGTCCAGCTCCTCGCGCAGCCGCGCATCGCACAGCGCGGCGCCCACCTCGGCGCGATCGATCACCTGCTTCAGTTCGCGCGCGCGCAGCAGCGGCATCGTCGGCACCGCAATCAGGCCGGCCTTCAGCGTCGCCAGCAGGCTCGCGGCCATCATCAGGTTGTTGGGCCCGCGCAGCAGGATGCGGTTGCCGGGCACCAGTCCCATGTCCTCGGTCAGCACGCGCGCGATGCGGTTGGTCAGCGCGGCCAGCTCGGCATAGCTGACGGTGCGAAAGCCACCGGCGCCGCCGGCATCGGGATAGCGGATCGCGATGCGTTCGCCGCGGCCCTCGCGCACATGGCGATCGACCAGTTCCACCGCGGCGTTGAGCCGCTCGGGATAGCGGGTGTCGTCGTTGAACAGGAACTGCGGCCAGGCCTCGCGCGGCGGCAGGCGGTCCTGGGCAAAGGTATCGAGATGGGCTGTGCTCGCCATGGCTGTCTCCTTGATGGGCGGCGCTCGTTCTGTGGAGCGCGCGGTCAGGACCGCGGTTGCCGCGCGGCCAGCGTTTCGCGCGCGACGATCAGCTTCTGCACTTCGGTGGCGCCCTCGTAGATGCGCAGCGAGCGGATCTCACGGTACAGGCTCTCGACCCGGCTGCCGATACGCACGCCAAGTCCGCCGAACAGCTGCACCGCGCGATCGATCACCATCTGGGCGTTCTCGGTGGCGGTCATCTTGGCCATCGCGGCCTCGCGGGTCGTGCGGACCGGAGCGCCGCCTTGGGTGCCGCCCTGACTGCGGCCCGCGCCGGTATCGCGGAGCCACGCCGCACGCCAGGTCAGCAGCGCGGCCGCGTCGAGCGCGGTCGCCATCTCGCCGAGCGCGGCCTGCGTCAGTTGCAGGTCGGCCAGCTTGCCGCCGAACATCGGGCGCGCGGTGGCCCGCCCGATCGCTTCATCGAGCGCCGCGCGGCCGAAGCCCAGCGCGGCCGCCGCGACCGAGGCGCGGAAGATGTCCAGCGTCATCATCGCCAGCTTGAATCCCTGCCCCGGCTCGCCCAGCCGCTGCGCGACGGGCACGCGGCAGCCGTCGAAGCGCAACGTCGCCAGCGGGTGCGGCGCCATCACGTCGATGCGCTCGGCGATCTGCAGCCCCGGCGTATCGGCATCGACGACGAAGGCCGTGATGCCGCGCGCGCCAGGCGCTTCGCCGGTGCGCGCGAACACGCAATAGAAGTCGGCAATGCCGCCGTTCGAGATCCAGGTCTTGGCGCCGTCGAGCACGTAGTGATCGCCGTCCAGCGTCGCGCTGCACTGCATCGCCGCGACATCGGAACCGGCCTCCGGCTCCGACAGCGCGAAGGCCGCGATCGCCTCGCCGCGCGCCACGCGCGGCAGATAGCGCTGGCGCAGCGTCTCGTCGCCCGCCAGCGTGATCGCGCCCGAGCCCAGTCCCTGCATCGCGAAGGCGAAGTCGGCCAATCCATCGTGGCGCGCCAGCGTCTCGCGCAGCAGGCACAGCGCGCGTGAATCGAGCTGGTCGAGCGCGCCGCCGTAGGCGCGCGGCACGCAGTAGCGCAGCCAGCCGGCCTCGCCGAGCTGGCGCACCAGCGCACGGCAGTCCGCGTCGACATCGGCGCCAGGGGCGTGCGGCTGCGCCGACAGCGAGCGCGCGCACCAGGCGTCGAGCTCACGCGCCAGCGTGCGATGCGCATCGTCAAAGAACGGCAGCGTCAGATCATCGTCCCAGGCGGGCATTTCGGTTCTCCTCGCTCAGTTTCCTTCGAACACCGGCTTTGCCTTGGCGACGAAGGCTTCGTAGGCGCGGCGGAAGTCGCCGGTCTGCATGCAGATCGCCTGGGCCTGCGCCTCGGCCTCGATGGCCTCGTCCAGCCCCATGTTCCATTCCTGGTGCAGCAGCTTCTTGGTGACGCCATGCGCGAAGGTCGGGCCCGCGGCCAGTTGCGCGGCCAGCGCGGCGGCCTCGTCGCCCAGCCGCTCGGGCGCATGCAGCGCGTTGAAGAAGCCCCATTGCAGCCCCTCCTGCGCGCTCATCGCGCGGCCGGTATAGAGCAGCTCACTCGCGCGGCCCTGGCCGATCATCCGGGGCAGCAGCGTGCAGGCGCCCATGTCGGCGCCGGCCAGCCCCACGCGCACGAACAGGAACGCGGTGCGCGCCGACTCCGTCGCGAGCCGCATGTCGGAGGCCAGCGCGATCATCGCGCCCGCGCCGGCGCAGACGCCATCGACCGCCGCGATGATCGGCTGCGGACACGCGCGCATCGCCTTGACCAGGTCGCCGGTCATCCGCGTGAAGTCGAGCAGCTCCGGCATCGCCATCTTCGTCAGCGGGCCGATGATCTCGTGCACGTCGCCGCCCGAGCAGAAGTTGCCGCCGGCGCCCTGCACCACCACCGCCTTGATGTCGCTGGCGTAGACCAGCGCACGGAACAGATCGCGCAGTTCGGCGTAGGCGTCGAAGGTCAGCGGATTCTTGCGCTCGGGGCGATTCAGCGTCACGGTGCCGACCTTGCCGTCCGCGGATACCGACCACAGGAAGTGGCGCGGCGCGAAGTCCGCGAAGCCGCCCTTGTGGTGGCGCATGTCCAGTGCGATCTCGTTCATCTGCGTTCTCTCGTCGATGTGTCGATGTAGCGTTCGTTGTCCGTGCCCGCGCAGGTCTGCTCAGCCCGCCATCACCTCGCCGCCCGCCACCGCGATCGCCTGGCCGGTGATCGCGCTGGCCGACGGCCGGCACAGCCAGGCGACCGCGTCGGCCACTTCGTCCGGATCCACCAGCCGGCGCTGCGGGTTGCGGCCGGCCAGTTCCGCCCGCGCCTGCGCTTCGGTGCGGCCCGTCTTGCCGACGATATTGGCGACCGCCTCGCGCACGATGTCGGTATCGGTATAGCCCGGGCACACCGCATTGACGGTGATGCCGCTGCGCGCCAGCTCCAGCGCCAGCGCGCGCGTCAGGCCGAGCACGCCATGCTTGGCCGCGCAGTAGGCCGTCACATAGGCATAGCCGGTCAGCGCGGCGGTGCTCGCGACATTGACCACGCGGCCCCAGCCCGCTTCGCGCATCGCCGGCAGCGCGGCCTGCGTGCACAGGAAGGTGCCGGTCAGATTCACGTCCAGCATGCGGCGCCACAGCGCCAGGTCGGTCTTCGCGAACGGCGCGCTGTGCGCCTGGCCGGCGTTGTTGACCAGCACGGCGATCGGTCCCAGCGCCTGCGCCGCGGCGTCGAACGCGCGCGCCACGCTGTCGGCGTCGCCGACATCCGCCTGCACTCGATGCAGCCGCGCACCGGGATGGTCCTGCCCGAGCCGCTCCACGGCGCGCGCCAGTGCGTCGCCGTCGCGGCCCAGCAGCGTCACGCCGGCGCCCTCGGCCAGCAGGCGGCCGGCGATGGCGGCCCCAATGCCGCGCGCCCCGCCCGTGACCAGCGCGTGGCGACCCTGCAGCGGCAACGACGAACGATCGGCGCTCATCGTGCCCCCGCCAGCGCCGCGGCGCGCTCGAGGTTGGTCTCCAGCTGCCGCTTGCCGGCCTGGTATTGCACCGGCCAGTCGACCGGCCGATAGCCCAGCTGCGCGGCCTGATGCAGCGTCCAGGCCGGATCGGCCAGATGCGGCCGCGCGATCGCGCACAGGTCGGCGCGGCCCGCGGCGATGATGCTGTCGACGTGATCGGCTTCGGAAATCGCCCCGACGGCGATCGTCGGAATGCCCGCCTCGTTGCGGATGCGGTCGGCGAACGGCGTCTGGTACATGCGGCCATAGACCGGCGTTTGTTCGGGGCTGACCTGCCCCGACGAGCAGTCGATCAGGTCCGCGCCGGCCGCCTTGAAGGCGCGTGCGATCTCGACCGCGTCGTCGGGCGTGATGCCGCCCTCGACCCAGTCGTGCGCCGAAATGCGGACCGACATCGGCCGCTGCGACGGCCATACCTCGCGCACCGCGGCGAACACCTCGAGGGGATAGCGCAGCCGGTTGGCCAGCGAGCCGCCGTACTCGTCATCACGGCGGTTGGTCAGCGGCGAAATGAACGACGACAACAGGTAGCCGTGCGCGCAATGCAGCTCCAGCCAATCGAAGCCGGCCTCGGCAGCGCGCCGCGCCGCGGCGGCGAAATCGTCGCGCACGCGATCCATGTCCTCGCGCGTCATCGCGCGCGGCACCTGCGAGATGCCGGGCAGATACGGCAGCGGCGAGGCCGAGATCAGCGGCCAGTTACCTTCGGGCAGCGGATGGTCCATCGCCTGCCAGCCCAGCTGCGTCGAGCCCTTGCGGCCGGCATGGCCGAGCTGCATGCCGATGCGCGCGCCGCTGGACAGCCCCGTGCCCGCATGGACGAAATCGACGATGCGGCGCCAGGCGTCGCGTTGCACGTCGTTCCACAAACCCGGGCATCCCGGCGTGATGCGCGCGTCCGGCGACACGCAGGTCATCTCGGCCATCACCAGGCCCGCGCCGCCCTGGGCACGCGCGCCCAGATGGACCAGATGGAAGTCGCCGGGCACGCCGTCGACGCAGCAGTACATCGCCATCGGCGACACCACCACGCGGTTCTTCAGCGTCAGGCCGCGCACGCGGTAAGGCGTGAACATCGGCGGCAAGGCGCCGTCGTGCGCGCGCAGGCTTTCCTCGGGCACGCCGGCCTGGCGCGCCAGCCAGCGCTCGTAATCCTCGACATAGGTACGATCGCGCAGCCGCAGGTTCTCGTGCGAGATCCGCTGCGAGCGCGTCAGCAGCGAATAGGCGAACTGCTCGGGCGCCAGCCGCGCGTAGCGCTCGACGTTCTCGAACCATTCGGTCGAATTGCGTGCGGCGTTCTGGATCTTCAGCACCTCGACGCTGCGGGTGGCCTCGTAGCGGCGCAGCGCCTCGTCGAGCGCGTCCGCACCGGGCTGCGCCAGGCCGCGCAGATTGGTGGCCAGATCGATCGCATCCTCGAGCGCCAGCTTGGTGCCCGAACCGATCGAAAAGTGCGCGGTGTGCGCGGCATCGCCCATCAGCACCACCGGCACGCGGCGGCCGCCGGCCAGCGTGTTCCAGTGGACCCAGGTGTTGCAGATCACGCGGTTGAAGCGGATCCAGTTGGCCGAGCCGCGCAGGTGGGTGGCGTTGCTGATCAGCGGGTGGCCATCGAGGTATTTGGCGAACAGCCGCTCGCAGTAGGCGATGCCCTGCTGCTGGTCCATCTGCTCGATGCCGGCGGCACGCCAGACCGATTCCGGGGTCTCGACGATGAAGGTCGAGGTGTCGTCGTCGAAGCGGTAGGCATGCGCCTGAAACCAGCCGTGCTCGGTCTGCTCGAAGGCGAAGGTGAAGGCGTCGAAGCGCTTTTTCGTGCCAAGCCAGACGAAACGGCACTGGCGCGTATCGATGTCCGGCGCGAAGGTCTGGGCGTATCGGGTGCGCACGCGGCTGTTGACGCCGTCCGAGGCGATCACCACGTCGGCGCCGTACTTCTCCGCCAGCGCCTGGTCGTCCTGCACGTCGGTCTCGAACACCAGCTCCACGCCGAGCGCCTCGCAGCGGGCCTGCAGGATGTTCAGCAGGCGCTTGCGGCCGATGCCGATGAAGCCATGCCCGCTCGAACGCATCGTGCGGCCGCGGAAGTGAATGTCGATGTCGTCCCAGTGATTGAACGCCGCGTCGATTTCGCGCGCGCTCTCGGGGTCGGCCTCGCGCAGGTTGTCCATGGTGGCATCCGAGAACACCACGCCCCAGCCGAAGGTGTCGTACGGCCGGTTGCGCTCGACCACGACCACCTCGTGGCGGGGGTCCTGCCGCTTCATCAGCAGGCCGAAATACAGGCCGGCCGGTCCGCCGCCAATACACAGTATTCGCATCTGTCGTCTCCTCGCGGCGTGGTGGCCGCTGCCGCCGCCGCGAATGCTCCGGCGCTGTGCCGTAATCAATACAGCCCTAAATATTTTATACCTAAAATAATAGGGCGAGGCTGGCCGCTTGGCAAGCGGCCCCGCGGCGTGGCCACGGCGTGCCGCTCGCCGGCGGGCGATCAGCCCTGCAGCGCCTCCCGGAACTGCGCCAGCGCCGACGGATCCTCGATGGTCGTCAGGTCGCCAGGATCGCGCCCTTCGGCCACCGCCTGGATCGCGCGGCGCAGCAGCTTGCCCGAGCGCGTCTTCGGCAGCGCGCCGACGAACACCACGCGGGCGGGCCGCGCCACCGCGCCGAGCTGGCGGTCCACCGTCTGCATGATCTCGCCTTCGAGCGCCATGCGGTCCTGCGGCGTGGCGGCTCGGCCCGGGTCGCGCAGGATGCAGACCGCCAGCGCGACCTGCCCTTTCAGCGAGTCGGCAACGCCGACCACCGCGACCTCGGCCACCGCCGGATGCGAGGCGATGCTTTCCTCGATCTCGCGCGTGCCCAGACGGTGGCCGGCCACGTTCAGCACGTCGTCGGTGCGCCCCAGGATGAACAGATAGCCGTCCTCGTCGCGCACGCCCCAGTCGAAGGTCGAATAGCGCTGCTTGTCCGGAAAGCCCGACCAGTAGGTCTTGACGAAGCGCTCGTCGTCGCCCCAGACGGTGCTCATGCAGCCCGGCGGCAGCGGCCCCTCGATCGCCACCACGCCCTTCTGCCCCGGCGCGCATTCGGCGCCGGTCTGCTCGTCGACGATTCGCACGTCATAGCCGTACACCGGCAGCCCCGGCGAGCCCAGCTTCGAGGGCAACGCCTCGATGCCGTGCTGCAGCGCGATGATCGGCCAGCCGGTCTCGGT
This sequence comes from Cupriavidus gilardii, assembly GCF_008801915.1. Taxonomy (GTDB): domain Bacteria; phylum Pseudomonadota; class Gammaproteobacteria; order Burkholderiales; family Burkholderiaceae; genus Cupriavidus; species Cupriavidus gilardii. The sequence goes on from NZ_VZOV01000010.1 coordinate 66,008, forward strand.
CTGCCAGTAGTTGTCGACCACCGGCTTGTTGATCGCCGACTGGATCCAGCTGGCGGTCGGCTCGTCCAGCGGCTCGCCGGCCAGGAACAGCATGCGCAGGCTCGACAGGTCGTAGCGGGTCAGCCAGGACGGGTCCTGCTTCTTCAGCACGCGGATCGCGGTCGGCGCGCTGAACATCACGTTGACGCGGTACTGCTCGACCAGCTGCCACAGGATGCCGGCATCGGGCCGCACCGGCGTGCCCTCGTACAGCAGCGTCGTCATGCCGGCCAGCAGCGGCCCGTAGACGATATAGCTGTGGCCGACCACCCAGCCGATGTCCGAGGTGCAGAACATCGTGTCGCCGGGCTTGCCGCAGAAGATGGTCTCCATCGACGTGGCCAGCGCGACCGCGTAGCCGCCGGTGTCGCGCTGCACGCCCTTGGGCTTGCCGGTGGTGCCCGACGTGTAGAGGATGTAGGACGGCGCGCTTGATTCGAGCCATTCGCATGGCACCTGCGTCGCGCCGACACGCTCGCGCCAGGCCAGGTAGTCCTCGTCGCGGCCCGGCGTCCGTTCCATCGGTGCAAGACCGCGGTCGACCAGCAGCACCTTGTCGGGCGGGTTCTGCGCCAGCCGCAGCGCCTCGTCGAGCAAGGGCTTGTAGGGCACGACCTTGCCCCCGCGCGAGCCGGCATCGGCGCTGACGACCACGCGCGGCCGCGCATCGTCGATGCGGGCGGCCAGGCTGACCGAGGCAAAGCCGCCGAACACCACCGAATGCACCGCGCCGATGCGCGTGCAGGCCAGCATCGCGAACACCGCCTCGGGGATCATCGGCATGTAGATCAGCACGCGGTCGCCCTGGCGCACGCCCAGCGCCAGCAGCACGGCGGCCATCCGGTTGACCTCGGCATGCAGCTCGCGATAGCTGTAGCTGCGGCGCTGGTCGGTTTCGGTGGAGACATGGACCAGGGCCGGCTGCTCGGCCCGCTTGGCCAGGTGCCGGTCGACCGCGTTATGGCAGAGATTGGTGCGGCCGCCGACGAACCAGCGCGCGAACGGCGGCCGGCTGTAGTCGAGGACCTGTTCGCAGGGGGTCTGCCAGTCGATGCGGCGGGCCTGCTCGGCCCAGAAGGCGTCGGGATCGACGAGGGAACGCGCGTGCAGGGCGCGGGTGGTGGCCATTGCTGTCTCCTCCGCTGGGGCGGCGGTTATCGTTGGACCATCAGTTTGCCACCACCGGCACCGGCTTCGCCATCCGCAATGTCCACAAGGTCACCCGGCCCGGCTGGCCGGACCGGTCGCGCCAATCAGAAAGGGCACGCCCCTCGGCATGCCCTTTCACGTGTCTGCTGCGGGTATCCGCTGCGGTGTTGGCCCTTAGCGCGCCTTGCCCTTGGCCTTCGCCTTCGGCGCCGCACTCGCCTTGGCGCTCGCCCGGCCGGAGGACGCCTTGGCGCCGGTTTTGGCCGTGGCCTTGACCGTGCTTCTCGCCGAGGCCCGCACGGCCTTGCCGTGCGGTTCGACCACCACGCGCTGGCGCGCGCTGACGGCACGGCCGCCCTTGCCCGATACGCGGATCACCCGCACCTCGTCGTCGCGCTCGACGATCGCCCGTGCGCGCTTGACCGGCACGTTCAGCACCAGGCTCTGGCCGGCCACCAGCTTGGAGCCCGACAGCTTGTTCCACGCCCGGACCTGGCTGACCGACACGCCATAGCGGCGCGCCACCGAGGTCACCGTGTCGCGCTTGCCCGCGCGCACCACCAGCCGGCGCGCTTCGGGCAGGTCCGGCTCCATCGCCAGAATCGCGTTTTCCGCCAGCTTGGCGCTGATGTCCTCGGTGTGGCGGCCCGAACGCGGGATCATCACGGTCGAGCCCGGCTTGAGCCGCATGCCCTTCGGAATTCGATTGATCTCGCGCAGCGTGTCCGGATCGACGTTCAGCCGCGCCGCCAGCGATTCGACGCGCTCGCGCCCGTCCACCGTCACCGCGGTCCAGCTCGACAGGCCGCCGCGATAGGTGTTCAGGTTGTACTGGAAGCGCTCGGCATTCTCGAACGGCAGCAGGATCTGCGGGTTCGACGCACCGAGGATCACCGGCTTGTTGAACGACGGATTGAGCGCGCGGAATTCCTCCAGCGGCATGTTGGCCAGCTTGGCCGCCAGCGTCACGTCGATGTCGCGCGAGGTCGTCACCGTGACGAAATACGGATGATCCGGGATTGGCGGCAGCGTGACGCCATAGGAGGCCGGATTGCTGACGATGTTCTTGACCGCCTGCAGCTTCGGCACGTAGTAGCGCGTCTCGTTGGGCATCGTCAGGCTGGCGTAGTCGGTCGGCAGCCCGCGCGCCTCGTTGCGCGCGATCGCACGCGACACCGCGCCCTCGCCCCAGTTGTACGCCGCCAGCGCCAGATGCCAGTCGCCGAACATGTCATGCAGCCGGCTCAGGTAATCCAGCGCCGCTTCGGTCGAGGCCAGCACATCGCGGCGCTCGTCGCGGAACATGTTCTGCTTCAGGTTGTAGTGCTTGCCGGTGCTCGGAATGAACTGCCACATGCCGGCGGCCTTGGCGCTCGACACCGCCTCCGGATTGAACGCGCTCTCGACGAAGGGCAGCAGCGCGAGCTCGGTCGGCATGTTGCGCCGTTCCAGCTCGGCGACGATGTGGTACAGGTACTTGCTGGACCGCGCGATCATCCGCTCCATATAGTCGGGCCGCGCCGCATACCACTGCGTGCGGTCCTCGACCAGCGTGCCTTCCAGGTCCGGCATCGAAAAGCCACGACGGATGCGCACCCAGATGTCCTGCGACTGTCCCAGCGTCCAGTCGATCCTGTCTTCGTCGACATTGATCGGCGCGGTCTCGCGCGCGATGGTCGGCGGCAGGTGGATCGAGTTGAGCGGATCGGTGGGGGGAAGGCCGGATTTGGGCTTGGTGGCGGAGGCCAGGGCGGTCGGCGAGCCGGCCGTGCCGGCTTCGTCAGGCGGGACGGGCGTGCTGGCACAAGCCGCCAGCAGCGCCGCACAGGCTACGGCCGCCAGGTATCGACCAATTCTCATCAAGTTCTCGGATCGTGACGCTAAAAATTGGCTGATGCTAAAGACAAAGCGGCTCGTGCGTCAATCGGATTTTCCGCATTCCGCGGCCGTGGACGGCCGCGAGGAAGATCTGGCGGAGAGTCAAGGCGAGGGTGCGTCAGCGAAAGCCGTCCTTCCAGGCGCGCAGCGCGCCGAACGCCGCGGCATCGTCGCCCGCCTGCGCGCCCTGCACCCCCTGCGCGGCGAGCGCCCGGCGCACGGACGGCTCGCGCGAGCGCAGGAAGGGGTTGACCGCCCGCTCATGGCCGACGGTGGTCGGCACGGTGGGCTCGCCGGCGGCACGCAGCGCCTCGACACGCTCGTCCCAAGCGGCCAGCGCGGCGTTGTCCGGCTCGACCGCGCGGGCGAAGCGCACATTGCTGCGCGTATACTCGTGGGCACAATAGACGCGGGTCGCGTCGGGCAGTGCGGCCAGCTTGTCGAGCGAAGCCAGCATCTGCGCCGGCGTGCCCTCGAACAGCCGCCCGCAGCCGCTGGCGAACATCGTGTCGCCGCAGAACACCACGGGGCCGATGCCGGGCAGCTCGCCGGTGTAGGCGATGTGTCCGGCGGTGTGGCCGGGCACATCGAGCACCCGCAGCCGCAGCGCCGGCGCCTTCAGTTCGACCTCGTCGCCCTCGCGCACCGCGCGGGTACGATGGCCGATGCGCTCGGCGGCCGGCCCGATCACGGGCATCGGCTCGCCGTCGGGTCCCGCCGGATAGGCGGCCAGCAGATCGGCCACGCCGCCCTGGTGATCGCCATGGTGGTGGGTGATTACAATGGCGCCCAGGACCAGCCCCGTCCGCGCCAGATAGGCGAGCACCGGCGCGGCGTCGCCCGGATCGACCACGGCGGCGGCATGACCGTCGTCGATCGCCCAGATATAGTTATCCTGGAAAGCGGGGATCGGCTCCACCCTCAACATGCGTGCTCCTATGTCCAAGCGTCCGATTATAGATTGGGAAAACTGGCTGGCCTCCCCGCCCGGCCAGTACATGCTGCGCTGGGAGGAAGGCCAGTACGACCGCACCGTGGCCGACATCTTCGGCTACCACGCGGTCCAGCTCGGCATGCCGGTGCTGGACACGCTGCGCGAGAACCGCATGCCGTTCGGCGCGCTGGCGCTGGACGCCCGCAGCGGCCCGCACGGTCCGCGCGCCGCGGAAACCGGCATCGCCCCTGGCCCGCAGCTGCTGTGCCGCTTCGACGAACTGCCCTTCGATACGCAGAGCCTGGACCTGGTCACGCTGCCCCATGTGCTCGAATTCTCCGAGGATCCGCACGAGGTGCTGCGCGAGGTCTCGCGCGTGCTGATGCCCGAGGGGCGCGTGGTGGTGTCGTGCTTCAATCCGATGAGCCTGTGGGGCGCGCGCCAGGGCCTGAACCGGCTCGGCGCCGATCCCTTCCTGCCGACCGACGCCCAGTCGATCGGGTTCGTGCGCATCAAGGACTGGCTCAAGCTGCTCGGCTTCGATATCATCCGCGGCCGCTTCGGCTGTTATTGCCCGCCCTACCGCACCGACCGCTGGCTGCAGCGGGCCGCCTTCATGGAGAAGGCCGGCGATCGCTGGTGGCCAATCTTCGGCGCGGTCTATATGCTGTCGGCGGTCAAGCGCGTGCGCAACATCCGCCTGGTCGGGCCGGCCTGGAAGACGCCCAAGGCCGCGCTGGCCCCGGTGGCGGCGCCGGTCGCCACGCCGAACGGCACGCACGGCAAGTCCCCCGACGAAGAGAAGTGAGGGGCCCGCGCCCCGCCCTGCCGGATCACCCCATTTCCGGGCGCTGCGTGCTCGGACCGATTTCCAACCCCGTTCGCCCCGGCGGACACCCGGCGCCGGCGGCCTCCCGCTGCACCGGTTCCCACCGTTCATCGATGCAAGAAGTCACGATCTATTCCGATGGCGCCTGCAAAGGCAATCCCGGCCCCGGCGGCTGGGGTGCCGTGCTGGTCGCCAATGGCCACGTCAAGGAGCTGTTCGGCGGCGAGGCCAATACCACCAACAACCGGATGGAGCTGACCGCCGTCATCGAGGCGCTGCGCGCGCTGAAGCGGCCGTGCAAGGTGCAGGTCTGGACCGACTCCCAGTACGTGCAGAAAGGCATCTCCGAGTGGATCCGCGGCTGGAAGGCGCGCGGCTGGAAGACCGCGGAGAAGAAGCCCGTCAAGAACGCCGACCTGTGGCAGGCGCTCGACGCCGCCGCGGCCGAGCACGACATCTCGTGGCACTGGGTGCGCGGCCACAACGGCCACCCGGGCAACGAACGGGCCGATGCGCTGGCCAATCGCGGTGTCGCCTCGCTCACCGGCGCCCAGGTTGAGTAGAATGCCCGCCATGCGACAAATCGTACTGGACACCGAAACCACGGGCCTGAACGCCGCCACCGGCGACCGGCTGATCGAAATCGGCTGCGTCGAACTGGTCAACCGGCGGCTGACCGGACGCAACCTGCATTTCTATATCAACCCGGAGCGCGACATCGACGCCGGCGCGATCGCGGTGCACGGGCTGACGGTCGAATTCCTGGCGGACAAGCCCAAGTTCGCCGAGGTGGTCCACGAGATCCGCGATTTCGTGCAGGACGCCGAGCTGATCATCCACAACGCCGCATTCGACCTGGGCTTCCTCGACATGGAATTCCAGTTGCTGGGCCTGCCGCCCTTCCGCAAGCATGTCGCGAGCGTGATCGATACGCTGCTCGAAGCGCGCCAGATGTTCCCCGGCAAGCGCAACTCGCTCGATGCGCTGTGCGAACGGCTGGGCGTCAGCAACGCGCACCGGACGCTGCACGGCGCACTGCTGGACGCGGAGCTGCTGGCCGAGGTCTATCTGGCGATGACGCGCGGCCAGAACTCGCTGGTGATCGACATGATGGACGCCAGCGCGGGCGCCGGTCCGGCCGCCGTGGCCGCGACGGACTTGTCGGCGCTGCGCCTGCCGGTGCTGGAGCCGACCGAGGACGAGCTGGCGGCGCACGCCGCGGTGCTGAAGGAGCTGGACAAGGCCAGCGGCGGCAAGACGGTATGGCAGGAGGCAGCCCCGCTCGAAGAGGCCGCCTGAGGCCAGGCCGCCTCGCTGCGGCAAGCACTGGGTGAAAAATTTCGCCTAAGGGCTTTACAAGATACAACGGCACTGACATAATCTCGCTTTCTCTGCTGCACGGCAGTTTCAAGCGCAGCAGCAGGGGTGGTTAGCTCAGCGGTAGAGCACTGCCTTCACACGGCAGGGGTCACAGGTTCAATCCCTGTACCACCCACCAGATTCGCGGGACACCGCATGAAAAAGGCCCTCAGACGAACGTCGAGGGCCTTTTTCTTTTCGTCTTGATTTGACCTTCATTTTGCCCTGACCCGCCTCAAGGCACCCATCCCGGCAATTCTGCCGCCTGCCGTATCCAGTCCCCCACCCGCTTCTCGTCGATCTCGTCGGTTTGGTAAATGTCGAGATACCGCGTATTCGGGTCCTTCGATTCCCCGGGCGGCTGCGGTCGCAGCGACGAGCCCTTGAAAAAGGCCACCTTCACGTATCGCGTGAAGCAATGGAAGCTGAGAAACCAGCCCTGCCCCTCCACGCCATAGAACGGCGAATTCCATTTCACTGCCTTGCGCACGTCCGGCACGGTGCGCACGATCAGCGCGTCAAGCTTTTCGCCGACCTCACGCTTCCAGTCCGGCATGGCGGCGATGTAGGCCTGCACCGGGGCATCGCCGTCGCCCTTCGGGATCTGCGGATTGCCGCCCGACAGCAGGACCGGCTTGCCGTCGGCGGGCGGTTTATGGGCCGATTTATTGGCCGATTTCCGGGCCGATTTCCGGGCCGATTCTTCGGCCGGTTTTGCCGCCAATTTTCTTGCCGGCTTCGCCGCGGCTTTCACCGGTTTCGCAGGCGTGTTGTTTGTTGCCATCGTATTCACCCCCAACGTCACAAGTTGTGCCTGTCGAGGGCGGACCTCGAGGGTCCGCCACGGAACCGGACCGATGCTATGTCGAACGCCGGCCGTCAACAACCCGCCCGGGCCGTCTGACGATTCGCGGGAAAGTGCAACACCCCACCAATCGGGAATAGCAGGCGCCGCGGCCAGCCTCTAGGATTGCCGCGCCCCGGTGCTATGCCAGGGCGCCATCCCGATAGAACAACAAAGACAACCCTTCGAGAAATCCATGAACAAAACCCTGCTGATTGCTTCCATGGCACTGGCGCTCGCCGCCTGCGGCGGTGGCGGCGGCGACGACGACGGTCCCGCGCCGCAACCGGCCACCTCCGCTGCCGAAGGCCTGTACACGGGCAAGACCTCGGCAAATCAGGACATCGCCGGCCTGGTGCTCGACGACGGCACCTACTACGTGATCTACACCTCGTTGGCCCCCATCTCGCTGGGCGTGATCCAGGGCAAGCTCAATGCCACCAATGGCACCTTCTCGTCGAACGACGGCAAGGACTTCAGCGTGACGTCGCGCGGCATCTTCGATGTGGCCATCAACGGGACCTACGCGACCAAAGGCAATCTGAACGGCACGGTGCGCTATCCGGCAACGGGCCAGACGGCAACCTTCACCAGCACCTACGACAAGAACTACGAGCTGGCGCCGTCGCTCACCACGCTGGCCGGCACCTACAGCGGCACCTCGGTCATTCCCGAGGGCGGCGAATCGGCGACGATCACCGTCTCCACTTCGGGCGCGATCAGCGGCGCAGGCGCTTCCGGCTGCCGAATCGACGGCACGGCGAAGCCCCGCGCGCGCGGCAACGCCTACGACATCACCGTGACCTTCGGCCCGTCGCCCTGCGCGCGCGCGGGACAGAAGATGAGCGGGGTCGCGTATTACAGCGCGGAAGATCGCAGCCTGATCGCCGCCGGCACGACCGCGGACCGGTCGGCGGGCGTGTTGTTTGTGGGCACGCGCTAAGGTGTAACGGCGCCACGTCGCCAGCGTCTTGGCGGCATGGCGCACCACAGCAGATTGTCGTATCGGTGATACGACAATTGATTTGGACGCGCTTCCTTGCTGTGATTCCTCGCGAGGACTCCATCAGCACGGAGACTACGCGCAGGTGAGGACGCGTGGACCGACGCCACCGTCCTCTTGCGGGACACTTGTTTGGAACTACGCCCCCGCAGCGGCCGGCGCGCCCAACCCGACCTTCCCCGTCACCTGATCAATCGCCCCAATCACCTCCGGCACATCCGGCACCACGCCTTCATTGCCAATTGATACCGCGCGGCCGGGTTCCGAAATACCGAAGTGCTCGCGCGAGGTCGCGGTGAACAGCATCACCGAGGGCTTGCCCAGCGCATGGGCGAGGTGGACGAAGCCGGTGTCGGTGCCGATCACCAGGTCCGCGGCGGCGACCCGCTGGGCGCATTCGGTGATCGTCATCTTGGGCAGCACCTCGGCGTCGGGAATGCCGCGGGCCAGCACTTCGGATTGCTCCTTTTCCGCGGGCGAGCCCCAGGGCAGCTGCACGCGATAGCCGCGGGCGTTCAGCTCGCGGCCGACCGCGATCCAGCGCTCCGGCGGCCATTTCTTGATCTCGAGCGAGGTCGCGTGGAACAGCATCGCGCGCGGTACGCCATCGGTATTGAGCGGCGCGGCCGGGGCCGGGATGCGCAGCTCGTAGTGCTCTTTCGGGTCGAGTTCGTAGCCGAGGGCCTTGGCGGCGACCAGGCGCATCTTGTGGCGGGCGGTGGCGTCGCCATGCGGCGCGAAGATGTCGGTGTAGAACATCTCGGCGCGCGCTTCGCCCAGATGCCTGGCGGCGTAGCCGAAGCGGCGGCGGGTGCGGGCCAGCCAGCCGACGATGGCGCTCTTGTAGACGCCGTGCACGTCCAGCACCACGTCGTACTTCTCACGGCGCAGTTCGCGCACCGCGGCCAGGATCGCGCGCAGGTCCGTCCATTGCTTCGACTTCTTGTAGCCGCGCAGCGGGGGCGCGATCACGCGGTCGACGCCGACCGTCCAGCGCGGGATATCGGCGCACGAGGCATCGGCGACCCAGTCGATCTTGGCCTCGGGATAGGCGTGCCGCAGATCCCAGATCAGCGGCAGCGTGTGCGCCATATCGCCGAGGGAGGTGATCTTGATAACCAGGATGCGCTTCATGGGTGCAGGAGCGGGCCTTTGCCGCGGGGCTGGGTTTTTGCGAAGGCCGTAGTATGCACCAGAGGATGCGTGCTGGACGTTTCCGGAGGTAACGGGGAGTTTGCGGGCGGGTTGGCGGCGGTTGCCCTCTCCCCTGGCCCCTCTCCCGCGAGCGGGAGAGGGGCGGACTTCAGTGGCCCAATCGAAGGCGTTCAGCAGATCAGACCAATCAGTCGACTACCAGGCCATCACCGCACCTTGCCTTCCTTCCACGCCTGCAGCAGCTTCTCATAGGCGATGGTCTCGCCCTTCGGCTTCTCGTTGGCCAGCTTCTTCCACGGCGCGTGCTCGTCGGACAGCCACTTGGCCGCATCGCCCTTCGGGTTCAGCTTCGGCGCGCAGGTCGCCATGCCGGCGCGCTGCAGCCGCGCCATCACCTGGTCCATCTCCTCGGCCAGGCTGTCCATCGCCGCCTGCGGGGATTTCTCGCCGGTCACGGCCGTGGCGACGTTCTTCCACCACAGCTGCGCGAGCTTCGGATAGTCGGGGACGTTGGTGCCGGTCGGCGTCCATGCCACGCGGGCCGGGCTGCGATAGAACTCGATCAGCCCGCCGTACTTGGCCGCGTTCTTGGTCAGGTACTCGTGGTTGATGTCGCTGTCGCGAATGAACGTCAGCCCGGTCAGCGACTTCTTCAGCGACACGGTCTTCGACGTGACGAACTGCGCGTACAGCCACGCGCCCGCCAGGCGGTTCGGATCGGTCTTCTTGAAGAACGTCCATGAGCCCACGTCCTGGTAGCCGTTCTGCATGCCCTGCTTCCAGTACGGGCCATACGGCGACGGCGCCATGCGCCACTTCGGCGAGCCGTCCGCGTTGACCACCGGCAGCCCCTTCTTGGTCATGTCGGCGGTGAACGCGGTGTACCAGAAGATCTGCTGCGCGACCTGCCCTTGCGCCGGTACCGGGCCGGCCTCGGAGAAGGTCATGCCCATCGCCTGCGGCGGCGCGTACTTCTTCATCCAGTCGACGTACTTGGTCAGCGCGTAGACCGCGGCCGGGCTGTTGGTGGCGCCGCCGCGCGCAACCGACGCGCCGACCGGCGTGCACTTGTCCGTGGCCACGCGGATGCCCCACTCGTCGACCGGCATGCCGTTGGGCAGCCCCTTGTCGGCGGTGCCGGCCATCGACAGCCAGGCATCGGTGAAGCGCCAGCCGAGCGACGGGTCCTTCTTGCCATAGTCCATATGGCCGTAGACCTTCTTGCCGTCGATTTCCTTGACGTCGTTGGTGAAGAAGTTGGCGATGTCCTCGTAGGCGGACCAGTTGGTCGGCACGCCGAGGTCGTAGCCGTACTTGGCCTTGAATTTTTCCTGCAGGTCCTTGCGCGCGAACCAGTCGGCGCGGAACCAGTACAGGTTGGCAAACTGCTGGTCCGGCAGCTGATACAGCTTGCCGTCCGGCGCGGTGGTGAACTTGGTGCCGATGAAGTCCTTGATGTCGAGATCGGGATTGGTAAATTCCTTGCCGGCGCCGTTCATGTAGTCGGTCAGCGGCAGGATCGCGCCATAGCGATAGTGCGTGCCGATCAGGTCCGAATCGGAGATCCAGCCGTCGTAGATCGACTTGCCCGACTGCATCGACGTCTGCAGCTTCTCGACCACGTCGCCTTCCTGGATCAGGTCGTGATTGACCTTGATGCCGGTGATCTCTTCGAACGCGCGCGCCAGCGTCTTGGCCTCGTACTCGTGCGTGGTAATCGTCTCCGACACCACGTTGACCTGGGTCACGCCCTTGGCCTTGAGCTTGGCGGCCGCGTCGATGAACCACTTCATTTCGGCCAGCTGCTTGTCCTTCGATAGCGAGGACGGCTGGAACTCGCTGTCGATCCACTTCTTCGCCTCGGCTTCTCCCGCCCAGGCCGCATGGCCGCAGGCGAGCGCGGCGGCCACCGCCACCAGCTTCACCGCAAGCCTTGCCTGTCCCTTCAGCGCTGTCATCGATGTCTCCTGGAATAGTCCTTCCCGATAGCGTTGCGGGTCGCGGCCGGGGAAGGATTGAGCCGCGCTACCTGCGAATACCGACCAGACGCACCTCTGAACCACAGCGAACAACCCCGGGGATCGCCCTTGAACTCACCCGGAAAATCACCCGGAAAATCACCCGGACATCACCCCTTGCGCATCACCAGCGCCAGCACCGCCATCGACACGACGAAGCTGATCCACACCGACGGCTCTTCCGGCAGCGAGAACCAGTTCATCATCGCCTCGCCCAGTCCGACCCACGCCAGGTTGATCCATGCCGCGCACATCAGGCCGATGAACAGCCGGTCGCCGCGCGTGGTGGCGATCGGCAGCCAGCCCTTGCGCAGGCGCGTCGGCGAGCGCAGCTCCCAGATCGTCATGCCGATCAGCATCAGCACCACGCAGACGAAGAACACCGCGACCGGCGTGGTCCACACCATCCAGCCGAACATGGCCGTCGTTTCCATCGCCACCCCCGCTCAGACGCGGCCCATCGCGAAGCCCTTCGCGATGTAGTGCCGCACGAACCAGATCACGATGCCGCCGGGCACGATCGTCAGCACGCCCGCCGCGGCCAGCACGCCCCAGTCCATGCCGGATGCGGACACCGTGCGCGTCATCGTCGCCACGATCGGCTTGGCGTCCACCGAGGTCAGCGTGCGCGCCAGCAGCAGCTCGACCCAGCTGAACATGAAGCAGAAGAACGCCGCGACGCCGACGCCGGCCTTGATCAGCGGCAAGAAGATCGTCAGGAAGAAGCGCGGGAACGAATAGCCGTCGACATAGGCGGTCTCGTCGATCTCGCGCGGCACGCCCGACATGAAGCCCTCCAGGATCCACACCGCCAGCGGCACGTTGAACACCAGGTGCGCGAGCGCGACGCCCAGGTGGGTGTCCATCAGCCCGACGCTGGTATAGAGCTGGAAGAACGGCAGCAGGAACACCGCCGGCGGCGTCATCCGGTTGGTCAGCAGCCAGAAGAACACATGCTTGTCGCCGATGAACTGGTAGCGCGAGAACGCATACGCGGCCGGCAGCGCCACGGTGACCGAAATCACGGTGTTCAGCGCGACATAGATCAGCGAGTTGATATAACCGGAGTACCACGACGAATCGGTGAAGATCGTGCGGTAGTGCTCCAGCGTGAATTGCGCCGGCCACAGCGACAGCGTCGACAGGATCTCGTCGTTGGTCTTGAACGACATGTTGAGCATCCAGTAGATCGGCAGGATCGCAAAGACCAGATAGAGCAGCAGGAAGGCGGCGCGCCACCAGCCGCCGCGCGAGGCCGGATCATGCATGGGGAACCTCCTCGGCGACGGTGCCCGCGCGCTGCATCCAGTTGTACAGCACGAAACACAGCAGCAGGATGATCAGGAAATAGACGATCGAGAACGCCGCGGCCGGGCCCAGGTCGAACTGCCCCACCGCCTTCTGCGTCAGGTACTGCGACAGGAAGGTGGTGGCGTTGCCGGGTCCGCCGCCGGTCAGCACGAAGGGCTCGGTGTAGATCATGAAGCTGTCCATGAAGCGCAGCAGCACCGCGATCATCAGCACGCCGCGCAGCTTGGGCAGCTGGATGTGGCGGAACACCGCCCAGCGCGAGGCGCCGTCGATCTGCGCGGCCTGGTAGTAGGCGTCGGGGATCGCGCGCAGGCCGGCGTAGCACAGCAGCCCGACCAGCGGCGTCCAGTGCCAGACGTCCATCACCAGCACCGTCAGCCACGCATCGAGTGCGTTGCCGGTGTAGTTGTAGTCGAAGCCGAGCGCGGCCAGCGCGGCGCCGAGCAGGCCGATATCGGTGCGGCCGAAGATCTGCCAGATGGTGCCGACCACGTTCCACGGAATCAGCAGCGACAGCGCGACGATCACCAGCACCGCCGACGCCTTCCAGCCGCGCGCCGGCATCGACAGCGCCAGCAGGATGCCGAGCGGGATCTCGACCAGCAGCACCGCCAGCGAGAAGCCGAGTTGCCGCAGCAGCGCGTCGTGCAGCTCGCCGTCGCGCAGCACCGCGCGGAACCACTCGGTGCCGACGAACACGCGCCGCTCCGGCGAGATGATGTCTTGCACCGAGTAATTGACGATGGTCATCAAGGGCAGGATCGCCGAGAACGCGACGCAGATCACCACCGGCAGCACCAGCAGCCACGCCTTCTGGTTGATCGGCTTCATCGGACCAGCTCCTCGTCGACGTAATAGCAGGTATGGCGGTGGAAGACAGAGAACCACGCGGTGTCGCCCGAACGCAGCGCGGCGGCCTCGTCGCCGAGCCGGGCGCGCAGCAGCGGCGCGCCAACGGGGCTGTCGATGCTTGCGCCACCGGCACCGCTGTCCTGCAGCCGCGCGGCGGCGATCCAGTAGGTGCCGATGTCCTGCGCGCGCTCGATCACCGCGGGCACTGCCTGCTCGTCATCGGAGCGCGCCAGCCGCAGATATTCGGGCCGCACGCCGATCTTGAAGGTGCCGGCCGCCTGCAGCCGCTGCGCGATGGCCGCGTCGGACGGCGGTGCATAACGCCGTCCCGCCAGCTCGATCCAGCCGTCGCGCCAGCGCGCCGGCAGGAAATTCATGCCGGGCGAGCCGATGAAATGGCCGACGAAGGTATGGGCGGGCCGCTCGAACAGCGCGTCGGCGGTGCCGACCTGCACGGCCTTGCCGCGCGACATCACCACCACCTGATCGGCGAAGGTCAGCGCCTCGGTCTGGTCATGCGTGACATAGATCAGCGTCAGATGGAATTCGCGGTGGATCTGCTTGAGCTTGCGCCGCAGCTGCCATTTGAGGTGCGGGTCGATCACGGTCAACGGCTCGTCGAACAGGATCGCGGCGACATCGTGGCGCACCAGCCCGCGCCCCAGCGAGATCTTCTGCTTGGCATCGGCCGCCAGGCCGCTGGCCTGGCGGTCGAGCACGGCCGACAGGTCCAGCATCTCGGCCACCTGCCCGACCCGTGCGCGCACCTGGGCCTGCGGCACGCCGCGATTGCGCAGCGGAAAGGCCAGGTTCTGGCCGACCGTCATGGTGTCGTAGATCACCGGGAACTGGAACACCTGAGCGATATTGCGCGCCTGCGGCGAGTCGCCGGTGACGTCGCGCCCGTCGAACGACACCGTGCCCTGCGAAGGCCGCAGCAGGCCCGAGATGCAGTTCAGCAGTGTGGTCTTGCCGCAGCCCGAGGGCCCCAGCAGCGCATAGGCGCCGCCGTCGTCGAACGTAAAGCGCAGCGGCAGCAGCGCATAGTCCTCGTCGCTGCGCGGATCGGGGCCGTAGGCATGGGCCAGGTCCAGGTCGATGCGTGCCATGGCCTCAATTCCCCTGCCGGTTGGCGGGCCGCAGATGCACACGGCGCGGCGCGCGAATGCAGCGGCCCTGTGCATCGAACAGATAGAGCTGGGACGGATCGAGCCGCAGCGTCACCGTCTCGCCCAGCGCCAGTTCCAGCACGCCCGGCACCTGGGCGACCAGGTTGCCGACCGCGGTGTCGACGTGCACGAAGGTATCGGAGCCCGACAGCTCGGCCAGCGCCACCCGTCCCGGCAGCGGCACGCCCTCCCGCGCGCGCGGTACGCCGACCGCGAGCTCGTCGTGCCGGTCCGATACGCCATCGAGCCACAGGGTGCCGGCGCGCACGCCGACGGTGGCCGGGCCGGCATAGCCCTGCAGCGCATCGCGGGCACCAGCGATGGCGCTGCCGATCGCGCTGTCGATCGCGCTGTCGTCCGGACGCAGCGCCACCTCGATGCCGTCGGGCAGATGCACGGCGCCGTCGCGCCATTCGCCGGCGATCAGGTTCATCGGCGGATCGCTGAAGGCGCGCGCCACGCGCAGCGAGTCGGGGTAGTGGAAGACCTCGGCCGTCGGCCCGTACTGCAGCAGCTCGCCGGCATCGAGCACGGCGGTATGGCCGCCGAGCAGCAGCGCCTCGCCGGGCTCGGTGGTCGCGTAGATCACGGTGGCGTCGCCCTGCGCGAACAGCTGGGCCAGCTCGTCGCGCAGCTCCTCGCGCAGCTTGTAATCGAGATTGACCAGCGGCTCGTCCAGCAGCATCAGCGGCGCGCCCTTGGCCAGCGCCCGCGCCAGCGCAACACGCTGCTGCTGGCCGCCCGACAGCTCGGCGGGATGGCGCTCCAGCAGATGGTCGATATGCAGGCGCGCGGCCAGCGCACGCACGTGCCGGTCGATTTCGTCGGCGCCGCGCAGCCGCAGCGGCGAGGCGATGTTGTCGAACACCGTCAGCGAGGGGTAGTTGATGAACTGCTGGTAGACCATCGACACGTTCCGCTGGCGTACCGGCATGCCGGTCACATCAGCGTCGTCGACCAGCACGCGGCCGGCACTGGGACGGTCGAGCCCGGCCATCACCCGCATCAGCGACGTCTTGCCGGCCTGGGTCGCGCCGAGCAGGATCGTCACCGCGCCCGGGACCGGGGCCAGCGACATCGGATAGAGATGGACCTGCGAACCTGCCTGCTGCGCGATGCCTTCCAGTCTGAGCTGCATCCGGTCTCCGTCAGGGTTCTGCTGCCCGGCGCACGGCATGGTTCGGCCCGAAGGAAGGTCGCGCGATCAGCGGACACGGAACGGGACGCAAAAGGGAACACCGGCGCGCATCGATTGCTTGCCTGCTCGTTTTAGTAAAGAAGCGAACAAAAAACAATAGTGCAATGCGTCATTTGTTTTCGTTTTTGTTTGAACTAGAATCCCGGCATGACGCTCAATCCCCGCCAGACCGCTCTTCTGGAAGAAGTCCGCAGCCAGGGTTTCGCCTCGATCGAAGAGCTAGCACGCAAGTTCGGCGTGACCCTGCAAACGGTCCGGCGCGACGTCAACCTGCTGGCGGAGAACGGCATGCTGGCGCGCTTTCACGGCGGCGTGCGGATGGATGGCTCGACCACCGAGAACATCGCCTATCGCCAGCGCCAGTTGCTCAATGCCGAGGGCAAGGCGCGCATCGCGCGCGCGGTGGCCGCGGCGGTGCCCGAGGGCTGTTCGCTGATCCTGAACATCGGCACCACGGTCGAGGAGATCGCCCGCGCGCTGGTCCATCATCGCGGCCTGCGCGTGATCACCAACAATCTGCACGTCGCCAATATCCTGGCCGATAACCAGGACTGCGAGGTAATCGTGGCCGGCGGCGTGCTGCGTTCGCGCGACCGCGGCATCATTGGCGAGGCCACGGTCGAGTTCATCGGCCAGTTCAAGGTCGATATCGGGCTGATCGGCATCTCGGGGATCGAGGCCGACGGCACGCTGCGCGATTACGATTTCCGCGAGGTCAAGGTGGCGCGCACGATCATCGAGCATTCGCGCGAGGTCTGGCTGGCCGCGGATGCGACCAAATTCAACCGGCAGGCGATGGTCGAGCTGGCGCACCTGTCGCAGATCGACCGGCTCTTCACCGACGAGCCGTTGCGGGCGCCGTTCGAGCAGATCGTCGCGGACAGCGGGGTGAAGTGTGTGGTGGCGGGGGAATAAGGCGCGGCACTGCGCGCTCCCCTGCCCCTCTCCCGCCCGCGGGAGCGGGGGGACCGGCGCGCGCGTGCCGCCGGTATTCGCAGAGGCTGCCGCGGGGATGACGGAGAACGAACGCCGGCCCGTTCCGGCCGTGTTCTCCCCTCTGCATGCGGGAGAGGCAGGACAGAGGCAGGGGAACGGACAACAGCGCTCGTTACTTGAAAACGACCGTCTTGTGCCCGTTCAGCAGGATGCGATGTTCCGCATGCCACTTGACCGCGCGGGCCAGCGCGACGCATTCGACGTCGCGGCCGACCGCGGTCAGCTGGTCCGGGTCCATGCTGTGGTCCACGCGTTCGATCTCCTGTTCGATGATCGGGCCTTCGTCGAGGTCGGCGGTCACATAGTGGGCCGTCGCGCCGATCAGCTTGACGCCGCGATCGTGCGCCTGGTAGTAGGGCTTGGCGCCCTTGAAGCTGGGCAGGAACGAATGGTGGATATTGATCGCGCGGCCCTCGAGCTTGCGGCACAGGTCGTTCGACAGCACCTGCATGTAGCGCGCCAGCACGACCAGGTCGATCTTCTGGTCCTGCACCACCTCGAACACCTTGGCCTCCTGCGCGGCCTTCTGCTCGGCCGACGCGTTCATCAGCGGCAGATGGAAGAACGGAATGTCGTAGGACGCGGCCAGCTGGTAGAAATCGCGGTGGTTCGACACGATGGCCGCGATCTCGACCGGCAGCTGCCCGCTCTTGGCGCGGAACAGCAGATCGTTCAGGCAATGGCCGATGCGCGACACCATGATCATCACGCGCGGCTTGATCGCGGCATCGAACAGCTCCCACTGCATCGAGAACTGCTCGCCGACCGGCGCAAACGTGCTCTTGAGCGCGCCGAGCTCCGGACCGCCCGGGGCCGCGGTGAAATGCACGCGCATGAAGAAGCGACCGGTGTACTCGTCACCGTACTGGTCCGAATCGACGATATTGCAGCCGTGCTGGAACAGCAGTCCCGAAACGGCATGCACGATGCCCGGCTGATCGGGGCACGAAATGGTCAGAATAAAGCCTGGATTGCTCATCGTTGGGGTTCTCTGGAGGGGGCGCGCCCGGCGAACCGGCCGCCTTGCCGCGCGCCGTACGGGGCCCGGTACAGCGCGGCTGCGCTAGTCGGCGAAGCCCGGTACCGGCGGCGCCCAACCGCGCCGGCGCAGCGCACAGAGCGTCACCAGCGTGGCATCGAGCGTCATCGCGCCATCCGCCATGATAGCAAGCGCGGCGTCCGGCCCCACCAGCCGGTGCTCGGCGACCTCGCCGTCGCGGTTGTGCGGCACGAAGTCGGCCGGCAGTTCCAGGTCGTACAGATAGACCGTTTCCCACTGCACGCCCTCGTCGATTTCGCGCAGCACCTGCACCGTGCCGTGGGCCTGCGCCTGGGCCGCCAGCCACGGGGGAATGCCGGACTCCTCGTCGCATTCGCGCACCAGCGTCGCCAGCGGATCGCTGCCATGCGGCATGCCGCCGGCGACCAGGTTGTCCCACATGCCGGGATCGACGGCCTTGCTGTCGCTTCGCCGCGCGATCCACAGCGTGCGCTCGCCGGCCACGATGCCGTTCATGTGCGAGGCGAAGGTCAACAGGCCGAGATAGCGCGCCGCGGCGCGTTCGATCACCGCCAGCGCCGGATGGTCCAGCGCCGGCGTGACGGCAAACGCTTCATCGCGCCAGCCGCGCAGCAGGCTGTGCGCGGCCAGCCGGCGGGCCAGCGTGGCAAGCGCCGCGGTACGCGCATCGAAACCATCGATCCGCGGCAGCAGGACGACCGCGTCGGCCGTTTCGGCGCCCAGCACCGCGAAGTCGATGCCCTCGGCCCCTTCCAGCTCGCGCAGCGTCTGCGCATGCCGGCGCGGCAGCCAGCCGACCTGCAGGCCGTCGATGGTCAGGCGCAGATGCTGGGCGGGATCGAAGCGCGAACGCGCGCTCAGGTTGGCGGCAATGCGTTGGGCAAGGTCGTGGGAACGGGACATCGACATGTTGGCGCCCGGCAGGGACGTTCTACTCGCGGCGCCGCTGTCAGCAAACACGGAACCACGGAATCATTGAAATCAGCAGGATGGCAGCCATGACCGACAGCACGACGCCAGCGCGCGGCGAATACATCCTGGCGCTCGACCAGGGCACCAGCAGTTCGCGTGCGATCCTGTTCGATCATGCCGGCAATGTGGTGCGGATCGCCCAGCGCGAATTCCGGCAATATTACCCGCAGCCCGGCCATGTCGAGCACGACCCTTACGAGATCTGGCAATCGCAGCTGGCGGTCGCGCACGAGGTGCTGAACGGCGCCGGCGTGTCCGCGCGCCAGATCCGCGCGATCGGCATCACCAACCAGCGCGAGACCGCGGTGCTGTGGGACCGCCGCACCGGCGAGCCGGTCGGCCGCGCACTGGTATGGCAGGACCGCCGTACCGCGCCGATGTGCGAGGCGCTGCAGCGCGACGGCCATGGCGAGCGCTTCCGCGCGAAGACCGGTCTGGTCATCGACGCCTATTTTTCCGGCACCAAGCTGCGCTGGATGCTCGACCACTACGACGGCGCGCGCGAACGCGCGGCGCGGGGCGAGCTGGCCTTCGGCACGGTGGACAGCTGGCTGATCTGGCAGCTGACCGATGGCGCGCGCCATGTGACCGACGTCTCCAACGCGTCGCGCACGATGCTGTTCAACATCCATGAATTCCGCTGGGA
This sequence comes from Cupriavidus gilardii, assembly GCF_008801915.1. Lineage (GTDB taxonomy): Bacteria > Pseudomonadota > Gammaproteobacteria > Burkholderiales > Burkholderiaceae > Cupriavidus > Cupriavidus gilardii. The sequence goes on from NZ_VZOV01000010.1 coordinate 85,381, forward strand.
CGACGAGTTGCTGGCGCTGCTCGACATCCCACGCAGCCTGCTGCCCGAAGTCGTGCCGTCCAGCGGCGAGGCCGCCCGCACCGCGGCGCGCGTGTTCGGCGCCGAGCTGCCGATCGCCGGCATCGCCGGCGACCAGCAGGCGGCCACGTTCGGCCAGGCCTGCCTGTCGCCCGGCATGGCGAAGAACACCTACGGTACCGGCTGCTTCCTGCTGATGAACACCGGATCGGCGCCGGTGGTCTCGCAGAACCGGCTGCTGACGACGATCGGCTGGCAGCTCGGTCCGTCCGCCGGCGGCGGGCAAGGCTGCGCGCAAGCCACCACCCAGTATTGCCTCGAAGGCGGCGTCTTCATGGGCGGCGCGACGATCCAGTGGCTGCGCGACGGCTTGCAGATCATCCAGAGCGCGCCCGAGGTGGAGCCGCTGGCGCGGCAATGCGACGACACCGGCGGCGTGGTGCTGGTCCCCGCCTTTGCCGGACTCGGCGCGCCGCACTGGGACGCGTTTGCGCGCGGCACGCTGATCGGCATCACGCGCGGCACGGGCCGCCCGCAGATCGCGCGCGCCGCGCTCGAGGCGATCGCGCTGCAGAGCGTCGACGTGCTCGACGCCATGCAGAAGGATGCCGGCATCGCGCTGGCCGAACTGCGCGTCGATGGCGGCGCCTCGCGCAGCGACCTGCTGATGCAGATGCAGGCCGATCTGCTCGGCACCGCGGTCGTGCGCCCGCGCGTCACCGAAACCACCGCGCTGGGCGCCGCCTATCTGGCGGGCCTGGCCAGCGGCTTCTGGCGCGACCAGCAGGAACTGGCCAGCCAGTGGCAGATCGAACAGCGTTTCGAGCCGCGGCTGTCCGCCGATGCGCGCGCCAGCCAGCTCGCGCGCTGGCATCGCGCGGTGGAGCGCGCGCGGGACTGGGCGCGCGATGATCCCGCATCCGCCACCGCCTCGGCGACCAGCTGAACGCGTTCGCTCGCACCATCAGATAATCGCCTATCACCGACGATCCGACGATCGGCCGACGCGCGGCAGAACCGCCACCGCCACCCCCGATCCGATTCGCACCGCTCACCTTCGCCATGCAGACACCCAACCCTACCCTGCCCCCGGATCGCGCGGCGCTGCTCGCCGCGCTGGAGCGCGAGCGCCGCTGGGACGTGATCGTGATCGGCGGCGGCGCCACCGGCCTCGGCACCGCGGTCGATGCCGCCTCGCGCGGCTACCGCACGCTGCTGCTGGAGGCCGCCGACTTCGCCAAGGGCACCTCGAGCAAGGCCACCAAGCTGGTACACGGCGGCGTGCGCTATCTGGCCCAGGGCAATATCGGCCTGGTGCGCGAGGCGCTGCAGGAGCGCGGCATGCTCGCGCGCAACGCGCCGCATCTGGTGTGGCCGCTGGGCTTCGTGGTCCCCGCCTACCAACTGTTCGACCAGCCGTTCTATGGCATCGGCCTGAAGGTCTACGACATGCTGGCCGGCAGCCGCAATCTGATGGACAGCCGCTGGCTGAACCACCAGCAGGCGCTGGCCGCGGCGCCGACACTGGCCGAGCATGTCGGCGGGCGGCCGCTGCGCGGTGCCAATCTGTATTTCGACGGCCAGTTCGACGATGCACGGCTGGCGATCGCACTGATGCGCACGCTGTTCGATCTGGGCGGCGTCGCGCTGAACTATGCCCGCGTGACCGGACTCGTGATGCAGGCTGGCGTGGTCGGCGGCGTCACGGTGCGCGACGCGCTCGGCGACGCCGAACTGACGCTGCATGCCGAATGCGTGATCAATGCCACCGGCGTCTGGGTCGATGCGGTGCGGCGCATGGAGGACGAGCGCGCGCAGATGATGGTCGCGCCCAGCCAGGGCGTACACCTGACGCTGCCGCGCAGCTTCCTGCCCGGCGATCGCGCGATCCTGGTGCCCAAGACCGACGACGGCCGCGTGCTGTTCCTGGTGCCCTGGAACGGCCACACGATCGTCGGCACCACCGACACCCCGCGACGCGATCTGCCGCTGGAGCCGCGCGCCGAGGATGACGACGTCGACTTCATCCTCGAAACTGCCGCGCGCTACCTGTCGCGCGATCCCACTCGCGACGATGTCACCAGCGTCTGGGCCGGCTTGCGCCCGCTGGTCAAGGCGACCGGCGAAAGCTCGACCGCCTCGCTGTCGCGCGAACACACGATCGTGGTGTCGAAGGCAGGCCTGATCACCGTGACCGGCGGCAAATGGACCACCTATCGCAAGATGGCCGAGGACGTGATCGACACCGCGATTCGCCGCCAGATGCTGCGCGCCGCGCCCTGCGTGACCGCCGACCTGCCGCTGCATGGCGCCGGCGCGTGGGCCGGACAACAGGCCAACCTGAACGCGCCGGACCGCTACTATGGCGGCGATCTCGGGCTGCTGCGCAGCCTGCCCGGCGCCGACAACGTGCTCGCACCGGAATCGGGCCTGACCGAGGCGCACGTGCGCTTCGCCGCCCGCTATGAGCTGGCGCGCAAGGTCGAGGACGTGGTCGCGCGCCGCAATCGGCTGCTGTTCCTCGACGCCCGCGCGGCGGAGGCGGCGGCCCCGCGCGTGGCGGCGATCCTCGCCGAAGAACTGGGGCACGACACCGCCTGGCAGCAGGCGGAGGTCGACAGCGTGCGCAAGCTCGCGGCCAGCTATCGGCTCGATGCCGGCGGGCAACGTTGAGCGTCACGCGCGACGAGCCTGCTCATCGATTCCCTCGACCGCCCTCTGCCGAACGAACCGATATGGCCATCTCCCTGCCCTTTGTCCGCGCCGCCCGGCTTCCCGGCGCCGCGCTGCTCGCCGCCGCCTTCGCCGCGGCCGCCTTCGCCGCGCCGGCACGGGCCCGTCCCGGCATCGACGGCGTGCGCTTCGATGCGCCGGTCACCGTGCGCTACCGCTGCGATGACGGCAAGCAACTGACCGCGCGCTATTTCAACAGCGCCGACAACCAGATCGCGATCCTGCGGCTCGACGGCAAGCCGCTGCTGTTCGTCTCCGTCCTGAGCGCATCGGGCGCACGCTATGCGCATGGCCAGCACGTCTGGTGGACCAAGGGCGACGAGGGCATGCTGCAGGACATCACGCAGGGCGAAAACGCGCCGCCGGTCTACGCGAACTGCCGCGCCCGGCGATAGCGGCGCGGCGCCAGACAGGCGGAGGGTGGGCGCGGCCATGGTGTCCGAGCGATAATGCGGGTCATCGAATCAGGGAGAACACCATGGACGAGATAGACGATCTGTCCGATCTGCCGATGCCCCGCTTCATCTGGGGCTTCGCCATCGCCACCGGCAAGGGGGGCGAAGTGATGCACGACGAATTCGAGTATCTGACCCATACCCGCAGCCCGCGCTTCACCTGCCGCGTGGTCGAGCTCGAGGACATGCCGACCGAGAGCGACGAGTCGGGCATCGACGGCCGCATCGTCCATTACGACGACCCCGCGCGCCTGTTCTACATCACCGATGCAGGCATGGCGCTGGTCAATTTCGAGCTGTTCGACAAGCTGCCGGACCGCCAGAAGCTGAAGAAGGTCTGCGACGAGGCCATCCGCAACTGGATGATCCGGCGCGACTTCCTCGACAGCGAAGACGACGAGGATTGAGCGCAAGCGCGCCGGCAACATGCGGAAAACAGGTGAAAAGCAGGCGGGAAGCAGGCGGGAAGCAGGCGGGAAGCGGGCGGAATGCGGGCCCAAATCAAGCGGAAATGGGCCCGTGCCTGCATTGATGCGGCGCATCGATCCCCGTCCGCGATACCGGCAGCCCCGCGGACACCCGGTCGGCCCAGTCCTACAAGCCTAGCAGAGCGGTCCCGACAGTAGGCCCCGCCCGCGCTCCCTATAGTGAAGCCATGGAGTTCACGACAAGGAGCGAAACCATGCCTTATATCCTCGCCTGGTTGCTGGGTGTACCGGCCTTCGTGCTGGTCCTGATCTGGCTGTTCGCGCACTGATCCCCCGACATGGCCGGCGGCTTCCGTGACGGTCTCGTCGACCATCTCGCCGCCGGCCACGCCCCATGTGGCAACGATCCAACGTCCGCCCGCAAGGCGGACGTTTTTGTTGCCCCTTGCCATCCCGCCACAGCGGACCCGCGTCGACATTCGTGTAGACTCCGCCGGACAAGGCGCATCGTATTGCCACAGAGCGCCGCCCCCGCCGCTGCTATCGAGGGGAACCTGGCCAGACGGACGCACAACGGGCGTTCATCGTTTATTTGGCATTGATGACGAGGATCGATTCGACTGTCGCCACGCCGCGCCGGCGTGGCGCCATGCTGACCACGGCATGGCTTCTGGCCGCGATGGCATTGCCGCCGGCCCACTCCCAACCCGCCTCCCCCAATTCCGCAGTCGAAGGTCCGAGCAGCCAGGGCAGCGCCGCCTCCGGCGTCGGCGCCGCGCCCGCCGCCGCGTCCGCGCCGGCCGGCACGCCGACGCGCCGGCAGACGCTGACGGTCGCCGAGATGGGCGCCTACGGCCCGATCGCGCTGCGCGGACTGGACCCCGAACGCGTGCTCAATGTCGGCATCCGTGCGGACGAGGTCGTCACCAGTGCCACGCTGCGGCTGCACTATACGTATTCGCCCTCGCTGATCTATCCGCTGTCGCATCTGAAGATCAAGCTGAACGACGAGGTCGTCGCCACGCTGCCGCTGGAAGCGAATCGCGCGGGCCAGCAGGTCACACGCGACATTGCGCTGGAGCCGCGGCTGTTTACCGATTTCAATCGGCTGGCGATCGAATTCATCGGCCACTACACGGTGGACCACTGCGAGGACGCCGCGCATTCGGCGCTGTGGACCGATATCAGCGCCAACAGCGCGCTGACGCTGACCACCGCCGCGCTGCGGCTGCCGGACAATCTGGCGCTGCTGCCGCTGCCTTTTTTCGATCGCCGCGACAACCGGCGCGTCACGGTGCCGTTCGTACTGGCGGAGAACGCCGACATGGCGACGCTGCGCGCGGCCGGCGTGGTGGCATCGTGGCTGGGTGCGCTGGCGGACTATCGCGGCGCGCGCTTCCCGGTGGCGCGCAGCGCGCCGGCCGGCCAGCACGCGATCATGCTGACGCTGCCCGGCCCCGCCGCGGCCGCGCTGGGGCTGCGCGAGATCGCCGGCCCGACGGTCACGGTGATGCCCAATCCGAACAGTCCCGACCACAAGCTGCTGGTCATCGCCGGCCGCAATGCCGAGGAACTGACGACCGCCGCCAATGCGCTGGTGCTCGGCAAGGCCGCGATGGCGGGCCGCCAGGCGTCGATCCAGACCGTCGACCTGGGGCCGCCGCGCGCGCCGTATGACGCGCCGAACTGGGCGCCGGTCGATCGTCCGGTGCTGTTCCGCGAGCTGGTCACCGATCCGCAGCAGCTGCAGGTGTCGGGCAACGATCCGCAGGCGATCCGCGTCAACCTGCGCGTGCCGGCCGACCTGTACGGCTGGAACCAGCGCAGCGTGCCGCTGAACCTCAAATACCGCTATACGGCGCCGTCGACGTACAACGACTCGGTGCTCAACGTCGATATCAACGAGCAGCTGGTGCGCTCGTATCGGCTGCGGCCGCTGTCGGGCAGCGACGACGAGAATCTGGTCAGTGTGCCGCTGCTGTCGGGCAGCGACGCGGTGGTCTCCAACGAGATCCGCGTGCCGGCCTTCCGCGTCGGCAGCGACAACCAGATGCAGTTCCGCTTTCACCTGGATTCGCAGAAGACCGGCCTGTGCGCCTCGACGCCGGCCAAGGTCGCGCGCGCAGCGATCGACCCCGACTCGAGCATCGACTTCAGCGGCTTCGCGCACTACGCCGCAATGCCGAACCTCGCCTTCTTCGCCAACAGCGGCTATCCGTTCACGCGGCTGGCCGATCTGGCCGATACCGCGGTGGTGCTGCCCGACGCCCCGCGCGCGATCGACCAGGAGGCCCTGCTGACGCTGCTCGGCCATATGGGCCGCTGGACCGGACTGCCGGCGCTGCGCGTGTCGGTGGTGCCCGCGAAGGACGTCGAAGCGGTCGGCCAGCGCAATCTGCTGATCGTCGGCAACGGGAGCGCGGGCGAGCTGCTGGCGCGCTGGGGAAAGTCGCTGCCGCTGATGATCGCGCGCGGCAAGACCGAGATGGCGCTGCGCGACCAGCGCGCCAGCGCATGGTCGAACTGGCTCAGCGACAGCGAACCCGAGGCGATGACGCCGGCCGGGCGCGCAATCCTGTCGGCCGACGGTCCGCTGGCCGCGCTGGTCGGCTTCGAATCGCCTTTTCGCGAACGGCACAGCGTGATCGCGGTGACCGCGACCGAGGCCGACCGGCTCGGCGATGTGCTCGATGCCCTCGACGATCCGACCAAGGTCGCGCAGATTCGCGGCGACCTGACCGTGGTGCGTGCGAAGGAAGTCGAAGGCCTGCGGCTCGGCGAGCGCTATTTCGTCGGCGATTTCCCCTGGTATGCGCGGGTCTGGGTGCGGGTGTCCTCGCACCCGGTCTTCCTCGGCATTGCCGGCATCCTGGCCGGCCTCGCGGTGGCGCTGAGCGCGTTCTGGGCGCTGTCCCGGCTGGCCGCGCGGCGCAACGGGGGCTGAGATGGCGAGGTTCGCGATGGCGGGGTTCGCGATGGCTGCGTGCCTGCGCGGCAACCTCCGCCGGCTCGCGGCGGCTTCGCGCGCGCTGCTCGGCGCGGCGCTGCTGACGGCGTCGCTCGGCTGTGCCGCGGCCTCCTGCCCCTGGCCCGCCTGGGACAGCTTCAAGCGCGACACGGTCAGCGCCGACGGCCGCGTGATCGACGCCAGCACGCCGCAGCAGACCACGGTGTCCGAGGGACAGGCCTATGCGCTGTTCTTCGCGCTGGTCGCCAACGACCGGCCAACGTTCGAGCGGCTGCTGGCCTGGACCGAGAACAACCTGGCCGAAGGCGACCTCGCTTCGCGCCTGCCTGCGTGGATCTGGGGCAAGCGCGAGGCGGCCGACGGCAAGCCGGAAAGCTGGGGCGTGCTCGACACCAACCCCGCCTCCGACGCCGATTTGTGGATCGCCTACGCGCTGCTCGAGGCCGGCCGGCTCTGGCAGGAGCGCCGCTACACCGCGCTCGGCACCGTGATCGCGCGCCAGGTGCTGCAGCGTGAAAGCGCGCTGCTGCCGGGGCTGGGCCGCACGCTGCTGCCCGGCCCGGTGGGCTTTCATCCTTCGCCGACGCTGTGGCGGCTCAATCCGAGCTATGTGCCGCCGCAGCTGATGCGCCGCTTCGCCGCGCTGTGGCCGCAACAGCCCGAATGGATCCAGCTGCTGTCGAGCTCCGCCCGGCTGCTGCTCGATACCGCGCCGCGCGGCTTTTCGCCGGACTGGGTCGAGTATCACGGCGGCGCCAAGCCGGGCTTCCGTCCGGACCAGCAGACGCAGGCGGAAGGCGCCTACAACGCGATCCGCGTCTATCTGTGGGCGGGCACGCTGTCGCCACAGGACCCGTTGCGCGGGCCGCTGCTGAAGGCCTATCGCCCGATGGCCGACTACACGATCGCGCACGGGCATCCGCCCGAACGCGTCGATACCCGCTCCGGCACCGTCGGGCCGAATTCCGGCAATGCCGGTTTTTCCGCCGCCGTAGCGCCGTATCTGGCAGCGCTCGGCGAGACCGGCGCGGCGCAGCGCCAGGTCGAGCGGATGCGCAAGCTGGCCGCCGAGCAGCCGCTGGGCTACTACAGCCAGGTGCTGGCGCTGTTCGCGCTCGGCCATCTCGATGGCCTGTACCGTTTCGAAGCCGATGGCGCGCTGACGCCGGCCTGGACCGCGACATGTCCCGCTCGCCGCTGATCTCCGCCGCCGCGGTACTGATCGTTCCCGCGCTGCCGGCCACCGCGCAGACCGCCGCTGCGCCCGCCGTCGCCCCTTCCGCCAACGCGGAACTGGCGCGCCTGCTGTCGTCGGCGCGCATGTGGGAAGCCAAGAACCGCGCCGATCTGGCGCGCAACGCGCTCGACAAGATCCTGACGATCGAGCCGCAGCAGCCCGATGCGCTGCTGTTGCTGGCGCAGATCGAATTGCGTTCGAACCGCCCCGCCGAAGCCCAACGGATCCTGCAGCGTCTGCGGCAGCACCATCCGAAACACCCGGCCACCCGCGAGCTCGAGGACACTTACCGCATCGCCACGCAGGACAAGCGCGAAATGGCGACGGTGCGCATGCTTGCGCGCGGCGGCAACGAGAAGGAAGCGCTCGAACGTTTGCATAAGCTGTTTCCCGACGGGCCGCCGCAGGGCGAGCTGGGAATCGACTACTACCGCATCCTGGCCGGCACCGACGCGGGCCGTCCGCGCGCGATCGCGGAACTGCGCCGGCAATTGGCGCAGCGGCCCGACGATGCGCGCCTCGCGCTGGTGCTGGGCGACCTGCTGACCGATCGTCCCGCCACGCGCGCCGAAGGCCTCGGCCTGCTGTACCGGCTGAGCCAGCGCACCGACGCCGACCGCAAGACCGCGCTCGATATCTGGCGCCGCACGCTGTATCGCGTCAGCGACGATCCCGCCTACGCGGTCTGGTTCGAGCGCTATCTGCAGGAAGCGCCCGACGACGACATCGCGCGGCAGACGCTGGCCGAACTCGAGGCCAGGCGCGAGGCGCATCGGCGCATGCTGGCCGATCCCGCCTACCAGGCGCGCCAGCGCGGACTGCGCCAACTCGAGCGCGGCAATCTCGCCGAAGCGCAGGCCGCCTTCGAGCAGGCGATGCGCACACGCGGCAACGATGCCGAGGTGGTCGGTGGCCTCGGGCTGGTGCGGCTGCGCGAGGGCCGTCACGACGAAGCGCGCGCCCTGTTTTCCCGCGCGCTGCAGCTCGATCCCGAGCAGCGCAACAAGTGGCGCAGCCTGCTGGACACCGCCACCTTCTGGGGCACGATCGCCCGTGCGCGGCTGGCCGGCACGCAGGGCAAGCCCGGCGAAGCCGAGACACTGGCCCGACAGGCGCTGGCGCGCCAACCGGACAACGCCGATGCGCTGGTGATCCTCGCCGACGCGCTCGTTGCCCAGCAGCGCGAGGCCGAGGCCGAGACGCTGCTGCGCCAGCAGCTCGCCGGCCGCATGCCCGACCCCGGCGCGCTGCGCCGGCTGGTGACGCTGCTGCAGAACAACGGCCGCGGGGCCGAGATCGATCCGCTGCTGGCCGCCACCGAGGCGCGCCTGCAGACATCGCCGGCGAATGCGCAGACGCTGCGCCAACTGCGCGCCGAGCTGCTGACGCGGCAGGCCGACCAGCTGCTGGCCGAGCGCCGCGCGAGCCCGGCCATCGCCCGACTCGAGGAAGCGCTGCGGCTGACCCCCGACGCACCGTGGACACGCTACACGCTGGCACGGGCCTATCGCGATCTCGGGCTGCCGGCCCTGGGCCGCGAGACCATGGACGAGGGCCTGCGCCTCGCGCCGAACGCCGACATGCGCCATGCGAGCGCGTTGTACCTGAATTCCGTCGACGACCCGGATGCCGCGGCCGCGCTGCTCGCGCAGATTCCCGAAGCGGAGCGCACCGAAGGCATGCGCGAGCTCGGCGGCAATCTGCACGCGCAGCAGTTGCTGCGACAGGGCCGCCTGGCGCTGGCCGCCGGCCGGCCCGACGAGGCCCGTGCGCTGCTGCGGCAGGCCGCGCAGGCGACGCAGGCGGATCCGCAGATGCTCGCCACCGTGGGCCGCGAGGCGATCGCCCTCGGCGAGTCCGACTATGGGCTCGGGCTGGTGCAGCAGTGGCTGGCCGCCCATCCCGACGCTCCGGCGATCGGCGTGCGGCTGCGCTACGGCGAACTGCTCGCCGCCGCCGGGCGCGACGAGGCGCTGCGTGCCTGGCTCGAAGACCTGCGGGATCGCGACATGCAAAGCCGCGGCCAACGCGGCGCGTTCGAGCCCGCGCAGCGTGCCGCGCTCGGCGACCAGGCGCTGCGTCTCGCGCTGCGCGATACCGACCGCCGTCTCGATGACGACGATGCTGCCGGGGCGCTGCGCGTGCTGGCGGCGGTACCGGCCGAGCAACAACAGGACCCGCGCTGGTCGCTGGCGCTCGCCGACGTGCGCGAGCGCCAGGGCGATCTCGACGGCGCCGCCGCTGCCGCGCGCACGGTGCTGGCGCGCAACCCGGACGATGCCGACGCGCGCCTGACGCTGGCGCGGCTGGCCGAACGCGGCGGACGCAATGACGAAGCGCTGCGCATCGTGCGCGAGGTGCTGGCCGGCACGGCCGAGGACGATATCGATACGCGACTGTCGGCGGCGCGCCGTCTGACCGCGCTGCGCCGCGAAAGCGAAGCGGCCGCGGTGGTCGAACCCCTGCGCCAGCGCTATCCGCAGCGCGCGGATATCGTCGTGCAGCAGGGACGGATCGCGCAGTCCGGCGGCCGTTTCGACGACGCGGCTTCGCTGTACCGGCGGGCCCGCACGCTCGAGCAGGCCGACGCCACAGCGCCCATGGCCGGCGGCACCGCCGCGCAGCGCGCGCTGCAGGACCTCGATGCGCGCCGCGACGGACAGGTCGCGACCGCCACGCTGTTCTCGCGCAAGTCGGGCGACAGCGGCATTTCCGAGCTGAGCGCGACCGAAATCCCGCTGTACGTGCGGATTCCACATGGCTACACCGGCCACGCGTTCTTCCACGCCGACACCGTGCTGCTCGATGCCGGCACGCTGCGCATGGACGCCAGCGGCGCCGAAGAGTTTGGCCAGATCGCCGCGCGCGGCAGCACCGGCATCGCACCGCGCGGGCAAAGCGACAAGGGCGTGGCGCTGGCCGCCGGCTATGCATACAACGGCGCCTACGACAGCTGGCGCGCCGACCTCGGCACGACGCCGCTCGGCTTCCTGCAGCAGTCCGTGGTCGGCGGCCTGCGCTATCGCGCCGAACTGAACCGCGCCGCGGCCACCATCGACGTGTCGCGCCGCGCGGTGACCAGCAGCCTGATTTCCTACGCGGGCGCGATCGATCCGGCCAGCGGCGAACGCTGGGGCGGCGTGGTGCGCAACGGCGTCACGCTCGGCTATTCGCACGACGTCGGCCGCGGCAGCGTGTTCGCCACCGTCGGCTCCGGCGTGCTGACCGGGCATAACGTCCGCACCAACCGCGAATTCACGGTGCGCGCCGGCTTCGACTGGCCGCTGCTGCAGGCGCGCCACCAGCGCGTGACCAGCGGCCTGGTGGTCAACTACTGGCGCTATCAGGAAAACCTGCGCTACTACACGTTCGGCCACGGCGGCTACTACAGCCCGCAGCGCTATCTGTCGCTGTCGGTACCGCTCGAATGGTCCGGGCGGCGCGGCGCCTGGTCGTGGCGGCTGGGCGGCTCGGCCGGCTGGTCGGATACCTACGAGAAGGACATGCCCTTCTATCCGACGCGGCCGGACCTGCAGGCGCTGTCAGGCAACCGGACGTTCGGCGGCGGTAATGGCGGCGGCTTCAGCTATACCGCGCTGGCCGCGGTCGAATACCGCTTCGCGCCGAAGTGGGTCGCCGGCATGGCGCTGCAGATCGACCGCTCGCGCGATTACGCGCCCAATCGCGCGATCGCGTACCTGCGCTATCACTTCGAACCGCAACGCGGACCGGTGCCCTTCCCGCCCGAGCCGGTGCGGCCGTATTCCTCGTACTAGATCGGATCGACGAACGATGAGCCCATCGACGAGGCCCGCCGCCACTTCCCTGACCCCGGACTCGGCTGCATCGACCGCGCCCGCGCCGCCGCGCTCGGCGCTGTTCGCGCGGCTGCAGGCGCGGCCCGCGCTGGCGATCGACGGCCTGCCCGCCGAACTCGCGGCGCTGGCGCCGGGCCATGTGCATATCGTCTACGCCGCGCCGTCGCCGGCGCGCGATGCGCTGTTCTGGCAAACCGCCGCCACTGCGCTGCGCGGACCCGCCACGGTGCTGTCCGCCCGTCCCGCCGACGGCATTGCCCAGGCACTGCGCGAGCACGGGCTCGATATCGACGTCGCCGGCGCGCTGCATCATCGCGCCAATCTGTGCGGGCTGCGCGCAAGCGGGCGCGGCGCCGGCATCGACACGCTGATCGATGCATTGCAGGCATTGGCCGACCAATGCGCGGCCCGCCACAGCGTGATGATGGTCGAGGGCGCCGAGGCCTGCTTTTCATGGAACGACGGCGCCCGCCTGTCGCGCGAAGGCGCCAGGCTGGCCGCATGGTGCCAGCGCGAACGGCTGTCGCTGCTGCTGGTGCTGGCCCCGCCGACCGACGACATCGACGATACCCGGCGGCCCGCCGATCTCGGCAGCCTGCACGCGCGCTTTGCCGGCGCCGCGCATCTGGCGCAGGTGCAGGGCCAATACACCTGGGAGGTCGCGTTCTGGCGCGAGCGCGAGGCGGTGCTCGCCGGCCGTTCGCTGCCGCTGCGCTTCGCGGCCGACGAGCATCGGCTGATGGTCAGCGGCGCCGGCGTGGAAGGCGAAGGCGGCGATGCGGCGGCGGCCGGCCTGCTGGCGCCGGACGAACACCGCGTGATCGTCTGCCGCGATGCGGTCGCGCACGAGCGCTGGGTGCCCGAGTCCTGGCAACTGGTCGACAGCAACGAGGCCGCGGTGGCGAGCGCCAGCGGCGCGGTGGCGGCGACCGTGCTGCTGCACTACCACGGCAACCGCGCCTTCGAGACGCTGGCCGAACAGGTGCACCGGCTGCGGCGCACGCGCGGCAGCGCGCTGAAGATCGTCGTGCGCGAGGACCAGGAGGCGATGCGGCAGCACTACGAGCTGCTGCTGCTCAATCTCGGCGCGAACCTGGTGATCGCCCGCCGTACGCCGTTCGCGCGCGTCCAGGCGATGCTCGAAGGCGTGCAGGGCCAGGTGTTCTCGCGCCCGCTGCCGGCGGACTACCGCACCGCGCTCTCGGCGGTGCTGACCGGCTCGGCGAGCGGCTATGTGCCGCCGGCCGAGTTCATCGACACGGTGCGCGGCGCCGTCGAACAGGGGCGCACGATCCGGCTGCCGCATGTGCTGCTGCGCCTCACGCTGCTGCCGGAAGTCGCGCATATCGACGCGCTGCGCGCCTGCCGGATGAACCGCACCGGCGACATCTGCAGCGCGGACGCCGACAGCATCTATGTGTTCTTCTTCGCCTGCCGGCTCGACGACGCCGACGCAGTCTGCCGGCGCGTGTTCCAGCGGCCGCTGGAGGCGCTGTTCTCGGGCGAGCTGCGCTGCGGCGATGCGCCGACCATCGAGGCCGCGCTGAACGCATTCGCGCAGCAGGCGCAGGAGCGGGCACTGCCCGACTACAGTGGCTGGCTGCAGGCAAGGGAACAGGCGAGCGCGACGCCGGAGGAAGGCGCACCAGTGTCGACGATGCCGGTGAGCGAACCCCCGCGCGCCGCGGCCGGTACCTCGTCGGCCGAACGCGCCACGCCCGCGCTGCCGCTGCTGTCCCCGCTCGATGCACTGCGGCCGTCCGCATCGGCCCACGCCGCCTCGCATGCCAAACCCCGCACCGTGCCGACACCGGCCGCGGTGCCGCTCAAAGCCAGGGAATAGCCTCGCCATGCGCGTCTTCATCGGATATTTCATCTGGGGCCTGATACTGGCCGCTCCGGTCGCCTGGCTGATCTGGAAGCTGGACCTGATGCGTGCGCTGCCGCGCTGGTTCCAGCCGCGCCAGCGCCGCGCGGTGCGGCTGCCGCCTCAACTCGAAGGCATCGTGATCCGCGGCAAGCGGTGGCAGGCGCCGAAGGACGGCACACGATGAAGACGATCGCCATCGTCGCGCCGGTCGGCGGCGCGGGCCGCAGCACGGTGACCGCCGCGCTGGCCTCGCTGCTGGCCGGACGCGGGCATGCCGTGCTGGCGCTGGAATGCGATCCGCGCAATCTGCTGGGCCTGCATTTCGGCCTGCGCGAGCCCGTCGAACGGGGACTGGTCGACGCGGCCCTGCGGCCATCGGCGAGCGACTGGGCCGCGGCGGCGCTGCGCAGCGACGACGACGTGCTGCTGCTGCCGTGGGGTCAGGCCGATGGTGTGCATGGCGGCGCCGATCGCAATGACGGTGGCGCCAATGCCGACGCCGACGCCGATGCCAATGCCGACGCCAATGCCGAGGCCGCCGCCACGCGATGCCTGCTCGAGCGGCCGCACTGGCTGCGCACGCTGCTGGCGCAGGTCGACCTGCCAGACGACGGCATCGTGCTGGTCGATACGCCGGCCTGGCCGGCCCCGCATGCCGCGCAGGCCCTCGCGGCCGCCGATCTGGCACTGGTGCTGGCGCCGCCCGAGCCCGAAGTGTGCGCCACGCTCCCGCGCCTGCAGCACGCGCTGGAACGGATCGCCCTGCCCTATCGCGTGGTCGCAACGCGGGTCCAGCCGGCGCGCCAGCTGCATGGCGATGTGCTGGCGCTGCTGCGCACCCGGCTGCGCGAGCGGCTGCTGCCCTATCAGGTGCACCTGGATCACGGCCTGCCCGAAGCGCTCGCGCGCGGCGAGAATTTCTGCCGCGCGATGCCGCATTCGCAGGCCGCGCACGATCTGCAGGGCATCGCGGCCTGGCTGTCGCAGTGGGTCGCGGCATCGCTCGGCTCGGCCGCGGCCGATGCGGAGGCGCATCGATGATTCTCGGCGTGCTGCTCGACCTGACCTTGCGGCTGCGTGCCGCCTTGGCGCAAGGCCTGGACCTTGGCGAGCAGCCGGCGCGCGGCGACTGGCTGGTGCGCCTGTTCTTCCGCCCGGCGCGGCCCGGCAAGCGCGACTGGCCGGCCGAGTTCGCCGCCTGGCTGTCGCGCCGCGGCGCCGAGCGTCTCGGCATCGATCCGCGGCATAGCCTGCCGCGCCGCGTATGGCGGCTCTTCGTACGGCCGCCCCGCCCGCGCCGGCGACTGGCAGCGCCGACGCGCCGGCGCAGCCTGCCGGAACAGCCGCCGCCGCAATCGGCGCTGCGCCGCTGGCTCGATCACCGGCTCGAGCCGGCCTACCGCTACGTCGCGCGCAAGCGGCGCCGGCTGGCGGCGCGGCTGCCGCGCGTCGACTGGATGCGCGCCAGCAGCGGCCTCGCACATGTGGCCGCGCTGGTGCATCGCGTGCGCGGCCTCGCGCCCACGCTGCTGGTACTGGCCGCGCTGACCGGACTGGTGTTGTGCACCACGCCGCTGCCGCTGGGCGGACAGCTGACGGTGTTCGCGCTGGTCTGGATCGCGGTAATGGTGCTGCGCAAGATTCCGGGGCGCTTCCCCACGCTGACGATGATGGCGCTGTCGCTGCTGATGACGCTGCGCTATATCTGGTGGCGCGCCACCGAGACGCTGGACCTGGCCACGCCGATGGAGGTCACCATCGGCTATCTGCTGTTCGCCGCCGAGGCCTACACCTGGCTGGTGCTGATCCTCGGCTATGTGCAGACCGCCTGGCCGCTGTCGCGCCGGCCCAAGCCGATGCCGGCCGACCCCGCGCAATGGCCGACGGTCGACGTCTATATCCCGACCTACAACGAGCCGCTGTCGGTGGTGCAGCCGACCGTCTACGCCGCGCGCAGCCTCGACTGGCCCAGCGGCAAGCTGAACATCTACCTGCTCGACGACGGCCGCCGGCCGCAGATGCAGGCCTTCGCCGAGCAGGCCGGAATTCACTATCTGACCCGCGGCGACAATCGCCACGCCAAGGCCGGCAACATCAACCATGCGCTGTCGGTCACGCAGGGGGACTACATCGCGATCTTCGATTGCGACCACATTCCGACGCGCTCCTTCCTGCAGATGACGATGGGCGAGTTCATCGCCGATCCGCGCTGCGCGATGGTACAGACGCCCCACCACTTCTTCTCGCCCGATCCGTTCGAGCGCAACTTCGATACCTTCCGCCGCGTGCCCAACGAGGGCAGCCTGTTCTACGGGCTGATCCAGGACGGCAACGACCTGTGGAACGCGGCGTTCTTCTGCGGATCGTGCGCGGTGATCAAGCGCGCGCCGCTGGCCGAAATCGGCGGCATCGCGGTCGAGACGGTGACCGAGGACGCGCACACGGCGCTCAAGCTGCACCGGCGCGGCTACAACACGGCGTACCTGCGCACGGTGCAGGCGGCGGGCCTGGCCACCGAAAGCCTGGCCAGCCATATCGGCCAGCGCATCCGCTGGGCGCGCGGCATGGCGCAGATCTTCCGCATCGACAACCCGCTGCTCGGCAAGGGGCTCAAGCTGTTCCAGCGGCTGTGCTATTCGAACGCGATGCTGCATTTCTTCTACGGCATCCCGCGGCTGATCTTCCTGACGATGCCGCTCGCCTATCTGGTGTTCGGCATGCACGTGATCAACACTTCCGCGGCGATGATCGCGGCCTACGTGCTGCCCTATCTGGTGATCGCCAACATCACGAACTCGCGCATCCAGGGCAAGTATCGCCACTCGTTCTGGGCCGAGGTCTACGAGTCGGTGCTCGCGTGGTACATCGTGCTGCCGACCACGATGGCCTTCATCAATCCGCGGCTGGGCAAGTTCAACGTGACGGCCAAGGGCGGGCGGATCGAGGACGACTATCTGGACTGGACGATCTCCAAGCCCTATCTGCTGCTGCTCGCACTGAACGTGATCGGCCTCGGCATGGGCGTGGGCCGGCTGCTGATGGGCACGACCACCGAACCGGGCACGGTGGTGATGAACATGGTCTGGGCCAGCGTCAACCTGCTGATGCTGGGCGCCGCGATCGGCGTCGCCAAGGAAGCGCGCCAGGTGCGCGTGTCGCACCGGATTCCGATGCGCGTGCCGGCCACGCTGCTGCTGCCGGATGGCACCACGCTGGCCTGCAAGACCGAGGACTATTCGCTCGGCGGCCTGGGGCTGCTGCTGCCGATCGACGTGGCACTGAACGAGGGCGACCGCGTCGGCGTCTGCCTGTCGCGGGGCGCGCGCGAATATCACTTCGCCGCCACGGTGGCGCGCAACGTCAACCGCCACCTCGGCGTGCGGATGCAGGACCTGAGCCCGGAAGCCGAGACCCAGCTGATCCAGTGCACCTTCGGCCGTGCCGACGCGTGGATCGACTGGCTCGACGACCAGCCGCGCGATGCGCCGCTGCGCGGGCTCAAGGAGGTCATCGAGATGGGATATCAGGGCTTCCTGCGGCTGTACGACGCCGCGCTCGACATGCTCGAGGCCGCGCTGGCACGGCGGCGAACGCGCCAGTCATGAGCCGGCGGCCGCCTCGACAGACCACACGCCCGAACTGCACATCCTGCGATCCATATGGGACTCTGGAACCTCTACTTCGCCGCCAAGCTGTACCTGTTCGCGATCGGACAGGTGCAGCCGCGCTGGCTGCTCAACCTGCTGTTCGCGCTGTGGCTCGTGCTGCCGCTCGAACACCGCGGCCTGCGCGTGCTGCGCCAGGTGCTGGCGGTGGTGGTCGGCGTGGCGCTGCTGTACCACGAATCGAACCTGCCGCCGTTCGCGCGCGTGATGTCGCAGTTCTCGAACCTCAGCGCCTTCACGCCGGCCTATCTGCTCGAACTGCTGCAGCGCTTCGTCAGTCCGAACCTGGTGCTGGGCGCGATCGTCGTCACGCTGGGCTATCTGGTGATCAACCGCTGGGTCCGCGTCACCACCTTCGTGCTGCTCGCGCTGATCGTGGTGCCGCTGTGGCAAGGCACCGGCACGGTGCCAACCGGGACGGCGGCAACCGGCACCGGCGCGGCGCGCGGCCCGCAACGGCCGGCCCCGACCATGCGGATCGACAGCCCGGCCGAAGTGGGCGACAACGAGGCGCAGCTGAACGCCTTTCGCGCGCAGGAGGCCACGCGCCAGGTCGCGTTCACGCCGATCAGCGCCTCGCCCGACAGTCAGTTCGACATCATCGTGCTGCACGTCTGTTCGCTGTCCTGGGACGATCTCGATGTCGCCAAGGCGCGCAATCACCCGCTGCTGTCGCGCTTCGACTATCTGTTCACCGAGTTCAGCTCGGCGGCGAGCTACAGCGGTCCGGCCGCGATCCGGCTGCTGCGCGCGGCGTGCGGCCAGCAGCCGCACCAGGCGCTGTACTCCCCGGCGCAGGGGCAATGCCATCTGTTCGAGGCGCTGGCGCAGGCCGGCTTCGATACGCGCGTGCTGATGAACCACGATGGCCGCTTCGACAATTTCCGTGGCTTCGTCGACAAGGAAATCGGCATTCCGAACGTCACCCATGTGCCGGTCGACGGCGTGCCGCCGGCAATGCGGGCCTTCGACAATTCGCCGATCCTCGGCGACTTCGCGGTACTGGAGAAGTGGTACAAGGCGCGGCTCGCGCAGAACGGCGGACCGCAGGCGCTGTACTACAACACGGTCACGCTGCACGACGGCAACCGCCTGCCGGATTCGAAGCTGACCAGCATCCAGTCGTATCCGCTGCGGCTGACGCGGCTGCTCGACGATATCGACAAGCTGATCGCGATGATCGCGCAGTCTGGCCGCAAGGCGGTGGTGGTGTTCGTGCCCGAGCACGGCGCGGCGCTGCGTGGCGATGCCAACCAGATCGCCGGCATGCGGGAGATTCCCACGCCGCGGATCGTCCATGTGCCGGTGGGGGTCAAGCTGATCGGGTTGCAGGGTGCCGATGCAGGCGGCAACGACAAAGCCGCCACCGGCCCGGTGACGATTCACGCGCCGAGCAGCTATCTGGCGCTGTCGCAGCTGTTGTCGAATCTGGTTGCGGACAGTCCGTTCCGGCAAGGCGCGCCCGCGCCGTCGCAGTATGCGGCGGACCTGCCGCAGACGCGGATGGTCGGCGAGAACGAGGCGACCGTGATGATGAAGCGCGGAACCGGCTACGTGGTACGCACGCCCGACGGCGTATGGGTGGACGGCAAATGACGGATGGCGAGCGCAAGCGCGGCGGACCGCGGCGCGGCCTGCGGGCGCGGCACACGCCGCGGCCCAACAACGATATCGAGGCGCTGGCGATGAAGGTGCCGGGCTTTGCCGCGCAACGCTATGTCGACGAGCAGGAAGCCCAGGCGGCCCGCGCCGCCGCGACGCGCTGGCCGCGGCTGGCGGGATGGCTGGGCTATGGGGAAAACGGCGAGCCGGAAGATCACGCCTTCGTCGATGCGCCGGCGCTCAGGCCGACGCCGCGTTGAGGGCCTGCGGCTCGTTGTTCGGCTCGTTGTTCGGCTCGTTGTTCGGCTCGCTGTTCGGCTCGTTATGCGGGTCGTTGTTCGGCTCGTCCGCCCCGGTTTCGACGGAAGCCGCCGAGACCAACGCCGAGGCATTGGACCCTGCCACCGCTGCCAGCAGCAGATTCGCCGCCGGCTCGAGGCGCTCGGCCTGATTGAACAATCGCACGGACACCAGGCTGTTCTGCAGCGCGGCGAACAACACCTGCGCCAGCGCCGCCGAGCTGATTGCCGGTTGCGCATCGGCCCCGTTCTGCTCGCGTGCGCGATCCAGCAGCGCCGTCAGCCAGCTTTCGTTGATCCGATGAAACTCCTGCAGCGCGCGATGCACCACCGGGGGCAGGCACAGCGCCTCTGTCGACAGCATGCCCGCCAGGCATACCTGCTGCCCGCCACATTCGCGCCGCCACGATGCCAGATAGCGTTCGGCCTGCTGCAGCGGCGGCAGCGTCGGATCGATGTCGGCCAGATAGCGCGCGGCACGCTCGCTGTAGGCGTTCACCGCTTCGAGCGCCAGGTCTTCCTTGGTCGGGAAGTAGTAGTGGATGCTCGACGTCTTGACGCCGACACGCTCGGCCAGATCGCGATAGCTGAAGCCGTTGAAGCCCCGCTTGCGGATCAGGTCGAACGTATGTTCGAGCAGCCGGTCACGCACCGTCGAACTCGCGCCGGCCGGATGAGCCCGGCCGGCGGAGCGGGAAGTCGAAGCGTCTTTCATGACATGCCCTCCCCCGCTACCACGAGCGGCCGTTGCGGTATTGCCCTTCAAACGTTGGCACCTTCGGTGAAAACGTCGAACTGACCTTGACGCGCGCCTTCGGTGAAGACATCGAAGCGGCCCTGGCGGGCGCCGTCGGTGTACGGGCTGCGCGACGGCTCGGCCGAGACGCCGGTGCGATCCAGGCCGGCGACGATGCGAGCGCCGTCCGTGTACGGGTCGAACTTGCCGCTGCGCGCGCCGTCGGTGAACTGATCGACGCTGCGGGCGCCGTCGGTGTACTGGTCGACGCTGCGGGCAGGGCTGGCCGACACGCCGGTGCGGTCCAGGCCGGCGAGCACACGTGCCCCATCGGTGTACGGATCGAACTTGCCGCTGCGGGCGCCGTCGGTGAACTGATCAACGCTGCGGGCGCCGTCGGTGTACTGGTCGACGCTGCGGGCGGGGCTAGCCGACACGCCGGTGCGATCCAGGCCGGCGACGATGCGCGCGCCATCGGTATAGGGATCGGCCTTGCCGCTGCGTGCACCGTCGACATAAGTGCTGCGCTCGCCGGCGCGGAATTCGTAGCCGTACTTGTCGGCGGGAACGGTGGCAGCCTGAGCGGTACCGGCGACGAAAGCGGCGGCAAGGGTGGCGGCGGTCAACAGGGACTTGGCGAAGGTACGGTTGGTCATGATCAGCTCCTTTCGGGGATCCGCGCCTGGCGGATCGAATCGGTCAATGTGGAATCCGGCTGTCGAATCTACGAACCACATCTACTAGTAGATAGATAACCTGACTCGAAAAAAACCCGGATTCCCGGGGTTGTTGCGTGGACTTGAGTGCCGCTTCACTTCTTCTTCGGTGCGGCGTCGCGTCCATGTGGTCTACTTTATCTACTACTAGGTAGATAGTCAAGGAGTTTTTTCGATCGCTTCCGTCAGGGTCGCTGGCGCCCATAATGCTTCGATACTGGACCGCCCTTTGCGGGGCGCCGGAAAATGCACTTAACGCGGTCACTCCGAGTCGCCTCAAGTTGTATCGAGCGAGCGCATCGAGGCCGAAGCGGCCTCCGATCGGACCGCGCATTCCCTGCCTTCACGAGGAGACTTCCATGCAGATCCAACGCGGCCGCCTGATCGACCATCTCCATCTGAAAGTCCGCGACCTCGCCGCCTCCCGCCGCTTCTACGGCGCGGTGCTGGGCGTGCTTGGCATCGCCATCACCGACGGCGATGGCTATTTCTACGCCGACGAGCTGTGGGTCGACGAAGGCACGCCCGGCCAGATCACCCACGCCCACTTCGCCTTCCAGGCCAAGGACCGCGACACCGTCGAGGCCTTCTACAAGGCCGGCCTCGCCGCCGACGGCCGCGACAACGGCGGCCCTGGCGAGCGGACCTACCACCCCGGCTATTACGCGGCGTTCCTGCTGGACCCCGACGGGAACAACGTCGAGGCGGTCTACCACGGGCCACACCAGCGATCGTCGGAAGCGGTGGTGATCAGTTGGTGAGCCGGTCGGCGGCCATGAACGGGGTAGCGAGCCGCCATTTCACTCCGCCGACTTCACGAAACTGTGGCGGTGAGAGGGGACTCTGATATAATCGCGGGCTTCCGGAGAGATGGATGAGTGGTTTAAGTCGCACGCCTGGAAAGCGTGTATGGGTTAATAGCCCATCGGGGGTTCGAATCCCCCTCTCTCCGCCACGAATTCAAGCGAATCAAGCACTTGGCATAACGACGCCGCGATTATTACCGTCAGACACCATCGAATTCGGTGGGGAATCGGAACCAAATCGCAACATCGAAGCTACGAAAGTAAAACACTACGGCGCCCACTCGGGCGCCGTTTTGCGTTGGCACGTCATCTACCGTAGCAGTTGGTGCCATCCGTCTCCATCGCACCGATTCATGGGGCTGGAACAGCCGGGGCAGCCAAGCGCCTCGGTGATGGCGCTTGGCCGGCAAAATCCCTCCGACGAAAAGCTGCAGCGATTTCCGGCGATGCATCGCGACGCGCAAGCCCGAATCGAGGAGCGGAAGCGCGGTGGACACCGGTGTCAGCCTTGGCCAAGGCCGCGGAGTTGCCGTGCCGACTCTGTAGCCAATATCAAAGAGCTTTAGGTTCTATGCCCAAGCCGTCCGCTTGTACAGCCACGACGCTTGCAGCCCCCTGATCACCAAGCTAGACTCATCGAATAGTCGGGAGCGCTGAGACATCGGTGCGTTGGACGATTGTTCCACTCGGCTTACCTCTTATCTGAGCGGACCGCAAATGCGGTCCGCTTTTTCGTTAGTGGGTGCGCTGTGTATCTTCTCTACCTGGATGAGTCGGGCCACGCCTACGATGCCAGGACGAAATTCTTCGTCCTGGCTGGGTTCTGCATCTTTGAGCGGCAGACCCACTGGCTTGAGTCTCACATCGACCCGATCGCAGAGCGGTTTAGCACTACCGACCCGAGAGGCATCGAGTTTCATGGCGCCCCCATGCGCGCCGGAAAGGAGGAGTGGCAAGGTATCAAGCCCGCGGACAGAGTCCAGGCGGTCGTTGATATTCTTTCCTTGCTGGCTGACCGCCAACTGAAGCTCAAGGTCTTCGCTTCAGTGATCGAGGAAGAGCACGATGGCAGCCGACGAGATCGTGCAACGAAGCTTCGAAAACGTCGCGAGCGAATTTGATAAGTACTTGACGTCGCTGTATCTGGCAAAGAACTCCAACGCGCAGCGCGGACTTGTCATTGTCGACAAGACGAGCTACGAAGAACAGCTCCAGGCTCTGTCACGGGTTTTCAAACACGAAGGGCATACGAACGGCAAGCTGCAAAACTTTGCCGAGGTGCCGCTTTTCCTCGATTCGAAGGCCTCTCGCCTCATCCAGATGGCGGATCTGATTGCGTACTGGATTTTTCGCTATTTTGAAAGCGGCGACGACAGAGGCTACAGGCTCATAGAGCCCTACATCCACGGACGAAAAGGATGCAGAACTGGTCTGATCACTTCGCTATCCGCGGAGACCAACCAGCGGCTGGCGAGCATCCGCGCCCCCGAGTTCCCCTTCCCGGCTCCTACACGACGAGCGTCTGCCGCGAACCACCGTAAAGGTTCGACGGTAACGGGCCGAGCTTC
Organism: Cupriavidus gilardii; assembly: GCF_008801915.1. GTDB lineage: Bacteria > Pseudomonadota > Gammaproteobacteria > Burkholderiales > Burkholderiaceae > Cupriavidus > Cupriavidus gilardii. Next base: position 108,300 of record NZ_VZOV01000010.1, read on the forward strand.
CGGCTTGTCAGTACTCCGTCCCGCTACACCGCCGACACCGTGCCAGCCCACACCTTCCCTATCTCCCCCACCACCTCCGGCGGCGCCGTAACGATCGAGCGCAAGTCAGGCTCGGCCGGCTTGAGCCGGTCGAGATCCGGCTTCGGGCGCGACAAGCCGGGCATCGAAGCAAACGCCGATTCCATCGCCTGCGCGACGCCGAGCGTCAGCGCGTCGCCGCGGAAGGGGCCGGTAATCTGCAGGCCGAACGGCATGCCGGCCTCGTCGGTGCCGCACGGCAAGGCGATGCACGGATGGGTGGTCAGCGTCACGACATAGGTCAGCGCCAGCCAGCGGTAGTAGTTCTCCTGCTTCTGGCCGTCGACGACGTCCGCGTAGAGCTGGGTCCACGGGAATGGCGAGACCGGCGTGGTCGGCGACAGGATCACGTCGTAGTCGCGGAATGCCTGCTGGAAGCGCTGCAGGATGCGGGTCTGCTCGGCCTGCGCCCATGCGCTGTCGACCAGCGACATGCGCGCGCCGATCTCGTAGTTGGCGCGCGTATTGGGACCGAGGCTGTCGGGATCCCGTTCGTAGGTGTCGCGCAGCGAGGCAACGAAGCTCTCGGCGCGCAGCACGTCGAAGCAGCGATGCACATCGCCCAGGTCGAACGCGACCTCGTCGCAGGACTTGAACAGGTGCCGCATCGCGGCGATCCGTGCACGGAACACGCGGCGGATGTCGGGATCGACGGCGCAGCTGCCGAAGTCCTCGGTCCAGCCCACGCGCAGGCCCGACAGATCGATGCGCGGCGGCGTCAGGAACGCCAGCGGATCGACCGCATGGCTCAGTGGATCGCCTGCCGACTGGCCGGCCGATGCGGCAAGCTGCAGGCAGGCATCGGCGACCGTGCGGCCCATCGGGCCGACCACCGAGATCGGCGTCCATCCGAGCAGCTTGCGCGAGTTAGGCACCAGCCCCGGCGATGGGCGGAATCCCACCACGCCGCATTTGGCGGCGGGAATCCGCAGCGAGCCGCCGGTATCGGAGCCCGTGCAGACCGGCAGGAAATCGGCCGCGAGCGCGGCAGCGGAGCCGCCCGACGACCCGCCTGCATTGAGGTTCGGATTGAACGGATTGCCGGTGGCGCCCCAGACCGTGTTGCGCGAATTGGCGCCGGCGCCCATCTCCGGAATATTGGTCTTGCCGACCACCACGGCGCCGGCCGCGCGCAGCCGCGCGACCAGTGTGTTGTCCTGCGCGGGCACATTGCCGCGGTACAGCGGCGAGCCGTAGGTCGTCAGCAGGCCGGCGGTCGCTTCGAGGTCCTTGACGCCGAGCGGCAGGCCATGCAGCAGGCCCAGCGACTCGCCACGCATCACCGCCTGTTCGGCGGCCCTGGCCTCTTCGCGCGCGCGTTCGTAGCAGGTCGCGGTGATCGCGTTGATCAGCGGGTTGTAGCGCTCGATCCGCGCGATGCAGGCTTCGAGCAGTTCCACCGGCGAGAGCTGGCGGGCGCCGATCAGGCGGCGCAGTTCGACGGCGGACAGCGAAGTCAGTGCGTTGTGGTCGGACATGGCGTATCAGTCGAGCTTGATATTGGCGCGCTGCGCGATGGCCCGCATCTGCGGAATTTCCTTCTCGATCAGTGCGCTGACCTGCTTGCCCGATGCAAACGACGGCTCGATGCCGTTGTCGGCCAGCTTCTTGCGCGTATCGGGATCGGCGATCGTATCGGCCAGCGCCTTCTCGAGCTTGGCATGCACGTCGGCCGGCAGGCCGCGCGGCGCGACCAGCGCGATCCACGTGCTGGCATCCATGCCGGGATAGCCGCCCTCCGCGACGGTCGGTACATTGGGCAGCAGCGACGAGCGCCTGGCCGTCGTCACCGCGATGGCCTTGACCTTGCCGGCGCGCACCTGCGGCAGCGCCGCGGCCACGGTGTCGATGCTGAACGGAATCTGGCCGCCGATCAGGTCGGTCATCGCAGGCGCGCTGCCCTTGTAGGGAACGTGCAGCAGCCTGGCGCCGGTCAGATTGAGCAATTGCTCGCCGGCGAAATGCGCGGTGGTGCCGGCGCCGAACGAACCGTACGAGTACTTGCCGGGATCGTTCTTCGCCGCGGCCACAAACTCCTTCAGGTTGTTCACCGGCACATCGCGATTGGCCAGCAGGATCAGGCCGGTCACGCCGATCAGGCCGATCGGCTCGAAGTTCTTCTGCGGGTCGTACGGCAGCTTCGGATAGACCGCGGGATTGACCGTGAACGTCGTGCCGGAACTGGCCAGCAGCGTGTAGCCGTCCGGCGCGGCCTTGGCGACGTAGCTGGCGCCGACGACGGTACCGGCGCCGGCCCGGTTCTCGACCACCACGGTCTTGCCGAGCCGCTCGCCGAGCTTCTGCGCGACGATGCGCCCCACCACATCGGTGGCGCCGCCGGGTGGAAATGGCAGCACCAGCTGGATCGGCTTGGCGGGGAAGCTGTCCTGCGCAAAGGCCGCCGACGGCGCCATCGCAACGAGCGCCAGGCCGGTGGCGGCAAACAGTAAACGGACGGGTGAGGCGGAAGGACGCATGGGATGCTCTCTCGTAAGAATCCAAGGCGATGCCGGTACAAGTGCATCGGCTCGATGTCATCCTAATGTCAAACTTCGCATAGAATCGTCGCAATGTTTCGAACAATCGATTGCCGAAAAGGCAATCGTTCGTGCAATCCCGAGCGGGTTTTCCCGAGGTCGCCCGGCCACGTTCTCATCGATATCCCATGTCCTATCGAGCCCTGCAGGAGACCGCGGTGCGCTACTTCCTCGAAGTGGTTCGCACCGGATCGGTCAAGGATGCGGCGATCAAGCTGAACGTCGCGCCGTCGGCCGTCAGCCGGCAGATCGCCAAGCTGGAAAGCGAGCTCGACACGCTGCTGTTCGACCGGCGCCCGCGCGGCCTCGTGCCCAATGCGGCGGGCGAATTGCTGGCCGCGTTCGCCAAGCGTTCGCAGCAGGACATCGAACGCGTGGCCGGCGATATCCAGGCGCTGCGTGGGCTGCGTGTCGGACGCGTGCGGCTCGCGGCGGTCGAGGGCATCGCCCATGAATTCCTGCCGAACCTTGCCGCCAGCTTTCGCGAGACCCATGCGGGCATTCACTTCGAGCTCGAGGTCTGCCCGCAGGGCGAAATCGCACGGCGGATTCGCGACGGGGAAGCGGATATCGGCATTACGCTGGCGTGGCTGCCCGAGCCGGAGATCCACGTGGAGCTGCGGCACCCGGCACCGGTGCTGGCGGTGATGGCGCCGGACCATCCGCTCGCGCGCCATCGCCAACTGTCGCTGGCGCAGGTCGCGACCTACCCGCTGGCGCTACCGCCCAAGGACAGCTCGGTGCGGCAATTGCTCGACGCCGGCTGCAGCCGGCAGGGCCTGCGCTACCAGACGGTGTTCTCGAGCAACCAGCTCGATTCGCTGGTCAGCTTCGCGGCGGCCGGCGGCGGCGCGATCTGCTTCTACGGCGAGGTGTCGATCCGCGGCAGGCTGAAGGCGGGCACCATCGCCGCGGTCCCGCTGCGCGATCGCGAGATGAACGAGCGGCAGATCGAGGTGCAGACGCTGGCCAACCGCAAGCTGCCGCCCGCGGCGCGCGCCTTCGTCGAGCATTTGCGGCAGGGCCTGATCGAGCTTCCGCAATCGTGATTGCCGAAAACGCAATCGGCCATTCGCAATATTGCGTGCATCGCATGACCTTACCGAGGCGGGGGGCGGCGAAAATCCCGACTTGATCCACCCTTCCACGTTCCGCACGAGTTGCTGCCTTCATGTCACAGGAAATCTTCGTTCTCGGCGCCGGCATGGTCGGTGTCAGCACCGCACTGGCCCTGCGCCATCGCGGGCACCAGGTCGTTCTTGTCGATCGCGCCGCGCCGGGCACCGAGACCTCCTATGGCAACGCGGGCTTCATCCAGCGCGAGGCGGTGCAGCCGTATGCGTTCCCGCGCGACTGGAAGACGATCGTTCGCGTGATCGCCCGCCAGGGCAACGACGTGCACTACCACCCCGGCGCGATGCTGCGCCTGCTGCCGGTGCTGGCCCGTTACTGGCGCGAATCGGCACCGGACCGCTACACCGGCACGATCGCCGCCTATGCGGCGCTGGTCAGGCACTGCGTCAGCGAACACGAGAAGCTGATTGCGGCCGCCGGCGCGGAGGATCTCGTCAGCAAGGCGGGCTGGCTCGAGGCCTACCGCAGCCCGCACGCCTTCGATGACACGGTACGAACCGCGACGACGGTGGCGCGCGAGCACGGACTCGATTGCGCGGTCCTCGATGGTGCCGCGCTGCGGGCCGCCGAGCCCGCGCTGCATGGCGGCCTGGCGGGCGCGATCCATTGGCGCGACCCGTGGACCGTCAGCGATCCGGGCGAACTGGTGCAGCGCTATGCCGCGCTGTTCGAACGGCAGGGCGGCATCGTCCGCCGCGGCGACGCCACGACGCTGCAGCCCGATGGCAGCGGCTGGCGCGTGATGACCGAAGCCGGCCCGCTGTCGGCCGCTCACGCCGTCATTGCGTTGGGTCCGTGGGCGTCGAAGTTGACGCGGCCGCTCGGGTATCGCCTGCCGCTGTTCATCAAGCGGGGCTACCACCGCCACTACGCGAGCGAGCGCATGCCGTCGCTGCCGCTGCTCGATGCCGAACGCGGTTTCGTGCTGGCGCCGATGCGGCGCGGTCTTCGCGTGACCACGGGCGCCGAATTCGCTCACCACGATGCACCGCCGACGCCGGTGCAATTGGCGGCGGCCGAGCGCTACGCGCGCGAACTGGTCGATCTCGGCGCGCCCGTCGAAGCGCAGCCGTGGATGGGCGCGCGGCCCTGCGTCGCCGATATGCGGCCCGTGATAGGACGCGCGCCGCGCCACCGCGGGCTGTGGTTCCATTTCGGCCATGCGCATCAGGGCTTCACGCTCGGCCCTGCCACCGCGCGGCTGCTTGCCGAACTGATCGACGGCGAGACACCGTACGTCGACCCGCGGCCCTACGATCCGGCGCGATTCGAATAGCGCCCAGGGAAGGCTGGAACAAGGTTCGAGCCACGCCTGCAAAGGCGAGATGTTGGGATGCCCGGGCCAGCCACCGGCGGGCCGATGTCATGCAAAATCCGATGGCAGCCACGGCGAGCGACGCGTCGGCGACGCTCGCCCCAACCTGTCGGAGGTCGCATGCATCTCGAAGGCTCCTGCCACTGCGGCGCGGTCCGCTTCAGCGTGGAATCCCCCTGGCCCTACCCCTATCTGCATTGCTACTGCTCGATTTGCCGCAAGACCGCTGGCGCCGGCGGCTATGCGGCCAATATCGGCGCACTGGGCGACACCCTGCGCGTACGGGGCCGTCGGCACATCGGCATCTATCACGCCGTGATGCGCGAGCCCGGCAAGCGCGCCAGGCGTTCGCCGATGGAGCGTCATTTCTGCACGAAATGCGGCACGGCATTGTGGATACGCAGCCCCGACGAGCCCGAGCGGGTCTATCCCCATGCTGCCGCCATCGACACGCCGCTGCCGCGTCCGCCGGAAATTGTCGACGCGGAACTCGACTCCGCGGCGTCGTGGGTCGACGTCCCGAGCGGCAAGGGACACGTGCACTGCGCGCAGTGGCCCGAGGAAACACTGGCGCAATGGCATCGGCGGCACGGCCTGGAGCAGCGCTGAGCGGGCCCGGGACCGGTCCGGGAGTGGGATCCGCAGCGGGACGGCTTGCGCACCGCTGCTATTCTTGGCGCTCCGTCAATACCCGACACTATCCGGACACTATCCGACACCGCGCCATCCCATGCACTGGATCTACCTGGCCATCGCCATCGTCGCCGAAGTCATCGCCACCACCGCACTGAAGGCCGCCGCCGGCTTTACCCGTCCGCTGCCCTCGCTGGTCGTCGTCACCGGCTATGCGATTGCCTTCTTCTGCCTGTCGCTGACGCTGCGCCACGTGCCCATCGGCATCGCCTATGCGATCTGGTCGGGCGTCGGCATCGTGCTGGTGTCGGTGGCGGCGTGGCTGCTGTTCGGCCAGCGGCTAGATCTGCCGGCCCTGCTCGGCATCGCGCTGATCATGGCCGGCGTGCTGGTGATCAACCTGTGGTCGAAGTCGGTCACGCATTGAATCGGCGACGCCGCACCCTCCCCCTCCCGGCACCCTACCGACACCCTACCAACTGCAAACAAATGTAAGCGCCTTGAAAAGTGCACTGGAAGCTTCCACCATTTGTAAGAAATGCAGTACGCTAATAACAATCGATTAAGACATTACGCAATATCGATATAAACAAAACTAAAGTCAGCCAACTGGCAAACGGTAATTCGGCGACGCCGCGCATTCCATTGCGGCACACACTCGAATTCCGGCGCCAATATTGACCGAAGAATTCCGGGGGGCATCCGGGCACAGCCCATGCCAATTGATGGATATTCCATTGCCATGGAATATCCAGGGTCATTGTCGCGGTCTGTCGTCATCGCCGGTTCAGCCTACCCGATTTGCCGCGGTGTTTTGCCGCGGCCCTCTGTGGGATCGCCTGTAGCGTTCGCCAGCCCGGCGTGCGCTCGTTTTTTTCGCAGGACAGAACTGGCGTATGGCTCAAACCCGCATTGGAACGGACGCGATCGTCGCGTCCAGCGTCGCGCAGGCGCAGGATTGGCTCGGCCGCCACTATCCCGGCATCACGATCGAGGCCGATGGCGGCGAGCCCAGGCTGGAAATCCAGATCGACTATCTCGACGGCATGGCCGTGCATACGCTGGCCACGGACACCCCGCTGTGCCTGCGGCTGCCTTGCCAGCACGACGGCTATCTGCTGTACACGCAGGCCGATGGCCAGCTCTCCCTTGCCACCGAGCAGGACGGGCTGCGGCCCTTGCCGGCCGGCACCGCCGTTGCCGACGCCAGGCGGGTCACTGCATGGGGCTTCGGCCCGGGCCGCTACGAAGCCATCCTGATCGATGCGGCCAGCGTGCACGGCCGGCTGTCGCAGTCGATCGAACGGCCGGTGATGCACCGCGTCAAATTCGCCCCGCCGGAGGGTAGCGTGCCGTCCGGCGTGCGTTTCGCCGGTGAACTGGTGCGCGCGGCGGGGCGCTATTCGAAGGCGGACGGCGGCCCGCAGGCGATCGCCCCGGACATCGTGCAAAGCCTGCAGGACGCCGTGATCTTCGCCATGCTCAAGGAGATCCCGCACAACTATTCGGTGTACCTGGCGCGCCGCCATGCCGGCCCGTCCCCGCGGCATGTGCGCCGGGCGATCGAGTACATCCACGCCAACGCCAGGGCGGCGCTCGGGCTGGCGGACATCGCGCTGGCGGCCCGCGTCAGCATCCGTACGCTGCAGGCCGGCTTTGCCAGGTTCAAGGGCTTCACGCCGATGGGCTATGTCAAGCGGGTGCGGCTGGAGGGTGTCCATGCGGACCTGCGTACCGCCGGCGCGGAACAGTCGATCGCCGACATCGCCCGGCGCTGGGGCTTCAGCCACCTGGGGCAATTCGCGCGGGATTACCGCATGGCCTTCGGCGAAACCCCTTCCCAGACACGCCGGGGCGATTGACGGCACCGCCGGCGGAAATTGTCGGCAGCCAGATAAATATCGCTTAAACCAGATTTAATTGAATCGGGAATTTAATACCCCTGCGCCTACCGGCGTAGGGGTATTTTTTCTCGTAAATACCCCGCCACGGTTAATGCCTCTTCCGCGCTTCATTATCAAAAAAACGCAGGCCATATCAATCGCACGCACTATATCGCTTGCCGTACAGACGAAGACATACCGCCACTTGGGAATCACTTATACGCTCCACTTCCAATAGTGCGCAGTCGTTTCGATCGACCCAAGGAGACAGGCATGGCTTCGTCAGCTGTTCTGCAAAACCACATCGATGTCGCGGTGCCCGCGGGGACCAGCACCGTCGCGGCACCGGAGGGCGCCGCCAATTTCCTGGTCGCCGGCAACAAGGACAACGTCGCCAACTATGCGCGCGAAGGCAACGACCTGCTGATCGAGTTCAAGGATGGGCAGACGTTGCGCATCCAGGGCTTCTTCGCCAATGGCGTCAACTTCAACAACCTGGTGTTCGTCGAGGGCGATTCGCGCTGGCTCGCCACCTTCGACCAGGCGCTGATGGCGAGCGGCGACAACGTCCTCGAATCGGCGGTGGTCTACGAGCCGATTGCGGACGGCAGCGCGGCGCTGCTCGGCATCCTGGGCCTGGCGGCCGGTGCCGGCGTCATCGCCGCAGCGGCCGGCGGCGGCGGTGGTGGTGGCGGCGGTGACAGTCGCGCGGCGCCCGCAAGGCCGACGGTCAGCCTGTTGGACGACCAGGCCCCGGGCACGGGAACGATCGCCAACGGCAGCGCCACCAACGACGCCACGCCGACGCTGCAGGGCACCGGCGCCGTACCGAACGGCCGCATCCAGATCTCGATCGACGGCCAGCCGCCGGTGACCGTCAATGCCGACGCCAGCGGCAACTGGACCTACACGCCGCCCGCGCTGCCCTCCGGCCAGCATCGGATCGTCGTCACGCAGAGCGGCAGCGATGGCAAGACCAGCGAGCCCACGGTGATCGACGTGGCGATCGACACCACGGCGCCCGCCACGCCGACGCTCAATCCCAGCAATGGCGCGACCCTGAGCGGTACCGCCGAGGCCGGCAGCACGGTCGGCATCGACCTGAACGGCGACGGCGCGCCCGATGCCACGGTCATCGCCGACGGCAACGGCAACTGGACCTATACCCCGACCTCGCCGCTGCCGGACGGCACCACCGTGACCGTGGTCGCGACCGACCCGGCAGGCAATACCAGCGAGCCGGCGACGACGACGGTCGACGGCCAGCCGCCGGCCACCCCGACCGTCAACCCGACCAACGGCACCACGCTGAGCGGTACCGCGGAAGCAGGCAGCACCGTCGGCATCGACCTGAACGGCGACGGCGCACCGGACGCCACCGTCACCGCCGACGGCGGCGGCAACTGGACATACACGCCGACCTCGCCGCTGCCCGACGGCACCACGGTCACCGTCACCGCGACCGACCCCGCAGGCAATACCAGCGGCCCCGCGACGACGACCGTCGACGCGGCCGCGCCCGCCGCGCCGGCGATTTCCGGCGTCACCGACGACATGGACCCGGTCAGCGGCCCGCTGACCTCGGGCGGCAGCACCAACGACACCACGCCGACGATCGCCGGCACCGCGGAAGCGAACAGCACCGTGCAGATCTTCAACGGCACCACGCTGCTGGGCACCGTCGTCGCCGACGGCAGCGGCAACTGGACCTTCTCGCCGACCACGCCGCTGGCCGACGGCACCTATTCGCTGACGGCGACGGCCACCGACGCGGTGGGCAATGTCAGCGGCCCCGGCACCGCCTTCGTCATCACCGTCGATACCGCCGCCCCTGCCGCCCCGGCCATCACCCAGGCCACCGGCACCACGCTGGCCGGCACGGCCGAAGCCGGCAGCATCATCGCGATCGATCTGAACGGCGACGGCGCACCGGACGCCACCGTCACCGCCGACGGCGGCGGCAACTGGACCTACACGCCTGCCACGCCGCTGGCCGACGGCACCACGGTCAGCGTCACCGCGGCCGACGCCGCCGGCAACAGCAGCGGGCCGGTTACCGCGACCATCGATTCCATGGCGCCGACCGCGCCGGCCATCGCCGGCGTCACCGACGACATGGACCCGGTCAGCGGCCCGGTGACCTCGGGGGGCAGCACCAACGACGCGACGCCGACGATCGCCGGTACCGCGGAAGCCAACAGCACCGTGCAGATCTTCAACGGCACCACGCTGCTGGGTACCGTCGTCGCCGACGGCAGCGGCAACTGGACCTTTACGCCAACCGCGCCGCTGGCCGACGGCAGCTATTCGCTGACGGCCACCGCCACCGATGCCGCCGGCAACACCAGCCCGGCCAGTACTGCCTTCGACCTGACGATCGATACCGCGCCGCCGGCAGTCCCGGTCATCGTCCAGGCCAACGGCAACACGATCGCGGGCACCGCGGACGCGAACAGCACGATCGCGATCGATACCAACGGTGACGGCACGCCGGACGCCACGGTCACCGCCGACGGCGCCGGCAACTGGACCTATACGCCGGCCACCCCGCTGGCCGACGGCGCGACGGTCACCGTCACCGCGACCGATCCCGCCGGCAATGCCAGCGCGCCGGCCACCGCTACGGTCGACGCCGCCGCTCCCGCCGCGCCGACGATCGCGCCGACCAACGGCACGGTGCTCCAGGGCACCGCCGAGGCCGACAGCACCGTCAATATCGACACCAACGGCGACGGCACCGCCGACACCACGGTGACCGCCGACGGCGCCGGCAATTGGACCTATACGCCGAGCACGCCGCTGCCCGACGGTACCGTCGTCGAGGTCACCGCGACCGATGCCGCCGGCAACGTCAGCCCGCCGGCCACTGCCACCGTCGATGCGGCCGCGCCGGCCGCACCCGTCATCACCACGGTGGTCGATGACGTCGATCCGGTCTCCGCGCCGCTGACCTCCGGCGACAGCACCAACGACGCCACGCCGACGATCGCCGGCACCGCGGAAGCGAACAGCACCGTGCAGATCTTCAACGGCACCACGCTGCTGGGGACGGCAACGGCCGATGGCAGCGGCAACTGGACCTTCTCGCCGACCACGCCGCTGGCCGACGGCAGCTACTCGCTGACCGCCGTTGCCACCGACGCCGCCGGCAACTCCGGCCCTGCCAGCGCCGCCTTCGGCTTCACCGTCGATACCGCCGCGCCCGCCGTGCCGGTCATCGCGCAGGCCAACGGCACCACGATCACGGGCACCGCCGAGGCGGACAGCATCATCGCCATCGATACCAATGGCGACGGCACCGCCGACGGTACCGTGACCGCCGATGGCGACGGCAACTGGAGCTTTACGCCGGCTGCACCGCTGGCCGACGGCACCGTGGTCAGCGTCACCGCGACCGACGCCGCCGGCAACGCGAGCGGCCCGGCCACCGCCGCGGTCGATGCGCTGCCGCCGGCCGCGCCGACGATCGCGCCCACCAACGGCACGGTGCTCACGGGTACGGCCGAAGCGAACAGCACGGTCAATATCGACACCAATGGCGACGGCACGCCGGACGCCACGGTCACCGCCGACGGCGCCGGCAACTGGACTCACACGCCTGCCACCCCGCTGCCCGACGGTACCGTCGTCGCCGTCACCGCGACCGATGCCGCCGGCAATACCAGCGCACCGGCCACCGCAACGGTCGATGCGGCCGCTCCCGCCGTGCCGACGATCGCGCCGACCAACGGCACGGTGCTGGAAGGCACCGCCGAGGCCGACAGCATCGTCGGCATCGACACCGACGGCGACGGGACGCCCGATGCCACGGTGACCGCCGACGGCGCCGGCAACTGGACCTACACGCCGGCCACGCCGCTGGCGGACGGCACGGTCGTCAGCGTCACGGCGACCGATGCCGCCGGCAACGTCAGCCCGCCGGCCACCGCGACGGTCGATGCAGCCGCGCCGGCCGCACCGGCCATCGCCACGGTCGTCGATGACGCCGATCCGGTGTCGGCGCCGCTGACCTCCGGCGACAGCACCAACGACACCACGCCGACGATTTCCGGCACCGCCGAGGCGAACAGCACGGTGCAGATCTTCAACGGCAGCACGTTGCTTGGCACGGCGAGCGCCGATGGCAGCGGCAACTGGACCTTCTCGCCGACCACGCCGCTGGCCGACGGGCCCTACTCGCTGACCGTCACGGCGACCGACGCCGCCGGCAACACCAGTCCTGCCAGCGGCGCGTTCGACTTCACCGTCGACACGGCCCCGCCGAGCACGCCCGTCATCACCCAGGCCAATGGCGGCACGATTGCCGGCACCGCCGAAGCCAACAGCACCGTCGCCATCGACACCAATGGCGACGGCACGCCGGATGTCACCGTGACGGCCGATGCCAGCGGCAACTGGACCCATGCGCCGACGACGCCGATCGCCGACGGCACGACGATCAGCGTGACGGCAGCCGACGCCGCCGGCAACGTCAGCGCACCCGCCACGATCGCGATCGATTCCGTGGCACCGGCCGCGCCGACGATCGCGCCGACCAACGGCACACTGCTGCAAGGCACGGCCGAGGCCAACAGCACGGTCAATATCGACACCGACGGCGACGGCACGCCGGACGCCACGGTGACCGCCGACGGCGCCGGCAACTGGACCTACACGCCGGCCACGCCGCTGGCCGATGGCACGGTCGTCAACGTCACGGCGACCGACGCCGCCGGCAACATCAGCCCGCCGGCCAGCGCCACCGTCGACGCGGTGGCGCCGGGCACGCCGACGATCCAGCCGACCGATGGCACGCTGCTGCAGGGCACCGCGGACGCGAACAGCACGGTCGATATCGACACCAATGGCGACGGCACGCCGGACGCCACGGTCACCGCCGACGGCACCGGCAACTGGACCTACACGCCGGCCACGCCGCTGGCCGATGGTACGGTCGTCAACGTCACCGCCCGCGACGCGGCCGGCAACGTCAGTGCACCGGCCACCGCCACCGTCGACGCGCTGCCGCCGGCCGCACCGACCATCGAGCCGACCAACGGCACGGTGCTCGCGGGGACGGCCGAAGCCAATAGCACGGTCGAGATCGACACCAATGGCGACGGCACGCCGGACGCCACGGTCACCGCCGACGGCGCCGGCAACTGGAGCCACACCCCCGCCACGCCGCTGCCGGACGGCACCGTCGTCAGCGTCACCGCGACCGATGCCACTGGCAATACCAGCGCGCCGGCCACGGCGACCGTCGATGCGCTGCCGCCGGCCGCGCCCGTCATTGCGCCCACCAACGGCACGGTGATCGCAGGCACCGCGGAAGCGAACAGCACGATCGAGATCGACACCAATGGCGATGGCACGCCCGAGGCGACCGTCACCGCCGACGGCGCCGGCAACTGGAGCTATACCCCGGCCACGCCGCTGCCCGATGGCACCGTGGTCAGCGCCACTGCCACCGATGCCGCGGGCAACACCGGTGCCCCGGGCAGCGCGACCGTCGACGCCGTGGTGCCGGCCGTCCCGGCGATCGCCAGCGTCACCGACGACGTCGATCCGGTCAGCGGCGCGCTGACGTCGGGGGACACCACCAACGACGGCACGCCGACCATCGCAGGCACGGCCGAGGCGAACAGCACGGTGCGCATCTTCAACGGCACCATGCTGATCGGCACGACAACCGCCGACGGCACCGGCAACTGGTCGTTCACGCCGACCGCGCCGCTGGCCGACGGCGCGTACGCGCTGACCGTGACCGCGACCGATGCGGCCGGCAATGCCAGCCCCGCCAGCGCGGCCTTCAACCTGACCGTCGATACCGCGGCGCCCGCCGCCACGGTGGCGATCACCGGCGTCACCGACGACACCGGCACGGCGGGGGACTGGATCACCGGCGATACCACGCCGACATTCTCCGGCACGCTCAGCGCCCCGCTGGCCGCCGGCGACCGGGTCGAGGTCAGCTACGACGGGGGCAATACCTGGACGCAGGCGACCGTCAACGGCACCAGCTGGTCGTGGGCCGCGGCCAATCACCAGTTCGCCGACGGCAACCACTCGGTGACGGTGCGCGTGATCGACGCCGCCGGCAACCTCGGCACCACCGACACCCAGGCCTTCACGATCTCGACGAACGTCGCGCCGGAAGTGTCGGCGCAGGAATCGGGCGGGCTGCTGGGCATCGTCGACGCCAACGTGCTGGGGCTGATCGACCTGAGTTCCCAGCAGGTGTTCGGCGCGAGCGACTACAACAACAACATCCAGCAGGTGGTGCTGCGCTACGGCGGCCTGCTCGGCCTGCCGCTGCAGCGCCTCGGATACAACGCCGACCTTGCCGCGGAGCTGGGCATCAACGTGGTCCCGCTGCACGACCCGGGCATTCTCGGCGTGATCGCGGCATCGTCGACGCTGACGATCACGTCGGTCGGCGGCGGACCGATCGATACGCTGCGGCTCAACGAGCTGCTCGGCTCGGTGACGATCGAAGGCGGCCTGCTGGGCGTCAGCCTGGACGTGCTGTCGAACTTCACGATCACCGCGACCGACACCACCGGGCTGACCGATACGGCCAACGCGACCCAGCTCGCCAGCGCCGAGGTACTCGCCGGCCTGCTGGGCTCGAGCCAGTCGAGCGCGATCATCGAAGGCACCGCCTCCGCGGACACCGTCGATGGCACCAGCGGCAGCGATCGCCTGTACGGCTACGCCGGCGACGACACGCTGAACGGCGGCGACGGCAACGACCTGCTGCGCGGCGGCGCGGGCAACGACACGCTCAACGGCGGCAACGGCAACGACCTGCTGATCGGCGGCGCCGGCAACGACACGATGACGGGCGGCGCCGGCGGGGACGTGTTCCTGTACGAGGTCACCGCCAACGACGGCACCGGCGGCAACGGCAGCGACGTCATCACCGACTTCACGGTAGGGACGGCGCCGGGACAGGCCGGCTCCGACGTGATCGACCTGTCGAGCCTGCTGGTCGGCTACACCGCGGACGGCGATGGCCCGGCGCACTACGTCAACGGCGCGGCGACCATCGACGCAGGCGACAACATCGGCGACTTCCTCAGCGTGACCAACGACGGCGCCAATACGGTCATCAGCATCGACCGCGACGGCGGCGGCACCGCCTTCGGCTCCGAGACGCTGATCACGCTGAACAACGTCAACACCGATCTGGAGACGCTGCTGGCCAATCGTCAGGTTCTGGTCTGAGCGAGGCGGGCGGCGGTTCCCCCGTTCCGCCGCCCGCTTCGCCAGACGCTTTCTCACCAGGTGCTCACCACGTCCCCACCCCGTTCTCGCGCCCTGTTCCACGTCGACGAGGAGACCCGCCCCCACCGCATCGATCCACCCTGCAATACCCCGTCGGCCGCGACGCTGCCTCGCGACCGATGCGTGGCCACATGTCAAAAGCCTTCACCGCGGACCGTGGTGATTTCGTGAAACCGACATCGTTGAGATCCATCGTGGCCCTCCTTGCCAACGGAGCGCGGACCCGGCAGCGCCCGCTCCTTTCCCGGCTTCCCGCCGGGTACACGCTGCGAACCGCGCCCCCGCCGGCGACGCTGTCCGTGCTTGCCGCGCTGGCCGTGCTCGCGGTGCCCTGCGCCGGACCGGCATCGGCCGCGCCCTATACCGCTGCCGCTGCCGCCTCCGCTTCCGCCGCCACGGCCCCGGCGAGCCCGGACCGCATGCCAGGCCCCTCGACACCGCAACGCATTGCCCTCGACGGCCTGACACTGCGCAACGCGGTCGGCATCGCGATTGCGCGCCATCCCGACATCAGCCGTGCGAACGCGGTGGTCACGCAGAACCTGTCCGAAATCTCGGTCGCCAAGGCCGCCTGGTATCCGAAGATCGAATACGGCGTGCAGCCCGGCTATGGCGGCAGCTTCGGCAGCGGCGGCAACGACCTGGGCTCGCGCGCCTCGGTCGGCGCGAGCCAGCTGCTCTACGACTTCGGCCGCACGCGCAGCAAGATCTCGGCCGCCGACGCCAACCTCGGCAAGAGCCAACATCAGCTCGCCGATACCGTCGAGACCGTGGCGGCCAATACCGCCGACACCTTCGTCGAACTGGCCGCCAGCCAGGCCGTAATCGCGGCCGCGCAGCGCCAGGTCGAATCGATGAACGAGACGCGCGCGCGCATCGGCGAGCGCGTGCGGGCGGGGCTGTCGGTGTCGTCGGACCGGGACCTGGCGGAGGTGGCCACGCTGCGCGCCAGCGCCGAGGTGCTGAAGGCGCGCAACCGCTTCGACGTCGCCGCCACCAGGCTGGCCGAGCTGATCGGCGCGCGTCCGCGGCAGGTGGCCGACCTGGCCAATACCGGCGGCGTGATCGAGCGGATCACGCGCGATGGCGGCGGCGGACGCGACGACCAGATCGACGACACGCCGTCGGTGCTGGCCGCGCGCGCCGCGGTCGATGCCGCGGCGGCCAACGTCGACCTGGCGAAGGCGGAGCGCTATCCGTCGGTCAGCGTCGGCGTCAGCCGGTCGCTGTCGACCGGACGCGCCAATGCCAACGACGATACCTGGGTCGGCCTGTCGATCCGCGGCGACTTTTCGCTGGGCCGGCTCGCCCAGCACCGCATCGCCGCCGCGCAGGCGCAGGAGCGCGCCGCCGCCGATGCACTGGAGAACCAGCGGCTGCGCACGCGCACGGCGCTGTATGCAGCGCAGACCGAGGCGGAGGGCGCGGCCGCGCGGCTGGCCAGCTACCGCAACGTGATCGAGCTGTCGCGCTCGTCGCGCAATCTGTACTGGCAGGAATACATGCTGAACAAGCGCTCGCTGACCGAGGTGATCACGCGCGACCGCGAGATCTTCCTCGCCGAGGAAGAATGGATCAACGCCATGGCCGACGGCATCCGCGCCCGCATCAAGGCGTATGCCGCGGTCGGCAAGTTCGTGGAGCTGCTGCGGCAGCAGGAAGGCGCACGCGATGAATGACCCCACCCCGTTGAGCGCGCTGGCGCAGGCGGCGCAGACGTCCCCTTCGCCCCCTTCGCCCCCTTCGTCCCCGTCATCCCCCACATCCCCGCCATCCCCGACGCCATCGCCCCGGCAGGCCGACGCCGAGGCAGAGGCCTCGCTGCAACCGTGGATCGACGCGATGCTGCTCGCCGCGCGGCAACTGAACGCGCCGGCCTCGCCCGAGCAGCTGCGCAATGCCGCGGCGTGGGCCGCGCGCGGCCAACCGCAGCGCGAGGCCGCCGTCGTCGAGCTGGCCGCCTCGGCCGGCCTGTCGGCGCAATTCGTCGACCTGCCGCCGGCATCGCTGTCGCCGGTGATGCTGCCAGTGCTGGTGCCGCTGGGCCAGGGCACCACCCCGACGGTCGGCATGGTGATCGCCGTGGTCAATGGCGTGGCCACCCTGCTGCTGCCGATGGACGGCAAACCGGTCGAGCGCAGCCTGACGCTGGACGCGCTGGCCCGGGAAGCGAGCGGCCGCCCGCTGCTGGTGCAGGCGCGCGCCGCGCGCCGCGGCGACCGGCTCGACGCCTATCTGCGCGCGGCGCCGGACTCGTGGCTGACCGGCATCTTCACCACGCACTGGCGCACGATGCTCGACCTCGGCCTGGGCTCGCTGTTCGGCAACCTGCTGGCGGTCGGCACCTCGCTGTTCGCGATGCAGGTGTGGGACCGCGTGGTGCCGGCGCGCTCGCTGCATACGCTGTGGGTGCTGGCCTCGGGCGTGGCGCTTGCGCTGGCGCTGGAGCTGCTGATCCGCACCGCGCGCGTCTCGATCACCGACCATTTCGGCAAGCGCGTCGACATCAAGCTGTCGGCGATGTTCTTCGCCCGCGTGCTCGATATCCGCAACGATGCGCGGCCGCGCTCGCCCGGCACGCTGATCGCGCAGCTGCGCGACCTCGAACAGCTGCGCGAACTGCTGACCTCGAGCACGCTGGGCGTGCTGATCGACCTGCCCTTCGTCGCCGCCTTCCTGTTCATCATCTGGGTGCTGGGCGGCTGGCTGGTGGCGATCCCGCTGGCCGCGATTCCGCTGCTGATCCTGCCGGGGCTGCTGGCGCAGATTCCGCTGGCCCGGCTGTCGCGCGAAGGAATGGCGGAGGCCGCGCTGCGCAATGCAATCCTGATGGAGTCGATCTACCGGGCCGAGGACATCAAGTCGCTGCAGGCCGAGCCGCGCTTCCGCGGGCTGTGGGACCACGCCAACCACGTCAACGGCGAGATCGGGTTGAAGCAGCGCTTTATCGCCGGGCTGCTGGTCAACGTGTCGCAGACGGTGCAGCAGGTCGCCTATGTCGGCGTGGTGATCGCCGGCGTCTACGGCATCCTGGACGGCAACCTGTCGTTCGGCGCGGTGCTGGCCTGCTCGATCCTGACCAGCCGCACCATCGCGCCGCTGGCGCAGATCCCCGCGGTGCTGGGCCGCATCCAGAACGCGCGCGTCGGCAAGAAGGCGCTGGACGAGCTGCTGCGGCTGCCGGTGGACCACGATCCCGACAAGGACGCCTATCACAAGCCGCTGCTGCGGGGCGGCTATCGCTTCGAGAACGTAGCCTTCGGCTTCGACCCGCAGGAAAAGCCGGTGCTGACGATTCCGCAGCTGCGCATCGCGCCGGGCGAGCGCATCGCGATCCTCGGGCGCGTCGGCGCCGGCAAGTCGACGCTGCTGCGGCTCGCCGGCGGCCTCGCCGCGCCGACGCACGGACGCATCGTGCTCGACGACACGCCGATGGCATTGATCGACGTCGCCGACATCCGCCGCGACATCGGCTGCGTGCTGCAGGAATCGAGCCCCTTCTACGGCACGCTGCGCGAGAACCTGCTGATCGCCAACCCGCTGGCGAGCGACGAGCAGCTGCTGCGCGCGCTGCGGCTCGCCTGCGCCGACCAGCTGCTGCTGAACCAGCCGCATGGGCTGGACCTGCGCATCCGCGAGAACGGCATCGGCCTGTCCGGCGGCCAGAAGCAGGTGCTGGTGCTGGCCCGCACCTTCCTGCGCGACCCGCAGGTGCTGCTGCTGGACGAGCCGACCGCTTCGCTGGACGAGGGCACCGAGCTCGCGGTGATCGAACGGATGCGGCAATGGATGGGCCGGCGCACGCTGATCGTGGCGACGCATCGCTATCCGGTGCTGTCGCTGGTCGACCGGATCATCGTGGTCGAGCGCGGGCGCATCGTGCGCGACGGGCCGAAGGACGAGGTGCTGGCCCAGCTCAAGCGCACGGCGCCGCCACGGTCGGCGGCATCGGCACAACCGCCGACGCAACCGTCCGCGCAACCCTCGTCGCCGGCGCCCGCCCAGACGGCCCCGGCCGCGGAGTAGCCCCATGGACAAGATCCCGATGCGTGCACGATTCGAAGACGGCGCCGGCGGCGCGCGCCTGCTGCTGTGGCTGGGCATCGGCGCGATCGCCGCCTTCCTGCTGTGGTCGGCCTTCGCCAGCCTGGACGAAGTGGCGGTCGGCGAAGGCAAGGTCACGCCCGCCTCCAAGGGCCAGATCATCCAGAGCCTGGAGGGCGGCATCCTGGCCGAACTGGCGGTGCGCGAGGGCGATGTGGTCGAGGCCGGCCAGCAGCTGGCCACGCTCGACCCGGTGCAGGCGCGCTCGTCGATGGAGGAGACGCTGGAGCGAATCGCCGCGCTGCAGGCGCGCGCCGCGCGGCTGCACGCCGAGATGAACGACGCCGAGTCCGTCAACTTCCCCGCCGAGCTGGCGCGCGACACCGCGGTGGTCGAGCGCGAGCGGCAGCTGTTCGTCGCCAACCGCCGGGCCTTCCGCGAAAATCTCGCCAATCTGCGCCAGCAGCTGCGCCTGGCCGAGCAGGAGCTGCAGATCGCGCTGCCGCTGCTGCGCACCGGCGCCACCAACGAGGTCGAGATCCTGCGGCTGCGGCAGAAGGTGGCCGAGTTCGCCACCAAGCTGGACTCGACGCAGAGCGAGTACTACGTCGCGCTCAAGGCCGATTACGCCAAGACGATGGCGGACCTGGGCCCGCTGCTGAAGGTGCGCGAGGGACGCGCGGACCAGCTGCGCCGCACCGCGATCACGTCGCCGGCGCGCGGCATCGTCAAGGACATCCGGGTCTCGACGATCGGCGGCGTGATCACGCCGGGTGGCGTGCTGATGGAGATCGTGCCGCTCGGCGACCAGCTGCTGATCGAGGCGCGGCTGTCGCCGCGCGACATCGCCTTCATCCATCCGAACCAGGAGGCCACGGTCAAGATCACCGCGTTCGAGCCGTCGATCTACGGCACGCTGCCAGCCAGGGTGGACCGCATCTCGCCGGACACGATCGAGGACCAGGTCGACCGGCGCATCTACTACTACCGCGTCTACGTGCTGACCCAGCATGCCTTCCTGGAGACGAAGGACGGCAAGCGCCATCCGATCCTGCCGGGCATGGTGGCGACCGCCGAGATCCGCACCGGCCGCCGCACCGTGATGGACTATCTGGTCAAGCCGCTGAACCGCGCGGCGGAGGCGCTGCGCGAACGCTAGCCCTTGCGCAGGTAGGTGACCAGCCGGTCGATCACCGGCGCATTGCGCCGCGTCAGCAGGCTGACCGCGATCGCGACCGCAAACCCGGCCGGCACGCCGAATGCGCCCGACGCGATCGGATCGACGCCGAACCAGCGGTCGCCGAAGATCCCGGTCATCCGCGTGAAGAACGGGTAGTTGACGAAGATGTAGTAGATCGACACCGACAGCCCGGCCAGCATGCCGGCGAACGCGCCGGCCGCGGTGGTGCGCTTCCAGAAGATCGCCAGCACCAGCACCGGGAAGAAGCTCGACGCCGCCAGCGAGAACGCGGCGCCGACCAGGAACAGGATGTTGCCCGGCCGCAGCGAGGTCACGTAGGCCGCGAACAGGGCGACGCCGAGCAGCAGGATCTTGGCGGTGGTCACGCGCCGCTGCTGGCTCGCGCCGCGATCGACCATGTGATAGAAGACGTCGTGCGACAGCGCGTTGGCGATCGTCAGCAGCAGCCCGTCGGCCGTCGACAACGCCGCCGCCAGCGCACCGGCGGCGACCAGCCCCGAGATCACGTATGGCAGCCCCGCGATCTCCGGCGCCGCCAGCACGATCATGTCGGGCTGGATCATCACCTCGGCCCACTGCACGATGCCGTCGCCATTGACATCGCGGATGCCGAACACCGGCGGATCGATGCGCCGCCATTGCATGACCCAGGCCGGCAGATCGGCATAGGGCGTGCCCACCAGATGATGCAGGAACTGGTACTTGACCAGCGCCGCCAGCGTGGGCGCGCTGACGTACAGCAGCGCGATGAAAAACACCGCCCAGGCCACCGAATTGCGGCTCTCCTTGACCGACGGCGTGGTGTAGAGCCGCGTCAGGATATGCGGCAGGCTCGCGGTGCCGAGCATCAGGCAGAAGGTCAGCAGCACGAAGTTCAGCCGCTCGGTCTTGCGCTCGGCCTCCGACGGCGACGGATAGGGCTCGGTGGCGGGCACCGGCGGCTGGCTGCGCGCCAGCGCCTCCTCGCGCTGCTGGGTCCATTGCTGCAGGGCCGCGGCGGGGTCCTGCGGATAGTCAGCCCGCTCGCGCTCGACCGCCTTGATCTCGCGCAGCGGCGCATTGCGGGCGCGCAGCTCCAGCAGCCGCGCATTGAGCCCGTCGCGCACCTCGTCGAACGACTGCGGCAGCCGTGCGATGCGCTCCTGCAGCTCGATTGCCTGCTGACGGTAGTGTTCGCGCACCGCAAGCTCGCCCGGATCGCGCAGCAGCTCGCGCTCGCGCTGCGCGACATCGGTCAGCACCGTGCCGTAGCCCAACTGCGGCACCGCCTCGCCATGATGCTTCCACGCGATCATCGACACCGTGGTCAGGAACGCGACGATCATCACGATGTACTGCGCGACCTGGGTCCACGTCACCGCGCGCATGCCGCCGAGGAACGAACAGACGAGGATGCCGGCCAGGCCGAAGAACACGCCGACGGCAAAGTCGACGCCGATGAAACGCGTGACCACCAGGCCGACGCCCTGGATCTGCGCGACCAGATAGACGAAGGAACACAGCGAGGCGGCCAGCACCGCGATGCCGCGCACCGGCAGGTTGCCGCCCGGCTTGCCGTTGCCGTAGCGCGCGGCGAGGAAATCGGGAATCGTGTAGCCGCCGTACTTGCGCAGATACGGCGCGAGCAGGAAGGCCACCAGGCAGTAGCCGCCGGTCCAGCCCATCACATAGGCCAGCCCCTCGTAGCCCGAGGCGAACAGGATGCCGGCCAGGCCGATGAAGGACGCCGCGCTCATCCAGTCGGCGGCGATCGCCATGCCGTTGAACATCGCGGGCACGCGCCGGCCCGCGACGTAGTACTCGTGCAGGTCGGCGGTGCGGCAGATCAGCCCGATGCAGGCATAGATCGCGATGGTGATGAACAGGAAGACGTAGCCGAGCCACAGCGCGTCGGCGTTGGACCGCTCGAGCAGCCCCATCATGCCGATGAAGCCGAACAGTCCGAGCGTGAACAGGCCGTAGTACAGCAGCAGCCGGCGGCGAAAGCGCGACTGGGCCATGGGCGTGGGCGGAAGGGAAAGCCGAAAGAGGCGGTGGCGGGCAAACGCGAAGCGGGCGCCGTGGTTGCGGCGCCCGCTTCGCGCGGCCGGTCTTACTTGGCCTGCCGCAGCTGTTCGAGGATGGCGGGATTCTCCAGCGTGGAGGTGTCCTGCGTGATCTCCTCGTTCTTGGCCAGCGATCGCAGCAGGCGGCGCATGATCTTGCCCGAGCGCGTCTTCGGCAGGTTGTCGCCGAAGCGGATGTCCTTCGGCTTGGCGATCGGCCCGATCTCCTTGGCGACCCAGTTGCGCAGCTCGTTGGCGATCTGCGCGGCCTCGTCGTCGGTCGGACGCGCGCGCTTGAGCACCACGAACGCGCAGATGGCCTCGCCGGTGGTGTCGTCCGGACGCCCGACCACGGCGGCCTCGGCGACGATCGGATTGGCGACCAGCGCCGACTCGATCTCCATCGTGCCCATGCGGTGGCCCGACACGTTCAGCACGTCGTCGATGCGGCCCATGATCGTGAAGTAGCCGGTTTCCTTGTCGCGCACCGCGCCGTCGCCGGCCAGATAGAGCTTGCCGCCCAGTTCGGCCGGGAAGTAGCTCTTCTTGAAGCGCTCCGGATCGCCCCAGATGGTGCGGATCATCGCCGGCCATGGGCGCTTGACCACCAGGATGCCGCCGCTGCCGTTGGGCACGTCCTGCCCGGTCTCGTCGACCACCGCGGCCATGATGCCCGGCA
The DNA here is from genome assembly GCF_008801915.1 of Cupriavidus gilardii. Taxonomy (GTDB): domain Bacteria; phylum Pseudomonadota; class Gammaproteobacteria; order Burkholderiales; family Burkholderiaceae; genus Cupriavidus; species Cupriavidus gilardii. Next base: position 131,118 of record NZ_VZOV01000010.1, read on the forward strand.
GCGGCAGCGTGCACGAGCCCGGCACCAGCGGCGTCGCGCCCGGCAGCGGCGTGATCATGTGGCCGCCGGTCTCGGTCTGCCAGAAGGTATCGACGATCGGACAGCGGCCGCGGCCGATGTTCTCGTGGTACCACATCCACGCTTCCGGATTGATCGGCTCGCCGACGGTGCCCAGCAGGCGCAGGCTCGACAGGTCGTACTGCTTCGGATGCACGGCCTGGTCGGCCTCGGCCGCCTTGATCAGCGACCGGATCGCGGTCGGCGCGGTGTAGAACACGCTGACCTTGTGCCGCGCGATCATGTCCCAGAAGCGGCCGGCGTTCGGATAGGTCGGGATGCCCTCGAACATCAGCTGCGTGGCGCCGGCCGCCAGCGGGCCGTAGGCGATGTAGGTGTGGCCGGTGACCCAGCCGATATCGGCGGTACACCAGTACAGGTCGTCGGGCTTGATGTCGAAGGTCCATTTCATCGTCATCAAGGCCCACAGCAGATAGCCGCCGGTGCTGTGCTGCACGCCCTTGGGCTTGCCGGTCGAGCCCGAGGTATAGAGCACGAACAGCGGATGCTCGGCATCGACGGGCTCGGCCTCGCAGGTCTCGGGCTGGCCCGCGCAGACCTCGTCGAGCCAGCGGTCGCGCCCTTCGACCCAGTTGACCTTGCCGCCGGTGCGGCGATAGACCAGCACGTGCTTGACCGCCTCGCAGCCGCCCAGCGCCAGCGCCTCGTCGGCGATCGCCTTCAGCGGCAGCGCCTTGCCGCCGCGCATTTGTTCGTCGGCTGTCAGCAGCGCGACCGCGCCGACGTCGACCAGCCGCTCCTGCAGCGACTTGGCGGAAAAGCCGCCGAACACCACCGAATGCGTGGCGCCGATGCGGGCGCAGGCCTGCATCGCGCAAACGCCCTCGATCGACATCGGCATGTAGATGACGACGCGATCGCCCTTCTTGATGCCCAGCGCCTTCAGGCCATTGGCGAGCTGGCACACGCGCGCATGCAGCTCGCGATAGGTGACCCTGGTCACCGTGCCGTCGTCCGCCTCGAACACGATCGCGACCTTGTCGGCGTTGCCGTTCTCGAGATTGCGCTCCAGGCAGTTGTACGAGGCGTTCAGCTGGCCGTCCTCGAACCATTTGTAGAACGGTGCGTTGCTCTCGTTCAGCACCTTGGTGAAGGGCTTGGCCCAGACCAGCTGCTCGCGGGCGTGGCGCGCCCAGAAGCCTTCGTAGTCGCGCTCGGCCTCTTCGCACAGCGCGCGGTAGGCGTCCATGCCGGAAATGGCGGCGCTCTTGGCGAACGATTCGGGTGGGGGGAATACGCGATGCTCTTGCATCACCGATTCGATGGCGGACATAGCTCGTCTCCTGAAAGGCCGGATATGGCTTCGATACTTTTGCCGCAACGCTACGCTGCGCGGCTTACTGCAACCTGACGCTGTCCTTGCCTGTCCTTTCCGTCCTTCGCGTCCCTCGCTCTTTCAGGGCAAAGGCGCATTGCGACGCAGCAATGATGCCGGCTGCGCGGGCGCGCCGCGGCGATGCCCGCGGCGTCCGCATGTGAAGCCTAAGCCTTAAGGCTAGCATAGCTATAATCGCCCGGCGCGTGCGATGGCGCGCGCTGCCGCGCCGATCGAGGCTTGCTTGCGGCCTGTCTGAAGTCCGCTTGCGGCCCGGTTGCGGTCAATATGCGGCGCGATCTCGGCCATCGCGCCGCGCGCGCGACGTGCCACCGACTACCGAACCCGTGCCCCCTTCCGTCCCCCTGAATGCCCTGCTGCTGGCCGCGTCGATGGCGCTGGTCGGCAGCAACGTCGGCCTCGGCAAGGCCATCGTCGCCCATGTGCCGATCCTGCTGTTTGCGCTGCTGCGCTTCGTGATCGCCATCGTCTGCCTGTCGCCGTGGTACCGGCCCGCGCGGATGCGCCGCGTGTCCCGCCGCGAATGGTTCAACCTGTTCCTGCAGGCGTTCTTCGGGACCTTCCTCTTCACGCTGCTGATGCTCGGCGGCGTGCGCCTGACCAGCGCGATGTCCGCCGGCGTCATCACCAGCACCATTCCGGCGACCGTGGCGATCCTGTCCTGGCTGGTGCTGCGCGAACGGCTGTCGCGCCGCACCGTGCTGGCGGTGCTGCTGGCGGTGGCCGGCATCGCGGTGCTCAATATCGCCCGCGGCGGCCAGCCAGGCGGCGCGGGCGCCGATGCGCTGCTCGGCAACCTGATGGTGATGGGCGCGGTGGTCTGCGAGTCGATCTACGTGATCCTGTCCAGGCGTCTGGCGCAGACGCTGGCGGCGATCGAGATCTGCGCCTACACGCATCTGATCGGCGGCCTGTTGATGCTGCCGCTGGGGCTGGTGCCGCTGCTCGACTTCGATGCGGGCGCCGTGCCGCTGCATGTATGGGCCATGGTGCTGTGGTACGCGCTGTCGGCCAGCGTGTTCTCGTTCTGGCTGTGGATGAAGGGAATCCGCCATGTGCCGGCGCAGCTGGCCGGCGTGTTCACCTCGGTGCTGCCGATCGCCGCCGCGCTGTACGGAATCGTGTTCCTCGGCGAAACGCCGGGCTGGGCGCACGGCGTCGCGCTGGTCTGCGTGCTGGCGGGCATTGCACTGGCGAGCTGGCCCGGCAAGCTGGCGCGCGCGGCGGCCGCACGCGGCGATGGCAGCGGCCAGGCTCGCGGCATTGCGTCCGCCGGCATCGAGCCCGAACCCGGCGCCACGGTACAATCCCGCGGCCGCTGACCGGCGCGCCGCACGATCGGCCGCCGGCCGGCGGCTGTCCTCCGTACCGAGCAACACAATCCCTTACGCAAAGCTAACGCAACCACCATGGCATCGAACTTGTCGCCTGAGCCGCATCGGATGCGCCCGATTCCCCGTCTGATCTTCGCCTCGCGCTGGCTGCAGCTGCCGCTGTACCTGGGCCTGATCGTCGCGCAAGGCGTCTACGTCTATCACTTCCTGATGGAGGTCTGGCATCTGCTGGCCCACGTCACCGAGTACGACGAGAACAAGATCATGCTGGTGGTGCTGGGCCTGATCGACGTCGTGATGATTTCGAACCTGCTGATCATGGTGATCGTCGGCGGCTACGAGACCTTCGTGTCGCGGCTGGGCATCGACAATCATCCGGACGAGCCGGAGTGGCTGGACCACGTCAATGCCGGCGTGCTCAAGGTCAAGCTGTCGATGGCGCTGATCGGCATCTCGTCGATCCATCTGCTCAAGACCTTCATCGACGCGGGACAGCGCGACACCCATACGATCATGTGGCAGGTGGTGATCCACGTCGCCTTCCTGTTCTCGGCGATCGCGATGGCGTGGGTCGACAAGATGATCACGCACTCGCATCCGGCGCTGCAGGATCGGGGGCTGTAACCCGACCTGCGCTGGAGCAAGAACCGCGGCCCGGCGCCGCGGTTTTTTATTGCGCCGCGCTCGTCGGCCGTTTGTCCGATATTCGCGCACGATGTGAAATTAACGCCACTTTTAGCGGCAGGCAGCCGCCCTCCGTCCGGGACGCGTCTGGCGAGGGGGTGTATGATTCGGGCGGAATTTTCGTCCGCTTTTGTCCGACTGCCCTCCCCCACAAGACATGACCGTCATCAAGCAAGAAGACCTGATCCAGAGCGTCGCCGACTCCCTGCAGTACATCAGCTACTACCACCCGATGGACTACATCACCAGCCTGGGCCGTGCCTACGAGCTGGAACAAAGTCCGGCGGCCAAGGACGCGATCGCGCAGATTCTGACCAACAGCCGCATGTGCGCCGAAGGCAAGCGCCCGATCTGCCAGGACACCGGCATCGTGACCGTCTTCGTCAAGGTCGGCATGGACGTGCGCTGGGACGGCGCCACCATGGGCCTGACCGACATGATCAACGAGGGCGTGCGCCGGGGCTACACCCACCCCGACAACGTGCTGCGCGCCTCGATCGTCAATCCGCCCGAAGGCGGCCGCAAGAATACCAAGGACAACACGCCGGCCGTGATCCACTACGAGATCGTGCCGGGCGACAAGGTCGACATCCAGGTCGCGGCCAAGGGCGGCGGCTCGGAGAACAAGTCCAAGTTCGTGATGCTGAACCCGTCCGACTCGATCGTCGACTGGGTGCTCAAGACCGTGCCGACCATGGGCGCGGGCTGGTGCCCGCCCGGCATGCTGGGCATCGGCATCGGCGGCACCGCCGAGAAGGCGATGGTGATGGCCAAGGAATCGTTGATGGAATCGATCGACATCCAGGACATCATCGCCCGCGGTCCGAAGGACTGGATCGAGGAACTGCGCGTCGAGCTGTACGAGAAGGTCAATGCGCTGGGCATCGGCGCGCAGGGCCTGGGCGGCCTGGCCACCGTGCTGGACGTCAAGATCATGGCTGCGCCGACGCACGCCGCGTCCAAGCCGGTGGCGATGATCCCGAACTGCGCCGCCACCCGCCACGTGCACTTCACGCTGGACGGCAGCGGCCCGGCCAGGCTGGAAGCGCCGGACCTGTCGCAGTGGCCGAAGGTCGAGTGGGCACCGAACACCGAGACGTCGAAGCGCGTGGACCTGAACACGCTGACGCCCGAGGAAGTGGCCTCGTGGAAGCCAGGCCAGACGCTGCTGCTGAACGGCAAGATGCTGACCGGCCGCGACGCCGCGCACAAGCGCATCGCGGACATGCTGGCCAAGGGCGAGAAGCTGCCGATCGACTTCACCAACCGCGTGATCTACTACGTCGGCCCGGTCGATCCGGTGCGCGACGAAGTGGTGGGCCCGGCCGGCCCCACCACCGCCACGCGGATGGACAAGTTCACCGAGACGATGCTGTCGCAGACCGGACTGATCGCGATGATCGGCAAGGCCGAGCGCGGCCCGGTGGCGATCGAAGCGATCCAGAAGCACAAGTCGGCCTACCTGATGGCGGTCGGCGGCGCGGCCTACCTGGTGTCGAAGGCGATCCGCGGCGCCAAGGTGCTGGCCTTCGAAGACCTCGGCATGGAAGCGATCTACGAGTTCGACGTCAAGGACATGCCGGTCACGGTCGCGGTCGACAGCAGCGGTACGTCGGTGCACAAGACCGGCCCCGCCGAATGGCAGGCCAGGATCGGCAAGATTCCGGTCGCGGCGCTTTAAGGGTTCAAGATTGGTGAGTCGCGGGCGACAGCCATCGCCCGCGACCATCAACCGCCCTTGCCCTCTCCCCCACCCTCTCCCGCAAGCGGGAGAGGGAGCACACACCGGGCAGTTGCCAACGCGATCGGTTTGCTGCCCTCGCCCGCTTGCGGGAGAGGGGGCACACACCGGGCAGTCTCCAACGCGATTGGTTTGCTCCCCCCTCCCGCTTGCGGGAGAGGGGCCGGGGGAGAGCGCAACCGCCCCCTATTCCCCTAAGCCAGCTCTCCCCCGTGTCCCCCTCCCCCATCGGCATCTTCGATTCCGGCCTCGGCGGCCTGTCCGTGCTGCGCGAGGTGCGAGCGCTGCTGCCGCACGAAACCCTGCTCTACCTGGCCGACTCGCGCTATGCGCCCTATGGCGAGAAGCCGCAGGGCTTCGTGCAGGCGCGCACGCTGCAGGCCTGCGAATGGCTGGCGGCGCAGGGCTGCAAGGCGCTGGTGGTGGCCTGCAATACGGCCACCGCGCATGGCATCCAGGCGCTGCGCGAGCGCCTGCCGTTGCCGATCGTCGGTGTCGAGCCGGGACTGAAGCCGGCGGTAGCGGCCAGCCGCAGCAAGGTGGTCGGTGTGCTCGCCACCGCCAATACGCTGGCCAGCGACAAGTTCGCGCGGCTGCTGCATTCGCTGCAGGACCAGTGCCGCTTCGTCTGCCAGCCCGGCGGCGGGCTGGTCGCGCGCATCGAACAGGGCGATATCGACGGGCCGCTGGTTCGCGAACGTCTGCAGACCTGCCTGGCGCCGATGCTCGAAGCGGGCGCCGATACGCTGGTGCTCGGCTGCACCCACTATCCGTTCCTCAGCGAAACCGTGCGCGAGCTGATCGGCGAGCGGATGACATTGATCGATACCGGCGTCGCGGTCGCGCGGCAATTGCAGCGCAAGCTGGCCGAGCACGGCTTGGCGGCCGACGCGGGCAGCGGCGTGGACGCTGGCGCGAGTCCGATCGCGGTGGCGCGCTACTGCACCACCAGCGACGCCGAACACCTGCGCCGGATGGCGCGCGCGCTGCTGCATGTCGATGCCGCAGCGGAAACGGTGGTGATCGAGCCGGCGCCGATCACGCCCTGATCTCGCGCCTCGCTGCGCGCCTCGTTGCCCGCCTCCTTGCGCGCCTCCTTTCGCGTCTCCTTGCGCGGCGCCGCTCGGCCTTGTTGCCTCAGCGGACGAAGCCCACCTGACGGCGCTCCCTGACCTCCGGCTTGACCGCATGCTCCTGGCGCAGCTGCGCGAGGAATTCGTCGGGCGTCAGCGCCTCGCCCAGCAGCGCGCATTGCCGCTTGACGGTGGCAAAGTCGCCCGGCGTCAGGCCGTCGAGCCCGGCCAGTTCGCGCCGCATCGCATCGTCGAGCGCGGATGCGTCGCCGTCGAGCGCCTCGTCGACGAACATCGATTCGCGCTGCGCCGGCAGCAGCGGCATGAAGCGGATCTTGAACGAGAAGCGGCGCAAGGCGGCCTCGTCGAGCCGGTCGAACAGATTGGTCGTGCAGACGAAGATGCCGTTGAACCGCTCCATACCCTGCAGCATCTCGTTGACCTCGGAGACCTCGTAATTGCGCACCGCCTGCTGCCGGCTCTGCATGAAGCTGTCGGCCTCGTCGAGCAGCAGCACGGCGCCGTCTTCCTCGGCGCGCGCGAACATCGCGGCGATCTGCTGCTCGGTCTCGCCGACGTACTTGCTCATCAGGTCCGAGGCCCGCCGCATCATCAGCGGCAGCTCCAGCGCGGCGGCGATATGTTCGGCCAGCGCCGTCTTGCCGGTGCCCGGCGGGCCGTAGAAGCACAGCGTGCCGCGGCGCCGCGCCTGCAGCGCCCGGATGATGCGCTCGACGCGATAGCGGGTCTCCAGGTTCAGCCGGTCGAGCCGGTAATGCGTGACCACCGGCCGCGTCTCCGCTTCGGGCCGCAGGCCCATCGCGCGGTCGGCGTGCTCGAGCTGGCGCAGGATCAGCGTCTCGACCGGCTCGCCGATGCCGGGCTGGGCCAGCTGCACGAAACGCGCGGCCGATTGCACCTGCGCCGGCGTCAGCGTGCGGCGCGCCGCCAGCGACGCGATAAAGGCATCGCTGACCGCCAGTCCGCCCAGATACTTGCGGATGATGTTCTCGCGTACCTGCGGCGGCGGAATGCGCAGCTCCAGATGGAAATGGAAGCGGCGCAGATAGGCGGGATCGATCTGCCGGATCGAATTGGAGATCCAGATCACCGGCACCGGATTGCGCTCCAGCGTCTGGTTGACCCAGGCCTTGCCGTTGACCGAACCGCGCGTGTCCTCCTGGCCGAACAGGCTCATCAGCTCGCGCGCCGAGCCCGGGAATACGTCTTCGACCTCGTCGAACAGCAGCGCGGTATTGGCGCGGCCGCGCAGAAAGGCCTGCGACACCTGCAGCGAGCGATAACGATCCTTGCCCGACAGGCTGTTGCCGTCGCGGTCCAGGCAATCGACCTCGTACAGCTCGCAGCCGGCCTCGCGCGCGAGCAGCCGTGCAAATTCGGTCTTGCCGGTGCCGGGCGGCCCGTAGATCAGCACGTTGACGCCCTCGGCATGCTGGCGCGTGGCGTTCGCCAGCAGCGCGGTCAGGTAGCGGGCATCGCTCTCGACATGGGGATAGTCGGTGCTCGACAGCGTCGGCGGCGCGGCCGGGCGCGTGAACACCGCCATCATCTCGGCCTCGTCGGCGTAGTTGCCGAGCAGCACGTGCAGCAACCGGTCGGACAGCCGCATCAGGTCGCCCAGATCGGTCACGCTGTTCTCGGGCAGCGGCTGCTCGATCAGGTTCAGCGTCTCCAGCCGCGAGCCCGGCCGCAACGAGGCGGCAACCTGGGCCGCGGTGGCGCCTGTCAGCCCGGCCAGGATCTGGAAGGCCTCCTGGCTGTGCGCGACCTTGCAGTCGACCATCACCGCGCGCAGGTCGCGCTTGTACTTGGCCAGCGCGGCAAACAGCAGCAGCTTGCGCTCGTGGTCGGGCAAGTCCAGCACATGGCTGAGCATGTCGATATTGCGGACCAGCAGCACGCGCTCGCCGTCGAGCCTGGCCGCCAGCGCGGCGGCCGATACCTCGAACACGGTGAACATGTCCTTGGCATGGTGCTTGACGTACTCGTCCAGGTAATAGAACAGCGCCCCCTCGTCGAAGGCGCTGTTCCACTGGCCGTGCCGCTCGAGAAATTCCTCGGGAGTCAGCCGGGCCGCGCCGCGCCAGGCCGGCATGTCGGCGCAGCGCGCGGCGAGGAAACGCTGCACGCGCATCACGACGCCATAGGGCCAGACCAGCTCCTGGGCGCTGACCGTCAGCACGTCGTTGATATTGCTGCGCAGGTTGAAACGCGGTCCCAGCGCGCAGACCACGCGCAATGCGAACTGGGCGCACATCCAGTCGAGCGCCGTGGTGGCGCCCGCCCCGGGGGCCGCGCGCAACAGCGCCGGCCGGTCCTCGTCGATGCTGCGGGTGAAATCCATGGGCAAGGCTCCTCGTCCCGGACGAGCGACGGAGGACCGTCGCCGCCGCTTCCTTCGCCGTTTTTTTCGCTTGGTTCTCGGCCTGCTTTGCCGCTGTTCCTGCCGCGTGCTCTGTTGTCGACCGCGATCGCCTGCTGTTCCGCCTGCTTCCAGCCTTTGTCCCGCCGGCCGCCTGCCAGTTCACCGGGCCCTTTTTTCGTATGCTAGCTCGCTTTGCCGGGTGCGGTTAGTCGGGGCGTCCCCGCAGGCATGGCCGGCGACGACCCGGCTTCCAGCAGGGTCAAGTGGCGAGAAGGCCGACAAATAGGAATCATTATCGTTTATACTCACGCGCTGACACGCTGCCAGAGAGTGGCGCTCCCCCAGGCTTTGACTTTGAAGGAGCGTTTATCATGGAACTGCTGATTAGCCTGCTGGTTGGTTGCGGTATTTCGCTGGTGCTGTTTCGCCGTAAATAGATTGCTGTAACGGCTGCGGAACAGCCGCCGAACAGCCCGATCGCCGCGCCGCTCGCGCCCGACACACCGATGCCGCCTTCGGGCGGGAGGCCGCGCCTGCAACGCCGGTTAGCCGAAATTTGTTGTCTCACATGTTCGATCAACGTTTCCTGAAGATCACGCTTGCCGTTCTGCTTTTCCACGCCGGCCTGCTGTATCTGATCCAGAGTGGGCTCGCGCGCAAGATGACCGAAGCGGTGATCGCGCCTGAAATCATCGCCCGTATCATTCCGCTGGAACCGCCGCAGCAGCCGGCACCGGAGCCGCCCAAGCCGCAACCGAAACCGGAGACGCCGCCCAAGCAGGTCAAGGTCACCAAGCCGACGCCGCAGCCCAAGCCGCAACCGAAGCCCGAACCGCGCATCGAGCCGACGCCCGCGCTGCCGCCGACGCCGACCGCGGTCGAAGCGCCGCCCGCACCGCCGGCCCCGCCCGCTCCCCCGCCGCCGCCCGAGCCGGCACCGGTCGCCACCGGTCCACGCGCGGTCGGCATCGGCGAGATCCAGTGCACGCCGCCGCAGCCGACCTACCCGTCGCAGTCGCGGCGGATGGGCGAAACCGGCAAGACCGTGGTGCGCCTGACCACCGACGATACCGGCAAGGTGGTCAAGACCGCGGTGGTCAGCTCCAGCGGTTCGTCACGCCTGGACCAGGCGGCGATCGACGCGGTCCAGCGGATGCGCTGCAAGCCTTATGTCGAAAACGGTCGTGCGATCGCGGTCACCGCGCAGCAGCCGATCGCTTTCGAACTGAACTGATTTGAACTGAACCCTCCATACGATTTACGACTTACCAGGAACCATCATGCAGGACCTCGGACTCAGCCATCTGTGGGCGCAAGGCGATTTCGTCATGCGTGCGACCGCCATCATTCTGCTCGTCATGTCGCTGGCGTCATGGATCGTGATTCTCACCAAGGCGTGGGATCTGGTCCGCCTGAAGAAAATGGCGCAGGGCGCGGAAAAGCGCTTCTGGCATTCGGACGATTTCGACCACGCGCTCGAAACGCTCGGCAGCAGCGAATCGAATCCGTTCCGCACGCTGGCGCTGACCGGCAAGGAAGCGGCCCAGCACCATCGCGCCAGCCAGCCGCAGCTGCATGACGTGATGGATATTTCCGACTGGCTGACCCGTTCGCTGAAGAGCGCGATCGACGACGCCGTGTCGCGCATGCAGTCGGGCCTGGCGATCCTGGCCTCGGTGGGCTCCACCGCGCCGTTCGTCGGTCTGTTCGGCACCGTCTGGGGCATCTACCACGCGCTGATCGGCATCGGCGCCTCCGGCGTGCCGACCATCGACAAGGTCGCCGGCCCGGTCGGCGAAGCGCTGATCATGACGGCCTTCGGCCTGGCGGTGGCCATCCCCGCGGTGCTCGGCTACAACGCGCTGACGCGCGGCAACAAGGCGGTGATCTCGAAGCTGAACCGCTTCGCCCACGATCTGCACGCTTACTTCGTCACCGGCGCCCGTGTGCGCCCGACCGGCGCGCGCACCGCCGACGACAATGCGGTGCGTCTCGCGGTCAAGAACTGAACTGACGCGGACCGCCCTCCGCTCGAAAGGAAGTCATCATGGCATTCGGTACCCTCGACGATGACGATGACGCAGTGATGAGCGAGATCAACATGACGCCGCTGGTCGACGTCATGCTCGTGCTGCTGATCATCTTCATCATCACCATCCCGGTGATCAATCACGCGGTCAAGATCGACCTGCCGCGTGCGACCAATCAGCCCAACGATCCCAAGCCGCAGAACATCAACCTGTCGATCGACGCAGCCGGCAAGGTGTTCTGGAACCAGCAGGAGATCGACGACGCGACGCTGCAGAACAATATCGCGCAGGCGGCCCAGCAACAGCCGCAGCCCGAGCTGCATCTGCGTGCCGACCGCGACGTGCGCTACGAGCGCGTGGCCGAAGTGATGGCCGCCGCCCAGCACGGCGGTCTCGGCAAGATCGGCTTCATCACGGAGCCGAAGCAGTAAGACCCCCAGCGGCGCGCAGTGCTGCGCCGCTTTCCCCAAGCCCCACCCTGCGGTGGGGCTTTTTCTTTTGTGTTTCGAATGAAACCAATTGCGATTGCTGGCGGCGCCGACGTGCGCGGTCCGATATCATGCAGAGAATCGTTGTAATGATAACGATTCTCATTTAATATGAACGGAATGACGGCAGCCACCGAAGCTGGTGCCGTGAAACCGACCATCCCCGAACAGGAGCCCATCGATGAGCACCCTAGCCTTGCCGCTGACGCAACCGCGCGAAGTCACCCGCCGCCGCCTGTCGCTGCGCCGCGTGGTGGTGAACCAGGATCCGGCGCCGAACGCGCGCCGCGAGGCCGCGGCCCCGTCGGCGATGGCGACGGTCAAGTCGGCGGTGGCCCGCCTCGAGGCGCTGGTGCGCGACAATCGCAGCGCCAATGCCGCGGCCCAGGCGGCGCCTGCGCAGACCGCCGAGGCGGTCCCGCTGGAAGCCTTGATGCGCGGCGCGACCACGCTGCCGATCCTGCATAACGGCGAGGTCTATACGCTGCGCAAGACGCGCTACGGCAAGCTGATTCTGACGAAGTGAGCCGCCCGCCGTGGCATGCCGCATGTCGCGGCATCCCGGCTTCGGGCTGCCCGCTCCAGGACGGAGCGGGTCCGGCCGCCGCAAGCGCCGCGGCCGATGAAGAACGATCAGGCGCAGGCCGCCCGATCAGAGGCCCAGCGCGGCGATGCCGGCACGGCCGATCTGCGCATCCTCGCTGGACTTGACGCCCGACACGCCGACCGCGCCGACCACCTGGTCGCCGGCGATGATGGGCACGCCGCCTTCCAGCATGCCTTGCAGCACCGGCGCGGTCATGAACGAGTTGCGGCCGTTGTTGATCATGTCTTCGTAGATCTTCGATTCGCGGCGGCCCAGCGCCGAGGTACGGGCCTTCTCGGTCGCGATATAGGCGGAGATCGGCGCCGCGCCGTCGAGCCGCTGCAGGGCCAGCAGGTGGCCGCCGTCATCGACGATGGCGATCGACACGGCCCAGTGATGGGCCTTTGCCTCGGCTTCGGCTGCGGCCATCACCTTCTTCACGTCTTCCGCAGTCAGCACGGACTTTTGCTGCATACCACTCTCCTGAATCGATAAACAATGAGCCGGCAGTATAGCGCCGGCACCACTTCCGTGACCATGACGCGCGGCACCGTTGTCGGGCAAAACAGCCGTGCCTAAAAAGCAAAGGGCCCCGCAGGGACCCTTGTACATCGGATCGTCCGGTTTGCCGAACTAGTCGCGATAGTGGCGATGTCCATGGCCGCCGTGCCAGTGACCATGCCGACCGCCATGATAGTGCCGGCCCGGATGGCCGTAATAGCGCGGGGGGCCATAGTAGTGTGCAGGCGGCGGGCCGTAATAGCGCGGCGGCGGACCGTAGTAGCCGTAACCCGGCCGCACCACCACCGGCGGCGGACCGTAATAGACCGGTGCGGGCGCGACCACGACGGGCGGCGGGGGGTAGTAGGCAGGACCGCCGACCACGACGCCCGGCACGCCGATCACCACGCCGACGTCGACACGGGCCATCGCGGCGCCTGAGGCCATCGCAGCCAGCACGCCGAGCCCTGCGAGCAACCAACGTTTCATGATCTTGCTCCTCGCAAGGTTGATCTTGATACCCGTATTCTAGGCCTACGCCGGATCACAGGTGCAACGGCGGGTTCTACATTGTTACCGCCAGTAACATCCTTGCCGGCAAGGGTACGGAAACGATCATGCGGCGCTTGCGTCCCGGGCGGCGACCGCCCACAATACCGGGCTTGCCGTGCGGCCGTGGAGAAATTGGTAGACTCAGCAGACTTAAAATCCCTTTTGTCAAGTCTTTTCTACTTGAGCTACCGGGCCAAAAGGTGAATAGTGACAACGGTTTGCGGGCATCCTAGTTGCGGTCGCACAGCTTGGCTTGACGGCCAAGGGCCAACTAGGGGCCAACAGATGGAAGTAGGTGTTTTCAGTGCGGTGAGCACTCCGCCCGAGTGGTGAAATCGGTAGACACAAGGGACTTGAATAATTTGAGCCTTCGGGGGGAAACGTCCGAAGTGAAGCCCGTCAAATTCGGCGAAAGCCCTGGATGCTTCGGCAACCGAGCCAACGCCGAGCCAAGCCCGAGCAATCGCTTGGGAAGGTGTAGAGAGCAGACGGCGGGCACCTACGGCCGCAAGGCTATGGTGAAGGCGTGCTCCAGACCACGAACGCCCTGCGTTGAGTAGGGCGGCGGCGAAAGTCGAAGTGGGAAGAAAATCCCTCGCCGAAAGGCGTGCCGGTTCGATTCCGGCCTCGGGCACCAATCCAAAGCCGCTCCAGCTCACGCGGGGGCGGCTTTTCCGTTCATGGCGTGCGTGCGCTTGAATCCCCGATCCCCCGCCATGAACGCCTCCAGCATGTGCGGGATGAGCGTCGCAGCATCGACCGCCTCGCCGTAGGTCTGCGCGTGCAGCGCCGCGTAGCGGTCGAGGTCGGCCCGTAGGCTGGCCGGGCACGCGAAGGTCATCTTCGTGGATTCCAGTTTCGGTAGCGGCCCGAGCCGCAGCTTTTTACCCGTGCTCATCGCATCGCTCCCCGGTTGAAGAACATCGGCTGGTACGGTCGCAGCACCAAGTCGCGGTTGACGATGATCCGCACCGGCAGGCCCGGCCGTTCGGTCAACGTCGGCTGGATGTTCATGTTGCGCCGGGTCATCTCCTGTCCAACCTGATTGATGCTGTCTTGGGCGCTGTCGCGCCCCGCGATCACGATGCGGTTGCCGTCTTGGCGGTTCTCGGGCGCGGCCAACTCGGCACCTACGCCCAGCAGCGTCGTCAGTGCCGCACCGGCGACGATGCGGCCCCAGTGGTAGTCCACGCCATCTTCGAGGCCGGAGTAGCCGGCCGGGTCGGTACCCACCAGGTTGTCGATGGTCAGCGAAGACGTGTCTGGCAGGATGATCCGGTTCCACACCACCTGCACGCGACTCTGCCCGTAACTGACCTGGCTGTTGTATTTGCCGAGGATGCGCGATCCCTGCGGGATCAGCAGGAACTTGCCCGTGGCCGAGTCATAGACCGGCTCTGTCACCGTGCCGATCACGTCGCCCGGCAAGTCGGACTTGATGCCCGTCACCAACGCAGCCGCGATCACTGTCCCGGCCATGACTTGATACGGCGAGGCCGGCATTTGCAGGTTGCCGGAATTGCGGGTTTCCGTAGAACCGCCTTTCAGGAATGCCTCCTTCTGGTCTTGCCGGTTCTGCGTGGCAGTCGGGTCGGCAGGCTGGGCCGCCATCGAGGCAGGCCCAGCCGCCAGCGGGTCGAAGCCTGCCAAGGCGTTGCCAGTCGCAGCCGCAGCGGCTTGGGCCGTGGCTGGCGCTGCGGCATTGCCCTGCTGGCCCGAGCGGAAGAACACCGATGAGGCCGCAGCGGCGTCAGCCTCCTTGCGCAAGGCGTCCTCGGGGTCGTGGCCGGGCGGCACATAGGTCGGCGTGACCGGCTGCTGCGAGGCCACGATGGCGGGGCCAAGGTCGCCCGGCAGCGGCGGCCCCAGCTCGGGCACCTTCTGCGGCAGCTTCGAGTAGTCGGCCGGCAGGCCGTCCAGCCCTTCGGACTTGGACACGCGATCGACGTTGTAAAGCTCGGTCTGCTCGCCCGCGCCGCGCCGGTGCGGCTGCAATGACCAGATGGTCGCACCCAGCACGGCGACCGACAGGCCGCCCATGAACATCGCCAGCGTGCGCCGGTTAAGGCGCGTGACCGGGCGCGGCTGCGCGCGCAGCGCCACCGCCTCGGGCGCGACCTTGCCCACCTGCGGCGCGGCACGGTCGGGGGTGTCGTCCTGGCTCATGGTCAGTTCCTCCGCGCGCCGTCCGTGCGCTCGATCCGCACCACGTCGCCCTTGTCGCCGCCCAAGCGCAGCTCCGCCGCCCCAAAGAGGCGATCCACGATGTAGTACGGCGCACGGAAGCGGTAGTTCACCAGTTGCCCGTCGCCCTGCGCGCCGATGACGAACAGCGGCGGCAGCTCGCCTTGCGCGATGCCCGGCGGGAACTGGATATAGACCTTCTCGCCGTCATCGAAGGCGCGCAGCGGCTTCCACGGCGGATTGCTGCCGCTGATCGCGTAGCGGAAGCGGATCTTCTCCAGCGACAAGCCGGTATCGACTGGCGCGGCGGCGCTGGCCGCCTGCGCCTGGCGCTGCAAGGCCAGCATCTTGTCCTTCGGGTACTCCCACGACACTGACGCCATCCACGTCTTCTCTGTCGAGGTCAGCTCCAGCAGGTAGGTGCGCCGGCTGGTGGTGATGACCAGATTCGTCTTGAGGCCCGAGCGGATGGGCTTCACCATCACGTTCACGCGCAGCGCATCACCGCTGCCGCTGGATGTGTCGCCCACGATCCAGCGCACAGTGTCGCCAGCGGCGACCGTCACCAGTTCCTCGCCCGGCTGGAGCGTGATCACGGTCACGCGGCCCACGGCCGCATAGACCTGATACAGCGCGCCATCGGTGTAGGGCCACACCTGAATCGCATTGACGTAGCCCTCGCGCGTGGGCGCGATGCGGGCCTCGGCGTTGGCACGCGAGACGCGCACGGTTTCGTCGGCAGGTTCAGGGACGGGCTTGGCAGCCTCGGCTTCGGGCAATGGCTTCAACTGCGCCGGCAGCGCCAGCGGCTCGGGCACCTTGACCACCTCCACCGGCGCGGGCGGCTCCGGCAGCGGCTGCGCCTGCACCGGCTCATCGAGCGAGATGGTCGGCGGCGGCTTGCCCTGCGTGGCGCAGCCCGCGAGGGCCAGCAGGATCAGCGGCAAGGCGGATTTGCGGAAAACATCATTCATGGCTTTGCTCCTTCGGAAGAATCCAGTTCACGGCTCCACGACAGGCCGTTGACGTAGATGCCCAGCGGGTTCTTGCGCAGGCGTTCTTCGGTGCGCGGTGGCTGGAGCACGATGGACACCACCGCCGTCCACCGCTCCAGGCCCGCCGCGGCGCCGTTGACGTAGCGCCGTTCCGTCCAGCGCACGTTGAAAGACGTGTCGCTGGCGCGCACGACGCTGGTGATCTGCACCGTCACCGACTCCTTGCCGATGCGTGCGAACGGGTCGTTGACCCGCGCGTAGTCGTTGAGCACGGCCGCGCCCTTGTCGGTCGTGTAGTCGTAGGCGTCCAGCCAGTTTTGGCGGACGACGATGGGGTCGATGGACAGCGAGCGCACCAGCGTCACGAAGCGCGCAATGTGGTGCGCCGTCTGTGCATCGCTGGGGCGGTACGGCGTGGCGGCTTCGCCCACAGCGCGCACCTGGCCCGCGTTGTCCACCTCCACCACATAGGGCGTCACGATGGACTGCGCCGAGCGCCACACCAGGCCGCCGGCCATCAGCAGCGCGAGCGTCAGGCACCCGAACGCCATCAAGCGCCAGTTCTTCGCCTGCACGCGCGGCGAGCCGATACGGTCGTCCCACACCTGGCCGGCAGCTTGGTACGGCGTGGCAGGCTGCGGCGTGTCGGCGTAGCGCACCTGCGGTTTCTTGAATCGCATGGTCAGTTCTCCTTATGAGTCGGAATCGCGCAGGCTCGGCCCTTGGCCGGAGCCGCCGCCATCGCCACCGCGCAGCGTGTGGGCGGTGGTGGTCGCGGCATGAGTGAGTTGCTGGCGGCGTTGCAGCCGCTTGGCCCAGGCGGGTTGCTCGGGCGTCTGTGCAGCGGCAGCGCCTGCGGGGGCTTCGCTGGTGGCGGCTTGGCCGGCTGACGCGCCAGCGTCGCCTTTCCAGCCAGCGCGGAACGGCGCGGCCATGCGCTGCCCAGCAGCGGAAGCGCGGGATGCGGCAGCGCGTCCGGCGGACTGCGCGCCGGTCTTGGCGACGTTGCCCAAGCCCGCCATCGCGCCTTTGGCACCGCCGCCTGCTGCTGCGGAACCGGCCTGGAACGCCGACTTCGCGCTGCCAGCCGCCGACGTGGCGGCACGCGCGCCGCTGCCGGCCAGCTTGGCGGCGGCCGGGGCCATGCGGGCACCAGCGGCCACCGCACCGCCCACGCCCGTCGCGGCAGCACCGACAGCCACTGCCGTTCCGGCTGCGCCGATAGCGGCACCGGCCATCGCGCCCGCGCCGAGCTGGGGCGCACCGGACACGAGGCCCGTGGCGATGCCGGGGCCGAAGATCCCGAGCGCCAGCAAGGTGAGCGAGGCCAGCATGATGACCAGCGCGTGGTCGATAGAAGGCTCGTCAGGATGGACTTGGAACTGCGCGAAAAGGCCCGAGCCGATACCGACGATCACAGCCAGAACCAGCACCTTGACGCCAGCGGATACCACGTTGCCCAGCACCTTTTCGGCCAGGAACGAGGTCTTGTTCCACAGCGCGAACGGCACCAGCACGAAGCCAGCCAGCGTCGTCAACTTGAACTCGATCAGCGTGATGAAAAGCTGGATCGCCAGCACGAAGAAGCACAGCACCACGACTAGCCATGCGAGGAACAGCACCAAGATGGCATCGAGGTTCAAGAACACCTCGGGAAATCCCATCAGGTCATCGAGTTGCAGGAAGATCGGCCCGCCCGCATCAAGGCCGGCCTTCGCCAGCCGGCCCGGCTGCAAGAAGTCTTCCATCGTGATAGTCGAGCCGGTGGCGGTGATACCCAGTCCCGCGAACGAGCGGAACACGATGCTGGCCAGCCAGTTGAAGTTGTTGATGATGTAGGCGAAGGCACCGACGTACAGCACCTTGCGCAGCAGCTTGGCGATCACGTCCTCGCCCTGGCCGGTGGCATGGCTCATGGCCCAATACAACCCGGCGATCGTCATGTCGATGACGATCAGCGTGGCCGTGAGGAACGCCACTTCGCCGCGCAGCAGCCCGAAACCCGAGTCGATGTAGGTGGCGAAGGTGTTGAGGAACTGGTCGATGATCGTCACGTCATTCATGGCGTGCCCTCCGGGGCGGCGGGCAAGGCCGGCGCGGTGCCATCGGCCGGTTCCTCGAAGCTGGGCGAGATCGGCGGCAGGTCGGCCAGCGTCTGGTATTCATCCGGCCCGGCCTCGCCGGAAAAGAAGCGCCGCCGGAAGGCTTCGGCGGCGGCGCGGCAAGCGTCCTCGCCCGTGGCCTGCCGGTCGGCCGCGCATTGCGCGCGCAATGCCTTGAGCCGCACGGGATCGGCGGCCAGGGCATCGGCGAGGTTGTCGGCCGGCTGCTCGCCGCAGGCGGCCAGCAGCACGGCACCAAGGACGAGGACGCATCGCATGTCGGCCCCCGTCAGTCGCGGTAGAAGTTGACGGACTGCGGCGTGTACGGCGTGCCTTCCCCGAGGAAGCGCCGCCGCACTTCGCGGGCGCGCTCGGTGGCCGCCGCCTGCCGCGCCAGTTCCAGCGAGGCGGCCCGGTCTTGCGTGATCTGGAGCCGCTGCGACTGGATCGACTGCTTGGCCTGCAAGGCGAGCAACTGGTTCATGGCCTGCATCGCTTGCAGCGCGCCTTGCGCTGACTGGCTCTTGCCGACCAGATCGGCCAGCACGCTTTCGTCTTCGCCCAGGTTCTGCGACACCTGCGCCTGCATCTGCATGGTGGTCTGCAAGCCGTTGAGCGTGTTCTTCCACCGCTCTTGGGCGTCGCGGTACATCTGGTCGCCGCTGACGGTGGCGGCGTACTGCTCCGGGTACAGGCGCGCGAACTCCCGATCCAGATTCGTCACGTCGTAGGCCAAGCCGCGCGCTTGGGCGATCAGCCGCTCGGTGGTCGCCAGGTTGGCGCGCAACTGGCCGACGACGCTGGACGGCAGGCTGGCGAGGTTGCGCGCCTGATTCATCAGCATCTGCGCTTCGTTCTGAAGCTGCTGGATTTGGTTGTTGATCTGTTCCAGCGTGCGGATCGCGGTCAGCGTGTTCTGCACGAGGTTCGTGGGGTCGATCACGACCCATTGCGCATGGGCGGTGGCGGTGCAAAGCATGGCCGCGATGGCAGCGGCGACAAGGCGCTTCTTCATGGCAGGTTCTCCAGTGGTTGGTCAGCGAAGGAAACCGGCGCGAGGCCGGGGAACGAGGGCAGCAGGTCAGCCGCCCAATCGAGGCCGCGATGGCGCAGCCATGCGCCCGCGAAGCCGGGCGTGCCGGCGTCCAGCAGCACGCGATCCATGTCGCGCTGGTCTTGCGGCGTGGAAGCGCCCGCGAAGGCCAGCGTCGCCAGTCCCAGGTCGAGGTCGAACAGGCGGTTGCCGAGGCGGGATTGGTAGTAGTAGTCGCGCTTGGGCTGCGCGGTGGCGACGATCTCGATCTGCCGCCTGTTGAGGCCGAAGCCCTCGTAGATCGTGCGAATCTGCGGCTCGGTCGCCTGCGGGTTCGGCAGGAAGATGCGGCTTGCGCAGCTTTCGATGATCGCGGGCGCGATGCTCGAATCCTTGATGTCCGCAAGCGACTGCGTGGCGAAGATGACGCTGACGTTCTTCTTGCGCAGCGTCTTGAGCCACTGGCGGATGCGCGCCGCGAACACCGCGTCATCGAGGAACAGCCACGCTTCATCGAGGATCAGCAGCGTGGGCGCACCGTCAAAGCGTTCATCGAAACGCGCAAAGAGGTAATGCAGCACGGCCATGACGGCGGCCTTGCTGTGCATCAGCTCCTCCATCTCGAAGCACTGCACGTCGGCCATGCCCAGCCGGTCGTGATCGGCGTCCAGCAGCTTGCCGTGCGCGCCGCCCAGCACATAGGGCGCGAGCGCCTGGCGCAGCACATTGCTCTGCAACAGCACGGAAAGCCCGGTCATCGTGCGCTGCTCCACCGGCGCACCGGCCAGGCTCCCCAGCGCCGACCAGATGGCGGCCTTCTCATCGGGGCCGACCGTCACGCCTTCATGCAGCAAGCGGCCTTCGATCCATTCGGCCGCCCAGGTGCGGTAGCCTTCACGGTCGATACGGGCAAGCGGCTGGAAAGCGATTTCGCCATCCGTGCCCAGGTCGTAGTGCTCGCCGCCCAGCCCGAGGATCGTGGCGCGCATCGAGCAGCCCATGTCGAACGCGAAGATGCGCGAGCCGCGATAGCGGCGAAACTGCATCGCCAGCGTGGCGAGCAAGACCGACTTGCCCATGCCGGTCGGGCCGGCGACCAGCGTGTGGCCCACGTCGCCGATGTGCGTCACCAGCCGGAACGGCGTCGCGCCATCGGTGCGCGTGACGATCAGCGGCGGGCCGCCCAGGTGGTCGTTCTTCTCCGGCCCGGCCCATACCGCCGACACCGGCATCATGTGCGCCAGGTTCAGCGTCGAGACGATGGGCTGGCGCACATTGGCGTAGGCGTTGCCCGGAAGCGAGGACAGCCACGCATCCACGGCGTTGAGCGTTTCGGGGATGGTGACGAACCCGCGCCCCTGAATGACGCGCTCCACCATGCGCAGCTTCTCGTCCGCTGCGCTGGCGTCCGCGTCCATGACGGTGACGGTCGCCGTCAGGTAGCCGAAGGCGACTTGATCGCTGCCCAGCTCCTGCAAGGCCGCATCCGCGTCCGCCGCCTTGTTGTTCGCATCGGTATCGACCAGCGGGCTTTCCTGCTGGAAGATCGTTTCGCGCAACAGCGCGATGACGTTCTTGCGCTTGGCGAACCACTGGCGGCGCAAGCGCCCCAATTCCCGTTCCGCCTCGGATTTGTCGAGGCACAGAAAGCGCGTACTCCAGCGATACCCAAATCCCAGGCGGTTGAGGTCGTCCAGAATCCCCGGCCAGGTCGAGGTCGGAAAGCCACGCACCGACACCACGCGCAGGTGCCGGTCGCCCAGCATGGGCGCGAGGCCACCGACCAGCGGCGAATCGGTCAGCAGCGCGTCGATGTGGAACGGCACTTCGGGTACGCCCACGCGGTAGCGCCGCGTCGAGATGGTCGCGTGCAGGTAGGTCAGGGTCTGCGCGTCATCGAGCCAGGCGATTTCCGGCATCACGCCTTCGAGCAGGTCAAAGACCCGATCCGTTTCCGCGACGAAGGCTTGCAGCCGCTCGCGCCAGTCCACGCCATTCGTCGGCGTGTTCTCGTAGAGCATCTTGGCGGCACGGGCGCGCGATTCCTCGGGCGGCAGGTACACCAGCGTCAGGTGGTAGCCGCTCTCGAAGTGGTTGCCCGATTCCTCGAAGGTGGCCCGGCGTTCTTCGTCCACCAGCCAAGACAGCGGCTCGGGAAACTCGGAGTGCGGGTAGTCGGCAGCGGCGCGGCGCTCGGCCTCGATGAACAGCGCCCAGCCCGAACCCAGCCGGCGCAGCGCGTTGTTCAAGCGTGCCGACGTGGCGATCAGCTCGCCTTGCGTGGCGCTGTCGAGGTCAGGCCCGCGAAACCGGGCCGTGCGCTGGAAACTGCCGTCCTTGTTCAAGACGACGCCTGGCGCGACCAGTCCGGCCCAAGGCAGCCAGTCGGCGAGCAGCGCGGGCCGCTGGCGGTATTCGGCAAGGTTCAGCATGGCGGCATCCCCTCACACGTCCAGCAGCGGGCGGTGTTTGATGTGCCGGGCGAACACGGCCATGAACTGCGGATCGACGCGCGCACCCCACACCGCCAGCGAATGGCCGACGATCCAGAGCACCACGCCCGGAATCCACAGTTGCAGCCCCAGCCCGACAGCGGCGGCCAGCGTGCCGTTGGCAATCGCCACGGTGCGCGGTGCGCCGCCCAGCAAGATCGGCTCGGTGAGCGAGCGATGCAAAGGCACCTCGAACCCTGCCGCGAAGGTATCCGGGCCGCTCATACGACAGCCCCGCCAGAGAACGAAAAGAACGACAGGAAGAACGAGGACGCGGCGAAAGCGATGCTCAAGCCGAACACGATCTGGATCAGCTTGCGAAAGCCCCCCGACGTGTCGCCGAAGGCCAGCGCCAAGCCCGTGGCGATGATGATGATGACGGCCACAATGCGCGCCACCGGCCCCTGGATGGATTCGAGGATGGATTGCAGCGGGCCTTCCCATGGCATCGAGGAACCGGCGGCCTGCGCGGTTCCGGCCAGGAACAGCAGCAGCGCGGCCAGCAGCAGCCCTTGTGCCGCAGGGCGGGCCAGGCGGTGCAGCCGCGACCGCGCGGGAAGGCGCAAAGCCGGATTTGCAGAAAAGCGGAAAGCAGGAACGATCATCTGCGTCATGGCAGTTCTCCAGGTTGGTCAGGGGACGGGGAAGTCGCCGCAGCGGGTGCGGCTTCGGGAAATAGCGGCAGTTCGGGAAACGGCGTCTCCAGCGCGTCCGCCAGTTGGTAGCCCACGCCGTCGGAGCCGACGACGCGGGCGATGCTCTCGATGCGGCGCTTGCGCCCGCGTCCGGCGATGTGGATCACCACGTTGACCGCCTCGGCGATCAGCGCACGCGGCGGGTTCACCGCCACTTCGAGAATCAGTTGCTCCATGCGCAGCAGCGCGCCCAACGCGGAGCCGGCATGGATCGTGGCGATCCCGCCGGGGTGGCCCGTTCCCCACACCTTGATGAGATCCAGCGCCTCGGCGCCGCGCACCTCGCCAACCACCACGCGATCCGGCCGCAGCCGCATGGACGAGCGCACCAGCTCGGTCATCGACACCACGCCCGCGCGCGTGCGCAGCGGAACGTGGTCGCGGGCCGCGCATTGCAGCTCCACCGTGTCTTCGAGCACCAACACGCGGTCGCCCGTGGCGGCGATTTCGGCGAGCAAGGCATTGGCGAGCGTGGTCTTGCCGCTGCTGGTGGCCCCGGCGATCAGGACGTTCTGACGCTCGCGCACGGCGCGCACCAGAAAGCCCGCCTGGGCGGCGGTCATCATTCCGTCCACGACATACCGCTCCAGCGGGATCACGCCGATGGCGCGCTTGCGCAGCGCGAAGGCCGGCCCTGGCGCGGCGGGCGGCAAGATGCCCTCGAAGCGTTCGCCCGTCTCGGGCAGCTCGGCCGATAGCAGCGGCTGGCCGCGATGCACCTCCGCGCCGACGTGGGCCGCGACCAGGCGGATGATTCGCTCGCCATCGGCCTCGGGCATCTCCACGCCCATCGGCGCGCGCCCACTCGAAAGCCGATCCACCCAAAGGGTACGATCCGGGTTGAGCATGATTTCCACCACGTCGGGGTCTTCGAGCGCAGTGGCGATCAGCGGCCCCATCGCCGTGCGCAGCATCTGGATGCGCCGGTCGAGCGAGGCCGCAGCGGACGAGCGTGGCTCGGGTGGCAACTGCGAAACGGCGCTCATGACGCACGCTCCCGCGCCTGGGCGGCTGCCGCCGCGTCCTCCATCCGCATCGGGTCGGGATGCAGTTCTTCCACCACGTCGCGCACCAAGCTGCGTCCGCGCATCAGGTGGCGGCCAAGCTGCTCGGTGAACTGCTCGAAGCGCGCCTTGCCCTGGGCGCGAGCTGCCTCTTGATGCGCCTCGGGAACCGGCGTGCTGACGGTCAGGTAGTAGCGGATGAACAGCGCCAGCGTCTCGATGGCGATGTTCTGGTCGCGCTCCATGCGCTCGGCCTGGCGCGACAGCCGGTCGAGCCGCTTGGCGATGGCCGCTTCGCGCTGGTCAGCAGCATCGGGCGATAGCCACGATGCGAGCGCCGCCGCGACGATGGACGACTTGGATACGCCTTTCTTGGCGGCCAGTTCATCAAGCCGCTGGGCGTGCTCGGGCTGGATAAAGAGGTTCAGGCGGTAGTGGCTCATAGCTCAATTCCGTCGTTGGGGTCGAGGGAAGCCAGCCGGGCCGTGCGCTGCATGGCCGGATCAAGCTGGCGAGGAAGGGGAAGCGGCAGGTCGTCGTCGTCATCGAGCAAACCGAGGTCGGCCGCGGGCGCGGCCAGCTCGGGGTCGTAGGCGACGGCTTCGGAGAGTTCGGGCTGACGGCGTGGGCCGCCGTCGTCGGCGGAACCGAGGCCATCGGCGGATGCCGTGGCTGGTGCGGTGGGCGTTGGTGGGATTGCCAGCCCGCTCCAGTCGTCGGCGCGCAGCGGCGGCGCGTCGGCGTATTGGCAGTCCGCCAGCGCGGGCGGCGGCAACACGCGCCGCTTGAAATTGGCGTCGGCGTAATAGCGCAGCTTCCGGGCCTTGATCGGCGCCACGCTGGACACCATCACCACCGCCTCATCGGGCGGAAGCTGCATGACTTCGCCCGGTGTCAGCAGCGGGCGGGCCGTCTCCTGGCGCGACACCATGAGGTGCCCCAGCCACGGCGCGAGCCGGTGGCCCGCGTAGTTGCGCTGTGCGCGCAGCTCGGTGGCCGTGCCCAGCGTCTCGGAGATGCGTTTGGCGGTGCGCTCGTCGTTCGTGGCGAACGTCACGCGCACATGGCAGTTGTCCAGAATCGAATGGTTCTGGCCGTAGGCTTTGTCGATCTGGTTGAGCGACTGCGCAATCAAGAAGCTGCGGATGCCGTAGCCCGCCATGAATGCGAGCGCCGTCTCGAAGAAGTCGAGCCGGCCCAGGGCCGGAAACTCATCGAGCATCAGCAGCAGCTTGTGGCGGCGTTCGATGCCGTCAGAGCCGTCGAGCGATTCGGTCAAGCGCCGCCCGATCTGGTTGAGGATCAGGCGGATGAGCGGCTTGGTGCGCGAAATGTCCGAAGGCGGCACCACCAGGTACAGCGATACGGGATGCTCGGCGGATATGAGGTCGGCAATGCGCCAGTCGCAGCGCGACGTGACTTCGGCCACCGTGGGATCGCGGTACAGGCCGAGGAACGACATGGCGGTGCTCAAGACGCCAGAACGCTCGTTGTCCGACTTGTTGAGCACTTCGCGCGCAGCGGATGCCACCACCGGATGCGGCCCATCGCCCAGGTGGGGCGTGGTCATCATCCGGTGCAAGGTCAGCTCGAAGGGGCTGGCCGGGTCGCTGAGGAAGTTGGCGACGCCGCGCAGCGTCTTGTCCTCGCCCGCATAGAGCACATGCAGGATCGCCCCGACCAGCAGCGCGTGCGAGGTCTTCTCCCAATGGTTGCGCTTCTCCAGCGCGCCTTCGGGATCGACTAGAATGTCCGCGATGTTCTGCACGTCGCGCACTTCATGCGCGCCGCGCCGTACCTCCAGCAGCGGGTTGTAGGCCGCCGACTTTGCATCGGTCGGGTTGAACAGCAGGCAGTGGCTGAAACGGCTGCGCCAGCCGGCGGTGATCTGCCAGTTCTCCCCCTTGATGTCGTGGATGACCGCCGAGGCCGGCCAGCTCAACAAGGTGGGAACCACCAGGCCGACGCCCTTGCCCGAGCGTGTGGGCGCGAAGGTCAGAACATGCTCTGGCCCTTCATGGCGCAGGTACTGGCGATCGTACTGGCCGAGGAACACGCCGACCGGCTGCGTGAGGCCCGCCTTGCGAATGTCCTGCGCATTCGCCCAACGGGCCGAACCGTAGGTCGTGACCAGGCGTGCCTGTCGCGAGCGCCAGACCGACATGGCAATGGCGACGGCCACGGCGACCATGCCGCTGCCACCGGCGATGGCTCCGCCCGTGTCGAAGATTTCCGGGGTATAGGCGCCGTAAGAGAACCACCACTCAAACAGCTTCCACGGGTAGTAGATCGGCGTGCCAAGAAAATCGAACCAGGGCGAGCCAAGGCGTAGCTGATAGCCAAGGGCTGCTGCTGTCCATTGTGTGGCGCCCCACACTCCGGCGATCACGATGCCGAATACCACGGCGATCTGACCGAACAGCACGTTCGTCCCTTGCATGACCTGGCCTCCGATTTCTCCTGCGCTGATTCCTCATGGAAGAAGCGGCACAAGGACGTGCCGCAGGCGTCAGGATCGGTGTCGGATCAGTGCCGGTCAAAGACCGTTTAGAGCAGAAAGGTCGAGGAAAAAGAAAGAATTAGTGCTGCGGCAGGCCAAAGAAAAACGCCGCAAGCGGTAGCGCATTGCGGCGTGTCGAGAAGAAAAATGAAGATGATGCAGCGAGTTGCCAACAATCAGAACTTGGGCGATTCCTTCGGTGGTGTATATGGCGTTTGGCCGTCGCCATAGAACCGTTTGCGCGTAGCTTCCGCCACGCGGTTGCACAGCACTTCGCCCAGCTTGGCGCGGTCGGTCTTGCACTGCTGCCGCAGTTCCTTGAGCCGCTCGGGGTTGGCCGCGAGTTCTTCCACCGTCGGGACGTTGACTGTGGAATCAGCGGGCTTCTGTGGCGTCTCGGACTGGCCGCAGGCAGCCAATGCAGCCATCAGCAAGAACGGGATGATTTTCTTAATGGCATCATTCCTCCGAAGCATCGGGATTTCGACCTCGTATCGGCCTTGGGGGTTCCAGAGATTCGATGGTCTGTACGCGCTCAATGAATCTTGCCAGTTCGTCGGATAGATCACCGTCAAGATGAAGCAAGTACGTCGTCAACGGTGGCACGCGCTGCGCCAGCGGACGGGCCACGACACCTGGCTCACGGCTGGCGGCAATGTGTGCGGCGCCGGCCAGCCCGAGCGCGAAACCAGCCGATACCAGCGCCATCATCAGGTCGCAAGAAGCAACACGTTCTGCAATCAAAGGCTCCATCTCAGTATGGCGAAGCACTCGTTCGACATGCTTGGCGTGGCCTTCGCACACTTGCGGATCGCACAAGACCAATGGGTAGCGCAGCAGCTCATCCAAGGGGATGCGTTTGTGGGCCAGCAGCGGATGCCGGCCAGGAACCGCGACCATCAGCGTATCGCTCCAGGCAGGTACGGTGACGATGCCATCACCAACCTCGTTGGACTGGGCGAATCCCACGTCGTACAGATCGCTATGAAGCCCTTTGATCTGCTGTGACAGGGGCACCTCGAAGAATCGGATTTCTACCTCAGGTTCTTCCTGGCGACAAAGTACGAGCAAGGCAGATAGACGCGATGGCGTGATGCCATCGGACAACGCCACGCGCAACTGCCCGTGAAAGCCGTTGGCCGCAGCCTTGACGCTCTCGCGAGCCTGTTCCACAGCAGCGAGTACGCGACGAACGTGCTCCAAGAACAACTTGCCAGCGCGGGTTAGCCTGGTGCTGCGGGTGGTGCGGGCAAACAGCACAACACCCAGTTCTTCTTCCAGTTCCTTGATGGCTCGGGACAAGGGCGATTGCTCAATGTGCAGCTTCTCTGCGGCACGGGCGAAGCGAAGCTCCTCAGCTACGGCGAGAAAATACTTCAGGTGTCTCAACTCCATAGAATATTCATTCCCTCCGAGCCGACATAGCACTTGCTTCTCGGTTAATGCTAGAGCCATGATTCGTCACCCAGGCCAGTGCTGAGTATTGGCAGCTCCGAGCAGCCGAGCGAGGGCCAAAGCGGAGTTGCCAACTCAATCAGGCGATGGCCGTGACCTTGTGAGTCACGGCCACAATCTGAAAAATCAGCTCTTGCCGTCGGACGATTGACGGGGTGCCGGAGCCGGCGTTGTAGCCGGCTTCTTCTGCGCCGGGGCAGCCGTCTGCTCTTGCGCCTTCTTGCGGGCATCGCAACGCGCCTTCAGCGACCGGGTGGAATCATCCTTCAAGTCGATTTCGTAGTGTTCCGGGTCGTTGAGTTGTTGGCAGGTGGCGGGCTTGGCCTTGGCTTCATCTTCCTTGCTGTGTAGTGCCGGGTCATGAGCGAAGGCGGTGCCGGTCAGCAGTGCGGTGGCGGCAAAAGCAATCATGAGAGACGAACGCAGTTTCATCGGGAGACTCCTGTGGTTGGGTTGGGTGGAACGCTTGGAATGGGTGGAAATCAGGGTTGATGCAAATCGGGCTGGAAGCCGGTCACGGCCACTTCGACCGTGACCGGTTCATCGTTCTCGTTCTTCCAGTACCAGCCGTGGCTTCCCTCGAACGGGGCCACGAAAGTGCCGCGAGCCTCGTTTTGCGCCGGCTCGATGGAATAGCTCGTCCACTCGCCCTTCGCGTTCGGACGTTCGCCGTGCATGTCGAGCAGGACAGCGTTCGAGGCCTTCCACTGGAAGACCACGCCCTCACCTTGCTTGAGGTGCATCTTCACCTCCGCACCCTTGCCCGGCTCCAGCGTCAGGCTGAGGGTGTCGCTGCGCACGGCATTGGCGCTGGGCGACATGGCACGCACGTCCAGCGATTGCCCCAGCGAACGTTTGCCGAAGGCCGCAATGGCCTTGGCTTCCAGTTCGGCTTCAGTTGCCGGCAGCGTTGCCGCTGTCTTGTCAGAAGTGGGCGCGGCCAATGCCGGTGCTTGCGCGGCTTTGGTTTCGGCCTTGGCACCCAGCACGTCCAACCCCAGCCGGGTGCCGATGCCGGTCGGGTCGATGCCGTATTCGGCGGGAAGCACGACCGTCACCAGCAGGACGGATGCCACGGCGATGGCCAGCCCGGTGGCCTTGAGCAGGCGGGCGGTGCTGGGAAGCGATTGCGGAGCAGGAATGTAGGACATGGATAACCTCGATCAGGAAACGAAATAGCCGGTGAGTTGGTAGCCGATCAGCACAAAGCCGGCGGTCATCAGGACGGTGTTGGCTGCGAAGGCCTGGCGCGGGAAAGCGGCAGTGCGCCGCCAGAAACCCATCACGATCAGGATGCCGGCCAGGGCCAGCAACTGGCCCAACTCCACGCCGACGTTGAACGCGAGCATGTTGGGCACCAGACCATCACGCGACAGCGCGAAATCCTGCAACTTGGTCGCCAGACCGAAACCGTGGAAGAAACCGAAGATCAGCACGGCGGCCTTGGTGTTGGGTTGGAAGCCGAACCAACGCTTGAACGCACCGAGGTTGTCCAGCGCCTTGTAAACCACCGACAGGCCGATGATGGCATCGACGAGATAGGCGTTGACGTGGAACCCGCCCAGCACGCCCAGCAACAAGGTGACGCTGTGGCCGACCGCGAACAGGGTGACGTAGGTGCCGACGTCGCGCATCCGGTACAGGAAGAACACCACGCCCAGCAGGAACAGCAGATGGTCGTAGCCAGTGACCATGTGCTTGGCCCCGAGGTAGGTGAACACCAGCAAATTACGGCCGGTGTTCTGCTCAAGAAACGCCTGATCATCGCCGGTGACACCGTGGGCAAACGCCCACAGTGGCAACAGGGACAGCACCAGCACCATCAGCCATTGGCTTCGGTCGGGGAAACGGAACATGCGTGACAACAAGGGAACCTCCAAGGGAAATGGGAATGGGCACCGGCTCACGTTGGCACCCTCTCGGTGTTTTTGTGGCGATAGACCAGCCGGTACAGCGCAGGTAGAACCAGCAGCGTCAGCAGCGTCGAGGAAACGATGCCGCCGATGACGACAGTGGCGAGTGGTCTTTGCACTTCCGCGCCTGTTCCGACATTGATGGCCATCGGTACGAAACCAAGGCTTGCAACCAGCGCGGTCATCAGCACTGGGCGCAGTCGCGTCATCGCGCCATTCACGATGGCGTCCTGAATCGGTGCGCCGTCGTGATGCAGCTTGCGAATGAAGCTCACCATCACCAGTCCGTTGAGCACAGCCACGCCGGACAGCGCAATGAAGCCGACACCTGCTGAAATCGAGAGCGGAATATCGCGTAGCCACAATGCGGCTACACCACCCGTTAGCGCCAGCGGAACGCCGCTAAAGACGACCATTGCATCCCGGCCCGAGCCGAAGGCCATGAACAGCAGGCCGAAAATCAGAACCAGCACGGCCGGCACGACGACGGACAGGCGTTGGCTGGCCGAGATAAGTTGCTCGAACGTGCCGCCGTAGCTGACCCAATAACCTTCGGGCAGTGTGATTTCACGGCTCACCCGCTCACGTAGTTCTTCCACGAACGAACCTAGATCGCGCCCGCGCACGTTGCTGGTGATAACGATCCGGCGTTTGCCGTTCTCGCGGCTGATCTGATTGGGGCCGGGCGCTACTTCGATGGACGCAAGCTGGCCGAGTGGCACATAGGCTGCTTGGCCTAGCCCGGCAACCGTTCCGGCTTGAATCGGAATGGGCAGTGTCGCCAGTGCCTTCGGGTCTTGGCGTTGCGCTTCGGGTAGCCGAACCACAATGTCGAATCGGCGATCTCCCTCAAACACCTGGCCAGCGACGGCACCGCCTAGCGCGATCGCCACCGTCTGCTGTATGTCGTCGATCGCCAGGCCGTACCGAGCCAGTGCATCCACATTCGGCGTGATCGTCATCAGCGGCAGGCCCGTAATCTGCTCAAGCGCCACATCGGCAGACCCGTCGATACTCTCGGCCACGGCTTCGATCTTCGAGCCGATTTCTGCCAGTTGCTCCATGTCGTCGCCGTACACCTTGATTGCCACCTCGGCACGAACACCTGCAATCAACTCATTCATGCGCATCTGCACGGGTTGAGTGAACTCGTAGTTGTTGCCGGGAATGGCGCTCACCGCCTTCTCCAGTTCGGCGAGCAGTACGGCCCTCGGCTTGCGTGGATCGGGCCATTCGCTGCGATCCTTCAGCATGATGAAGGTGTCAGCGACCGAAGGCGGCATGGGGTCGGTCGCAACCTCTGCGGTGCCGATCTTGGCGACGACTTCCTCCACCTCGGGAAACTCCTTGATCCGGGCTTCCAGTTGGCGTTGCATGCCAATCGCCTGCGTCAGACTCGTTCCGGGGATACGCATCGCGTGCAGGGCGATGTCGCCTTCATCCAGGTTCGGGATGAACTCGGTTCCCAAGCGTGCTGCAAGCAGGCCGGACAGCACCACCAGCACTGCCGCTGCCGCGACGATGGCGACTCTCAACTTAATCGCCTGCTTGAGAAGCGGTGCATAGAAGCGGCTGATGCCGCGCATCACCTTGGTTTCCTTCTCGGAAACCTTGCCGGTGACAAACAGGGCGACCGCAGCGGGCACGAAGGTCAGCGACAACACCATCGCGCCGGTCAAGGCGATGACGACGGTCAGGGCCATCGGATGGAACATCTTTCCTTCCACGCCCGACAACGCGAAGATCGGAAGGTAAACAGCCGTGATGATGAACAGCCCGAACAAGGCGGGCTTGATGACTTCCGCACTGGCACTCGAAACCAGCGAGAAACGCTCATCGCGGGTCAGCAGGCGACCGAGCTGGTGCTGTCGCTCGCTGAACCTGCGCAAGCAGTTCTCCACGATGATGACCGCGCCATCGACGATCAGGCCGAAGTCCAGCGCGCCCAGGCTCATCAGATTGGCCGAGATACGGTTTTGCACCATGCCGGTAATCGTCAGCAGCATGGCAAGCGGAATCACGGTAGCAGTTATCAGAGCTGCCCGCATGTTGCCCAGCAGCAGGAAAAGCACTGCGATCACCAGCAATGCGCCTTCCAGAAGATTCTTCTGCACGGTGGCGATGGTGCGATCAACGAGCTGCGTGCGGTCGTAAACCGCATGCGCGCGGACTCCCTCGGGAAGTGTCGCGTCGATTTCAGCGAGCTTTTCCACCGTGCGTTGCGCAACCGCTCGGCTGTTCTCGCCAATCAGCATGAAGGCCGTACCCAACACGACCTCCTTGCCGTCTTTCGTTGCAGCGCCGGTTCGCAATTCGCTGCCTTCCAGCACTTCCGCCACATCGCCCATTCGGAGCGGAAGGCCATCGCGCGTTGCCACGACAATCTTCCGCAGCCGCTCTATGTCGCCCACTTGGCCGGGAATGCGGATCAGATACTGTTCGCCATGACGCTCGATGTACCCGGCACCGACGTTCGCGTTGTTGCGCGCGACGGAGTTCAGCACGTCGTTCATCGTCAACCCGTAGGCCAGCAACTTGACCGGATCGGGCGTGATGTGGAATTGGCGCACGTAGCCGCCGATGGTGTTGACCTCGGTGACGCCTTTCAGGTTGCGAAGCTGCGGACGCACTGACCAGTCCTGCAACGTGCGCAGCGCCGTTGGCGTCCATACTTCCTCGTAGCCCTTCTCGGGTTCCAAGGTGTACATGAATATCTCGCCGAGGCCGGTTGCCACCGGCCCGAGGGAAGGATTCAAGCCCGTCGGAAGCTGCGAGGATGCCTGCTGCAAGCGTTCGGCGACCTGCTGGCGAGCAAAGTAGATGTCAGTGCCGTCCTCAAAGACCGCCGTGACCTGCGACAGACCGTAGCGGGAAATCGAACGTGTGTAGTCCAGCCGAGCAAGGCCAGCCAATGCCGTCTCAACCGGGAAGGTGACGCGCTGCTCTGCCTCCATTGGCGAGTAGCCCGGTGCCTCGGTATTGATCTGCACTTGGACATTGGTGATGTCCGGGATCGCGTCGATCGGCAAGCGGCTGTAGTTCCAGATCCCCAGCCCGGACAGGGCGAGCACCAGTAGAAGCACCAGCCAGCGATGCGCGATGGACGCGCGAATGATACGTTCGAGCATATCCGCGTCCTCAGTGATCGTGGCTGGCGCCAGACTTTTCGATGTCTTGGCGTATCAGGAAACTTTGCTCGGCCACGTAGTTCGTGCCGGGCTTGAGTCCGCCGGTCACTTCAACGTATTCGCCATCCCGCTCCCCAAGCTCAAGCATTCGCACTTCGTAGGTTTCGCCGACCTGTGCGAATACCACGGTGAAGTCGCGGAATCGCTGCAATCCCGACTCCTTCACCGCAAGCGATACGTTGCGCGTGCCTACTGTGACCTCGGCGGCCACGGTCATACCGGGACGCCAGCGCCCCTCCGGGTTCGGGATGCTGACGCGGGCAATGACGCTCTGGCCGCTGCCGGCCACCGGCAACAGCCGTTGAATCTTTCCACTGGCTTCGGTCTTTCCGGTCGCTGACCGGATTCGCACGGCTTGGCCTGGCTGTAGAACTTCGGCGTCTGTGCCGATGGCACGCAGGTCGATCCATACATTGGACGGGTCGGCCAGCTCGAACAGCGCACCAGCTTCGGCCACGTCGCCCACATTCGTATTGCGCGCGAGCACGACGCCATCGAACGGCGCCGTGATCGGGTAGGTACGCATACTGTCATTGCCCTCGACGACGGCCAGCGTCTGGCCGCGGCGGACGCGCTCGCCTTGCTGCACGTTCACAGAGCGCACGATGCCGGGGAAGCGCGCACGAACCGCTGCGTGCCTGTCGGCATCCAGAACAACAGTTCCCATTAGTCGCACAACGTCTCGGATGACTGCCGGCCCCGCCGATTCGGTCTTGATGCCGGCATCCTTGGCGATACTGGCAGGAATGCTGACGCGCCCCTCGTAGGACTCGTAAGACCATGTGGACTTCTTTCCGGCATGCTCGGCGGATACGGCCACGTCGAACGAATGCGGCTCGGTCACTTCGCCACTGCCGACTAGATAGTTGTTCTCCGGCGTGAACGTGAATTGGTTGACCTCGCCATCCAGGCGGGAGAGCTTGATGGTCGCAACAACATCGGCGGGGGCGACAGGCTTGCCGTCGCGGTAGGCAAATAGCCTGTAGTGCGGGGGCGCATTGGTTTCGTAGATGGTGACTTCGAGGGCGAAGTCTCCATCACGGAGTAGTCGGCCATTGTTTGGCCCACGCTCATAGCTTCCGCTGGCTTGGGCGCTGGCCTCCTCTTTGGGCTTGTCGCCACCAGGGCTGCACGCAGCGGCGAACACGCAAAGGAGCAGCAGGGAAAGAATGCGAATCATGGTGCGTTTTCCTCAACGGTGGCGGTGAGGCGTTCCACCTCGACCAGCAGAAGGTGATAGCGAGCGGCGGCTTCGACAGCACGCGAGCGAAGATCGAAAAGCGTTCGCTGTGCTTGGGCCAGCGACAAATAGGAGAAGCGGCCTTGCTCAAAGCCACGACGAGTCGTTGCCAAGGCACTTTCGGCCATAGGCAGCATCCGTTCGCGCAACGACCCCAGTTCGTGACGTGCGTGCGTGAGTTCCTGATACTTGTCGAACAGTGCCTGGTGGCGCTCGAAGCGTTCGGCATCGCGCCGTGCCTCCAGCGCAGCCAGTTCGGCGTTGGCCTGGGACACCGCGTATCCAGAGCGTGTCGGCCCACCAAGCGGGATCGAGATTGACGCCACCACGGCGTGATCCCTGGTGGCCTCAAAACGACGTACACCCAAGCTAACGTCCAGATTGGGTTTGGCCTCGGCCTCCGCGAGCCGGCGACGGGCGCCGATGGTGTCGGCTCGCAAGCGCGACGCCCATAGCTCGGGGGTCATGGGCAAACGAGCGGCCAACGTCTCGAATGGCGCTACGGTCGGCAAGGTTTGCAGGTCGCCGACGACTTCACCGAAGTCCGGCGTCAACGCGCCCCAACTCGCTGCCAAGGTCATCTTGGCGCTTGCCAATTCGTGTTCTGCACTCTCGCGGTTAAGCTGCGCCTCTGCGACTGCAATATTGGCGGCCTGCAAATCAGAATCGGGATTGCGAGCGGCTTTCACCCAGGCTGCAACCTCCTGTCGGGTGCGTTCTGCCTGCTCAACGCGCTCCTCGGCATAGGCCAATCGCTGTTGCCTAGCGAGCACTTCAATGAATCGAGCCGCGGTCGTGCTGGCCAAGTCGATCCGCGCTTTGGTGGCCTGATGCTCTTGTTCCCTCAGTTCGGCTTGCCCTAATGTTTGACGAGCCTCGCGCTTGCCGCCGAGTTCGATAACTCGGCCGATGCGCAATGTCGTTTCAGCCGAACGAATACCCCGCAGATTGCCGTTCCCGGCGACGTTTTCCATCTCACCGCCAATCGTGTAAGGCGGTGGCAGGGCTTCGCGCTGGGTGCGGGCACGAACAGCCTGGAGCTGCGCCGTTTCGGCTGTGATGGAGGGATGGGCAGCGAGCGCGCGGGAGACTGCCTCCTCCAGCCGCAGGGGTTCGGCGGCTAGGGCTGCGGATGTGCCGCAGGCCCCGACGAACACCAAGGCCACTAAGCGGATCAATTTCATGAAAACCCTCACGACGACAACAGATGGCGATCAAACGATTCCGCGCAGCGACCTCCCACGCACGCTGGAGCGGAATCACGATAAAACCGATCAGCAATCGGTTTTTTAAGCAAAAAAACACGGCACGCGCGCATATGAACTTACCTCGTCATCACGGTGATGAGAGATTCAGCCACAAAGTGCAGCCAGCCGGTAGATAGGCTGCAAAACGCCAGAACAAAGATGCCGAGCATTGGCCCCAAATACGAGATCGACGTGTGCCTGGATGACAGCAATGCTTCAACGCGCTCAGGGACAAAATCGGAAAAGAACGCCATCGTCAACGGCACCTGTTCCCTCGCGTGTTGCCGAAATATCTTCTCCACCGTAACGATGGTTTCGGCCACGGTGACAGGGCATCCCACTTCTTTAGCGGCAGCAAAATCACAACGCTGCTCCAAGGCGAGTTCCAGATCGCGCAATAACCGACGACGGACGCCGGGCAACTGGATGCTGGACAGTACGGCAGCGGTCAAGCGATTCAGAACATCACGATTGGCGATGTGAGCCTGTTCGTGCGCGAGCACCACGCGCAACTGCATTGGATTGAGTCGTCGCATCAACGACGTTGAAAGCAGAATGTGACCACGCCCGACGCCGCAGGCCAACGCCATAGGCTGTTCAACATCGAGCACGCGCAGTTTGTCGGGATGCCCTGGACGACCACTCAGCCGCACCAGCGAGGCAAGGGTTCGACGAGCGCGCCAAAGACCTGCTGCGGCCCGCGCCGCCAGCCAAGCTGCATATCCTGCCAGCAACGCCAATGCACCCCATAGCCAAGCACTTTGCCCGTTACTGCTCGGGTGCCAAACGCACAGATGCAGAAGCGTGTCGGCATGCGCAGAACAGGCAGCGGCAAATCGGGCCGAGTCGTCAAACATCGACGGCATTGCAATGGTCATCACCGCGTAGGTGATACCCGCCAATGCAGGCGTTACCAGCATCCACCAAGATACCCGCGCCCGCTGAGAGGGGGCCTTGCCTGACAGCGCACGGCGCAATGGGCGCTCGCAGGCACCGATCAGCAGAGTAAGCGTCACCGCCAGCACGAAGCCGGACAGCAATGCAAACTGAAGTAGTGGGCCATAGCTCGTCATCACGGCTGATCCAATTCAGCCCGACGACGTGCGATCAATTCCTCCAACCTCTTGAGCTGGTCGTCATCCGCCCTTGCAGCAAGATCGACAAATGCGCTCAGCAACGCATCGGGCTGCGGGCCTGCAACACGACGCACCGTGGATTCCACCAGTTTCTGGATCAATTCTCGGCGGGAAACTCGCGCTGAGTATTCGTAGGCGTGGCTGATCTTTTCGCGTTGGAGCATGGCCTTGCGAAATAGACGTTCCAGCGTAGATTGCACGGTGTTCAAAGAAATCGAGCGCGACTGTCCAATGCGGGAATAAACCGCCTTGGTGTCGGACGGGCCGAAGCGCCAGATGTCTTCAAGCACGGCGATTTCCAGATCGCCAAGTGTTGGTACGCTGTGGTTGGTCAAGGTTGTCAGCTCCGAGCTTTGACTCGAACTAATGAGTATCGTCCAGAAAAAACCGACCGTCAATCGGTTTATTGTGCCATGCCGGCACTCCGCCTCGCTCTTGCGGGCAATCAAGCGACAGTAGGCCCGCGTTGCCGCCCAATCTCCCAGGACACCCCGCCACCGCGCACGGTTGCCGCAAGCTGCTGCCCCAGCCGCTGCTCGATCACCGGCTTCCACGGCACCAGCGAGAAGCCCATGCCGTCATCGAGCATCGCGTAGCGCCCGCTGGCGAGCATGACGGAGCGCCGGTAGATGCCGGACACGCGCTGCCCGTCGGCCACCGGGCGATGCTCCAGGCCGGTATCGGCGGCAATGTCTTTGGCGGCCTGTGCCAGTTCCCGGTTGCGCAGCGTGCCCAGCAGGTTGCGCGCCAGGATCACACGCTGCCCGCGCCGCTCGGCCAGCCCCTGTTCGGCCAGGAAGTCGGCGCGCTGCTGCATCGCCTGCCTGGCCTCGCTACCGAAACCCAGGTCGCCCAGGCCCGAGCCGCCACCGATCAACTGCTGATCTAGCCAGGTGGCCCCGATTACGCGGGCCTGCCGCTCGATGGGCAGGTGAGATTTCAGCTCCACGGCCACACCGCCCATGCGCTGCGCGTCGTAGCGGCGGCCCTGCTCGGGCAGATCGCCCGGCACCTTCCATAGCCCCTCGGCCACGCGCTCCACGATGCCCGCCCGGCGTAGGGCTTCCAGCCTGCGGATATGGGCCGCCACAACCTCCTGCGGGTCGCGTCCGGGGACGACCTGGCCCTGCGCGATGGCGAGGTGATGGTCGGTGCGGTACAGGCCATCGCTCGCCAGCGCGGCGATGTTCCTGTCGGCCGCGCGCACGTCGGCCGATCCCTTCACCTCCACCACGGCCCCGGTCGGATAGTTCGCCAGCTCGTCGCGGGCGTTGAGCGCGACGTAGTGGGCCTTGCCGTCCACGCCGTCGATGACCAGATAGCCCCGGTCGCGCAGCTCGTCGGCCAGTCCCTTCGCGGCCACGCGCCCGAGGATGGTTCGGCCATCGTCTCCAGGCTCGAACACCGCCAGCTCGCGCGGCTCGCCGCGCATGGCCCGCTGCATCGTGCGGATGATGTCGCCGCGCTCGCCCAGGGCGCGCAAGGTCTTTTCCGCATCGGCATGGACGGCCCAGGTGCCGGGCTGCGTCTCGTCGGCCAGGCCCAGGCGCTGCAAGCGTTGCAGGCGGCCGATCAGCAGCAGGCGTTGGCGCTGCAAGCGGGGTTCGTTGAGCCGTTCGACATGCACCAGGCCATGGTCGCCGGCCTCGCGCTTCAAGGTGCGATCCAGGCTCGTCCACCGTTCCTGTTCCACCTCGCGCTGCAAAGTCTGCTGGATCTCCAGTTCGGTGCGCGGCCCCAGCCATTCGGTCGCCAGCTCGGCGGCGCGGTGGCGGAAACCATCGGCGATGTAGTCGCCCGCGATGATGAGGTCTTTGCCGGTGTCGTCGCGCCCGCGCACGACGATGTGCATGTGCGGGTTGTCGGTGTTCCAGTGGTTCACGGCCACCCAATCGAGGCCTGTGCCCAGGTCGGCTTCCATGCGGCCCATGAGGTGCCGCGTATAGGTGCGCAGGTCTTCCAGTTCCGCGCCATCCTCGGGCGAGAGGATGAAGCGGAAATGGTGCCGGTCGTCGGCGCAGCGTTCCTTGAAGGCGTCGAGGTCGGCGGCGTCGGTCTGCGGCCCGTAGGCTTGGCCCGGCTCGCCGTCGCGCCCCACGCCATCACGTTCGATATAGCGAAGGTGCTTGGCGAGCGATTGCGGGCTGGCCTGGCGCTGGTTGACCAGCAGCGTCTTGATGGTCACGCGCCGCGACATGGGTGTCAGCTTCGCGCCCGCGAAGCGCGCCGCCGTATGGCCGCGGCCCAGGCGCGAGCCGGGACGCTGGCCGGTGCCACGCGCTGCGCCAGAACGGCGCACCGTGGACTTGCCGCCGCTGGCCTTGCCCGTCTGCTTGAGCACCTTGGAAACGAAGCTCTGTCCCTGGCCCTTGCCCCGGTTCTTCGGGGCGCTGGGGCGCACGCGGAAATCGTCGTCGCGGCGGTCGCTCATGGCTGCGCTCCCTGCAAGCTCTGGCGTGTCCTGTCGTGCGAAGCACGCGGACATGCCTGCATTGGCGCGGGCCTCGCGCCCCACGCGGCACGGCGGCAAAGCCGCGCCGTGCCGCGCCAACCCCACGTGCAGACTGGCTTTCGACGCGGCCCGGTGCCGCGTCCTTTTGTCTTGCCTTCCGCCTTTGCCCCTCGCTGGCGCTCCGGGCAGCGGCGGCCCGGCGGCGCTGCTGCGCGAGCAGCCAGCGCGCCGGCGAACGCGGCGACGGCCATAGGCCGGCAGCGTTCGAGGCAAGACGCCTGCACATGGGAAGGCAGCGCGAAGTGCGGCACCCGATACGTAGGATCGGCGCTCGCACTGCACGCGCGACGACATGCCGAAAGCCACTGGATCGGCACGCCCAATGGCACGACAAGATGCACGACAACGTGCAGCGAGTCGGCGGCCATCATGGGCGGGCCTCCAGCCGGATCGGGTGCGCGACGCCGATCACGGCGGATGCGGCAACCGGGCCGAAATACCGGCTGTCGAACGACGACGGGTTGGTCACGCTCAACAGGAAAAGCTCGCCGGGTTCAAGGCGGCGGCACTGCTGCCAGGATGGCAGCGGGCGGCCCCAACGGTCGGCGGGCAGCGCGGCGGCCGAAGGCACGCCGTCGATGCGGACGATGCCGCTGGCAACGCACACCTCCTGCGGCGCGACCGCGCCCACGCGCTTGAGCAGCGGCACGCGCGCCGGCAGGTAGCCGCGCTGCGCGGCCAGCGCGGCGGCGTCTGGCGGCAGCGTGGTCAGCACGATGGAGCCGACGCGCGGCGCATCGGGTGGCGCGATGCGATACCAGCCCACCGGAACGCTGTCGGACGGGTTGTAGATCAGGCGCGGCATCGGATGCACGAAGGACGCCCAGGCCAGCGCAGCAAGGCCGCAGGCGGCGAAGCCCGCGAGCACGATGCGAGCGCGCTGGCGCGAGCGAGGACGCGGCGCCTTTCCAGTGGTGTTGGCGCCAGTGGAAACGGCGGTCATGGCAGCACCCTCCCGGCCAACCAGGCGGCGTGCCGCTCGGCGGTGTACTCGGGCAGCGGCAGGCGCGCAGCGAGCCGGTTGGCGAGCGTGCGCCAGTACGCGGGCGAGACGGCGACAGGCGCGATGCCCAGCGCCTCGATGGCGTCGATGCGTTCCAGCACGGCGCGCACTTGCCCGTCGCCCTCGGCGTGCAGTAGCAGGCGCGCGCCAGGCTGCACGCCGGGGATGCGCTGCGCCGCGTCCAGCGGTGTGCAGGCTTGCATCACCATGAGCTGCCAGCGCACGGTGCCGTAGTCGTTGGCCTGCCAGCGCACGCGGCAGAACACAGCGCCCGGCAGGAACATGGCGCAGCGTCGCCAGCGGTCGAGCTGGTGCGTGCGCGCGGGTTCGCCAAAGCGCAGGTAGAGCTTGAAACGGGCCTCGATGTAGGCCAGCGCCACGCGCGTCAGCGGCGCGCTGGCGGGCTGGCCGGAAGGTGCGATGAATGATGGCTGTGGCGCAGCCGTGGCCGCGCCAGCGGCAGGCGCGGCAGCAGGTGCAGTGGATGCAGTCATGGTGTGTTCTCCCTGCGGTTCTCGGGAAACTCCCGCTCCAGCAGGCCGCGCAGCAGGTCGGCCACGGTCACGCCTTGCGTGAAGGCCGATACCTTGATGCGCGCCCGCAGTGCGGGCGTGATGTCGAGCGTGAGGCGAGCCGTGTAGAGGTCGCCCTTGCCCAGCGCATCGGCATCGCCCTGGCGAATCCACGCCTCGGCGTGCGGATTCGCAGGAGGACGCGCACCGATGCCGACGCGTTTTGCCGTGCGTTTGCCGCTCTGTGGTGGCTTCGCTGTCATGTCGTCCACCGCAGCAGTTCGTCCACCAGGGCGGTGATTTCGCGCGCGGCGGCGCTGACCGGTGCCGTCTCGCGTGCAAGCCGGCCAGCGGCCACGCTGTCGGCGAACACGATGCGCTGATGCACTTCCGCGCGCAGCGCAGGAAGCGGCTGGTCGGCCAGCGCCTGGCGCGCTTCGCGCCCGATCACGGTGGTACTGATGCGCCGGTTGATGACGAAGGCCGCGCGCAGCGCAGGCCGGAACACCTGCGCCTCGCGGATCAGCGCCACCATCTCGGCGCTGGCCCATAAGTCGTAGGGACTGGGCTGCACCGGGATCAGCACGCGCTCGGCCGCCAGCAGCGCGGAGCGCGCCAAGGCGGCGATGCGCGGCGGGCCGTCGATGACGACGTGATCGGCCCGCCTGGCAAGCTCTGGCGCTTCCTGATGCAGCGTTTCGCGTGCGAGGCCCACGGCACTGAACAGCCGTGGCAAGCCTTGCTGGCTTCTACGCTGCGTCCAGTCCAGCGATGAACCCTGCGGGTCGGCGTCCAGCAGCACGACGTGCTGGCCACGCATTGCCAGTTCGCCGGCGATGTGGGTGGCGAGCGTGGTCTTGCCGACGCCCCCTTTCTGGTTGAGCAGAGCAACGATCATGACGCGGCCCTCCCTGCTGGAAAGCCCGGCTGTTGCTGCTGCGTTTGTGGCCGCGTGGCGGTTATCCACCGCAGCGGCGTTTCCCTACTAAAAGTTAGAGAAATTAAGTTAGGGAAGTTAGAGGGCGCGCAAACCCAGTGCTGGCGCGGGTTTTCGGCCGATTGGCACGCCTGATAGCACGATAGTCCCACGCCTGATAGCACGATACCCCGCACGCCTGATAGCACGACTCCATTCACAGGCTTTCCCCGAGTTATCCCCGTGCCGTATGCGGCACGGGCCGGAAGGTCAGCAGTTCCATGCCGTTGTCCGGCATCCGTTCGATGCCCAGGACATAGCCGGGCAGCGACTGCCGCGCGACGAGCGCGCGCAGGTCGCAGGCGAAGTCGTAGGGCTTGGCGGTGCTGCCGGATTTCTGGTGCAGGTAGCGGAAGTCGAACTGCCAGCCGTATGCCTGCTTGCCGCCGTGCTTGCGCACCAGGCGGTACAGCCACCGCTCGATGCCGCCGGTCAGCCGGAAATACGCCGGGTCGATGGTCAGCACCAGGGCGGCATCCAGCACGCCCGTATAGAACCAGTCCGGCAAGATCAGCTCGATGCCCAGCGGTGTGCCGCTGGCATCGGCCAGTTCCTTCCATTCGTTGATCCACGAGAAGCGGTGCAAACGCCGCCCGGTTGTCTCGCGGATGGACGTGGCCACCGTGGTCGATTGCAGGCGATCCAAGGCCGCTTTGAGGCGCTGGTAGTCGCGCAGCGACTTGCCGCGCCCGATGAAGCGCAGGATCTCGTAGGGCGTCGCACGGATCAGCCGCGAAGGCCGCAGGCCCGCATCCTTCGCCTCCACGATCTGTGAGGCCGCCCAAATCAGCACGTCGGCATCCCAAATCGTGGCGATGCCATGCTCCTGCGTGCCTTCCACGCGGATCGTGACGTTGCCCGCCCGGAAGTCGATGGGCTTGACCCGCTTGGACTTGGCGAGCGAGAAGAACGGATAGGCCATCAAGTCCTGGCTGTCGCGCGGTGCCATGTCGCCCGGCAAGGCGCGGAACAGGTCGAGCTGTTCGCGTTCTTGCGGGGGCCGCTGCCGAAATGGCAGCGCGGAGATGGACATGGCTGTGGCCTGGCGCGCGCCAGCGATCAGCGCGCACGGCTGTCCGCCGAGTGGTGCTCGGCGTACTCGGGATCGGAAGTCGTCTCGAAGCTGCGGTCGGCCGCCCAGGCGTCGAGGTCGGCCACGGCGTACATGACGCGCCGGCCGAACTTGCGAAAGCGTGGCCCGCCGCCGATCACGCGCTGCTTCTCCAGCGTGCGCGGCGACAGGCGCAGGTACTCGGCGGCTTCGTCGTTGGTGAGGTAACGCTGCGGCTGCGCGGCAGCGGTCGAGACAGTGGCGGCAGGCCGCAAGGGAGCTGGTCGCATGGGATGAACCTCCATCAAGCCCGGCCACACCACGCGGCCGGATGGAGGCACTTTCAAGAAAGCGAGGCTTCTTGCTAAGGGACGAATTGCAGGGGCTGCGAAACGTCCCCCCTACTGCAACGGCAGTGGCGGAAGCTGTGCAAGGCGGCGATAGCCGCCGCACATCAGCGCATCGCCACGGCGCACCAGCCGGCGCACGCGGGCGCGCAAGGCACCGTCCTTGTGCCAGTTGGCCGCGACGGCCTCCACGCCGAACAGCCCTTCGGCCACTTCGCGCAAGGACGCGCCCGCCAGGGTCGCGTCGAGCGCCTGCAAGGTGTGCAGCTCCAGCAGTGCGGCAGGCGTGGGCCGCGAACGGGCCGCCGCCGCAGGCGCGGCAACCGTGGCGGCAGCCAGGGCGTCGAGTTCAGCCGCGAGCGTGCGATAGCGCGCGCAGGGCGTGGCGCAGGCACGAGTGGCGTAGAGGTAGGCCACGCCGTCTTCCAGGCCCTGCGCGAGCGCGAGCCGCAGGCAGCAGCCGGGCCAATGCGACACCAGCACCAGGCGCTTGCCGTCGTGGATCAGTTGCTTGCGGCCGGGAACGCGCCAGAACTCGAAGGCATGGGCTTCGGGTGGCGGGTCGGCGTCGGGATAGAGCTGCACCACGGCATCGTGGTCAGGGAACCAGGCCGGATGCGCGTCGCGCGCATCCAAGGCTGGGTCTTCCAGCAGGCGCAGGCTCCAAGCCTGCGCCGCGTCCGGCCAGCGGCGACGGCGCAGCCAGTCGCGGCGGTAATCGGGATTCCTGCGCAGGTATTCCCAAGCCAGCGCGGGGCCGTTGAGGTGCAGGACGTAGAGATAGGCGGCTGTCGGATACCAGTGGTCGGCGCTGCGATCAGTCATGGCGAAAGCTCCCTGTGCTTGGGATGCGTCGCCACGATTTCCGCGATGCGGGAGCTATCGAAACGCCATCAGGTCATCATCAAAAACGGTTAAGCTGTAACTGTCGGTGTCAAGACCGTTTGGCTCCGGCGTGTTGGGGAAATCGTCTGAATGCGACGGCTGCGCCACCCGGAAATGGTGCGCGGCACCGGATACCGTGCCGCAGCCCGCGCCAAAGATCAGGACTGTTTGCGTCAGACTGGCATCGCTTCAGTGCATCAATGCCGATTCAGACCTACCCGGTCTTGACCAGGACTGAAATAGTCACAGTGCGCCCCGGCTGGCCGTGCCGCGCTGGCGTTCATCAGTCCGTGATCGCGTCATTCTCCTGCGCCAGCCGGACGTACTCCGACAGCGGGCGCACCGCCTGGAAATACCGATCCCGCCGCACCGGCAACTTGCGCGGCCCGACGATGCCGGCCAGGTCGGACAGCCTGACCGTCCCCAGCGAGGGCATGCCGATGCCGAGGTCGATCAGGCCATAGGCCGTATCGCCATCGGCGGGGTCGAGCGACACCAGCAGCCAGGTCACATGCGCGTCGGGGGTAAACAGGCGCACCACCGGCAGCGGGTCGAGGCGCTGGCCAGCGGCGAGCGCCTCGCCGTGGGCCAGCAGCCGAGCGCGTTCATCAGCGGTGACAAGCTGCAGGGTCATGGGCAGAACTCCCACGGAACCGTGCATGCGTGTGGAAACACGGATGCACAAGCCATCGCATCCGTAGAAGAACGAAAGCGCAGAAGCGCAATTGCAGGAAGCCGGAAAGACACGGATGCGATTCCCCGGTTCTGTGGAAATCCGTAAATGCGGATTTCCGTAAAAGCACGGAACAGCGATTTTTGGGCACTGAGTTAAAGATAACGTGGTTTTAATTGTCCTGCGATTTGACGCTTCTGTCCATGCAGAAGCGATCCGTCCAACCTGGCCGCCCGGCCGGTGCCACCACCTTCGATGCCGAACTGGCGCAAGCCTTCGGCGCGGCGGTGCGCGCGCTACGGACGGAACGAGGGATCGCGCAGGAATCGCTGGCACACCTGGCCGGCATCGAGCGTTCGCACATGGGCAAGGTCGAGCGCGGCGAACACATGCCCACGCTGGCACTTATCTTCAAGATCGCCGGCGCGCTCGAATGCAGCACGGCGGTATTGATGAGCGAGGCTGAAAGCCAGCTCGCAGCAGCAGCGGCCCAGCCGTAGGCGCAGGCCGGGCAAGGCGGGCCGATCCGGTGCAGCCGGTTCGGCGGTGTTCAAGGGGCGCCAAGCGCAGCGCGGCGGGGATAGCCCGCAGGGCTTTCCCCTGGAGGCAAGCAAAGCGCGCAGCGCCGCCAGGCGCGAAGGCGTGAGGGATTGAAGCCGAATGGACATGACGCCATTGGCGGCATGGGGCGCAGCCCGAAAGCCCGGCGGCGCA
Source organism: Cupriavidus gilardii (assembly GCF_008801915.1). GTDB lineage: Bacteria > Pseudomonadota > Gammaproteobacteria > Burkholderiales > Burkholderiaceae > Cupriavidus > Cupriavidus gilardii. Next base: position 175,764 of record NZ_VZOV01000010.1, read on the forward strand.
CCGCGCCGACACGCCATGCTGTTCCTGCTGCCACGGGCTTCGTGCCATCCAACCATCACCAATGCGATGCCAGCCCTGAACATGCCGGGCATGAGGCAACCGCCGAAACCCTGTGCAGGCGATGCTGCGATCAGCAGCACAGCGCCCCGCCGCAATGGGCGGGGCGCTGTGGGCGGCCGTCAGGCCGCCTTGGGCTTGCTGCGCGACCAGATCAGGTCGTGCGTGCCGTTCTCGCCTTCGATCAGGCGGGCATAGACCGTTGCCGGGAACGAAGGGTCGTCGATGGCCACCGACAGGTAATCCCGCCCGGCCTCGCTGGTTTTCTTCCACGCCGCGCCGAAGTCGTGGCCGGCCGCCTGAAGGCGGAAGTCCGGGGCGCTTTCGTTCTCGCCCTTGTCGTTGGGAACCAGCTTGGCCTTGACGTTGAGGGTCAGGGTGCGGAGCTGGCCGGTGAAGCCGTCTTTGTCTGCGGTGAAGGTGCCGATGTTAGCCATGATGATTTCTCCTTTCGGGTTGAACAAGGTCGCGCCAGTGCGTCCTTGTTGTGATCCGTCCGGCGGGGGATGGGCTGGCCGCACCGCGCAGCGGTCGCAACAACGTGGAGAACCTGGAAGCGAAAAGAATTTGCTGCGCGAGGAAGCCGCGCAGCGGCGGGGAAATTGTTTTCGCTGGAAGGTTGCGGCCATGAAGCCCAAGGCGCAGCCGTGCCACCGCCAGGATTCACAACAACACAAGGACGTACTGGCCGCCCGCTCCCGAATGGAGACATGGCCGACTCGGCATCTCCGCGCGACGGCTTCACCGGCCTGCGCCCTGACACGGGCAAGGACAACACCCGGAGACAAGGCCGCAAGCGCCCCTGACGTAGCAGGCGGCCTCTTGCGTGAGGCGTGGCGTGGAAGCTCCATTGCAGGGTCGGGCGGTGTGTCGGTGAGCCGCCCTTCGTGACGTACAGGCGACGAACCGCCAGCGTCGAGGACGGCACGCTTTCGTGCAACCTGCCGCAGCAAGCCGGGGCGTAGCCCCACAAGTCCCGCCCATTGCGGCGGGGCGCGTTCGGCATGTCGTCGGCGCTGTGCGCCGACGCACTGATGGCTTCGCGGGTTTCCCGCGCACAAGGGCGCTTGTGCGCCGCCCCTTCGCCACCTGCCCGAAGGCGGCGAAGGGGCGTTCTGGCTTTGGGCTTTGAAACCGGGCGCGGCCACCGCCGCGCCCGGATTTTGCGTCTCCCCCGCGCCCAAGTCGGAACGGCATGGGCGTGGGGCTGATCGTGGTTATTCCTTCGTTTCGACAATCCACCACACGGCACGCGGCAAGGCGTGGCCCGTGATGGGGTGAATGTCGGTGAGGTCGGCGCGGGCTGACCAGCCCGACGGCGGACGGTAGCCGCGCACGTCGCCATCGCCATGCCAGCGGCGGGCGCGTACTGTGCCGGGGGCGTAGATTGCCGCCATGCGTGGGCGGCGGGTGGTGGTGCGGGTCATGGGGGTGTTCTCCTTCCAGCGAAGCGCCCCGGTCGAGGCAGGGGCGCTTGCTGTCGGTGCGGGTCAAGCGGCCAGCGCCACGGCGGGTTCATCCGCCATTGCCTCGGCTTCCTCCGGGGCGTCGTCCTGCGCCTGCGGTTCTGCCTGCGTGGTTTCCTGCGCGCCTTCTGCCTTGAAGATGGCGGGCATCCATCCGCTGCCGTTCGCCAGCCGCTCGGCCTCGCTGGCAATGTCGGCCTTCTTCAACTTCGCCAGCCGGGAAACCTGCTCGGGTGCGTACTCGCCCACGGCTTGCAGGACTGCCGCCTTGGGAACGTGCTTGAAGTAGCCTTCTGCGGTCGGCTGCCACCATGCGGCCATGTCGAGGCCCACGGCCTGCGCCAGTTCCTCGCCGGGGTGGTGCGGCGTGGCGCGAGGCGTCACCACGTCCACCGTGGAAGCCACGCACACGGCCAGCAGATTGACCAGTTCGTCTTGCGGCTTCGTCAGCAGCGCGGCGAACAGTTCGGCGCTGTCCTGCGGCAAGCCTTCACCGGCCACCTGTTGCAGTTCGCGCAGCGCCACGGCGGCGGGCGATTCCGGCCAGTCCGGGGCCATTCCTTCCAGCCGGTCTTGCAGCGTCACGCGCACGCCCAGCGGTTGGTCGTTGCCGTAGTAGCTGTCCTGCAAGACCTTCTGCACCATGCCATGCACCAGTGCGGCCAGCGCCACTTGCGGATGCCGTGCCACTTCGATTTGCAGCGCCGCCGTGCGGTGTGCGCTCAACCGCTGCGCCAGCCGGTCGGACAGGCTCGCGGCCTTGGGCGCGTCGTCGGCGTCGTGGCCTTCGTCGTTGTCGGCTTCGCCTTCGGCGTTGCCGAAACCGCGCCGCAGCTTTTCCAGCGTGCGCAGCGCCTTGGCCTCGGCCTCGCGCAGCAGGCCGCGATGGATGACGGCCTCGCCGTTGCGGTCGATGGTGACGATGGCACCGGCCACCTCGCGCACCTCGGGCGCATAGCCTTGTAAGGCGTCCTCCGCGTCTTGCAGTTCCCCGATCACCTGATCGCGCCGCTGTTCCAGCTTCTCGGCCTTGGCCTCGTCCTCGGCGTCGCAGGCTTCTTCCAGTTCTGCGTCGATCTTTTCAAGGCGGTTTTCCAGCGAGGCGATGCGGCGGGCCTCGCGGGCGGTCGGCTCGCGGCGGTGGCGCGGTGCGTTCTGGAACGCCTGCCGTTCCTCGTAGGCCAGATGCGGCACGGCCTCCACCCATGCCCAACCCTCGGCGCGCACGTCCTCGGCCAGCGTTGCCAGCTTCTCGCGCACCAGAGTTTCCAGCACCCCGGCGTCGGTGAGGTAGGTTCCGGCATCGCCTTCGGCGAACAGGTCGCGGCGGATGCCACCGCCTGCCTGCCGGTAGGTGTCCAGCCCGACGAAGCGCACCAGCGCGTGCGTGGCGTCGATTTCCCGCTCGGTCAGGCGTGCGCGCAGCGCGGACGGGCTGCGCTGCCATTCCGGCGCACCATAGAACGCGGCTTCCTGTGCGGCGTGGTCGTCGGTGATGGTCAGGGCCATCAACTGTTCCAGCGTGACGGCTCCGGCGCGGTAGTCGGCCATCAGGCGCGGCGCGATGTGGGCCAGCTTCAAGCGGCGCTGCACCACCAGCGGGGACACGCCGAAGTCGGCGGCAATGTCCTCGACGGGCCGGCCTTCCTTGACCAGCGCGGCGAACGCCTCGAACTGGTCGGCGGGGTGCATCTGCTCGCGCATCAGGTTTTCGGCGAGGCTGACGGTGCGGGCACTGCCATCGGCCACAAGCAGGCAAGGTACCTCGTAGTCGGCGGGGATGCGGCGCTTCTTCGCCAGCAGCTTCAAGGCGGTCAAGCGGCGATCACCGGCCACCACCTCGTAATGCTCGCCATCGGCGGATGCGATCACGATCAGGTTTTGCAGCAGGCCGATGCGGGCGATGCTCGCGGCCAGTTCGGGGATGGACAGGCGCGGCATCTTGCGGGCGTTGCGCTTGGAGCGGCGCGGCAGCAACTGCGAAAGGGCAACCAAGATCAGGTTCTTGGAAGGGTCGGCCATTTCCAGCGGTGCGGCGTTTTCGATGGCGCGGGCTTCGGTTTGGGTTACGGCGTTCATGGTGACAACTCCTAAACGATTCAGGGATGCAGCAGCGAGGGATGCGGCAAGGGCTGCTGCCTGCCCCTGCCGCGTGGGGATTCAGGCTTTGAGCTGGCGCAGGCCATCGGCCAGCAGCCACAGGGCGCGATTCAGGCGCACGCTCTGGTCGATGCCCTGCACGGGCCGGGTGGTCTGGCGGCGGCCATTGGCGGCGCGGGCGGACAGGCCACCTTTGATGAGGTTTTCTTGCGTGCGGTTGAACACGCTCCACAGGTCGCGGCGGTCGTCGTCGCCACGGCGCGGCATCAGGATTTGCGATTCCGTGATGGGTGCGGGCTTGTCCTCGTCGTACTTCAAGGCCAGCGCGGCGCGGGCGAACACTTCCGATTCCCCGGCGTCGAGGGTGATGGCGCGCATGGCATCGCGCGATTCCTGCGCCCGGTCGAAACCGTGCAGGACTTCGTAAGCGCCTTCGATGACGTGCCCGGCTACGTCGCCCTTGTGGGGTACGCGCACGTCGGCCACGGTGTCACCGCACACAAGGCCATTGCTGCACACGAAGCGGAACATTCCGGCCAGCATCTGGTAACTGCTGGTGCCGTCATGGGAGTTCAGCAGGATGATTTCGTTGGCCTCGCGCCCGTTGATCTGGCTGGCGTGGCGCAGGCGGATCATGTGCTTGGTGTAGTCGCGGCGGTCGTCGTGGCGCACGCGGGTCTGGCACACCATGAAAGGCTCGAAGCCTTCCCCGCGCAGTTCCTGCAACACGGTCGCGGTGGGGATGTAGGCGTACCGCTCGGAGCGGCTTTCGTGCGGGGCGTCCGCGAAGATGGACGGGGCCACCCTGCGGATTTGGTCATCGGTCAGCGGGTAATCGCTGCGCAGTGCCGGGGAACGGGAAGCGAAACGGGATGCGAGTTGCATGATCTTTCTCCTGACAAAAAGAGGTTTGCTGTTCACACCGCACACCGGATTCCTAGATTCGGAAGCCCAGCCTTTCGGCTGTTCGGTGCGGTCGGCACGAGGAACCCGGTTGGCCCTGTTGCCACCGTCTTTCCTGAGTTCATCGCCCGCGACGGTCAGGAGCGCGCGAACGGATGCCGTCAAGGAGGCAAGCGCAGGGTTGGTGCGGCCCGCAGGCGCAGCCGAGGACACGGCCCTGCGCGCCTTGACGGCACACGGGCGCGGGCTACAGTCGCGGTGAAGGTGATGAAGTCAGGGGAGACGGCTGGACAAGGCAACGGCCTTCCCCCTTGCGCTGACCGCACGGCAAGCGAAGCGCGCAGGCCCGGATCTGGAAGCCGGGCCGGAGGCGTCAGCCGAGCGGAGCGAGGGAACGATGGAAGCCCGAATGGGGCGAGACGCCGCAGGCGGCTCGATGCGCTACGCGCACGACAGCGCGACCGGCCATCTCCCAGGTGGCCGGGGACGCCCAGCCTTCAAGGTTCGATGAGCACCAGACGCAACACGCCCCCCGCATCGGAAAGCGGGTTCTGCTGTGGCCGCGGATTTCTGGCCGAGCCGGCGCAGCCGGTTCGGCGGCTTTTAGGGGGGCCAAGCATCGCGCGGCGGGGATAGCCCGTACAGAGCTTTCCCCTAGAGGCAAGCGAAGCGCGCAGCGCCCCGGAAGGGGCGCGAAGGCATCAGGCCGAGTCGTCAGGACGCAGGCTGGATTCCGCAACCGGCACCCACGGCGAAGTCGAGTTCAGCAGATAGCGCGCTCCACGCGCGTAGTGACCGCAAAGGCCACTCGGCCGGTAGAACCCGGTGACGCAGCGACGGAACTGCACGCCGTATTCGTTGGTGTAGATCACCGCATCGCCGATCTTGAAGCGCAGCGGCTGGCCGTTCTCCGGCGCGAATGGCTTGAGCGCATCGTGTTGCGCGGTGATTTCGATGATGTAGTCGTGATGGCTGCTCATGGCATTGATCTCCTGTGATGGTCGAGAAAGCGCAAGGAGCGCCTTGCGGCGCTCCAAGGGCAAAGTCAGACGACGATTCGCCCGGCCAGCCGCGCATCACGCGCATAGCCACTTAGACGTTTCTCTGCCCGGAAAGACAGGTCGCGCTCGATCGGCAGGCCCAGCCCGCCGCGCAAGCTCGCCAGCTCGTTCAAGCTGACCCAGCCGATTTCCGGCTCGCCCAGGCCCAGGTCGCAAAGACCGAAAGCGTGGTCGTGGTCATCGGGATCAATCTCGGTCAGCAGCCAGGTCGCGCCGCCGTCTGGCGTGAACAGCTTGACCACCGGGGCCGGATCGAAGTCCGGGTTCTCCAGCGATGCGCGGCCGTTGGCCAGCAGCACGATGCGCTGCTCGGCAGTGATGAGTACGTTGTTCATGGTGAACTCCTGAAAGGTTGCCGGGCGGAATTGCCCGACCCTTCCGGGGCACGGCGCAGCGCAAGCAGTCAGGGGTCGCAGACGGCCGCCAGGACGCAAGCGCCATCGGCGCGCAGCCCTTGACGGCGAGAACGCCGTGGCACGATGAAGGGAACAGCAAGACCGCCTCCCTCCCACCTCCACACACCCGGCCTTGGGCAAGTGCGCAGCACGCGCAGGCCCGCGAGGGCCGGAGTTGCGCCACCGGGCGCAGCAAAAAGGGGGCCGAAGCCCCCTTGGTCAAGTTAGATCGCGTTTGGCGAAGGACACAACGCTACATGCGTGGCCAACCTTGATGTAGGTCGTCCACGATCAGAAGGTGGTGGTGTCGGCCCTGGCCTGAATGTTCGCGCATATGCGGATGATCCGGCGGTAGATCCGGGTGGTCATGGGCGATATCCGATGGATCGCCGGCAGGCCAAAGCATTAGCGCAAGCACTACACCGGCAAGGCCAATCAATGACATAACGATGAAGGTTGATTGCAGTCCAAAGGCAGCACCGAAGCGTCCCGCCAGCGGGTAGCAGATCAGCCAGCAGGCATGTGACAGCGCAAACTGTGCAGCGAATAGCGCAGGCCGATCCTCGGCATGGGCGGAACGGCGCAGCAGCCGACCAGAAGGCGTTTGTGCCACGCTGTAGCCGAAACCAATCACCAGCCAAAGTGGAAGCAACAGAACATAAGACGGAATCAGCGCCCCGATGGCCGTACCGATAACCAGCACCGCCGCTCCCGTGACCATGACAGGTCGATCCGCTAATTTGTTGAGCAGCCCAGGCAGTGCAAATGCAGCGATCATCGAGCCGCCCCCAAACGCCGCCAAAGCCCAAGCTACTTCTGCTTCGCCAAGGCCGAAGCGTGCCTTCACGATGACCACCGTATTCACTATCACCATCGCGCCTGCTGCTGACACGGCAAGGCTAACTGCCAGAAGTCCCCGCAGCCGCGGCGTTGCAAGGTAGAGGCGAACGCCCCGCGTGGTGCGCTCCCAGATGCCGCGACGTGGGCCGGGTGTCGAGGCGGGCAACACCACGCTGACCACCAGCGCGGCCGAGACAAGGAAGCCAAGCACTGTCCCGGCAAACAGGTTGTGGAAGCTGATGATGGTCAGCAGCGCAGCCGCCAGCATCGGGGAAACCAGGCTTTCAAGGTCGTAGGCCAGCCGCGAGAGCGACAGCGCCTTCGTGTACTCCTCCTCGTCAGGCAGGATGTCCGGGATGGTCGCCTGAAAGGTCGGCGTGAATCCGGCAGAAGCCGCCTGCAACACGAAGATCAGGAGATAGATTTGCCAGACCTCGGTGACGAAGGGCAGGCAGAGAGCCACGGCGGCTCGAATCAGGTCAAGTGCGACCAGCAGCGACCTACGCGGCAAGCGGTCGGCGAACGCCTGAGCGATCGGGGCGATGCCGACATAAGCAAGCATCTTGATAGCCAGCGCCGTACCAAGCACCGCTCCGGCGTCCGCGCCCGCCAGTTCGTAGGCGAGTAGGCCCAGCGCCACAGTCATCAGGCCGGTGCCCACTAGCGCGATCACTTGCGCAGCGAACAGGTGGCGATAGGTGCGGTTCTTAAGGACAGCGAGCATAAGTCGGCCTCATAGGAGTTTTGCGAGTGCCTTCATTTCGCCCATGACGGAAGCGGCGTCATGGTCAAGGCAATGTTCGATGTGGTCGTGGATCAGAGCACGCTTTGCTGCCGTTACCGCGCTTTCAACCGCTGAAAGCTGGCGGGCAATATCGAGGCAAGGTTCCTCCGCCTCGATCATGCCGATAACGTGTCGAAGGTGGCCTTCGGCACGCTTGAGCCGCTTCACAAGGGCAGGATGACTGGTGTGTTTGTGTGATTCCGTCATACGGAAATTGTATCCCCCTAGGGGGGATACGTCTAACGGCAATAATGCTTTGCCACAAATGGAGTGACGTGCCAGCGCAGCAGAAGAAAGTGCGCCATCCCGCAGGGACGACGCACCGAAGGCAGCGCGGCGCGATCAGCTCGTCGCCGTTGCCGTCATCGACTGCAACTGGTCGATCACGCCAAGCTCAACGAACACGCAAGCCTGCTTCTCCGCGATCGGCACGTTGAACACCTGCGCGAACACCGAGCGCCGCAGATGGGCCAGCCGGCCCGTGCGATACGCCTGCTCGGGCTTCATGCACCCGCCGCCCTGAGCGCCGCTGCGCTGCGGATCGCATTCGACCAGCGCGACAAAGCCGTCATCGGACAGCTTCTGATGCTCGGGACACAGGCCCCAGCCGGTCGCCGTGTGGCGCTCCATGCTCGCGCGCAGGCGCTTGTCCAGCAGGATCGCGCCGGTATCGAACGCCGTGCCGCAGACCAGGCAAACGTGCTGTTCGAGGGAAACGTGTGATTTGTCGTTCATGACGATTCTCCGGTTGCAAGGGCGGAATTGCCCGGAACCGTCGAAGTCACGGCGCAGCGCAGCAGTCAGGGGTCAAGGACGGCCGCCGGACGCAAGCGCCATCGGCGCGCAGCCCTTGACGGCGAGAACGCCGTGGCACGATGAAGGGAACAGCAAGACCGCCTCCCTCCCACCTCCACACACCCGGCCTTGGGCAAGTGCGCAGCACGCGCAGGCCCGCGAGGGCCGGAGTTGCGCCA
>NZ_VZOV01000011.1 GCF_008801915.1 Cupriavidus gilardii
AGTCGCCGCAGCCGACCCCGTCCGCCGCGCCCGCCACGCTGCAGCTGCAGCACGAGGGCGCCGGCCGGCCGTGGGCGACGGTGCGCGCGCTGGCGGCGGTGCCGCTGGCCGAGCCGATCGCCGCCGGCTACCGCATCCGCCGCAGCGTCAGCGCGGTCGAGCAGGCCACGCCGGGGCGCTGGTCGCGCGGCGACGTCTATCGCGTCAAGCTGGAGATCGACGCGCAGGCCGACATGACGTGGGTGGTGGTCAGCGATCCGGTGCCGGCGGGCGCGACGATCCTGGGCAGCGGCCTGGGCCGCGACTCGCAGATCGCCACGCGCGGCGAGCGCCGCACCGGCGCCTGGCCGGCCTTCAGCGAGCGCACGCCGCAGGCGTACCGCGAGTACTACGCCCACCTGCCCAAGGGCACGGCCACCATCGAGTACACCGTGCGGCTGAACAACGCGGGCGAGTTCGCACTGCCGCCGACCCGGGTCGAGGCGATGTACGCGCCCGAGGTGTTCGGCGCCGCGCCCAATGCGCGCCTGAGCGTGGGGCCGCGTTCGTGAGCGATGTCCTCGAACGGCGCGGCTGGACGATGCCGCCGCGCGTGCGCGAATGGTGGATGGCCGGCACCGTCGCCGGCACCATCTACGGCACGCTGCTGGTCAGCGCCGCGCTGGAGCTGCCGCCCGGCACGCCGCTGACGGGCAGCTTCGCCTGGCAGCCGGCATGGAAGACCGCGATGGCGTTGCTGCTGGCGCGTGCGGCGTGGTTCCATCCGGTGCGCCGCGAGCGGCGCTGGCTGGTTGCTGCGCTGCTGTTCTCCGCGGTGGGCGATCTGCTGCTGGCGGTGCCGTGGCTGCCGTTTTCCTTCTCCGGCGGGTTCGGCTTCTTCCTGCTGGCGCATCTGTGCTATCTCGCGTTGCTGCTGCCGTTGGTCGGCGACGACCGGCCGCACCGGCTGCTCGCCAGCGGCGCGGTGATCGGTACCGTCGGCACGCTGCTGGGGCGCTTCTGGCCCAACCTCGGCACGCTCCAGATCGAGGTCTGCGCCTATGTCGTCGCGCTGACGGCGATGGCCTGCGCGGCGCTGCTGGCGCGGCTGCCGACGCCGCTGGCCGCGCTCGGCGCGCTGTGCTTCGTCGTGTCCGATGCGCTGATCGGCATCGCGCGCTTCCTGTCGCCGTTCGATCGCTTCGAACTGGGCATCTGGTGGACCTATGCCGCGGCCCAGGTATTGCTGGTCGCGGGCATCGTCGCGGGGCGGCGGCCATGACGCGGGCAACGCGATGGCCCGGCATCCGGCGCGCGGCGCGGGCGGCGGCGCTGCTTGGCGTGCTGCTGTCCGCGATACCGTCCGCGCCGGCGTTCGCCGACGCGCTGCCCGGCTTCGACCAGGTGCGCGGCAGCTACCGCAGCGCCGACGTGATCGTGCGGGATCGCCATGGCGAACCGGTCGCCACGGTGCGGACCGATTTCGGCGCGCGGCGCGGCCAGTGGGTGGCGCTCGACGAGATCTCGCCGGCGGTGCGCACCGCGATCGTGCTGTCGGAGGACCGGCGCTTCTACCGGCACAGCGGCGTGGACTGGCAGGGCGTGGCCGGCGCGGCCTGGGCCAATCTGTGGAACACGCGCACGCGCGGCGCCTCGACGCTGACGATGCAGCTGGCCGCGCTGCTCGACGACGAACTGCGCCGCGGCGCGGGCGGACGCAGCGCGGCACAGAAGATGAGCCAGGCCTGGCGCGCGGCGCGGCTCGAACAAGGCTGGAGCAAGAGCCAGATCCTCGAGGCCTATCTGAACCTGGTACCGCTGCGTGGCGAGCTGGTCGGCCTGTCGGCGCTGTCGCAGGGGCTGTTCGGCAAGCTGCCGAGCGGGCTCGATGCGCGCGAGGCGGCGCTGGCAGTGGCGCTGGTGCGCGCGCCCAATGCCGCGCCGGCGCGCGTGGCGCAGCGCGCCTGCCAGATCCTGCGCGAGATGGCGCAGCCGGACGGCTGCAACGGGCTGGACGGCTTTACGCAACTGGCACTGGCGCGCGCCGCGATGCCGCCGGCCGGACCGGGCCGCGCGCAGCTGGCGCCCCACCTGGGCCGCCTGCTGGTCGAGCGGACCCTGCACAGTGCAGGCACGACGGCGCGGGCCGCGATCGACTCGACGCTCGATGCCGGCGTGCAGCGGCTGGCGATGGCCAGCCTGCAGCGGCACCTGCGCGAGCTGGCCGGACGCCATGTCGAGGACGGCGCGGTGGTCGTGCTCGACAACGCCAGCGGCGACGTGCTGGCCTATGTGGGCTCGTCGGGCGCGCTGTCCGCGGCGGCGCAGGTCGACCATGCGGCCGCGCTGCGCCAGGCCGGCTCGACGCTGAAGCCTTTCCTCTATGCGCAGGCGCTGGAGGAGCGGCGCCTGACCGCGGCCTCGCTGCTGGACGACCGGCCGGTCAACCTGCCGACCGGCGGCGGCCTCTACATTCCCCGCAACTACGATGGCCGCTACGGCGGCTGGGTCAGCATGCGCGCCGCGCTGGCCGGTTCGCTCAATGTGCCGGCGGTGCGCACGCTGGTGATGGTGACCCCGCACCGCTTCCATCGGCGGCTGGTGGCGCTCGGCCTGCCGCTGACCGAGGCCGGCGACTACTACGGCTACAGCCTGGCGCTGGGCAGCGCCGACGTGTCGCTGCTGACGCTGACCAATGCCTACCGCACGCTGGCCAACCAGGGCCGCCAGGCGCCGGTGCGGATGCGGCTGGCCGAGCCGGCGCCGCGGCCGCTGGCCGTGATGTCGGCCGCGGCGGCGCATGTGATCGGCGACGTGCTGTCCGACCGGCATGCGCGCGCGCGGACCTTCGGCCTTGACAGTCCGCTGACCACGCGCTTCTGGACCGCGGTCAAGACCGGCACCAGCAAGGACATGCGCGACAACTGGTGCATCGGCTGGTCGCAGCACTACACGGTCGGGGTCTGGGTCGGCAATGCCAGCGGCGCGGCGATGCGCGATGTGTCCGGCGTATCGGGCGCGGCGCCGGTCTGGCACGACGTGATGGCCTACCTGCATCGCGAGCGCGCGAGCCGGCCGCCGGCGATGCCCGCGGACGTGGAGCGCGTGCCGGTGCGGTTTGAAGGCGTACCCGAGCCTGCGCGCGAAGAGGTGTTCCTGGCGGGCACCGCGGTGCCTGTCGTCGCCGTCGGCAGCCACTACGCGGGCACGGCGGCGGGGCGCGGTGCAGGGCGGACGGCGGCGGCGCACGGTGCGGACCCCGGCCGTGCCGCGGCGATCGCCAGTCCGGCCGACGGCACCGTGTTCGCGCTCGATCCGGATATTCCGCCGCAGGCGCAGCGCGTCTGGCTGCACGCCGAGGATGTCGCGGGCCGGACCGCACGGGCGGTGGCCTGGCGGCTCGACGGCAAGCGCCTGGGCCGTGGCGGCAAGCTGGCCTGGCTGCCCTGGCCGGGGCGGCATCGGCTCGAACTGGTCGATGCCGGCGGCACGGTGCTCGATACGGTCCGCATCGAGGTGCGCGGCGCGACCGTGCGCGAAGGGCGCGACGGTCCGCCGCCAGGGCGGGGCAGGACGGCGGCGAGGCAGGGCGCCGCGGCCGCGGCCGAGCGCGGATAATCGCCGCCTCGCCGCCTCGCCGCCTCGCCGCCTCGCCGCCGTCGGCCGCTACCCTCAGATTCCCAGCGTTCCCAGGAGCTCGATCTCATGCCTACCGAACCGATTGCCTCGCCGACCGCCTCACAGACCGTCCCGCCGATGCTGCTCGATGCCGCGCAGACGGCGGCGCGGCTGCCGTATCCCGAACTGGCCGTCGCCATTGCCGACATGCTCGGCGAACTGCGCGCCGGCACCGCGATGGCGCCGCCGCGGCTCGCGCTGCCGGTCGGCGACGTGACGGCCGCGGCCCCGGAGGGCGAGGGGACGCTGCTGGTGATGCCGGCCCGCAATGCCGACCTGGTGATGACCAAGAACATCACGGTCCATCCGGGCAATCCGGCGCGCGGGCTGCCCAATATCCTCGGCGAAGTGGTGGTGGCCGACGCGCATACCGGCGTGCGGCTGGCGCTGCTGGACGGACCGACGGTGACGGGGCGACGCACGGCCGCGGTGTCGCTGCTGGCGGCGCAGCGCTTCGCCGCACGGCCCGACGGCGGGCTGCTGATCGTCGGCGCCGGCGTACAGGCCACCACGCACCTCGAGGCCTTCGCCGCCGGGCTGCCGCTGCGGCGGGTCTGGCTGCATTCGCGCACGGCGGACAAGGCCCATGCGCTGGCGGCGCGGGCACGCGAACTTGGCCTGGAGGCCGAGGTGCTCGAATCCGCCGGCGAGGTCGAGGCGGTACTGGGCCGCGTGTCGATGGTCGTCACCGTGACGTCGAGCCGCACCCCGGTGCTGCCGGACCTGGATGCCGGCTGCTGGCGCGACGACCACTTCATCGCCGCGGTCGGTGCGTTCCGGCCGGACATGTGCGAGTTGCCGCCGGCGCTGTGCCGCGGCGCCGAGAAGGCGGGGCGGCTGCTGGCCGATACGCTGTTCGGCATCGAGGACGAGGCCGGCGACCTGCTGCAGGCCGGCATCGACTGGGCCGCGGTGCAGCCGTTCGAGACGGCGATCCTGGCCGCCGACGCGATCCGCGCGCGCACCGGCAGTCCGCTGGTGTTCAAGAGCGTCGGCTATGCGCTGTGGGATCTGGCGGCCTGCGCGCTGGCCGTGCGAAGCGACCGCGCATGACGGCGCCGACGGTGCCGGCGGTGCGGATGGTGCCGATGGTGCCGATGGTGCCGATGGTGCCGATGGCGTCGATGGCGTCGATGGCGTCGATGGCGTCGATGGTGCCGATGGCCCTGGATCACCGCTCGCTGTCACATTACTGAGACACTTCTGCCGCCTCTCTCCCGGCTGTGGTGCCCCTTCGGATACCGCGGATTGCGGTAAACCCTCGATTTAGTGGCGTGCCTCTACAAAATGTCTCTGGAATGAAACGATGACGGCATCGGCGGCGGGATAATGCTGCCCTTGCAGTTGAAAACCACGAAGGAGAGAGGATGTTGAACAACAAGAAAATCCTGGTGGCTGTCGCGGCCATGGTAGTGGGCGGAGCCGCCCAGGCACAGTCGGCCGGCAGCACTGTCGTCAGTGCGGGCTGGTTCCGCGTGATGCCGAACAGCTCGGCCGACCCGCTGACCATCGACAGCGTCGGCGGCCGCCCGGTCGGCATGCAGCGTCCCAATACCGGCGCCGACATCAAGGCGGCCAATACGCTGGGCTTGTCGATCGACCACTTCGTTACGGACCACATCTCGACCGAGTTCGTGGTCGGTATCCCCCCGGAGCACGATGTCGAGGGCGACAAGGGCTACGGCCGGTACGGCAAGCTCGGCACGGTGCGCCAGTGGAGCCCGGCGGTGCTGGTCAAGTACCACTTCCTCGAGCCGGCCTCGCGTTTCCGCCCCTATGTGGGCCTGGGCGTCAACTACACCTGGTTTACCGACGAGACGATCACCAACCAGCAGTTCGTGCGCCAGGAGTTCGGCCCCAACGCCACGATGACCGCGAGCGCCAAGTCGTCGTGGAATCCGGTCTTCAACATCGGCGCGAACTACAAGATCAACGAGCGCTGGCATATCGGCCTGTCGGTGTCCTACCTGCCGCTGGATACCCGCGCGACCTTCGTCACGCGCAATTCCGCCCAGGGCGGCGCCACCGTGGTGTCGCACACCAAGATCAAGATCGATCCGATCGTGACCTTCCTGAACGTCGGCTACCGCTTCTGAGCCGCGCCGACCGGCCGCGTCCGCGTCTCCCCGGAGCGCGGACGCGGTTCCTTCCGGTCAGCCCTTGACCGGATAGCCCGCCGCTTCGATCGCCTCCCGCACCTCCTGCACATCGGCGTCCGCTTCCACGCTGACCGCCTGCGCCGCAATATCGGCCGACACGCGCGCGTCGGGGTCGACCTGCTTCACCGCACGCGTGATCGCGCCCACGCAGTGATTGCAGGACATGCCTTCCACTTGAAACTGCATCATCGTTGAACTCCTCGGAATGGGCTGGAAATCCGGCAAGTACCCGGAATGACGCCATTGTGAACCTTCCCATCGTGTCAGGCGCAAGCCCCGCAGCCTCGCTGCGAAACCTGGCGCGCCGGCCTTGACCTTCCTAGCATGGTAAGGTCCAGCATCCAGTGACAGGCTATGTCAACGAGGATGTCAACCGCCATGTCCACTTCTTCACTTCCGCTGTCGCCGGCCCCGTCCGGTCCCAATACCACGCCGGCCGCGCCCGAATGGCGCCTGCCGATCGAAGGGATGACCTGCGCCTCCTGCGTGCGCCGGGTCGAGAACGCGCTGGCCAAGGTGCCGGGCGTGCGATCGGTCGCCGTCAACCTGGCCACCGAGGAGGCCACCGTGCAGGCCGACAGCGCCGCCGTGCTGCCGGCGGCCGCCGACGCCGTCGCCGCCGCGGGCTACGCGGTGCCGCGTACCGAGCTGGAGCTGACGGTGCGCGAGATGACCTGCGCCTCCTGCGTCGGCCGCGTCGAACGCGCGCTGCGCGCGGTGCCCGGCGTGGTCGACGCGCAGGTCAATCTGGCGACCGAGCGCGCCCTTGTGACACTGGTTGGCGGCAACGCGGCCGACATGCTGCCGGTGCTGACAGAGGCCGTGTCCCGCGCCGGCTACGCCGCCGAACCGGTGGCCGAGGCGGCGACGGGCGGCCAGGCCGCGCCCGAGCGCGCCGCCGACTTCTGGTCCGGACCATGGGCCGTGGCGATCCCGGCCGCGCTGTCGCTGCCGCTGGTCGCGCCGATGGTGCTCGGCTGGTTCGGCGTCGCCTGGAACGTGCCGGCGCTGTGGCAATGGCTGCTGGCCACGCCGGTGCAGTTCGTGTTCGGCTGGCGTTTCTATCGCGCCGGCTGGAAGGCGGCGCGCGCCGGCACCGGCAATATGGATCTGCTGGTCGCGCTCGGCACCTCGGCGGCCTACGGCCTGTCGCTGTGGCTGATCTGGCGCGGTGCCGCCGCCCATGGCGAGGGCCACCCGCATCTGTACTTCGAGAGCGCGGCGGTGGTGATCACGCTGGTCCGGCTCGGCAAATGGCTCGAGGTCCGCGCCAAGCGGCAGACCGCGGACGCGATCCGCGCGCTGGCCGCGCTGCGGCCGGATACCGCGCGCGTGCGCCGCGACGGCGTCGACACCACGGTGCCGCTGGCGCAGGTACGCGTCGGCGACGAAGTGATCGTGCTGCCCGGCGAGCGCATTCCGGTCGACGGCGTGGTGATCGACGGCGACAGCCATGCCGACGAATCGATGCTGACCGGCGAAAGCCTGCCGGTGCCCAAGCATGTCGACGACCGCGTGACCGGCGGCGCCATCAACGGCGAGGGCCGGCTGGTGCTGCGTACCGCCGCGGTTGGCGCCGAAACGGTGCTGGCCCGGATCATCCGCATGGTCGAGCATGCGCAGGCGGCCAAGGCGCCGATCCAGCGGCTGGTCGACCGCGTCAGCGCGGTGTTCGTGCCCGTGGTGCTGGCGATCGCGCTGGTCACGCTGCTGGGCTGGGGCTTGGCGCTGGGCGACTGGCAGTCGGCGTTGCTGAACGCGGTGGCGGTGCTGGTGATCGCGTGCCCGTGCGCGCTGGGCCTGGCCACGCCGACCGCGATCATCGCCGGCACCGGCGCGGGCGCGCGCGCCGGCATCCTGGTCAAGGACGCCGAGGCGCTGGAGACCGCGCATCGTGTCAATGTGGTCGCGTTCGACAAGACCGGCACGCTGACCGTCGGACAGCCCGAGGTGGTGGCGCTGCTGCCGGCGGGCGCAACGGCCGGCGACGCGCCGTCGTTGCTGCTGCGGCGGCTGGCCGCGCTGCAGGCCGGCAGCGAACATCCGCTGGCACGGGCGGTGCTGCACGCCGCCGGCCAGCGCGAGTTGACGGTGCCGGTCGCCAGCGAACTGCGCGCGCTGCCGGGCCGCGGCATCAGCGGGCGCATCGACGGTGTTGCATGGGCGCTCGGCAGCGAGCGGCTGCGCAAGGAGCTAGGCGCGTCGCTGGACGAAGGTTCCGCGCTGCAGCGCGAAGCCGATGCGCTGCGCCGGGCCGGCCGCACGGTGTCGTGGCTGATCGAGATCGATGCGCGCCGCGTCGAAGGGCTGGTCGCGTTCGGCGATGCGATCAAGCCCGGCGCGCGCGAAGCGGTGGCGCGCCTGCACGCGGCCGGCGTGCGCACCGTGATGCTGTCCGGCGACAGCCAGGGCGCCGCGGCGCAGGTCGCCGACGCGCTCGGCATCGACGACGTGCAGGCCGAGGTGCTGCCCGAGGACAAGGCCGCGCGCGTGGCGGCGCTCAAGCGCGCCGGCGCGGTGGTCGCGATGGTCGGCGACGGCGTCAACGATGCACCGGCGCTGGCCGCGGCCGACGTCGGCATCGCGATGTCCACCGGCACCGACGTGGCGATGCACGCGGCCGGCATCACGCTGATGCGCGGCGATCCGGGCCTGGTCGCCGATGCGCTGGCAATGTCGCACCGTACGGTGCGCAAGATCCGGCAGAACCTGTTCTGGGCATTCGTCTACAACGTGATCGGCATCCCGCTGGCGGCGGCCGGTCTGCTCAGTCCGGTGGTGGCGGGCGCGGCGATGGCCTTCTCGAGCGTCAGCGTGGTCGGCAACGCGCTGCTGCTGCGGCGCTGGCGGCCGGCGCCGCGCAGCGAGGCCGTGCAGCGCTGAAACATGGAGGAAGCAAGGCGATGAATATCGGCGAAGCGGCGGCTGCCTCGGGCGTGTCCGCCAAGATGATCCGGCACTACGAATCGATCGGGCTGCTGCCCGTGCCGCCGCGCAGCGAAGGGGGCTATCGGCGCTACGACGAGCGCGCGCTGCATACCTTGCGCTTCGTGCGGCGCGCCCGTAATCTCGGGTTCTCGCTGGACGAGATCCGCAACCTGCTGCTGCTGTGGCAAGACCGCGGGCGTGCCAGCGCGGACGTCAAGGCGCTGACGCTGCGCCATGTCGCCGAACTGGAAACGCGCATCGCGGAACTGGTGGCGATGCGCGACACGCTGCGCTCGCTGGCCGAGGCCTGCAGCGGCGACGAGCGGCCGGACTGCCCGATCCTCGCCGACTTCGCCGAGCCGGGGCACGCGCCGTCCGCGGACACGTCCGACCGCAATGCACGCGACGGCAATGCGCGCCCCGCCTGCCACTGATGAACGCTGACCGGCGTGCGGCCGCGCCGCGTGCCGACGAGGAGAGCGATCGCATGGATGCATCCCAGAGCGCCGCCATTGCGCCGGCTGAAAGCCGCCAGCGCATGCGCGACGGCACCGAGCTGCTGCTGCGCACCTGGCTGCCCGACCCGGGGCTGTGGCCCGAACCGTCGGGCACGCTGCTGCTGGTGCACGGGCTCGCCGAGCACTGCGGGCGCTACGCGCATGTGGCGGCGCGGCTGTGCGCGCTGGGGCTGCGGGTGGTGGCCTACGACCAGCGCGGCCACGGCGCCAGCGGCGGCGCACGCATGGTGGCCGAGCGGCCCGATGTCTTCCTGGACGACCTGGTGGAGATCTACGACGGCGCGGTGCAGCGCTGGCCGGAGCTGCCGATCGTGCTCGGCCACAGCATGGGCGGGCTGGTCGCGGCGCGGCTGGCAACCTCGCGCGTGCGACCGGTGCGCGCGCTGGTGCTGTCCTCGCCGGCACTGGCGCTGCGCATCGACGGCGCGATGCTGACCCTGCAGCGGATGCTGCTGACGCTGGCGCCGAACCTGCGCGTACCCAGTCCGATCCGCCCGTCCGACCTCAGCCACGATCCCGCCGAGGTGGCCAGCTATCGCAGCGATCCGTTGGTGCAGCGCACGCTGACGGCGGGCATGCTGCACAGCATGATGCTCGGCATCGAACGCGCGCAGGCCGATGCGCCGCTGCTCGAGGCGCCGACGCTGCTGCTGGTCGCCGGGGCCGATCGCGTGGTCGATCCGGCGGGCAGCCGGCGCTTCTGCGACAATGCGCCGGCCGACCTGCGCGAATGCGTCTGGTTCGAGCACGCCTACCACGAGATCTTCAACGAGCAGGCGGCGCTGCGGACCGAGGTGCTCGACGCGCTGAGCGACTGGCT
Source organism: Cupriavidus gilardii (assembly GCF_008801915.1). Classification (GTDB taxonomy): domain Bacteria; phylum Pseudomonadota; class Gammaproteobacteria; order Burkholderiales; family Burkholderiaceae; genus Cupriavidus; species Cupriavidus gilardii. The sequence goes on from NZ_VZOV01000011.1 coordinate 10,083, forward strand.
GCGCCGCCATCTGCAGCCGGTGGCGGACGCGGACCGCTGAAGCGCACGACGACGCGATCGCCGGTATCGATCCAGACCGGACGCCCAGCACCGAACGCACGACGCACCACGCAGAAGGCAGAGCAGAACGCCTCAGCTTGCCGGCCGTCCTTCCGCGGCGGACGGACGCATCCCGATCGACATCCAACCCAGAAGAAGAGCATGGAGACCTACGACTACATCATCGTCGGCGGCGGCACCGCGGGCTGCGTGCTGGCCAACCGGCTGACGCAGGACGCCGACGTCAGCGTGCTGCTGCTCGAGGCGGGCGGCAAGGACGACTACCACTGGATCCATATTCCGGTGGGCTACCTGTACTGCATCGGCAATCCGCGCACCGACTGGATGTACCGCACCGTCGCCGAGCCGGGACTGAACGGGCGCTCGCTGATCTATCCGCGCGGCCGCGTGCTGGGCGGCTGCTCGTCGATCAACGGCATGATCTACATGCGCGGGCAGCGCGAGGACTACGACGAGTGGGCGCGCATCACCGGCGACGACGGCTGGCGCTGGGACAACGTGCTGCCGCTGTTCAAGCGCAGCGAGGACCATCATCGCGGCGCCAACGACTTTCACGGCGCCGGCGGCGAATGGCGCGTCGAGCCGCAGCGCCTGCGCTGGGACATCCTCGAGCGCTTCATCGACGCGGCCGAGCAGACCGGCATTCCGCGCACCGACGACTTCAACCGCGGCGACAACTTCGGCGTCGGCTACTTCGAGGTCAACCAGCGCCGCGGCATCCGCTGGAACACGTCGAAGGCGTTCCTGCGGCGCGCCTCCGAACGGCCGAACCTGACCATCGTCACCGGCGCGCAGGTCAGCGAGCTGACCTTCGACGGACGCCGCTGCAGCGGCCTGCACTATGTCGGCGGCGGACAGCCCCATACAGTGGCGGCGCGGCGCGAGGTGATCCTCGCCGCGGGCGCGGTCAACACGCCGCAGCTGCTCGAGCTGTCCGGCATCGGCCAGCCCGAGCGGCTGCAGGCGCTCGGTATCGCCGTGCGGCAGGCGCTGCCCGGCGTCGGCGAGAACCTGCAGGACCATCTGCAACTGCGGATGATCGTCAAGGTCGAGGGCGTGCGCACGCTGAACACGCGTGTCGGCAACTGGTGGGGCAAGCTCGGCATCGGGCTGCAGTACGCGTGGAACCAGAGCGGGCCGATGAGCATGGCGCCGTCGCAGCTCGGCGCGTTCGCGCGCTCGGATCCGGACCAGGCGCGGCCCAATGTCGAGTACCACGTGCAACCGCTGTCGCTCGACAAGTTCGGCGAGCCGCTGCACACGTTCAACGCCTTCACCGCCAGCGTCTGCAATCTGCGGCCGACCTCGCGCGGCAGCGTCCACATCGACAGCCCGGACTTCCGCCAGGCGCCGGTGATCGCGCCCAACTACCTGTCGACCGACGAGGACCGCAAGGTCGCGGCGGACTCGCTCAGGCTGACCCGCCGCATCGTGGCCGCGCCCGCGCTGGCGCCGTACCGGCCGCAGGAATGGCTGCCGGGCCCGCATGTCGAGGACGACGAGTCGCTGGCGCGCGCGGCCGGCGATATCGGCACGACGATCTTCCATCCGGTCGGCACCTGCCGCATGGGCAAGCCCGACGATCCGCAGGCGGTGGTGGACCAGCGCCTGCGCGTGATCGGGGTGCAGGGCCTGCGCGTGGTCGACGCCTCGGTGATGCCGCTGATCACCTCTGGCAATACCAACTCGCCGACGATCATGATCGCCGAGCGCGCCAGCGACATGATCCGCGAGGACTGGCGCAGCGGCGCGCGCGGCTGACGCGCCGGCGCAGCATGACGGTCGCGCCGCCGCGTGCGGCGCAGCACCGCTTCCCTTTGGCAGTTCTCCCCGGCAATACGTCCGCACTGCCTGACGAACATGACAGCTGGTTCATGTTTCAGGCTCAGTGCAAACCCGGATGTTTTGCGACGCAACAGGTGCCCACAATAGACGCCGGACAGTCGTGATGCCGCGCTCACATCCGCGCGGGCTTCCGCGTTGCATCCGACCGCGCCGCCGCTGTCACCCAGCGCGCTGCCACACAAACCAATAAGACATTGCAGACAAGGCGATCCCCACACGCGCGCCGCCATCGCGCAGCGCCGTCAGGGGTCGCGGGTCGAATCCGGGCACGACGGGCCAGAAGCCAAGCGTCGTGCCGAACGAGGACGGGCAGGAGACATGAACCAGCAGGAAACCATCCTGGAGACGCGCAACCTCACCAAGGAGTTCAAGGGGTTCACCGCGGTCAGCGACGTCAATCTGCGGGTCAGGCGCGGGTCCATCCATGCGCTGATTGGCCCCAACGGAGCGGGCAAGACGACCTGCTTCAATCTGCTGACGAAATTCCTGGTGCCGACCACCGGCACCATCCTGTTCAACGGCACCGACATCACCGGCGAGAAGCCCGCGCAAATCGCGCGCCGCGGCGTGATCCGTTCGTTCCAGATCTCGGCGGTGTTTCCGCACCTGACCGTGCGCGAGAACGTGCGCATCGGGCTGCAGCGCAAGCTCGGCACGCATTTCCACTTCTGGCGCAGCGAACGCACGCTGTCGGTGCTCGACGACGAGGCGATGGCGCTGCTCGAGCAAGTCGGACTGACCGAGTTCGCCGACACCGTCACCGTCAACCTGCCGTACGGCCGCAAGCGCGCGCTGGAGATCGCCACCACGCTGGCGATGGAACCGGAGCTGATGCTGCTCGACGAGCCGACCCAGGGCATGGGCCACGAGGACGTCGACCGCGTCACGCAACTGATCAAGAAGGTGTCGTCCGGGCGCACGATCCTGATGGTCGAACACAACATGAACGTGGTGTCGTCGATCGCGGACACGATCACCGTGCTGCAACGGGGCGCGATCCTGGCCGAAGGGCCATACGAGCAGGTCTCGAAGGATCCGCGCGTGATGGAAGCCTATATGGGCACGGCCGACGCCGAGCTGCAGGGCGCGCACTGAGAGCAAGCGGGAACGACGACATGGCAACTGAGAACACACCCGCCCTCGAGATCCGCGGCCTGCAGGCCTGGTACGGCGAATCGCACATCCTGCACGGGGTCGACCTGACCGTGAACCGCGGCGAGGTGGTCACGCTGCTGGGCCGCAACGGCGCCGGCCGCACCACCACGCTGCGCGCGATCATGGGCCTGACCGGCACGCGCAAGGGCTCGATCCGGATCGACGGCCACGAGACGATCCATCTGCCGACGCACAAGATCGCGCACTACGGCATCGGCTACTGCCCGGAGGAGCGCGGCATCTTCGCCAGCCTGTCGTGCGAGGAGAACCTGCTGCTGCCGCCGCAGCTCAAGGGCAACGGCGCCAAGCAGGGCATGAGCGAGGCCGAGATCTACGAGATGTTCCCGAATCTGGCCGAGCGCAGGCACAGCCAGGGCACGCGCCTGTCGGGCGGCGAGCAGCAGATGCTGGCGGTCGGCCGCATCCTGCGCACCGGCGCCAACCTGCTGCTGCTCGACGAGATTTCGGAAGGACTGGCACCGGTGATCGTGCAGGCGCTGGCCCGCATGATCCGGATGCTGAAGCAGAAGGGGTACACGGTGGTGATGGTGGAGCAGAACTTCCGCTTCGCCGCGCCGCTGGCGGACCGCTTCTATGTGATGGAGCACGGCACCATCGTCGAGCGCTTCGGCGCCGGCGAGCTCGAACAGAAGATGCCGGTGTTGCACGAACTGCTTGGGGTCTGATCCCTTCGGGATCGCAGGCATGACCGCAGTCAGGGGTCGCAGGTACGGTGTAGGAAAGGGCGGCGCGAGGCCGCCGAAACACAGGAGACAAGCAATGAAGATCAAACGGCTCGCAGCCGCGATGGCGGCCTTGGTGACGGGCATGGCGGCCGGAGCGGCCTCCGCGCAGGTATCGGGTGATTCGGTCAAGATCGGCTTCATCACCGACATGTCCAGCTTGTACGCCGACATCGACGGCAAGTCGGGTGTCGAGGCCGTCAAGATGGCGATCGAGGACGCCGGCGGCAAGGTGCTCGGCAAGCCGATCGAGCTGCTGTCGGCCGACCACCAGAACAAGGCCGACATCGCCGCGTCGAAGGCGCGCGAATGGATGGACCAGCAGGGCCTGGACATGCTGCTGGGCGGCACCAACTCCGGTACCGCGCTGGCGATGAACAAGGTCGCGCAGGAAAAGAAAAAGGTCTACATCAACATCGGCGCCGGCACGGCGCGCCTGACCAACGAAGAGTGCTCGCCGTACACGGTGCACTACGCCTACGACACGGTGGCGCTGGCCAAGGGCACCGGCAGCGCGGTGGTCAAGCAGGGCGGCAAGTCGTGGTTCTTCCTGACCGCGGACTACGCCTTCGGCCATTCGCTGGAGAACGACACCTCGGCGGTGGTCAAGGCCAATGGCGGCACGGTGGTCGGCTCGGTGCGCCATCCGCTGTCGGCGTCGGACTTTTCGTCGTTCCTGCTGCAGGCGCAGTCGTCGAAGGCGCAGATTCTGGGCCTGGCCAACGCCGGCGGCGACACGATCAACTCGATCAAGGCGGCCAAGGAATTCGGCATCACCAAGAACATGAAGATCGCCGGCCTGCTGATGTTCATCAACGATGTGCACAGCCTCGGACTGAAGAACACCGAAGGCCTGCTGATGACCGACAGCTGGTACTGGGACATGAACGACGAGACCCGCAAGTTCGCCAACCGCTTCTTCGCCAAGAACAAGAAGATGCCGAGCAGCCTGCAGGCGGCCGACTACTCCGCGGTGCGTACCTACCTGAAGGCGGTCGAGGCGGCCAAGACCGACGATCCGGACAAGGTGATGGCCGAGCTGAAGAAGGCGAAGATCGACGACTTCTACACCAAGGGCTATATCCGCGCCGATGGCCGCGCCATCCACGACATGTACCTGATGCAGGTCAAGAGCCCGGCCGAGTCGAAGAAGCCGTGGGACTACCTGAAGGTCGTGGCGACGATCCCGGGCGACCAGGCCTTCACGACGCCCGCCGAGTCGAAGTGCGCGCTGCTGAAGAAGTAAGCGATGGCGGCCGCGCGGTGCGCGCCTGGCGCATCGCCGCGGCCCGATGAACGACCGGCGCCGCGTGCACGTTCGCTGCCGCCGGCCCATGCCTTCCTCGATGGACGGCGGGCCGGCGCGGAACGGGCCCGCGGCGCCGCATAGCTGAAGCCTGCGATGGACATCTTCGGTATTCCCTTGCCCGCCATGTTGTCCCAGCTGCTGCTCGGGCTGGTCAACGGGGCGTTCTATGCGATGTTGAGCCTTGGCCTGGCGGTGATCTTCGGCCTGCTCAACGTCATCAATTTCGCGCACGGCGCGCTGTTCATGCTCGGCGCGGTGCTGGCCTGGATGGGCATGGAGTACGCCGGGCTCAACTACTGGGTGATGCTGCTGCTCGCTCCGGTCGTGGTCGGCGTGCTCGGCGTGGTCATCGAGAAGACGATGCTGCGCTGGATCTACAAGCTGGACCATATCTACGGCCTGCTGCTGACGCTGGGCATCACGCTGGTGATCGAGGGGGTGTTCCGCTCGATCTACGGCGTGTCGGGCCTGCCGTATTCGACGCCGGAACTGCTGTCGGGCGCGACCGACCTCGGCTTCATGATCCTGCCGAACTATCGCGCCTGGGTCGTGGTGGCCTCGCTGGCGGTGTGCCTGGCGACCTGGTACATGATCGAGAAGACCAAGCTCGGCGCCTATCTGCGCGCCGGCACCGAGAACCCGAAGCTGGTCGAGGCTTTCGGCGTCAACGTGCCGCTGATGGTCACGCTGACCTATGGCTTCGGCGTCGCGCTGGCCGCCTTCGCCGGCGTGCTGGCCGCGCCGGTGATCCAGATCTCGCCGCTGATGGGACAGAACCTGATCATCGTGGTGTTCGCGGTGGTCGTGATCGGCGGCATGGGCTCGATCCTCGGCTCGATCGTCACCGGCCTCGGGCTGGGCGTGATCGAGGGGCTGACCAAGGTGTTCTATCCGGAAGCGTCGTCGACCGTGGTGTTCCTGATCATGGTGATCGTGTTGCTGCTGCGGCCGGCCGGGCTGTTCGGGAGGGAGAAGTGATGGACGGACAAAGCGCATCGCGCGCACAACCCCAGGGCGCGCAAGCTTCGACGCCGGCGCAGGCGGGCGCCGCGCGCGGCGGCGTGCCGCGCACCGTGCCGCTGCTGTTCTATGGCGTGCTGCTGGTCGCGCTGATCGCCGCGCCGATGGCCGGCGCCTATCCGGTCTTCGTGCTGAAGGTGCTGTGCTTCGCGCTGTTTGCCTGCGCGTTCAATCTGCTGATCGGCTACACCGGCCTGCTGTCGTTCGGCCACGCGGCCTTCTTCGGCGGCGCCGGTTATGTGGCCGGACACGCGATGAAGGTGTGGGGCGTGACGCCGGAAGTCGGGCTGGTGCTCGGCACGCTGGCCGGCGCGGCGATCGGTTATGTGGTGGGCGCGCTGGCGATCCGGCGCCAGGGCATCTATTTCTCGATGATCACGCTGGCGCTGGCGCAGATGCTGTTCTTCTTCTGCCTGCAGGCGCCGTTCACCGGCGGCGAGGACGGACTGCAGGGCATTCCGCGCGGCAAGCTGTTCGGCGTGCTGTCGCTGTCGGATGACCTGACGCTGTACTACGTCGCGCTGCTGATCCTGGTGCTGGCCTTCGCGCTGATCGTCCGCACGGTGCATTCGCCGTTCGGCCAGATCCTGAAGGCGATCAAGGAAAACGAGCCGCGCGCGATCTCGCTGGGCTACGACACCGACCGCTTCAAGCTGATGGCCTTCGTGCTGTCGGCCGCGCTGTCGGGGCTGGCCGGCGCGATCAAGGCGCTGGTGCTGGGCTTCGAGACGCTGACCGATGTGCACTGGTCGATGTCGGGCACGGTGATCCTGATGACGCTGGTCGGCGGCCTCGGCACGCTGTCCGGTCCGATCGTCGGCGCCTTCGTCATCGTCGCGCTGGAGAACAAGCTGGGCGACATCGGCAGCTTCCTGGCCTCGGCCACCGGCGTCGAATGGTTCAACTCGCTGGGCGAGTCGGTGACGATGGTGACCGGCGTGATCTTCGTGATCTGCGTGCTGCTGTTCCGCCGCGGCATCATGGGCGAACTGCAGGCGCTGTTCTCGCGCAGCCGCCATTAGCGCCATGGACGCCGTCCCGGCGGAGGCAGGGCAGGGGCGATGGGGAGTGGCCGCCGGGATACATGCCCGTTTTTAGGGCTAGGGTTTTTTCTAGCTTGTTCGATACGCACCGCTTCGTTACATTGCAGTCACGGTTTTCGCAGGTTAAATGGAGGCGGAAGCGAGGAGACGACAGGCGCGCACCCACGATGAGCATTCCGTGAGGAAGCAGCGTTAAATAAGGAAAGGGCGTTGACGGGTGATCCTCGGCAACGCCCTTTTTAATTTGTGCCGTGCTCCGTGAGACAATGCGCGCCTTGCCCGCGACCGCCATGCCGTCTCCGTCCGACCCCACCTCTTCAGCCAATTCCGGCCGTTCTAGCCCCGCCGGCGCTCCGTCGCCAACTCCCAACTATCTGATTCGACAGGCTTTTCCGGCCGACCAGCCGATGCTGGCGGACTGGCTGCAGGCGTGCGCGCCGGCGCCGGTGCTGCTGCAGCGCGGCCGCGCCGCGATGCTCGAGCGGCTGCTGCAGCGGCCCGAGCTGGGCCTGTGCCTGCTGGCGTCGCGCGACGGCGCGCTGGTCGGCTGCCTGCCTGTCCAGCTGGTGCCGCGCCTCGATCTGGGCGGCCTGGCGGCGCTGGCGGCCGAAGCCTGGTGCTTGCCCGGTACGCACGAAAGTGGTGCAATCCTCGCTTCTTGCCGCGACTGGCTCGCCGACTGGTGCCGCGCGCATGGCGTGCGCCATCTGCTGTGGGCGCCGGGGCTGCCCGGTGCCGGTGAGCCGGACGGCGATCCGGACCGCGATCCCGGCGGCGGCCTGAGCCGGCTGCCGTGCGGCCTGTGGCACCGCGACCTGGCCCCGGCCGCCAAGCAGCTGGCCTGATCCGACCGCAGCCCTCGACCGTTCCGGTCTCGGTGGCGCCCCTGGACTGCCGATCCCCCGGCCGCGGTCTGCGCTTTTCTTTTCCGCCTTTTCCTGCTTTCCCGCTTCCCGGATATTCGAATGGAGTTCGCCTTGCTGTTTGCCGCCGCCTTGCTGGCCGGCCTGATCGACGCGGTCGCCGGCGGCGGCGGCCTGATACAGATTCCCGCCATCTTCAGCGCGTACCCGAGCCACGCGCCGGCGACGCTGATCGGCACCACCAAGGTGGCCTCGATGGCCGGTACCTTCAACGCCGCGGTGCGCTACGCGCGCAGCGTGCGGATCTACTGGGGCGCCACCGGGCCCGCGGTGGTGGCGGCGTTCCTCTGCTCGATGGCCGGCGCCTACACGCTGACGCTGGTGCCCGCCGAACCGCTGCGCAAGCTGCTGCCGTTCGTGCTGGCGATCCTGCTGATCTATACGCTGGCCAGGAAGGACCTCGGCGCCGAGCACGCGCCAACGCTGTCCGGCGCGCGCGAGCGCTGGGTCGCCGTGCTGGGCGGCGCCGCGATCGGCTTCTACGACGGCATCTTCGGGCCAGGTACCGGCAGCTTCCTGATGATCATGTTCGTGCGGCTGTTCGGCTACGACTTCCTGCACGCGGCGGCGTCGACCAAGCTGGTCAACCTCGCCACCAATGTCGCCGCGCTGATGCTGCTCGGCTTCAAGGGCCATGTCTGGTGGGAACTGGGGCTGGTGATGGCGGTGGGCAACGTGATCGGCAGCCAGCTCGGCAGCCGCCTCGCGCTGAAGCACGGCAGCGGATTCGTGCGCAAGGTCTTCCTGCTGGTGGTGACCGCGCTGATCCTGAAGACCGCCTGGGACGCCTTCGCCGGTTGACCTTCAGCACCGCCGAAAGCCGCGCCGATGCTGGCGATGCGGGTTAATCCTGCCTTGGCGGCAAGGGACGCTGTGTTAGACTCGGTGCGAATTCCCGACCGATCGGTCGGCGAATCGAAGCCGGCGTCGGCCGAGTTCGTCGCGAACCTGTATTGAGCGCGGACGAACGGCCGCGACCCTCTGCAGAGGGCACGCGCGGACGGGATCGGGCACGACGGAGGAGAGCGGCGCCAGCAGCGCGGCACGGTCCGTCAGAACAACAAGCCAGGCGCGGACCGGCGCAAGCCGGATCGATGCCGACCGGTTTGACAGAAGAAGGAGACACGATGAATTTCAAGCGCGCCAGCCTGCTGGCCTTCGCCGCCGCCTGTCTGTGCGCCGGCGCCGCCCAGGCCCAGATCAAGATCGGGGTCACGGTATCGGCGACCGGTCCGGCGGCTTCGCTCGGCATCCCGGAGAAGAACACCTTCACGCTGCTGCCCAAGGAGATTGCCGGCAAGAAGGTCGAATACATCGTGCTCGACGACGCCTCCGACAGCACCACCGCCGTCAAGAACACCCGCAAGCTGATCAGCGAAGACAAGGTCGACGCCGTGGTCGGCTCGACCGTGACGCCGAACTCGCTGGCGATGGTCGACGTGGTCGCCGAGAGCGGCACGCCGATGATCACGATGGCGGCGTCCGCGCGCATCATCGAACCGATGGACGCCAAGCGCGCCTGGGTCTTCAAGACCCCGCAGAACGACTCGCACATGGCGACCGCCATCTTCGAGCACATGGGCAACAACAACGTGAAGACGGTGGCCTTCATCGGCTTCGCGGATGCCTACGGCGAGAGCTGGTCGCAGGAGTTCGCCAAGGTGGCGGACATCCGCAAGATCAAGGTGGTGGCCAACGAGCGCTTCGCCCGTACCGATACCTCGGTCACCGGGCAGGTGCTGAAGATCATGGCCAGCAATCCCGACGCGGTGCTGATCGCCGGGTCGGGCACGCCGTCGGCGCTGCCTGCCAAGGCGCTGAAGGAGCGCGGCTACAAGGGCAAGATCTACCAGACCCACGGCGTTGCCAACCCCGACTTCCTGCGCGTCTGCGGCAAGGACTGCGAAGGCGCGCTGCTGCCGGCCGGCCCGCTGCTGGTGGCCGAACAGCTGCCCGACAGCAATCCGGTCAAGAAGCCGGCAATGACCTACAAGACCGCCTACGAGAAGGCCTTCGGCGGCCAGGTGTCGACCTTCGGCGGCCACGCCTGGGATGCCGGCCTGCTGCTCGAGCGCGCGATCCCGGTTGCGCTGAAGAAGGCGCAGCCCGGCACGCCGGAGTTCCGCAAGGCGCTGCGCGATGCGCTCGAGCAAACGAAGGAGCTGCCGGTCTCGCACGGCATCATGACGATGAGCCCGACCGATCATCTGGGCCTGGACCAGCGCTCGCGCGTGATGGTGCAGATCGTCGACGGCAAGTGGAAGCTGCAGAAGTAGGAACGCCTCCAGCTTCGCCGCGCGGCAGGGCGCATGGACGCACCATGCGCCTTTTTTGTTTTGGGGCCCCGGTGAAACGAAAGCGGGCGCTAGGGTTCGCGCGGATTTCCTCGAAGCGTAAGACCTTTACTATTTCGTAATTCGCTGCATCGCGGCAACCCCCGAGGAGATCATGGACCTCTCGATTGCGGCCATCCTGGCACAGGACGGCATCACCTCCGGCGCGATCTACGCGCTGTTGGCGCTGGCCCTGGTGCTGGTGTTTTCGGTGACCCGCGTCATCTTCATCCCGCAAGGGGAGTTCGTCGCCTACGGCGCGCTGACGCTGGCGGTGATGCAGGCCGGCCACGCGCCGCAGACCTCGTGGCTGCTGGTGGCGATGGGCGTGCTGACCTTCGTCTACGAGGGCGCCACCGTGCTGCGCAGCGCCGAACTGCGCCGCAGCGCCGGACGCCGGCTCGCGGTGCTGGCCGGCAAGTACCTGGTCTTTCCGTTCGCGGTGCACTGGCTGACCCAGGCCTATGGCGCGCAGCCTTTGCCGATGCTGGCGCAGATCGCGCTGACGCTGCTGATCGTGGTGCCGATGGGTCCGATGCTGTATCGGATCGCCTACCAGCCGCTGGCCGAGGCCAGCACGCTGGTGCTGCTGATCGTCTCGGTCGGCGTGCACTTCGCGCTGGTCGGGCTGGGTCTGGTGATGTTCGGTGCCGAGGGGTCGCGCACCACCGCGTTCTCCGATGCGCGCTTCGACGTCGGCGCGCTGTCGGTGTCGGGCCAGAGCCTGTGGGTGATCGGCGTGTCCGGGCTGCTGATCGCCGGCCTGTACTTCTATTTCGACCGCACGCTGACCGGCAAGGCGCTGCGCGCCACCGCGGTCAACCGGCTGGGCGCGCGCCTGGTCGGCATCGGCACCACGCAGGCCGGCCGGCTGTCGTTCACGCTGGCGGCCGCGATGGGCGCGCTGTGCGGCATCCTGATCGCGCCGCTGACCACGGTCTACTACGAGTCCGGCTTCCTGATCGGCCTGAAGGGCTTCGTCGGCGCGATCGTCGGCGGACTGGTCAGCTATCCGGTGGCGGCCGCCGGCGCGTTGCTGGTCGGGCTGCTCGAATCCTATTCGTCCTTCTGGGCCAGTGCGTTCAAGGAGGTCATCGTGTTCACGCTGATCATTCCGGTGCTGCTGTGGCGCTCGCTGACCAGCAAACATGTGGAAGACGAGGAATGATGCAACGGCAAGCCACACGGACTACAGGGACGCAGCAGGCGTCCGACACGGCGGCGGCAACGCGGCCGATCCCGGCCCCGAGCGCGGTCTCCGGCAGCGCGACCCTGCGCAACCGGCTGCTCTTGATCGCGTTCGCGGCGGTGCTGGCGCTGCTGCCGGTACTGCCGACGCCGGAATTCTGGATCACGCTGGGCAACTACATCGGCCTGTACAGCATCGTCGCGATCGGGCTGGTGCTGCTGACCGGCGTCGGCGGCATGACTTCGTTCGGGCAGGCGGCCTTCGTTGGCCTGGGCGCCTACAGCACCGCCTACCTGACCACGCAGTACGGACTGTCGCCATGGTTCGGGCTGCTGGTCGGGCTGGTGATCACGATGGCATCGGCCTATGTGATCGGCCTGATCACGATGCGGATGTCCGGGCATTACCTGCCGCTGGCGACGATTGCCTGGGGGCTGTCGCTGTTCTTCCTGTTCGGCAACCTCGAGTTCCTCGGCAAGTACGACGGCCTGAACGGCATCCCGGTGTTGTCGCTGCTGGGCTTCGAGCTGCAGTCGGGCCGCTCGATGTTCTATCTGATCTGGGTCGTGGTGCTGCTCGCAGTGCTGGCGATGCAGAACCTGCTGGACTCGCGTCCCGGCCGAGCGATCCGTGCGCTGAAGGGCGGCGGCGTGATGGCCGAGGCGATGGGCGTCAATACCGCGTGGATGAAGGTCGTGGTGTTCGTCGTCGCCGCGGTGCTGGCCTGCATCTCCGGCTTCCTGTACGCGCACCTGCAGCGCGCGGTGAACCCGACGCCGTTCGGCCTGAACTATGGCATCGAGTACCTGTTCATGGCGGTGGTCGGCGGCGTCGGCCATGTCTGGGGCGCGGTGCTCGGCGCGGCGATCCTGACGATCCTGAAGGACCTGCTGCAGGGCGTGCTGCCCAAGCTGCTGGGCGCCAACGGCAACTTCGAGATCATCGTCTTCGGCGTGCTGCTGGTGCTGCTGCTGCAGCATGCGCGCGACGGGCTCTGGCCGTTCCTGCGCAAGGCGTGGCCCAGCGGGCCGCCGGTGCGCGCGCCCGAGCAGGCCGCCGCGCTGCCGGTACGGCAGAAGCCGCAGGCCGGCGAACTGATTCTCGACGTGCGCGCCGCGCGCAAGGAGTTCGGCGGGCTGGTGGCGGTCAACGATGTCAGCTTCCAGGTGCGCGCCGGCGAGATCGTCGGGCTGATCGGGCCCAATGGCGCCGGCAAGTCGACCACCTTCAATCTGGTCACCGGCGTGCTGCCGCTGACCCGCGGCGAGGTGCGGTATCGCGGCGAGGCCATCACCAACCTGCCGTCGCGCGAGATCGTCAAGCGCGGCATCGGCCGGACCTTCCAGCACGTCCATCTGCTGCCGACGATGACGGTGCTGGAGAACGTCGCGATCGGCGCGCATCTGCGCGGCGATTACCGTCCCCAGGGCGGCGTGTCGGCGGCGATCCTGCGCATGAACCGCGGCGAGGAAGCCAAGCTGCTGTTCGAGGCCCGGCGCCAGCTCGAGCGCGTGGGGCTGGCCGACTGCATGTACATGGAGGCCGGCAGCCTGGCGCTGGGCCAGCAGCGCATCCTGGAGATCGCTCGCGCGCTGTGCTGCGATCCCGCGCTGCTGCTGCTCGACGAGCCGGCCGCCGGCCTGCGCTACAAGGAGAAGCAGGCGCTGGCCGACCTGCTGCGCAAGCTCAAGGGCGAGGGCATGAGCGTGCTGCTGGTCGAGCATGACATGGACTTCGTGATGAACCTGACCGACCGGCTGGTGGTGATGGAGTTCGGCACGCGCATCGCCGAGGGTGTGCCCGAGGAAGTGCAGAAGAACCCCGCGGTGCTCGAGGCCTATCTGGGCGGCGTGGAATAAGGATCAGCAAGGATTCAGGAGCGAGCGGTGAGCGTGATTCTCGAAGTCAACGACCTGCATGTCCGCTACGGCAAGGTCGAGGCGGTACACGGGGCCAGCCTGTCGGTCGAGGCCGGCAAGATCGTCACGGTGATCGGCCCCAATGGCGCGGGCAAGTCCACGATGCTGAACGCGATCATGGGGGCGCTGCCGCCGACCGGCTCGGCCAGCGGCACGGTGTCCTATCTGGGCCATGACATGGCGGGCATTCCGGTCGAGGGCCGGGTCGCGCGCGGCATGTGCCTGGTGCCGGAGAAGCGCGAGCTGTTCGGCTCGATGAGCGTCGAGGACAACCTGCGGCTCGGCGCCTTCCGCCGCAAGCGCGCCGGCGAGAAGAACTTCCTGGACCAGATGGACGTCGTCTACGCGCTGTTCCCGCGGCTGCGCGAGCGCGCACGGCAGGATGCCGGCACGCTGTCGGGTGGCGAGCGCCAGATGCTGGCGGTGGGCCGTGCGCTGATGGCCAAGCCCGGACTGCTGATGCTGGACGAACCCAGCCTTGGCCTGGCGCCGCTGATCGTCAAGGAGATCTTCCACATCATCAACGACCTGCGCCGTACCGGCGTGGCGACGCTGCTGATTGAGCAGAACGCGCGCGCCGCATTGCAGGTGGCCGACTACGGCTATGTGATCGAGACCGGAGAGATCGCGATGGCGGGGCCGGCCGACGAGCTGGCCGCGGATCCGCGCGTCATCGAGACCTATCTGGGGTTGGCGAAGAAGGCGGCTTGAGCGCGCCAGGCTGGCGTTGCCCGAGCCTGCATCCGGCGGATGAATAGCGGCGCGCTTCGGTGCGCCGTTGTCATTTGTCGCGCTTATGTATTCGCGGTGAAGATTATCGGGATTGATGTTTCGATGTTTGGATGATCGATCTTCATCCATCCGATGAATCATTGTCCCGGGAGCGGACCACATCCGGATCCTGCGCGGCGGTTTCCAGCAGCCACTGCCGGAAGCGGTTCAGCGCCGGATGGTCGCGCCGCTCCCGCGGCGCGCACAGGAAATAACCGCGCGTCAGCCGGATCGGCAGGTCGAACGGCGCCACCACCCGGCCGGCCGCGACCTCGTCGCGTACCAGGCAGCGCTGCAGCACCGCGATGCCGATATCGGCCTTGACCGCCTGCACCAGGATCGAGACCTGGTCGAATCCCGTAGCCAGCGTGGGCGCAGCGTCGGGTACGCCCGCCGCAAGAAACCAGTGCTGCCAGTTGGCCGGCGCGCCGGTGTGAAAGAGCAAGGGCTCCTGCAGCAGATCCGCCGGCGTTCGCCATTGACCGGCTTCGCGCCGCAGCTGCGCGCGCTCCGGATGGCAGACCGGCACCATCTCGCTGCCGATCACATAGTCGACCTGCAGGTTGGGCCAGCTGGCGGCGGTGCCTGCCAGCAGCGCCGCATCGGGCGCCGGCCCGGAGAAATCCTCGTCGCGCCGGTACGGCACGAAGTCCAGCCGGATGTCGGGATGGCGCCGATGGAAGTCCGGCAGCCGCGGCACCAGCCAGACGCTGGCCAGCGTGGGCAGGGCGGACAGCGTCAGATGGTGCTGGCGGTCGCCGGCCAGCAGCGCCGCGCTGGCCGATTCGATTGCCGCCAGCGGTCCCGACACCGCTTCAAGAAAGCCGCGGCCGGCTGCGGTCAGCACCAGCCGGTGCGCGTTGCGCTGGACCAGCGGCTGGCCGAAGTGTGCCTCCAGCCTGGCGATGGCCCGGCTGATCGCGCCCTGCGTCACGCACAGCTCCTGCGCGGCGCGCGTGAAGCTGCCAAGCCGCGCCGCAGTGGCGAAGGCGTGCAGCTCGGACATCGACGGCGATCGCAGGCGCATGCGGCCTTCTCCGCTCACGGGCACGCATCTGCGGTGCCGTGACAATGAACTTTGGTAATGGAAGCGTGCAATATAGTCGTTTGTGCACGCTCGGTAAACTGGCCGACACTTGACGCGTCGCGGGGCATCGTTGGCCCCTCAATCGGCCCTGTCCGCCACATAAACACAAGGCAATTCCAAGGAGAACATCGCCATGAATCGAGCCGTGACGACGCGTCGTCGCTTTGTGCTGTCCACCGTCACCACCGCCATCGCCGCCGCCGTGCTGCTGCCCGCGGCGGCCGCCGCCGCGCCGGCCAACTATCCCAGCCGCCCGATCCGCCTGATCGTGCCGTTTGCCGCCGGCGGCTCCACCGATCTGTCGGCGCGCCTGGTCGCCGAGTACGCCGGCCGGGAGCTCGGCCAGTCGATCGTGGTCGAGAACAAGGGCGGGGCAGGGGGCTCGCTCGGCATGGGCGAGGTCGCCCGTTCGGCACCGGACGGCTACACGATCGGAATGGCCACGGTCAGCACGCACGGGTCGAACCCCGCCGTCTATCCGAAGCTGAGCTACGACCCGATCAAGGACTTCGTGCCCGTCACCAATGTCGTGGCGATCCCCAGCGTATTCGCGGTCCATCCGAGCGTGCCGGCCAAGACCATGAAGGAGTTCATCGCGCTGGCCAAGGCCAACCCGGGCAAGTACAGCTTCGCCTCGCCGGGCGCCGGCTCGCTGGGCCATGTGAATATCGAGAACTTCATGATGCTGTCGGGTATCGATCTGCTGCATGTGCCGTACAAGGGCGCAGGCCTGGCGCTGAACGATGCGGTCGCCGGGCAGGTCAACGCGATCACCGACAACCTGTCGTCGACGCTGCCGCACGTCAAGGGCGGCCGACTGCGCGCGCTGGCCGTGCTGGGTGCGGGCCGCTCGGCCCAGCTGCCGGACGTGCCGACCTACGCCGAGCTCGGCTTCAAGGACATGGGCGAGGGCGGCTGGTTCGGCATCGTCGCACCGGCGGGCACGCCGGCTCCCGTGGTGGCCAAGCTGAACGCCGCAATCCACAAGGCGATCCAGAACCCGGACTTCAAGCGCAAGGTCGAGGAATCCGGCGGCACGCTGGTACCGACCACGCCCGAGCAGTTCAAGGCCCAGATCGAGCAGGCGATGGCCCGCTACGCGCGCGTGGCCAAGGCCGCCAAGATCGAGCTGAACTGATGGCAGCGGCGTTCGAACCCATCGTCTGCCGCCTGCCCGAGGGCGAACCGCTGCCGCTGGTCTGCGATTCGCCTCACAGCGGCACGCGCTATCCGGAAGACTTCGGTGCCGCCGTGCCGATGGCACGGCTGCGCGAAGGGGAGGATACCCACGTCGACGCGTTGTGGGAGGCGGTACCGGCGGTCGGCGGCACGCTGATCGCCGCGAATTTCCCGCGCGTCTATATCGACCCGAACCGGATGCCGGATGACCTCGACCCGGCACTGCTGGACGCGCCGTGGCCCGAGCCGCTGGCCCCGGGAGAGAAGACGCGGCTGGGCTTCGGCCTGGTATGGCGCAACATCGACGCCGATACGCCGATCTACGCGCGCAAGCTCGGCGTGGCGGAGGTGCGCAACCGGATCGAGCACTACTACCGGCCGTACCATGCGGCGCTCGCGGAAGCGGTGGATGCGACTTACCGCCGCTTCGGCGCGGTCTGGCATCTGAACCTGCACTCGATGCCGAACAATGCCTATGAGCGGCTGAAGAAGGTCAGCCCGCATCCGTTGGCGGACTTCGTGCTGGGCGACCGCGATGGCACGACCTGCGATCCGGAGTTTGTCGGGCTGATCGAGTCGGGCCTGCGCGACATGGGCTATACCGTGGCTCGCAATGATCCGTACAAGGGCGTGCAGCTGATCGCGCAGATCGGCAGGCCGGCGGAGCGCCGCCACAGCCTGCAGATCGAGATCCGCCGTCCGCTGTACATGGACGAGCGCACCCGGGAACGCAATGCCAACTTCGGCACGGTGCAGCGGGATATGGGGCGGTTGTTGGAGCGGGTCGCAGACTATTTGCGGCGGCAGCGATAAGTCCTCGGAGCCCGGGATGGGTCTGTGGCGTCGCATCGCCGCGGAGACGGTAAAAGGCTGGGCCGGTGGCCCGGCCTTTTTTGTTTCACGTGGAACACCCTGGCGGAAGCGGCTGTCCCATGTTTCACGTGAAACAGGCGGTGACGGGATATGACTTATGCCTTGTTTCACGTGAAACACGCCCTCGCGGAAGCACAATGTTTCACGTGGAACGGGCGTGTGTCCGGAATGCCCCAATGAATGCCGGTATAATTCGGCATCCCGTTTTTCCCTCTCCAGCCTCCCGGAGGAGGTGCCCCCATGCTTTACCCGAAAGAATTCGATGTCATTGTCGTCGGCGGTGGCCATGCCGGCACCGAAGCGGCCTTGGCCGCGGCCCGCATGGGCTGCCAGACGCTGCTGCTGACCCATAGCATCGAGACGCTCGGGCAGATGAGCTGCAATCCGTCGATCGGCGGCATCGGCAAGGGGCATCTGGTCAAGGAAGTCGACGCACTTGGCGGCGCGATGGCGGCCGCCACCGACGAGGCCGGCATCCAGTTCCGCATTCTGAACTCCAGCAAGGGTCCGGCCGTGCGTGCCACACGCGCTCAGGCAGACCGTGTGCTGTACCGCAAGGCCATCCGCACCCGGCTGGAGAACCAGCCGAATCTGATGCTGTTCCAGCAGGCCGTGGACGACCTGATGGTCGAGGGCGATCGCGTGGTTGGCGCGGTGACGCAGGTCGGCATCCGCTTCCGCGCGCGCGCGGTGGTGCTGACCGCCGGTACGTTCCTCGACGGCAAGATCCACGTAGGCCTGGACAACTACACCGGCGGCCGCGCCGGCGATCCTGCCGCGGTGACGCTGTCGGCCCGGCTCAAGGAACTGAAGCTGCCGCAGGGCCGGCTGAAGACCGGCACGCCGCCGCGCATCGATGGCCGTACCATCGACTTCTCGGTGATGGAAGAACAGCCCGGCGATCTCGATCCGGTGCCGGTCTTCTCGTTCCTGGGGCGCCCGGAACAGCATCCGCAACAATTGCCGTGCTGGATTACCCACACCAATGCCCGTACCCACGAGATCATCCGTGGTGGGCTGGACCGCTCGCCGATGTACACCGGCGTGATCGAAGGGGTGGGGCCGCGTTATTGCCCCAGCATCGAGGACAAGATCCATCGCTTTGCCAGCAAGGAAAGCCACCAGATCTTCCTGGAGCCGGAAGGGCTGACGACGAACGAGTTCTATCCCAACGGCATCTCGACCAGCCTGCCGTTCGATGTGCAGCTCGAGCTCGTGCATTCGATCCGCGGTCTCGAGAACGCGCATATCCTGCGTCCCGGCTATGCAATCGAGTACGACTACTTCGATCCGCGCGCGCTGAAGGCGTCGCTGGAGAGCAAGGCGATCGGCGGGCTGTTCTTCGCCGGCCAGATCAATGGCACCACCGGCTACGAAGAAGCCGCGGCCCAAGGGCTGCTGGCAGGCATCAACGCCGGCCGCTATGCGCAGGAGCGCGAGGCCTGGGCGCCGCGCCGCGACCAGGCGTACCTGGGCGTGCTGGTGGACGACCTGATCACCCGTGGCGTGACCGAGCCGTACCGGATGTTCACCAGCCGGGCCGAATTCCGCCTGAGCCTGCGCGAGGACAACGCCGATATGCGGCTGACCGAGATCGGCCGGGAGCTTGGCGTGGTCGACGACGCGCGCTGGGACGCCTTCAACCGGAAACGCGACGCTGTTTCACGTGAAACAGAGCGCCTGAAGAGCACCTGGGTCAACCCGGCAAGCCTTCCGGCGGCGGACGCGCTGCCGTTGCTGGGCAAGGCGATCGAGCGCGAATACAGCCTGGCGGACCTGCTGCGGCGTCCGGGTGTCGGCTACGAGGCGCTGATGGCGCTGCAGGGCGGCCGCCATGCGCCGGACGCTCCGCTGGCCGACGACCCGCTGCAGGCCGAACAGATCCGCGAGCAGATCGAGATCGGCATCAAGTATCACGGCTATATCGCCCGCCAGGCCGCCGAGGTCGACAAGCTGGAGGCCAACGAATCGACCCGGCTGCCGGACGACTTCGACTACACCGAAGTGCGCGGCCTCGGCTTCGAGGTCAGCCAGAAGCTGAACCAGCACCGTCCGCAGACGCTGGGCCAGGCCTCGCGTATCTCGGGCGTCACGCCGGCGGCGATCTCGCTGCTGCTGGTACATCTGAAGAAGAAGGGCATGGGGCGCGGCAAGACGGCCGGCTCGGGCCGCGAGGCGGCCTGAGTGAGCGGTCCGCACGTATCCCAGGCGCGGCGCCACGGCGCGGTCGACGAGGCCGTGCAGCGCCGCCGCCTCGAGGCGGGCCTGGCCGCGATCGGCCTGCCGCTCGACGGCGCCCGCATCGAGACGCTGCTCGCCTATCTGGCGCTGCTGCGCAAATGGAACGCCACCTATAACCTGACCGCGATCCGCCATCCGGACGAGATGCTGACGCATCATCTGCTGGATTCGCTGGCCGCGGTGCCGGCGCTTTCCGATGCCGCACGCCGGCCCGAGGTTGCGCCAGGCGCGCGGGGCAGGGTGCTCGACGTCGGCTCGGGCGGCGGCATGCCGGGCCTGCCGCTGGCGATCGCCTGCCCCGACGTGTCGGTGCTGATGGTCGACATCGTGCAGAAAAAGACCGCCTTCCTGACCCAGTGCCGCGCGCAACTGCGGCTGGCCAATGCTTCGGCGCATTGGGGGCCGGTGGAAAAGCTGGCCGATGCCGAGGGCTTCGCCGTGATCACGTCGCGAGCCTTCGCCGAACTGGCCGATTTCGTCACGCTCGCCGGCCATCTGCTGGCGCCCGGCGGCCGCCTGATTGCGATGAAGGGAGTCTATCCGCACGCCGAGCTGGAGCAGATGGAGCAGGCCGGACTGATGTCCGCCTGGCAGGTCGAAGCGGTGCCGCAGCTGGCGGTGCCCGAACTGGACGCGCAGCGCCACCTGGTGGTGCTGTCGCGCCGTGGCGAGCGCAGCGAAGCGCGCGCCGACTGAATACAAGCGAGGAGCTGCAGAACCCATGGCAAAGGTATTCGTGATCGCAAACCAGAAGGGCGGGGTGGGCAAGACGACCACCACGGTGAACCTCGCCGCTGGCCTTGCCGCACAAGGGCAGCGCGTGCTGCTGGTCGATCTCGATCCGCAAGGCAATGCGTCGATGGGTTCGGGTATCGACAAGCAGGGGCTGCAGCACAGCGTCTATCAGGTGCTGGTCGGCTTTGCCACGATCCCGCAGGCGCGCCAGCGTTCGGAGTCCGGCAAGTACGACGTGCTGCCGGCAAACCGGGAACTGGCCGGTGCCGAAGTCGAACTGGTCGAGCTCGAGCACCGCGAACGCCGGCTGCGGCAGGCGCTGGCCGAGGTCGAAGGCGAGTACGATTTCGTGCTGATCGATTGTCCGCCGTCGCTGTCGCTGCTGACGCTGAACGGCCTGTGCGCCGCCCATGGCGTGATCGTGCCGATGCAGTGCGAATATTTCGCGCTCGAAGGGCTGTCCGACCTCGTCAATACGATCAAGCAGGTACACGCGAATCTGAACAAGGACCTGAAGGTAATTGGCCTGTTGCGCGTGATGTTCGATCCGCGAGTAACGCTGCAGCAGCAGGTCTCGGCCCAGCTGGAAGCGCATTTCGGCGACAAGGTGTTCAAGACGATGATCCCGCGCAATGTCCGGCTGGCCGAGGCGCCGTCGTACGGCATGCCGGGCGTGGCCTTCGATCCCGCGTCGAAGGGCGCCAAGGCCTACCTCGATTTCGGCGCCGAGATGATCGCGCGCGTCAAGCAACTGGGCCAGATCGCCTGAGCCGGCGAGCGGCAGCAAGCAAGGAGCCACCACCATGAGTACCGCGAAGAAGAAGGGCCTGGGCCGTGGGCTGGAAGCCCTGCTGGGCGGCCCGGCGGAGATCGTCGAGGCGGCGCGCCAGGAGGGCGCGCCGACCGTGCTGCGCGTCGACCAGCTGCAACCCGGCAAGTACCAGCCGCGTACGCGGATGGACGAGGGCGCGCTGCAGGAGCTCGCCGCCAGCATCCGCGCGCAGGGCCTGATGCAGCCGATCCTGGTGCGGCGCGTGGCCGAGCCGGACCGCTACGAGATCATCGCCGGCGAGCGGCGTTTCCGGGCCTCCAAGCTGGCGGGCCTGGACAAGGTGCCGGTGCTGATCAAGGACGTGGCAGACGAGGCCGCGGCGGCGATGGCGCTGATCGAGAACATCCAGCGCGAGGACCTGAATCCGCTGGAAGAGGCGCAAGGCATCATGCGCCTGATCCGCGAATTCAAGTTCACCCACGAGCAGGCCGCCGAGTCGGTCGGCCGTTCGCGCAGCGCCGTGTCGAATCTGCTGCGGCTGCTGAACCTGGCGCAGCCGGTGCAGACCATGCTGATGGCAGGCGACCTCGACATGGGCCATGCGCGCGCGCTGCTGGCGGTGGACGGCGCGCATCAGATCACGCTGGCCAACCAGATCGTCAACAAGCGGCTGTCGGTGCGCGAGACCGAGAAGCTGGTGACCTCGACGTTGAAGCCGTTCGATCTGAAATCGCTGAAGCAGAAGACCGGCCAAGGCGCGCGCGACGTCGCGCGGCTGGAGGAGGAGCTGTCCGACGCGCTCGGCATGCCGGTGCAGATCAAGCTCGGCGCGCGCGGCAAGGGCCAGCTGACGATCCAGTTTTCCAGCAACGATGCGCTCGACGGTGTGCTCGCCCGCCTGCGCGAACCGGCCGCGGGGCGGCAGGTGGCGTGATCACGGGTGGGCGATGATCGCCCAACGGAATAAAGCGAATGGCGTCGGGTCCTTCCCCCGACGCCATTTTTTTGCTACGCAATCCGATTACGTCTCAGGTCATTGCCGCGCAATATCCGCGCAAGCATGATCGAAGCGAGATAGCAAGAGTTGTGGTGTTTTACCTTGCAAGGCAACTGTAAGCAGATTGACTCGTTATCCGCATTCCCCGTAAAATCGTGCGGTTTGAATACTGGCCGAGGACGAAAAGTTCCTGGTCAGAACTGCAAGCAGGCAGACCGACAAGTTGTAGTGGCGACAGACCCCAAGCCGCCTCGTGCGGGATCGAATACCGACCGTGCCGAGCGGATTTCCGAGCGTCAGCCGGATGACTGGGATCAGGACGACTGGCGCGACGACGATGAGCGTCCCGCCCCGATCCGGCCCCTGTCGCACGACGATGCGGTATCGCTGTTCGGCGAACGGGCACTGCGGCCGTCGCGGATGACGCCAGGCAAGGTGGTGCTGGCGCAAGTCGCGGTGACGCTGTTGTCGGCGATCGGCTGGGCGGTGTTCGGGCCCGAGGCCGGACCGTATGGCTGGTCGGCGCTGTTCGGCGGTGCGGTGTGCTGCGTGCCGAGCGCGTTCTTTGCCTTCCGGCTGTGGCTCGCGCGGGACCGTGCGTCGATCGGCGGACTGGTGGTCGGCGAGGCGATCAAGGTCCTGGCCACCGTCGCGCTGTTCGTGCTGGTGGTGGTGCTGTACCGCGATCTGCGTTGGGTGCCGATGCTCGTCACGTTCCTGCTTGCATTGAAGACGTACTGGGTGGCGCTGGCGATTCGATAGCCATTCGTTTCGTCGAATTGCGGAACGCCATGCCCCGAACCGGTGCCGCGTTGTTCTGATTCAGGGCAATTGAGGGCCGGTTTCGAGAAAACAAGGTTTGGATGTCGCACCGATCCGGAATCGGGCGCGGCGTCGGGAAGTAACGAAGCGTCTTGCATTGCGGTGACCGGCCGACGAGCCGAAGGCGGTGCAAGAAGCATACCGAGTGTTCGCGATGGCGAATGCCGGTCAAACAGGTTTCGCAATATACGGTTCGATTCGACATGGCAACTGCTCAAGGCGCTGAAAACGCGCTCACCCCATCCGGCTATATCGCCGAACATTTGCAGAACCTGAATTCGATCGGCGGCAAGCAGGCCTCCGTGGTCGACTTCAGCGTGATCAATTACGACACCGTGATCTGGTCGGTGCTGTGCGGCGCGATCGCCGTGCTGTTCCTGTACATGGCCGCGCGCCGTGTCACCGCCGGCGTGCCGGGCCGCTTCCAGGCCTTCGTCGAGATGATCGTCGAGATGGTCGACGACCAGGCCAAGGGCATCATCCACGGCGACCGCTCGTGGATCGCGCCGCTCGCACTGATGGTGTTCTGCTGGATCACCATGATGAACGCGATCGACCTGATCCCGGTTGACTGGGTCCACGGCCTGAACCACCTGCTGGGCGTGTTCGGCTTCCACCTGCCGCACCACAAGGCCGTCGCGACCGCCGACCTGAACGGCACGCTGGGCATGTCGTTTGCCGTGCTGATCCTGATGATCTACTACAGCTTCAAGATCAAGGGCGCGGGCGGCTTCGCGCACGAGCTGCTGTCGGCCCCGTTCGGCGGCAAGTGGTACCTGGCCCCGTTCAACCTGGTGCTGAACATCATCGAATTCCTGGCCAAGGCCGTTTCGCTCGGCATGCGACTGTTCGGCAATATGTACGCCGGCGAACTCGTGTTCCTGCTGATCGCGCTGCTGGGTTCGATGTGGACCTTCGGCGCCGACCTGTCGGCACTGGGCTTCATCGGCCACGTGATTGCCGGCGCGGTCTGGGCGATCTTCCACATCCTGATCGTGCTGCTGCAGGCCTTCATTTTCATGATGCTGACGCTGGTGTATCTGGGCCAGGCACACGACAAGCACTGATCAAGCACTGATTTCCGTTTTTTTGGTTTTTGGTTTTTTTGGTTCTAAGTCTCTTCTCAAATTAAAGGAGTCGTCATGCAAGAATTTCTCGCCAACATCCAGGGTCTGACCGCCATCGGTATCGGCATCATCATCGGCCTGGGCGCGATCGGTGCCTGCCTGGGTATCGCTCTGATGGGTGGCAAGTACATCGAAGCCTGCGCGCGTCAGCCGGAACTGATGAACCCGCTGCAGACCAAGATGTTCCTGCTGGCCGGCCTGATCGACGCGGCATTCCTGATCGGTGTGGGTGTGGCCATGCTGTTCGCGTTCGCCAACCCGCTGCTGGCCGTCATTCAGTAAATCTTTTCGGTCTGCATGATGCTGACGGGCGGCGCAGGCCACTAGCCTGGCCGCCTTTGCGCATTTATCTGTAGTTTGATTACCGAAAGGAACACACCATGAATCTGAACGCAACGTTTTTTGCGCAGATGGTCGTGTTCTTCATCCTGTGGTGGGTTGTCGCCAAATTCATTTGGCCGCCGCTGGTGAAGGCGCTCGACGAACGCGCAAAGAAAATCGCCGACGGTCTCGCGGCTGCCGAAAAGGGCAAGGCCGAACTCGAGCTGGCCAACAAGCGCGTGGACGTGGCTCTGGCCGAAGCCCGCGCCGAAGGTGCGCAGCGCGTCGCCGACGCGGAGAAGCGCGCCCAGATGGTCGCCGAAGAGATCAAGCAAAACGCCCAGGCCGAAGCCGCACGCATCATCGCGCAAGCGAAGGCGGACGCCGAGCAGCAGGTCACCAAGGCACGCGAGCAGCTGCGCGACCAGGTCGCCGTGCTGGCCGTCAAGGGTGCAGAGCAGATCCTCAAGCGTGAAGTGAATGCGCAGGTCCACGCCGACCTGCTCAACCAACTGAAGGCCGAGCTCTAATCATGGCAGAAACCGCAACCATTGCCCGTCCCTACGCCGAGGCGCTGTTCCGCGTCGCCAGCGAGGCCAACGCCGGCAATCTGGGTGCATGGTCCGAGCTGGTTTCGGAAATGGGGCAGGTCGCGGCCACCCCGGAGATCAAGGCGCTGGCCGACGATCCGAACGTTCCCGGCGACAAGCTGGCCGAACTGTTCCTGTCGGTGCTGAAGTCTCCGGTCAACGACGAGGCGCGCCGCTTCGTGCAGTTGCTGGTGGACAACGACCGCCTGACCGTGCTGCCGGAGATTGCCGAGCAGTTCCATGCGCTGAAGAACGCCCAAGAAGGTTCGGCCGACGTCGAAATCACCAGCGCGTTCCCGCTCGACGGCGCGCCGCTGACCGATCTGGTCGCCTCGCTCGAACGCAAGTTCGGGCGCAAGCTGGTGCCGACCGTGACGGTCGACCCCTCGCTGATCGGCGGCGTTCGCGTCAAGGTGGGCGACGAAGTGCTGGACACCTCGGTGCGCGCGCGCCTGGCCGCCATGCAAGCCGCGCTGACCGCCTGATGCGCGGACAGCCGACGGATTGAAGAATTAGGAGCATTGTGATGCAACTGAACCCCTCAGAAATCAGCGAGCTGATCAAGTCCCGCATCTCGGGCCTTGGCGCCGAAGCTGAAGTGCGCAATACCGGCACGGTGATCTCCGTGACCGATGGCATCTGCCGCGTGCACGGCCTGTCCGGCGTGATGCAGGGCGAGATGCTGGAATTCCCCGGCAACACCTTCGGCCTGGCGCTGAACCTCGAGCGCGACTCTGTCGGCGCCGTGGTGCTGGGCGACTACGAGCACATCTCGGAAGGCGACCAGGTCAAGTGCACCGGCCGCATTCTGGAAGTGCCGGTGGGCAAGGAACTGCTGGGCCGCGTGGTCAACACGCTGGGCCAGCCGATCGATGGCAAGGGCCCGATCAACGCCAAGCAGACCGACGTGATCGAGAAGGTCGCCCCGGGCGTGATCGCGCGCCAGTCGGTGAGCCAGCCGGTGCAGACCGGCCTGAAGTCGATCGACGCGATGGTGCCGATCGGCCGCGGCCAGCGCGAGCTGATCATCGGCGACCGCCAGACCGGCAAGACCGCTGTCGCCGTCGACGCGATCATCAACCAGAAGGGCAAGGGCGTCTTCTGCGTCTACGTCGCAATCGGCCAGAAGGCTTCGACGATCGCCAACGTGGTGCGCAAGCTGGAAGAGACCGGCGCGATGGAATACACCGTCGTGGTGGCCGCCGCCGCTTCGGATTCGGCCGCCATGCAGTACCTGGCCGCCTACGCCGGCTGCACGATGGGCGAGTACTTCCGCGATCGCGGCGAAGACGCGCTGATCGTCTATGACGACTTGACCAAGCAGGCCTGGGCCTATCGCCAGGTGTCGCTGCTGCTGCGCCGCCCGCCGGGCCGCGAAGCCTACCCGGGCGACGTGTTCTACCTGCACTCGCGTCTGCTGGAGCGCGCCGCGCGCGTCAACGCCGACTACGTCGAGAAGTTCACCAATGGCGAAGTCAAGGGCAAGACCGGTTCGCTGACCGCGCTGCCCGTGATCGAAACGCAGGCCGGCGACGTGTCCGCGTTCGTGCCGACCAACGTGATCTCGATTACCGACGGCCAGATCTTCCTGGAAACCGACCTGTTCAACGCCGGTATCCGCCCCGCGATCAACGCCGGTATCTCGGTGTCGCGCGTCGGTGGCGCCGCCCAGACCAAGGTCATCAAGAAGCTGTCCGGCGGTATCCGTACCGACCTGGCCCAGTACCGTGAACTGGCTGCGTTCGCGCAGTTCGCCTCGGACCTGGACGATGCCACCCGCAAGCAGCTCGAGCGCGGCCGCCGCGTGATGGAACTGCTCAAGCAGCCGCAATACCAGCCGCTGCAGGTGTGGCAGCTGGCCGCGTCGCTGTACGCCGCCAACAATGGCTTCCTCGACAACGTGGAAGTGAAGGACATCCTGCCGTTCGAAAAGGGCCTGCACGACCACCTGAAGACCAAGTACGCCGATCTCGTCAACCGTATCGAAGACACCAAGGATCTGTCGAAGGACGACGAAGCCGCCCTGCGTGCCGCGATCGAGGATTTCAAGAAGTCCGCCGCGTTCTAACCGCGTGATTCCACGGACCGCGCAACCGGCCTGCGCCTGAAAGGGACGGCAGCCGGAGGCGCGGCACGACTGGAGAGGAAGATATGGCCGGAACGAAAGAGATTCGAACCAAGATCAAGAGCGTGCAGAACACGCGCAAGATCACCAAGGCGATGGAAATGGTCGCCGCATCCAAGATGCGCAAGGCGCAGGAGCGGATGCGGGCTGCCCGTCCGTACGCCGAGAAGGTGCGCAACATTGCCGCGCACCTGGCCACGGCCAACCCGGAGTTCAAGCATCCGTTCCTGCAGGCGCGCGAAGTCAAGCGCGCCGGCTTGATCGTGGTGACGACCGACAAGGGGCTGTGCGGCGGCCTGAACACCAACGTGCTGCGCGCCGTCACCAACGAACTGCGCGAATGGCAGAACCGCGGTGTGCAGGTGCAAAGCACCGCGATCGGCACCAAGGGCATGCAGTTCTTGGGCCGCGTTGGCGCCAAGGTGGTCTCGCACGTGGTGCACCTGGGCGATACGCCGCATCTGGAAAAGCTGATCGGCGCGATCAAGGTCCAGCTCGACGCCTTCACCAATGGTGAGGTGGACGCCGTGTACCTGGCGTACACGAAGTTCGTCAACACCATGAAGCAGGAGCCGATGGTCGAGCAGCTGCTGCCGCTGTCCGCCGAGCGGATGGCGCAGACCGAAGAGGAAAAGCGCGCTTACTCGTGGGATTACATCTACGAGCCCGACGCCCAGACGGTGGTGGAAGACCTGCTGGTCCGCTACGTCGAAGCGCTGGTGTACCAAGCCGTGGCCGAGAACATGGCGTCCGAGCAATCGGCACGCATGGTGGCCATGAAGGCGGCGTCCGACAACGCCAAGAACGTGATTGCAGAACTGCAGCTGGACTACAACAAGACCCGCCAGGCAGCGATCACCAAGGAATTGTCGGAAATCGTCAGCGGTGCGGCAGCCGTGTAACTGACGAGACTGGGCGTCAAGAATTCAAGCTATCGGAGATACGAAATGAGTATCGGAAATATTGTGCAGTGTATTGGCGCCGTGGTGGACATCGAGTTCCCCCGCGACGCGCTGCCGAAGGTGTACGACGCGCTGGTGCTGGAAGAGAGCAACGAAGCGTCGTTCGCCGAGAAGGGCCTGACCTTCGAAGTGCAGCAGCAGCTCGGTGACGGCGTGGTCCGTACCATCGCGCTGGGCTCGTCCGACGGCCTGCGCCGCGGCATGGCCGTGAAGAACACCGGCGCGCCGATTTCGGTGCCGGTCGGCCACGGCACGCTGGGCCGCATCATGGACGTGCTGGGTCGTCCCATCGACGAAGCCGGCCCGATCGCCGCGGACGAAGTGCGCGCGATTCACCAGAAGGCCCCGCAGTTCGACGAGCTGTCGCCTTCGGTCGACCTGCTCGAAACCGGCATCAAGGTGATCGACCTGGTCTGCCCGTTTGCCAAGGGCGGCAAGGTCGGCCTGTTCGGCGGTGCCGGCGTCGGCAAGACCGTCAACATGATGGAGCTGATCAACAACATCGCCAAGCAGCACAGCGGCTTGTCGGTGTTCGCCGGCGTGGGCGAGCGTACCCGTGAAGGGAACGACTTCTACCACGAAATGAAGGACTCGAACGTGCTCGACAAGGTGGCCATGGTGTTCGGCCAGATGAACGAGCCGCCGGGCAACCGTCTGCGCGTGGCGCTGACCGGCCTGACCATGGCAGAGCGCTTCCGCGACGAAGGCCGCGACATCCTGTTCTTCGTCGACAACATCTACCGCTACACGCTGGCCGGTACCGAAGTGTCGGCACTGCTGGGCCGTATGCCTTCCGCCGTGGGCTATCAGCCGACGCTGGCCGAAGAAATGGGCAAGCTGCAGGAGCGCATCACGTCGACCAAGACCGGCTCGATCACCTCGATCCAGGCCGTGTACGTGCCGGCGGATGACCTGACCGACCCGTCGCCTGCTACCACCTTCCTGCACCTGGACTCGACCGTCGTGCTGTCGCGTGACATCGCCGCGCTGGGTATCTACCCCGCCGTCGACCCGCTCGACTCGACCTCGCGTCAGCTGGACCCGCAGATCGTCGGTACCGAGCACTACGAAGTGGCCCGCCGCGTCCAGCAGACGCTGCAGCGCTACAAGGAACTGCGCGACATCATCGCGATTCTGGGCATGGACGAACTGTCGCCGGAAGACAAGCTGGCCGTGGCGCGTGCACGGAAGATCCAGCGTTTCCTGTCGCAGCCCTTCCACGTCGCGGAAGTGTTCACGGGTTCGCCGGGCAAGTACGTGCCGCTGAAGGAAACCATCCGCGGCTTCAAGATGCTGGTGGACGGCGAGTGCGATCACCTGCCCGAGCAGGCGTTCTACATGGTCGGCTCGATCGACGAAGCCTTCGAGAAGGCCAAGAAGCTCCAGTAAGCCTCGCCATGCGACGGCGCGCCGGCACGGTCTGCGTGCACGGGCGCGCCGCCGTTGCAAGCGAAGCGACTGGACAAAGGAATTCACATGGCAACCATTCTTGTAGACGTCGTCAGCGCGGAAGCCTCGATCTTCTCCGGCCAGGCGAAGTTCGTGGCGCTGCCGGGCGAGTCGGGTGAGCTGGGCATCCTGCCCGGACACACGCCGCTGATCACGCGCATCCATCCGGGTGCGGTGCGGATCGAGAAGGAAGACGGCAGCGAAGAGTTCGTGTTCGTCGCCGGCGGCATTCTGGAAGTCCAGCCCAAGCACGTCACCGTGCTGG
The DNA here is from genome assembly GCF_008801915.1 of Cupriavidus gilardii. Classification (GTDB taxonomy): domain Bacteria; phylum Pseudomonadota; class Gammaproteobacteria; order Burkholderiales; family Burkholderiaceae; genus Cupriavidus; species Cupriavidus gilardii. The sequence goes on from NZ_VZOV01000011.1 coordinate 39,938, forward strand.
CCGACACCGCGATCCGTGGCGCCGACCTCGACGAGGCCAAGGCGCAGGAAGCAAAGCGCGCGGCCGAGGAGCTGCTGCAGAACCAGAGCAGCGAATTCGATCTGGCGCGTGCGCAGAGCGAGCTGGCGGTCGCCGCTGCCCAGCTGGCGGCCATCGCGCGTCTGCGCCGGAAGAAGTAAGCAGGACCGGTTCGGGCGTTGCTTTTTCGTCAGCGCGAAGGAAAAAGGCAGCCGCGAGGCTGCCTTTTTTCATCATGCGAGCTATGCTGTTGGCTGAAGTCAGACAAACACTGACAAAAAACTAAAACGACAAAAAAAAGCGCGCGGGCCGGGGAGGCTCCGCGCGGACGGGAAAATCCCTTCGAGGGGTCAATTCGAAGGAACGGGTTCGGTCGGGCGACGTGTAGCGTGTCCTGTTGCATGGACAGCCTGTCTTGCAGGCTTCGCTACCGTTCGCCAGAACCGGCATCCGACCGGGCGCCGATTTCACTACTATTCGCGCCGTCTATCGGGACACCGGCAATACATCCTGCTGCTGGGCTTTCTTCAGCGCGCCTTGGGCTCTCTGGCTTGCGGCGCCGTCACAAAGTTCACAATGTGTCAAAGCATTGTGGGGGAAACTTCCCCTGATGGCAGTAACAAAGTGTATCGGTTTGCAAGTAGTTGAAAGCGAAAAGACGGCAAATTCGCCGCAATAGCCACAAAAATAGGCCCACTCTGTTGGCTGCCGCACGCTGGCATCGTTCTGGTGCATGACTATTTCCGTTTCGGCACTGCTGGTCCCCTCACCTCGTCGGGGTTGACGCCGGGTGCGTGCACCGGCAGTGTTCCATCGCAACGGGCGACATGCCCGGTTGTCGAGGAGCACTGAATGGACACCCTGCAGGCCGATATTGACGGCATGTTGAAGCTGCGCACGGTCGCCGTGGTCGGCCTGTCCGACAAGCCCGAGCGCGCCAGCCACGAGGTGGCCGCCTTTCTGCAGCGGCATGGTCACAGGATCGTGCCCGTCAATCCCAACCACGCCGGCGACTCCATCCTGGGCGAGCGCTGCCATGCCTCGCTGCAGGACGCCGCGCGCGCGTTGGCGGCGGAGGGCGCGCGCATCGACTGGGTCGATATCTTCCGGCGCTCGCCCGATGTGCCGCCGGTCGTGGACGACGCGATTGCGATCGGCGCACGGGGCGTGTGGCTGCAACTCGGCATCGTCAATGATGCGGCCGTAGTCCGTGCGAAGAACGCCGGCCTGATGGCGGTGCAGGATCGCTGCAGCAAGATCGAATCGATGCGCGCTTGAGCGGCGTCGTCGCCTATCATTCGGGCCTTCGATTCGAGCATTCGATTCGCGCCTTCGAATCGACCCCCTCGCATTCCGTCCTTTTACTTCCCTTCACGTTTGCTGCCCAGCGCGCCATGGCCATCGACCCAGACCTGCTTGCCTACTATCGCGGACTTGCCGAGCGTTTCGCCGGCGCGCCGGTGCCCGTCGACGCGGCGCAGCGGCGCGCCCGCTTCCGCGAAGTCGCGGCGCTGTCGTATCGGCCCGATCCGGATGGCCTATCCGTCTCGGAGTTGCCGATCGCGCTCGCGGGCAGGACGTTGAGCGCGCGCCAGTTCCGTCCCGCGGCGGTGGACAAGCCGCGCCTGCTGGTCTATTTCCATGGCGGCGGCTGGGTCGTCGGTTCGCACGACACCCACCACGGCGTCGCCGCGGCACTGGCGCTCGATACCGGCTGCGCGGTCGTCAGCGTCGACTACCGGCTGGCGCCGGAGCACCCCTATCCCGCGCCCTGCGACGACGCGCTCGATGCGCTGCGCTGGCTGGCGCAGCGGCGCGACGCACTCGATGTCGATCCGGGTTTTCTCGCTGTCGCCGGCGACAGCGCTGGCGGCCATCTTGCAGCACAGGCCGCGGCATTGGCCAATGCCGATACGCCGGGCCTGGTGCGTGCGCAGCTGCTGATCTATCCGGTCACGGCACCGCGTTTCGCCAGCGAGAGCTATCGCGCCTTCGCGTCCGGGCCGGGCCTGACCCGCGACGAAATGGCGTGGTACTGGGCGCAGTTCATCGGCGAAGCGCGGCTGGCGGACGGTTCCGCGATCGACGATCCCCGCCTGCATCTGATGGCGCCGCCGCCCGGCGGCTCCCGACCGGTTCCTCCGTCGACGGTGGTACTGGTCGCGGCTCACGACGTGCTGCGCGACGACGGCCTGGCGTACGCCGATCATCTGGTCCGCGAAGGCGCCGCGGTGATCACCATCGAAGCCAGCGGCATGACCCATGGCTTCGCACGCCTGCAAGGCGAGTCGCCGCGCGCACGGGAATGGATGCGGCGCGGTGCCCAGGCCTTTGCGCAGCTGCTGGACGAGCAGTGAGTCCGGCAAGACGGCGCGCGGTATCATGGCGCCGCAATACCGCCGATACTGCCGGCGGCGGTGTGGCGATCCCGTAGAATGGCGGGCTGACGAGGACCGCCATGACCGCACTGCAAAACGACATCTTCCTGCGCGCGCTGCGCCGCCAGCCGACCGAATACACGCCGCTATGGCTGATGCGCCAGGCCGGGCGCTACCTGCCCGAGTACAACGCCACGCGCGCACGAGCCGGCAGCTTTCTGGGCCTGGCGAAGAATCCGGCCTTTGCCACCGAAGTCACGCTGCAGCCGCTCGACCGCTTCCCGCTCGACGCCGCGATCCTGTTCTCGGACATCCTGACCGTACCCGACGCGATGGGCCTGGGCCTGTCGTTTGCCCAGGGCGAAGGTCCGCGCTTTGCGCGGCCGCTGCGAACCGAGGCCGATGTGGCCAAGCTGGCGGTGCCCGACATGGGCGAGCTGCAATATGTGTTCGATGCGGTCGCCTCGATCCGCCGCGCGCTGGTGCAGGACGGCCGCCAGCGCGTGCCGCTGATCGGCTTCTCCGGCAGTCCGTGGACGTTGGCCTGCTACATGGTCGAAGGCGGCGGCTCCGATGACTTCCGGCTGGTCAAGGGCATGATGTATGCCCGTCCGGACCTGATGCACCGGATCCTCGAGATCAATGCGCAGGCCGTGTCCGCCTATCTGAACGCACAGATCGAGGCCGGGGCCCAGGCCGTGATGCTGTTCGATACCTGGGGCGGCACGCTGGCTGACGGCATGTACCAGCGCTTCTCGCTCGACTACATGCGCCGGGTCATTGCCGGCCTGCGCCGCGAGCAGCAGGGCGAGAGCGTGCCGGTGATCGTCTTTACCAAGGGCGGCGGCCTGTGGCTGGAACAGCTGGCTGACAGCGGCGCCGACGCCATCGGCCTCGACTGGACCGTCAACCTGGCCGCAGCGCGCCGGCGCACCGCAGGCCGCGTGGCGCTGCAGGGCAATCTCGATCCGACCGTGCTGTTCGCGGACGAGGCCGGCATCCGCGAACAGGCCCGCCGCGTGCTGGACGACTACGCGGCCGGTGGCGGCAGCGACGGCCATGTCTTCAACCTCGGACATGGCATCTCGCAATTCACGCCGCCGGAAAGCGTGTCGGTGCTGGTGGACGAAGTGCATCGCCACAGTCGCGCCCTGCGGCAGCGTGGCGGCGCGGGGGCATAGGCGGCCGGCTGCTGCAGCCGGTCTGGGCTGCCGGTTCGTGCATATGCGGGGCGCCATCATGGCGCTTCGGTGATGAATCGGTGCCTGTCAAGGCTTGACTTATGCACACAAATGGGCTTTCCGCAGTGCACGAGCGGGTAATTACTTAACACGATCGGGGGATATTGCTAAGTCATTGATTTTTAATGACTTGACAGCAGGCACCAGAGCGTGGTCGTGACCCAGAAAGCCTTGTTTCGCGCGCCTTGGCGGCAAGTCGGCCCAAGTTTTCAACAAAGTTATCCACAGGCGATGTGGAGAGATGGGAAAACTGGTCATCTATCATCGACTTAGCCCCACATTTGAAGTTTTACTTTAAGTTGATGCTGCACTGCACCCAACGGGCGGCGCGTCGCCGCCGTGCTCCCGACATCGCGCCGCCGATGCACAGTCTCGGAGACGATGTGTCGGGTATGGTGCACACTCTGGCGGCGGCCGTCCCGGTCTGCCGTCCTGGCCTGCGCTGATCGTGTCGCCCCCGTCTTCCCCCCCGGCAAGCTCGCCGTCACTGACCGAAGCCGAAATCGAAGGCGCCGCGGCGCCGCTGGTGCAGATCGCGCTGGACACGCCCGCCGACGACCGCTTCGACTATCTGAACGCCGATCTGGACGGCGGCCTCGTCCGTCCGGGCGAGGTCGTGGCCGTGCCGTTCGGCCGGCGCGAGATGGTGGGCGTCGCCATTGCGGGCACCGATCGCAGCGAGGTACCGGCCGACCGTCTGCGCCCGGTCTCGCAGCGGCTGGCGTGGCTGCCGCCGCTCAATGCGCACTGGCTGGCGCTGGCCGCCTTTGCGGCCGCCTATTACCACCGGCGGCTGGGCGAGGTGATCCTGCCCGCCTTGCCGCCCGGTTTGCGCGACGCGCAGACGTGGCCGCGGCTGGCGGCACGCGCGCGCACCGAGCGCTTCCGTCTGCGCGACGGCTGTGCCGAGGTGCTGCTGGTCACGGTGCCGCCGCGCGCGCGTTCGGTCGGCGCACTGGCAAAGGCGCTGATCGATGCCGCCTCGCAAGGGCAGTGGTTGACCCAGCAAGGCGCCCGCGCGCTCTGCACGGCCGCGCCGGCGCGCCTTGCGCAGTGGACGGAGGCAGGCTGGGTCGAGCGCGAGACGGTGGACCGGCCGCTGCTGACGGCCGCCGAGCCGCAGGAATCCACCGGGCAGGGCGAGCCGGGCGAACCGGGCAGTCCGGATGAACCGGCCAATACGGCGGCGGCATCGACAGCGCCCACACCGTCAGTCACCCCATCGCCAGCCACCCCATCGCCAGTCTCGCCGATCCCCGCGCTGCACCCGGAACAGCGCCAGGCCGTCGACGCCATCGCCGCCGCTACCGGCTTCGCGCCGTTTCTGCTGCACGGCGTGACCGGCAGCGGCAAGACCGAGGTCTACCTGCACGCGATCGCGGCAACGCTGGCCCGCGACCCGGCCGCGCAGGTGCTGATGCTGGTGCCGGAAATCAATCTGACGCCGCAGCTGCAGGCACGCATCGCGGCGCGCTTTCCGGCCGCGCCGCTGGCTGTGCTTCACAGCGGCATGGCCGACCAGGAGCGCACGCTGCACTGGCTGGCCGCGCATCGCGGCGAGGCGCGCATCGTGCTGGGCACGCGGATGGCAGTGATGGCGTCGCTGCCGGCGCTGGCGCTGATCGTCGTCGACGAGGAGCACGACACCTCGTACAAGCAGCAGGAAGGCCTGCGCTATTCGGCCCGCGACCTGGCGGTCTGGCGCGCCAAGCAACTCGCCATCCCGGTGGTGCTGGGCTCGGCCACGCCGTCGATGGAGTCCTGGTGGCGCGCCGAGCAGGGGGCCTACCGCAAGCTGGTACTGCGCGAGCGCGCGCAGGCGGAGGCGGTGCTGCCGACGGTGCGGCTGATCGATCTGAACCATGAGCGGCAGCGCCAGCGGCCGCTGTACGAGGGCCTGTCGGCGCCGCTGCTGCAGGCGATCGAGGCGCGCCTGGCCCGTGGCGAGCAGAGCCTGCTGTTCCTGAACCGGCGCGGCTACGCACCGGTGATCGCCTGCGACAGCTGCGGCTGGCTGTCCGGCTGTCCGCGCTGCTCGGCGTACCTGGTGCTGCATCGTCCCGAGCGCTGCCTGCGCTGTCATCACTGCGGCTTCGAGGCCCGCATCCCGCACCACTGCCCCGACTGCGGCAACGTCGACATCGCCCCGCTGGGCCGCGGCACGCAGCGGATCGAGGAGGCGCTGGCCGCGCGCTTCCCGCAGGCGCGGATCGCGCGCATCGACGCCGATTCGACGCGCCGCAAGGGCAGTGCGCAGGCAATGTTCGACGAGGTCCACGCCGGCGAGGTCGACATCCTGGTCGGTACCCAGATGATCGCCAAGGGCCACGACTTCCAGCGCGTGACGCTGGTCGGCATCGTCCATCCCGACGCGGCGATGTTCAGCCACGACTTCCGCGCGGCCGAGCACCTGTTCGCCTCGCTGATGCAGGTGTCGGGCCGTGCGGGGCGCGCCGGCCTGGCGGGCGAGGTGCTGATCCAGACCCGGTATCCGGACGCGCCCGCGCTGCAAGCTTTGGTACGGCACGACTACGACGGCTTCGCCGCCACGCAGCTGCGCGAACGCCGGCAGGCCGGGCTGCCGCCTTTCGTCCATCAGGTGCTGGTGACGGCCGAGCACGGCCAGTTGCAACGGGCGCTGGATTTCCTGCATGCCGCCCGCGACCGCGCCGACGGCATTGCCTTGGGCGCCGAGGTGCAACTGCACGATCCGGTACCGATGTCGATGGTGCGCATCGCCAACCGCGAGCGTGCCCAGATGCTGCTCGAAAGCGGCTCCCGCATGGCGCTGCAACGCTTTGTCGGAGAGTGGACGCAAACTTTCGGCGAGGTTGGGGCCACCGTCAAAGGGGTGCGCTGGCAGTTGGAGATCGACCCGCTGCGGATCTGAGGCAGGGTCCTGGAAGGCCCGGACATCCGGACCGGCCGGATTCATGGTGCAACCGCAAGACATCGGCACATCCGACGTGGTTGCACTAATGGGTGATACCAGGTTGCACCCTAGCTTTCTTCGAGGTTATGATCGCTCCAGTTTGCGTCACATCACGCGACTTCCGCACCGACCATTCCGGCCCGCATGACGCTGGCCGGGCACCGAGGGCGGCAAGCGCGTCCCTCGGAGATCTCCTCGCATGGCCACCACCACCCTCGGCGTCAAGCTCGACGACGCCTCCCGCGACCGCCTGAAGCGCGTCGCCCAGTCGATCGATCGGACGCCGCACTGGCTGATCAAGCAGGCGATCTTCTCCTACCTCGAGCAGATCGAGCGCGGACAGGCGCCGCACGAGATCAACGGCAGTGGCCAGCCCGAGAACGATGGCGCCGACACGCTGGAGGCGGTCGCCGGCGAGGGCGCGCCGCAGCCATTCCTCGAATTCGCCCAAAGCATCCAGCCCCAGTCGGTGCTGCGCGCCGCCATCACCTCCGCCTACCGCCGGCCCGAGACCGACTGCGTGCCGGTGCTGCTCGAGCAGGCCCGCTTGCCGCAGCAGCAGGCCGACGCCGCGCTGGCAATGGCCAGGAAGCTGGCCCTGAATCTGCGCCAGCAGAAGGTCGGCAGCGGCCGCGAAGGACTGGTGCAGGGGTTGATCCAGGAATTCTCGCTGTCGTCGCAGGAAGGCGTGGCGCTGATGTGCCTGGCCGAGGCGCTGCTGCGCATTCCCGACAAGGCCACGCGCGACGCGCTGATCCGCGACAAGATCAGCGGCGCCAACTGGCAGTCGCACCTGGGCCAGAGCCCGTCGCTGTTCGTCAACGCCGCGACCTGGGGCCTGCTGGTGACCGGCAAGCTGGTGTCGACCCACAACGAGGCGGGCCTGACCCGCGCACTGACCCGCATCATCGGCAAGGGCGGCGAGCCGCTGATCCGCAAGGGCGTCGACATGGCGATGCGGCTGATGGGCGAGCAGTTCGTCACCGGCGAGACCATTTCGGAAGCGCTGGCCAACGCGCGCAAGTACGAGGCCCAGGGCTTCCGCTATTCGTACGACATGCTGGGCGAGGCGGCGATGACCGAGGCCGACGCGCAGCGCTACCTGGCTTCCTACGAGCAGGCCATCCACGCGATCGGCCAGGCGTCGCGCGGCCGCGGCATCTACGAGGGCCCGGGCATCTCGATCAAGCTGTCGGCCCTGCATCCGCGCTACAGCCGCGCCCAGCACGAGCGCGTGCTCGGCGAGCTGTACGGGCGGCTCAAGTCGTTGACGCTGCTGGCCCGCCAGTACGACATCGGCATCAATATCGACGCCGAGGAAGCCGACCGGCTGGAGATCTCGCTGGACCTGCTGGAACGGCTCTGCTTCGAGCCCGAGCTGGCCGGCTGGAACGGCATCGGCTTCGTCGTGCAGGGCTACCAGAAGCGCTGTCCCTTCGTGATCGACTATCTGATCGATCTGGCGCGCCGCAGCCGTCATCGCCTGATGATCCGGCTGGTCAAGGGCGCCTACTGGGACAGCGAGATCAAGCGCGCCCAGGTCGACGGCCTGGAGGGCTATCCGGTCTACACGCGCAAGGTCTACACCGACGTGTCGTACCTCGCGTGCGCGCGCAAGCTGCTGTCGGTGCCCGACGCGATCTATCCGCAGTTCGCCACCCACAACGCGCACACGCTGGCCGCGATCTACCAGATCGCCGGCCATAGCTACTACCCCGGCCAGTACGAATTCCAGTGCCTGCACGGCATGGGCGAGCCGCTGTACGACCAGGTGGTCGGCCCGGTCGCCGAGGGCAAGCTGAACCGGCCGTGCCGGATCTACGCGCCGGTCGGCACGCACGAGACGCTGCTGGCCTACCTGGTGCGGCGCCTGCTGGAGAACGGCGCCAATACGTCCTTCGTCAACCGCATCGCCGACGACTCCGTCTCGCTGGACGAACTGGTGGCCGATCCGGTCGCGCAGGTCGAACGGATGCACAAGGAGGAGGGCACGCTGGGCCTGCCGCATCCGCGCATTCCGATGCCGCGCAGCCTGTACGGCAAGGCGCGCGCCAATTCGGCGGGCCTCGATCTGTCGAACGAGCATCGCCTGGCCTCGCTGTCGTCGGCGCTGCTGCATGGCGCGACCGAGCGCCTGAGCGCCGAGCCGATGCTGGGTGTCAGCGGCGTCGATGGCGTCGGCGGCGGCGAAACCGCGCCGGTGCTCAATCCTTCGGACCATCGCGATGTGGTCGGCCAGGTCACCGAGGCCAGCGCGGCCGATGTCGAGGCCGCGCTGCAGGCCGCGGTCAACGCCGCGCCGATCTGGCAGGCCACGCCGCCCGAGGTCCGCGCGGCCGCGCTGGAGCGCGCCGCCGATCTGATGGAAGCGCAGATGCAGGCGCTGATGGGCGTGATCATGCGCGAGGCCGGCAAGACGTTCTCGAACGCGATCGCGGAAGTACGCGAGGCGGTCGACTTCCTGCGCTACTACGCAGTGCAGGTGCGCGAGCATTTCTCGAACGACACGCACCGCCCGCTGGGACCGGTGGTCTGCATCAGCCCATGGAACTTCCCGCTGGCGATCTTCACCGGCCAGGTTGCCGCGGCGCTGGCTGCCGGCAACACGGTGCTGGCCAAGCCGGCCGAACAGACTCCGCTGATCGCGGCGCAGGCGGTACGCCTGCTGCGCGAGGCCGGCGTGCCGGCCGGCGCCGTGCAGTTGCTGCCGGGCCGCGGCGAGACAGTCGGCGCGGCGCTGGTCGGGGATGCGCGCGTCAAGGGCGTGATGTTCACCGGCTCGACCGAGGTCGCGCGGCTGCTGCAGCGCAACCTTGCCGGCCGCCTCGATGCCGCCGGCCGCCCGGTGCCGCTGATTGCCGAGACCGGCGGCCAGAACGGGATGATCGTCGACTCGTCGGCGCTGGCCGAACAGGTGGTCGCCGATGTCGTGACCTCAGCGTTCGATTCGGCCGGCCAGCGCTGCTCCGCGCTGCGCGTGCTGTGTCTGCAGGACGATGTCGCAGACCGCGTGCTGGAGATGCTCAAGGGCGCGATGGCCGAACTGACGATGGCCAACCCGGACCGTCTGTCGACCGATGTCGGCCCGGTGATCGACGAGGAGGCGCGCGCCGGCATCGTCAAGCATATCGAGGCGATGCGGGCCAAGGGCCGCCGCGTCCATCAGGCCGATCCGAACGCGGCGATGTCGGCCGCCTGCCGCCATGGCACCTTCGTGCCGCCGACGCTGATCGAGCTGAACCACATCGGCGAGCTGCAGCGCGAGGTGTTCGGCCCGGTGCTGCACGTGGTGCGCTACCAGCGGGCGCGCCTGGACGCGCTGCTCGACCAGATCAATGCCACCGGCTACGGTCTGACCATGGGCGTGCACACCCGCATCGACGAAACGATCGAACACATCGTCGCTCGCGCCCATGTCGGCAACCTCTACGTCAACCGCAATATCGTCGGCGCAGTGGTCGGCGTGCAGCCGTTCGGCGGCGAGGGCCTGTCGGGCACCGGTCCGAAGGCCGGCGGTCCGCTCTATCTGCACCGCCTGCTGTCGACCTGCCCGCAGGACGCATTCGTTGCCGTCGCCCTTGCCGCCGCCCGTCCCGCCGCGGCAGCCGACGCGCCGGCCGCGGAGCCGCGCGCGGTCCTGCGGCCCGAGGCCCAGGCCGCCTTCGACGCCTATCGCCAGTGGGCGGCGACGGCTGCCGCCATGCCGGAGCTGGCGCAGCAGTGCGAACGCTTTGCCGCCGCCTCGACCTCCGGCATGACGGTGACGCTGCCGGGCCCGACCGGCGAGCGCAATACCTACACGCTGCTGCCGCGCGACACCGTGCTGTGCCTGGCGCCGAACGAGGCGGATCTGGCCACGCAACTGGCCGCGGTGCTGGCGGTCGGCGCCGGCGTGTTGTGGCAGGACGTCGAACCCGCGCGCACGCTGTATGCGCGCCTGCCGAAGGCAGTACAATCGCGCGTCCGCGTGGTTGCCGACTGGACCGCGGCCGACGTGGCCTTCGATGCGGTGCTGCATCACGGCGATTCGGATCAGCTGCGCGCGGTATGCGAACAGGTCGCGCAGCGGCCCGGACCGATCGTCGGCGTGCAGGGGCTGGGCCATGGCGACACCGGCATCGCGCTGGAGCGTCTGCTGATGGAGCGCTCGCTGTCGGTCAATACCGCGGCGGCCGGCGGCAACGCGAGCCTGATGACGATCGGCTGACCGCAACGACTGACCGCCCGACCCGGTCGGACGTATCGGTCCGACGCCCGGGTTGGGCGCCAGACAGGCGCAGGTGCGGCGGCGATCCCGCCCTCGCTGTGCCACCAAAGAAGGCGTGGTCCGCAGGGGTGGGCCGAACGCTTCCAACAGTGCAGTGAACCGGCCTACAGGCTACCCAAGGAGAACGGATGAACACGACCTTCCACAAGACGGCGCTGACCGTCGCACTGACGATCGCCGGCCTGACCGCGGCGTCCGCCGCGTTCGCGCAGGCGCAGGAGATCAAGCTCGGCTTTGCCGCGCCGATGACCGGCGGCCAGGCGCAGTACGGCAAGGACATGCAGAACGGCGTGGTGCTGGCGATCGAGCAGATGAACGCCACCAAGCCGAAGATCGGCGGCAAGGAAGTCAAGTTCGTGCTGCTGTCCGAGGACGACCAGGCCGATCCGAAGACCGGTTCGGTGGTCGCGCAGAAGCTGGTCGACAACGGCATCCAGGGCATGCTGGGCCATTTCAACTCCGGCACCAGCATCCCGGCATCGATGGTCTACAACCGCGCCGGCATCGCGCAGATCGCGATGGCGACCGCGCCGGAATACACCCGCCAGGGCTTCAAGACCACCTTCCGCATGATGACCTCGGACACCCAGCAGGGTTCGGTGATCGGCAACTTCGTGGTCAAGAAGCTCGGCGCCAGGAACATCGCCATCGTCGATGACCGTACCGCGTACGGCCAGGGCCTGGCCGACGAGTTCGAGAAGGCCGCCAAGGCCGCCGGCGGCAAGATCGTGCGCCGCGAGTACACCAACGACAAGGCGGTGGACTTCAAGGCCGTGCTGACCAACATCAAGCGCAGCAACCCGGACATCATCTTCTTCGGCGGCGCCGAGACGCAGTCCGCGCCGATGGCCAAGCAGATCAAGGAACTGGGTCTGAAGGCACCGCTGGTGTCGGGCGAGATGTCCAAGACCGACAACTTCCTGAAGCTGGCCGGTCCGGCCGCCGAAGGCACGGTGGTGTCGCTGGCCGGCCTGCCGCTGGAGCAGATGCCGGGCGGTGCCAAGTATGCGCAGGCCTACGAGAAGCGCTTCGGCAGCAAGGTGCAGACCTACTCGCCGTACGCCTACGACGGCGCCACCGCGCTGATGACCGCGATGATCAAGGCCGGCTCTGCCGATCCGGCGCGCTATCTGCCGGTGCTGGCGGCGACCAACATGCCGGGCGTCACCACCAAGACCTTGGCCTACGACGCGCGCGGCGACCTGAAGGACGGCGGCATCACCGTCTACAAGGTCGTCGGTGGCAAGTGGACCGTGCTGGAAACGCTGGGCGGCAAGTAAGCCTCGTTCCCGCGGCGCCCCACGTCGCGTCGCGCCCGCCCGGGCGGGAACCCAGCGTCTTCGATAAGCCTTGGGTCCCCGTCTGCGGGGACGATCGGATTGCCCCGGATCGTCCCGGAACCCTCAGCAGACTCACGCCACCTTCCGGTGGCGTTTTCTTTGGGCGCCGTGTTCGCCCAGGGCTCTTCCGCGCGCTTCCGCGGCCTTGCCTCGCCGGTGGCGCATAATCGCGGTCTTGCCGTTTCCTCGCTATCCCAGTTGTCTCTCTTTGCCCATCACCCTGAAGGAGTACCCGTGTCCGCGCAGCCAGTCAGCTACGACCACGCCATCGAGCTCGCCACGCAGGAGCGCTACGACGAAGCGCTGGCGGTGATCGACGCGTTGGCGCGCCAGCGGCCCGAGGTCGTCGATTACGAGGCGCTGCGCGCCCGGCTGCTGTTCGACAAGGGCGAGCCCGAGCAGGCGCTGGCCGCGCTCGACGCGGCACTGGCCCGGCTGCCCGAGCTGCCGCTGCAGCCGGCGCACCGCTGGGCCTCGCGCGGTGTGCTCGCGCATCGCTACGGCATGCTGCTGATGAACCAGCAGCGCTTTGCCGAGGCGCTGCCCTGGCTGGAGGAAGCAGCGCGGCGTAATGGGCTGGCGACCGGCGAATGGAGCGCGCAGTTGCATGCGGGACTCGCGCATTACCGGCTGGGCCAGTTCGCCGAGGCCGGCCGCTATTGGTACGACCTGCTGTATCGCGCGCCAGATCTGGGCGCGCACGACATCCTGGCGCTGGCGGCCGACCACGTGCAGGGCGCCGAGGCCGAGGGCCGGCGTGCCGAGCCGATGCTGCGGCTGTGCCTGGCCCGCATCGGCCTGGACAATGCCGATCTGCTGGAGATGAGCGAGGAGCAGGGCGACGCGCTGGCCGCGCAGCAGGCGCAGATGGTGCTGGCCGAAGAGCCGGATCACCCGCATGCGCGACGCATCCTGGCGCCGCTGCGTCTGCGGTCCGGAGATCTGGCCGGCGCGCGTGAGGATCTGGCGGTCTACCAGCGCCAGGTGCCGGACCCGAAGGCGCAGGTACGCGAACTCGAGTGGCGCCATCAGGGCGGCGAGGCCGAGCCCTGGCGCGATTTCGCTTTGACCGAGGCGGCCACCGACGCGCATGGCTATTACCTTGCCGGTCTCGCGCTGGCGGACTTCATCGAGCGCGTACCCGCTGCGGCGGACACGTTGCGGCCGCAGCTGCTGCGCGCGTGGCAGATGGGCCTGGCCCGCTTCGAACAGTATTTCGCCACCGGCGAGGGCGGTTACGACGACGCCGATCCGCATATCTATTCGCTGCTGTGCGACCGCCTGGCGCGCCGCCTCGACCTGGACGATCCGGCGCAGCGCGACGAACGCATCGCGTTGCACGAGAAGGGCATCGCGGCCAGCGATTTCATCGAGCACTGGCTCGATCTGCTGGCCTGCCACGATGCGGCCGGGCGCCATCAGCGCGTCGTTGAAGTTGCCGGCGAGGTACTGAACCGCTATCCGCTGGATCGCCATGCGGGCCACGTGACCTGGGTGTTCAGCCGGCTGATCCATGCCTGGAAGGCGATCGGCGGCAACGACGCGATCGCCGCGGCGCGTGCCGCAATCGCGCATATGGAAGCGCGGCTGGACGCGCTGCCGGTCGAGGAGCGCAGCGAGGCCGCGCTGTCGATGGCGCATGCGCGCACGCATTTCGCCACGCTGCTGGCGAACTCGGCCGGCTCGATGGAAGCGCGCGAGCGCGCGCTGGCACTGGACGAGATCGAGGCCTTGCAGGCGCGCGCGGTGGCCATCGAGGATGCCTGGGTCTACGACGCATTCGGCCGCATCTGGCGGGGACTGGCCGACAACGAACGCGCCTTGCCGCTGTTCGAGCGCGCCATCGCGCTGACCGACGGCGATGCCGAGGACCAGGCCGCGGCACGCCTGCAGCGCGGGCTGATCCGGCTCGACGCCGAGCAGTACGCGCAGGCGTTGACCGACTTCCATGCCGCCTTCGCGGTGCGCGACGACTGGGACGCCGACGTGCATCTGCACGCCGCGCAGGCCGCGCTGGGCCTGGCCCGGCGCGAGGAGGCCCGCGCGCTGTTCCTGCAGGCCCGCGCGCGCGGCGCCGCGCAGGGACGCACGCGCGCGTTGTACGCGAAGGTCGAAAACGCACTGAAGGCGACACGGCCCGCCTGGAAAATCTGGGGCGTGTAAGCCGGACCTGCAGGCGGTGAGGTCAGCGGAGAAGCGATCCGAAAGAACGTTGGCAGAAACCTCAGCAAAACTCGTGCCTTGTCGGACAAACCCGGACACGGGTTCAAAGGCCCTTCCGTTAGGATGTCACCCATGAATGGATTGAGCCAACTATTTCCGACCTGGCCGCTCGCTCCCAGCGGGCTGTTCTGGGTCGGCCTCGCGCTGGTAGGCGCGGGCCTTGCCGGCGAAGTGTGCCGGATGTATCTGAGATTGCCGCGTATCGTCGGTTATGCCGCCACCGGTCTGTTGGCCGGCACGCTGGGGCGGCCCATCGTCGACCAGACGATGATCGCGCAGACCCGCATCCTGATCGACATGGCGCTGGCGCTCGCGCTGTTCGAGCTTGGGCATCGGCTGTCGCTGGTCTGGCTGCGCGCCAATCGCTGGCTGCTGTTTACCAGCGCCTCCGAGTCCCTGCTGACCTGGGGCCTGGTCACCGCGGTGCTGCAATGGATCGGCGTAAGCCCGACCGTCGCGATCCTCGCGGGCGGCATCGCGGTCAGCACGTCGCCGTCGATCGTGCTGCAGTTGAAGAACGAGTTGCGCGCGGAAGGCCAGGTCACCGAACGGCTGATGGCGATGACCGCGCTCAACAGCATGTATGCGGCCGTGATCGTGCAGCTGGCGACCGGCTGGCTGCACTCGGAATACGGCAATCTCGGCGCCGCGCTGCTGCATCCGCTGTATCTGCTGGTCGGTTCCTGCCTGCTGGCGTGGCTGGTCGGCAAGCTGAGCCAGGCAGTCTATGCGCGGATGCCGGCCGACGATCAATACAGCTTTCTGGTGCTGGTCGGCATCGTGCTGTTCACGCTGGCGCTGACGCGGCTGCTGAAGCTGTCGATGCCGCTGACGCTGCTGCTGGCCGGCGTCGTGTTCAAGCATCAGGACAATCAGCCGCGCGTGTGGCCCGCGCATTTTGGCAGCGCCGGTACGCTGCTGATCATCGTGATGGTGGTGTCGCTTGGCTTGCCGGTGACCGTGCGCGACTGGTCCATCGCCGGGGTCGCCGCGATCGTGCTGGTGCTGCTGCGGCATCTGGCCAAGCTGGGCGGCGTGGTGTCGCTGGGTTCGTTCTCGGGCCTGAGCCTCAGACAGTGCGTGGCACTCGGCGTGGCGCTGGGGCCGATGTCGGGTCTGGCTTACCTGTTGATGAGCGATGTGGCGCGGCTCTATCCTGAAACCGGGGAAATGCTCAACGCGATCGTGCTGTGCGCGCTGGCGATCGAGCAGATCGCGGCGCCGGTGCTGGCCGCATGGGCACTTCGCTATGCCGGCGAGGTCAGAGGCAATGGAGGAGGGCGCTGATGTCACTCGAACCGTTCAAGCAATCCGAGGCGCTGACCTTCGGCGTCGAGCTGGAAATGCAGCTGGTCAATCGCCATGACTACGATCTGGCACCGTTCGCGCCCGACCTGCTGAGGTTGCTGAAGGGCGCCCAGCATGCCGGCGATATCAAGCCGGAGATCAGTCCATCGATGATCGAGATCAGCACCGGAATCTGCCACGACTACGCGCAGGCGCTGTCCGAGCTGACGACGATGCGCGACCTGATGGTCGAGGCCTCGCATTCGCTGAATCTGGGCATCTGCGGCGGCGGCACGCATCCGTTCCAGCAGTGGGCCGATCGGACGATCTCCGACTCGCCGCGCTACCAGTACATCTCCGAGCTGTACGGCTACCTGGCCAAGCAATTCACGGTGTTCGGCCAGCATGTGCATATCGGTTGCCCGACCGCCGACGATTCGCTGTTCCTGCTGCACGCAATTGGCCGCTACGTACCGCATTTCATTGCGCTTGCCGCGTCGTCGCCGTATGTGCAGGGCGTCGATACCGGCTTCGCTTCCGCGCGGCTGAATTCGGTCGCGGCCTTCCCGATGAGCGGCCGCGCGCCGTTCATGCTGACCTGGGACGCCTTCACCGCGTACTTCGAGAAGATGCGCAAGACGGGCGTGATCGAGAGCATGAAGGACTTCTACTGGGATATCCGTCCCAAGCCGGAGTTCGGCACCATCGAAGTCCGCGTCATGGACACGCCGCTGACTGTTGCGCGCGCCTGCGATATCGCGGCCTATATCCAGGCGCTGGCGCGTTATCTGCTGCTGTCGCGGCCGTTCGTGCCCCAGGAGGACGACTACCTGGTCTATACCTTCAATCGCTTCCAGGCCTGCCGCTTCGGGCTCGACGGCGAGTACGTGCATCCGAACGAACTGACGCGGATGCCGATCGCCGACCATATCCTGTCGATCTGCGACGTGCTGGTGCCGCATGCCGAAGCGCTCGGATCGCTGGAGGCGCTGGCCAATATCCGCATGCTGGCCGCCAGCCGCCGTGGCGACGCCGAGTGGGCGCGGCAGGTCGATGCCGATACGCGCAGCCTGCGCGAGGCGGTGCGGCAGAGCTGCGACCGCTGGGCCGGCTGAGACAGTCCTCGCGCCGCGCCGCTGGGCCCGGCCTTGACCGGCGCGGCGATCAGACCCCGTGCGGGATGTTGTCGCCGTCGCCGAGGCCGAGCCGCTGATTGGCCGGCACGGCGACCGCCAGCAGCTTCGGTGGCGGCAGGTTCAGCCCTTTCATCATCTCGATGAATTCTTCACGCGTGCGGCCGCACAGCCGGCTATTGGTGGCCCGCTCGTGCCCGATTGTCGAATGGGTGCGGCCCTTGTAGTCATGAGCCGGATACACGAGCGTGTCGTCGGGCAGCGCAAACAGCTTGTGCGTCAGACTGTCGTACAGCGTGCCGGCGTCGCCCGACTGAAAGTCCGTGCGCCCGCAGCCATCGATCAACAACGCATCGCCGGTAAAGACGCGACGCACCACACCGCCGTCCGGCTGCGGCTCTTCCCACAGATAGCTCATGCTGCCGGCCGTATGGCCCGGGGTATGGATCGCGCGCAGCGCCTGCGTGCCGAACGCGATGGTGTCGCCGTCGATCAACTGCTTCAGCGCCGGCCGGATCTCGCAGCCCGACGGCGCGGCGGTATGCGCGCCGGTACGTTGTGCGACATGTCCTGCCGAGGTGATGTGGTCCGCGTGCGCGTGGGTTTCGATGACCCAGGCCAGGCGTACCCCGGTCTGCTGCACCAGCGCCAGATCGCGCTCGAGCTGACGGTCGACCGGATCGATCAGCACGGCATCGCGCGTCGCGGCGTCGATCAGCAAATACGTGTAGGTGCAGGACTCGGGGTCGAACAGTTGATGGAAGGTTTGCATCTGCGGGAATACTGACAATCGGTCGCCAGGGTTCAGGCTTCGAATACGTCGGCGAGGTGTTGGGCGCTGAGCAACCTTTCTCCCCACGCTTGCAATTGTTCGGCCGAGGCGCCGTTCAATCGTGTTTCCAGCTCGGCCGGCAGAGGGCCGAACCGTTTGGCAAGCATGTTTCGCAGCATCATGGCCTGGCCTTGCTGTAGACCTTCCTGCCGGCCCTCCTGCAGGCCTTCCAGTCGGCCTTCTTGCAGGCCTTCCAGTCTGTAGTTGGCCTTCCACCGTGCGATATTCGTCGACAGCGACATTTCAGCCTCCATCAGGTTGTGTACATTCGTGAAATCCAGACCGGCATGGCGATGCGGTGAGCCTACATCCTTCAGCCAGCGTACGAAAGTGTTCGACAGGACCGGGTTGTCGGCGACGCGCCGCCTGAGCCAGCGGACCGTATCGAGCAACGTTTCCTCGCTGGTCGCGTTCTCGAAGCGGAACACGGCGGCGACCAGATTGTCGAGTCTGGGCTCACGCATCGCAGTTGCGGTGCCTGGAGAATGCCGCGCCGCGGGGACGCGGGATTCCACAAAAGTGCGTGCTACTTTAGTGTTCGAACAGCAGACCCACGTCAGCACTCGACGATATTGACCGCGAGCCCGCCGCGCGCCGTTTCCTTGTATTTGGTCTTCATGTCGGCGCCGGTTTCGCGCATGGTCTTGATCACCGAATCGAGCGAGACATAGTGATTGCCGTCGCCGCGCAGCGCCATGCGTGCCGCATTGACGGCCTTGACCGAGGCCATCGCATTGCGCTCGATGCAGGGAATCTGCACCAGCCCGCCGACCGGATCACAGGTCAGGCCGAGGTTGTGTTCCATGCCGATCTCCGCGGCATTCTCGACCTGTTCCGGCGTGCCGCCAAGCACCGCCGCCAGCGCGCCGGCCGCCATCGAACACGCCACCCCGACCTCGCCTTGGCAGCCGACTTCGGCCCCGGAGATCGACGCGTTCAGCTTGTACAGCAGTCCGATCGCGCCGGCCGTCAGCAGGAAGTCGATCACGCCGCGCTCGTTCGCACCGGGTACGAAGCGGTCGTAGTAATGCAGTACGGCCGGGATGATGCCCGCCGCGCCGTTGGTCGGCGCAGTCACCACGCGGCCGCCGGCTGCGTTTTCCTCGTTGACCGCCATTGCATAGAGATTGACCCAGTCCATCACCGACAGCGGGTCCGACAGCGTCCGTTCGGCGCGCTCGGTCAGATTGCGGTACAGCTCGGGCGCACGCCGCTTGACCTTGAACGGACCGGGTAGCTCGCCATCGGTGCGGCAGCCGCGCGCGACGCAGGCCTGCATCACCTGCCAGATATGCAGCAGGCCCGCGCGCACGTCGGCTTCGCTGCGCCACGTGCATTCGTTCTCCAGCATCAGCTGCGCGATCGACTTGCCGGTGCTGCTCGCCATGTCGAGCATCGCGCGGCCGCTGCGGAAGGGGTGCGGCAGTTGCCGGTCCGCTTCGAGCACCTGCGTGTTGGCGGCGCCGGCGCTGACGACGAAGCCGCCGCCGACCGACAGATAGCGGCCCTCGCGCAGCGTCGCGCCGGCGGCATCGAAGGCATGGAATTTCATGCCATTCGGATGCTCGGCCAGTGCTTCGCGCCGGTAGAACGCGATGTGTTCCTTCTCGACGAAGGGGATCGGATGCTTGCCGAGCAGGTCCAGCGTGCGCGAAGCGCGCAGCGCAGCCAGCCTGGCCTCGATGGTGTCGGGATCGATGGTGTCCGGCGCCTCGCCGAGCAGGCCGAGGATCACGCCCTTGTCGGTGCCGTGCCCCTTGCCGGTTGCGCCGAGCGAGCCGTACAGTTCGACCCGCACGCTGGCTACTCGCGGCAGCAGGCCGTCGCGCTCCAGCGCATGCGCAAACATGCCGGCCGCACGCATCGGTCCCACCGTATGCGAGCTCGATGGTCCGATGCCGACCTTGAACAGGTCGAAAACGCTGACAGCCAATTGACTCTCCTTTCACCACCGGTTGGGGACCGACCGATCAACCGACCGGCGGCGGTCCCGCAGGCCTGTCCCGGGCCCCTACACCGGCTTGTCGTCCTCCGGCCGCTGCCACAGCGACACGCCGGGGCCGGGCGGCTTTTCCGGCCGGTCCTTGTGCTTTAGTACGCTGATGGCACCGTCGTTCTCGAGGATGGCCACATGCACGTCGTCGATGCTATTGCAGTTTTCGCGTCGCAAAACCTTCATCAGGTCGTCGCTGGTGATGCGCGCCCCTTTCATGACGTCCTGGAACACCTTGCCGTCCCGGATCAGCAATTGCGGCTTGCCCTCGACCGCATATTCGATGCCGCGACTGCGCCAGCTGAGCCAGCTGACCAGCAAGTTGCCGCCGATCAGCGTGACGGCCAGGATCAGCCCGCCCGATACCGATTTGTCGTCGCCGACCATGGCGTTCTGCACGCCTTCGGACAGGATCAGCAGCAGTACCAGATCGAACGGTGTCATCTGGCCGATCTGGCGCTTGCCGCCCAGCCGCATCAGCACCAGCAGGGCGAAATAGATGATCAGACCCCGGACAACGAATTCCCACCACGGCGCGTTCAGTTCCCACATCGACAGTCCTCCTTGACGATGACGGCCCCGGCGCAAGCGCCGGGGGCCTGAATCCTCCTGGACGCCGGACTGCGTCCGGGCGGCGATGGCATCGCCGTGCCTGCTGCTGCAGGAAGCGTGCCCGCTTACTCCTCGTACGCGCTCATCGGCACGCAGGAGCAGAACAGGTTGCGATCGCCGTAGACGTTGTCGGCCCGGCCGACCGGCGGCCAGTACTTCTGCGTCCGCAGCGAGGCGACCGGATAGGCGGCTTCCTCACGCGTGTACTTGTGGTTCCACTCGTTGGCGGTGATGACCGCCGCGGTGTGAGGCGCGTTCTTCAGCGGGTTGTCCTCGCGGTCGAAGCTGCCGTCCTCGACGCGCGCGATTTCCTTGCGGATTGCGATCATCGCGTCGATGAAGCGGTCCAGCTCGTGCAGCGCCTCGCTCTCGGTCGGCTCGATCATCAGCGTGCCCGGGACCGGGAAGCTCATCGTCGGCGCATGGAAGCCATAGTCCATCAGCCGCTTGGCGACATCCTCGTTGCTGATGCCGGTCGCCTTCTGGATCGGGCGCAGGTCGAGAATGCACTCGTGCGCGATATGGCCGTTGCCGCCGGTGTACAGCACCGGGTAGTAGTCCGACAGCCGCTTGGCGACATAGTTGGCCGCCAGGATCGCGTTCTCGGTGGCGGCGGTCAGTCCGCGCGCGCCCATCATCGCGATATACATCCACGAGATCGGCAGGATGCTGGCCGAGCCGTAGGGCGCGGCCGAGATCGCGCCGATGCCGTCTTCCGCGCGGCGATAACCGCTGCTGGCGTGGTTGGGCAGGAACGGCGCCAGATGCGCGCCGACCGCGACCGGACCGACGCCCGGGCCGCCGCCGCCGTGCGGAATGCAGAAGGTCTTGTGCAGGTTCAGGTGCGACACGTCGCCGCCGAACTGCCCCGGCGCCGCGGTGCCGACCATCGCGTTCATGTTCGCGCCGTCGACGTAGACCTGGCCGCCATGGCTGTGGACGATCTCGCAGATGCGCTGCACGCCTTCCTCGAACACGCCGTGCGTGGACGGGTAGGTGATCATGATCGCGGCCAGGTTCTTGCTGTGCTGCGCGGCCTTCTTCTCCAGATCGGCCAGGTCGACGTTGCCGTCCTCGTCGCAGGCCACGACCACCACCTGCATGCCGGCCATCTGCGCGGAGGCCGGATTGGTGCCGTGCGCCGACGACGGGATCAGGCAGATATTGCGGTGGCTCTCGCCGCGGCTCGCATGGTAGGCGTGGATGATCTGCAGGCCCGCGTATTCGCCCTGCGAGCCGGCGTTCGGCTGCAGGCTGACGGCGGCATAGCCGGTGGCCGCGCACAGCATCGCCTCGAGCTGGGCGATCATCTCGCGGTAGCCGACGGTCTGGTCGTCCGGCGCAAACGGATGGATGCTCGAGAACTCCGGCCAGGTGACCGGAATCATCTCGCTGGTCGCGTTGAGCTTCATCGTGCAGGAGCCCAGCGGGATCATCGTGCGGTCGAGCGCCAGATCCTTGTCGGCCAGCATGCGCAGATAGCGCAGCATCTCGTGCTCGGCGTGGTGCGTGTTGAAGACCGGATGGGTCAGATAGGCGCTCTGGCGCGACAGCGCCGCCGGATAGCCATCATCGGCCGCGGCTTCCAGTGCGTCGAAGGCCGGCACCGGCTTGCCCTGCGCGAAGATCTCCCACAGCGCGACCACATCGTCGCGGGTCGTGGTCTCGTCCAGCGAGATGCCGACGTGCGTGGCGCCGGCGCGGCGCAGATTGATCTGGCGCGCGGCGGCCGCGGCGTGGATCGCCTCGGTGGCGGCACCGGTCTCGATCGTCAGCGTGTCGAAGAAGGTCTGGTTGGTGCGGGCGTAGCCCAGCGCCTGCAGGCCGCCGGCCAGCGTCGCGGTCAGCCGATGCACGCGCTGCGCGATCCGCTTCAGGCCCTGCGGCCCGTGGTAGACCGCGTACATCGACGCCATGACCGCCAGCAGCACCTGCGCGGTACAGATGTTCGAGGTCGCCTTTTCGCGGCGGATATGCTGCTCGCGCGTCTGCAGCGCGAGCCGGTAGGCCTTGTTGCCCTGCGCGTCGACGGTGACGCCGACCAGGCGGCCCGGCATCGAACGCTTGTAGGCGTCCTTGACGGCCATATAGCCGGCATGCGGGCCGCCGAAGCCCAGCGGCACACCGAAGCGCTGCGAATTGCCGACCGCCACGTCGGCGCCCCATTCGCCCGGCGCGCTCAAGAGCGTCAGCGCCAGCAGGTCGGCGGCGGCGACCACCAGGCCGCCGGCCGCGTGCACCGCATCGGCGATCGCGCGGTAGTCCGCCACGTCGCCGTTGACGCCCGGGTATTGCAGCAGCACGCCGAACGCGTGCGCCTGCGCCGCGTCGGCGGCGGGGCCGACCTTGACCTCGATACCAAGCGGCAGCGCGCGCGTACGCACCACTTCGATGGTCTGCGGCAGCACGTCGTCGGCCACGTAGAACGTATTGGACGCGTGCTTGTTCACGCGCTGCAGCAGCGTCATCGCCTCGGCCGCGGCGGTGCCTTCGTCGAGCATCGACGCGTTGGCGATATCGAGGCCGGTCAGGTCGGTGATCATCTGCTGGAAGTTCAGCATCGCCTCCAGGCGGCCCTGCGAGATCTCGGGCTGGTACGGCGTGTAGGCGGTGTACCAGGCCGGGTTCTCGAAGATATTGCGCAGGATCACGCCCGGCGTCAGCGTGTTGTAGTAGCCCTGGCCGATGAAGCTCTTGAACACCTTGTTCTTGCCGGCGATGCCGCGCAGCTTGGCCAGCGCGGCTTCCTCGCTCAGCGGCTCGGTGAATTCGCCCAGCGGCATGCCGTCGCGGCGGCGGATCGCGGCCGGGATGATGGCGTCCATCAGCGCGGCGCGGCTGTCGTAGCCCAGCACCTTCAGCATGTGCTGCTGTTCGGCGGCGTCGGGACCGATATGGCGGTGGGAGAAGGCGTCGCGAGCTTCGAGTTCGGCCAGCGAAGGGCGAGCGGATTGAGCGGCGTTCATGGGCAGGGGAGCGTTCATGGCAAGTGACTCGGAGAGGCGGGCCGGGACATGGTGGTCAGCCATGCCCTGGCGCCGCGGGCGGGGCGCCGGCTCAGGCGCCGACGCTGGCCTTGTAGGCGTCGGCCGTCATCAGGCCGTTGACGTCGTCGCCGTTGGCCGGCTTGATCTTGAACAGCCAGGCATCGAAGGCGTTGGCGTTGACGCTCTCGGGCGCATCCTTGACGGCGTCGTTGACGGCGACCACTTCGCCGGCCACCGGCGCGTAGATGTCCGACGCGGCCTTGACCGATTCGACGACCGCCAGCGCGTCACCGGCGCCGACCGTCTTGCCGACCTCGGGCAGCTCGAGGAAGACGATGTCGCCGAGCGCATCCTGTGCGTGATCGGTGATGCCGATCGTCAGTGTGCCGTCGGTTTCGACGCGCACCCATTCGTGCGACTCGGTGTACTTCAGGTCAGCGGGGAAATTCATCGAGATTCTCCAATTTCAGATTCTTGTGTCGCGCCGCCGCGTGCCGTCGGAATGAAAGGGGCCGCGGGGCGCAGCGTGACCGGGTGGACGATGTCCGCAGTGAGCCGTCAGCTCACGAGTGCCTTGCCATTGCGCACAAACGGCAGTTTAACCACAGTCGCAGTCAGTTTGCGGTCGCGGATCAGCACCTGGACTTCGCTGCCGAGCGCCACATCCTTGGGCAGGCGCGCGAAGGCGATCGATTGGGACAGGGTGGGGCTGAAGGTGCCAGAGGTGATCTCGCCCTCGCCGGCGGCGGTCAGCACGGTCTGGTGCGCGCGCAGCACACCGCCCTTGTCGCGCAGGATCAGGCCGGCGAACTGCTGGCGCTGGCCGTTGGCCAGCAGCGCGGCCTTGCCGACGAAATCGCGCTCGCTCTGCAGATCGACGGTCCAGGCCAGGCCGGCGTCGAGCGGCGAGGTATGGATGTCCATGTCCTGGCCGTACAGGTTCATGCCGGCTTCGAGCCGCAGCGTGTCGCGCGCGCCGAGCCCGGCGGGACGCACGCCGGCGGCATGCAGCTTTTCCCAGACCGCGGCGACGTTGTCGGCGGGCACCACCAGCTCGAAGCCGTCCTCGCCGGTGTAGCCGGTGCGGGCCACCATGATTTCGCCGATCGCGGCGTCTTCGACGACCATCGCGTTGAACGGCTTGAGCGCTTCGCTGGGCTGGGTCGACGGGAACGCGGCCCACACCTTGGCGCGCGCGTTCGGGCCCTGCACGGCGACGATGGCCAGCGGCGCGGCGTGATCGGAGGCGTTGTCGGTGCGACGGGGAGTAATGGTCACGCCGGCGCCGGTGTCGGCATTGCGCTGGCGGATCCAGTCGATATCGCCGGTCGCGGTGCTGGCGTTGACGACCAGGCGGAAGCGGTCCTCGGCGAAGAAATAGACGATCAGGTCGTCGATCACGCCGCCGTTCGGGTCGAGCATGCAGGAGTACAGCGCCTTGCCGGGGGTTTGCAGCTTGTCGACGTTGTTGGCGAGCAGCCCGCGCAGGAAGGCGCGGGTATTGGGGCCGGCGAGGTCGACGACGCACATGTGCGAAACGTCGAACATGCCCGCATCGCTGCGCACCGCATGGTGTTCCTCGATCTGGGAGCCGTAGTTGACCGGCATGTCCCAACCGCCGAAATCGACCATGCGGGCGCCGAGGGCGCGGTGGATGGCGTTGAGCGGGGTGGCCTGGAGCGTCATGGATTCCTCGGAGCGTGGCATCGTTCGGTCCGGCGCGCGCGGCGCGCCAAACAAAAAAGGGTCATCCGTCGCGCGGCTCGGTTGAACCGTCGCGACGGATGACCCCCTCTGTCCTCGATACCTGAGAGATTACGGCGGGCCTTGCTGTCCTTGCGACAGGCTGGCCACGCTGTGCGCCCCTTCGGTGGACACGCTCATCATTCAATTGGTGAATGGCGGGTGTCGCTCTCCAGAGTTCGGCATACATCGTGTGCATGCTGCATGCCGATCCGCCCGGTCCATGGTGCCTGAGAGTTTTCGGGTGATTCCCCTTCGGCGGCGCGAGTGAAAAGCACGTTGCACTAAGCAGGTCGCGCGCTCTCCCGGACGGATGGCGCGACTCTAACCGCAGGCTTGGCGGCTGTCAACGCGAGAGCGGCGCCGCCGAGGAGACCGTCCAGGGGCGGCGGCGAGCGCCGGCCGCCGTGTTAACATCGCCCGCTTCGACCCGTTCGGCCCTTCCGCGGCGCTTCTACAGTTCGGCGGTTGGCCCGCACGGATCGCACCCTCGGCCCGCATCCCTCGCTATGCCGGCGCCGCCTCCCGCTGTACCCGATTTCCGATCCCCGACCGATGACCCACGGACTGAACGCCGCCCAATCCGAAGCCGTCCGCTATCTGGACGGGCCCTGCCTGGTGCTCGCCGGCGCGGGCTCGGGCAAGACCCGGGTGATCACGCAGAAGATCGCGCATCTGATCGAGGACAAGGGCTTCGAGCCCCGCCACATCGCCGCGGTGACCTTCACCAACAAGGCCGCCAAGGAAATGCAGGAGCGGATCGCCAAGCTGATGGAGGGCAAGACCCGGGACGGCAAGCGCATCCCGCTGCGCCAGCTGACCGTCTGCACCTTCCACTCGCTGGGCGTGCAGATCCTGCGCGCCGAGGCCGAGCACCTGGGCCTGAAGCCGCAGTTCTCGATCATGGACGCCGATGACTGCTTCGGCCTGATCCAGGAGCAGTTGGCGACCACCGACAAGAAGCTGATCCGCAGCGTGCAGAGCACGATCTCGCTGTGGAAGAACGGCATGGTCGATCCCGAGACCGCGATCGCCGAGGCCGCCGACGCCGACCAGCACCAGGCCGCGCTGATCTACCGCAACTACGTCGCCACGCTGGCGGCGTACCAGGCGGTCGACTTCGACGACCTGATCCGGCTGCCCGCCGAGCTGTTCGCACGCGACGAAACCGTGCGGCTCAAGTGGCAGAACCGGCTGCGCTACTTCCTCGTCGACGAATACCAGGACACCAACGCCTGCCAGTATCAGCTGCTGAAGCTGCTGGCCGGCGGCTCGCATCTGCGTGCGCCCGCCTTCACCGCGGTCGGCGACGACGACCAGGCGATCTACGGCTGGCGCGGCGCCACGCTGGACAATCTGCGCCTGCTGCAGACCGACTTCCCGAACCTGAAGGTCATCAAGCTCGAGCAGAACTATCGCTCCACGGTGCGCATCCTGCAGGCCGCTAATGCGGTGATCGCCAACAACCCCAAGCTGTTCGACAAGACGCTGTGGAGCGAGCACGGCATGGGGGACCCGATTACCGTGACGCCGATGAACGACGAGGAGCACGAGGCCGAGTCGGTGGTGTTCAAGCTGTCGGCGCACAAGTTCGAGCGGCGCGCGCAGTTCCGCGACTACGCGATCCTCTATCGCGGCAACCACCAAGCGCGGCTGTTCGAGCAGATCCTGCGCCGCGAGCGCATTCCGTATGTGCTGTCAGGCGGGCAGAGCTTCTTCGACAAGGCCGAGATCAAGGACATCTGCGCCTATCTGCGGCTGATCGCCAATCCCGACGACGATCCCGCCTTTATCCGCGCGGTCACCACGCCGCGGCGCGGGGTTGGCAATACCACGCTGGAGGTGCTGGGCACCTTCGCCGGCCAGGCCAAGGTCTCGTTGTTCGAGGCGGCGATGATGGGCGGCATCGAAGGCAAGCTGCAGCCCCGCCAGCTGGAGCCGCTGCGCACCTTCTGCGAGGCGATGGTGCGGCTGGCGGACCGTGCCGCGCGCGATCCGGCCACCGAGGTGCTCGACGACCTGATGGAAGGCATCCACTACGAAGCCTATCTGTACGACACCTTCGACGAGCGCCAGGCCCAGGCCAAATGGACCAATACGCTGGAATTCCTCGACTGGCTCAAGCGCAAGGGCACCAAGCCGGAGGCCGCGGACGGCGAGGCGACGGGCTTCGACACCGCCGACGGCTTCGGCGACGAAGGCAAGAACCTGCTGGAGCTGACGCAGACGGTCGCGCTGATGAGCATGCTCGAGGGCCGCGAGGAAGATCCGGATGCAGTGCGGCTGTCGACGCTGCACGCGTCCAAGGGCCTCGAATATCCGCACGTGTTCCTGGTCGGCGTGGAGGAGGGCATCCTGCCGCATTGCCGCGAGGACGAGGACCTGAGCGACGAGAAGATCGAGGAGGAGCGCCGCCTGATGTATGTCGGCATCACGCGCGCGCAGCGCAGCCTGCATATCAGCTGGTGCAAGAAGCGCAAGCGCGCGCGCGACACCTACTCGTGCCAGCCGTCGCGCTTCATCGGCGAGATGAAGCTGGAGGAAGCGCCGGCGCCGAAGGACGAGACGCCGGCGATGAGCCCGAAGGACCGGCTGGCGGGACTGAAGGCGCTGCTCGGCAACAAGGCCGCGGCCGGCTGAAGCGCAGCGGGGGGCCGCCGGGCGAACGCCGAATCGCCGGCCCTTGATGTCGGTCAAGTCCGGCGCGCGCCTGTCTGGCTAGCATCGAAGCGGATTCCTCAGAAGGCCGCCCGATGGTAACGACCGTCCCCCATTTCGCTCGCGAAGCCGCTGCCGAAGTCGCCCGCGACACCGCTCCCCCAGCCGCTGCGCATTCCGTCATCCGCCGCGCCGACCTCGCCGATTTCCGCGGGCTCGCCGAGCGCATCGACGTCAACGGACCGCGCTACACGTCCTATCCGACCGCCGATCGCTTCCACGCGGGCTTCGGCGAAGACGCGTACCTGGCCGCGCTGGACGACTGCCGCGCAGCGGGCGCCGGCGCGCCGCTGTCGCTCTACCTGCATATCCCGTTCTGCGAGAACATCTGCTACTACTGCGGCTGCAACAAGATCATCACGCGCGATCACGGCCGCAGTGCGCGCTATGTCCGCTATCTCGCGCGCGAGATGGCGCTGGTGGCGGCCCGCCTGGGCGAGCCCCGGCCCGTGGTGCAATCGCACTGGGGCGGCGGTACGCCGACCTTTCTCGATCCCGCCGAAATGCGGCAGGTCATGGCCGCACTGCATCGGCACTTCGATCTGCGCGCGGACGGCGAGCATTCGATCGAGATTGATCCGCGCCGCGTCGACGACGAACGGATGGCGCTGCTCGCCGAGCTCGGCTTCAATCGTGTCAGCCTCGGCGTGCAGGACTTCGATCCCGAGGTCCAGGCCGCGATCCATCGCGTGCAGCCGGTGGAAGACACCCGCCGCGTGGTCGCCGCTTCCCGGCGGCTCGGCTTCCTGTCGATCAGCATGGACCTGATCTACGGCCTGCCACACCAGACCGCCGCCCGCTTCGGCGCCACGATCGACCGTGTGCTGGAGATGCGGCCCGACCGGCTGTCGCTGTACAGCTACGCGCATCTGCCGCACGTCTTCAAGCCGCAGCGTCGGATCGACGAGGCCGCGATGCCGTCGGCCGGCGAAAAGCTGGACATCCTGGTCTCGGCCATCGAGCGGCTGACCGCGGCCGGCTATGTGTATATCGGCATGGACCACTTCGCGCTGCCGGACGACGCGCTGGCCCGCGCCCAGCGCGAAGGACGGCTGCAGCGCAACTTCCAGGGCTATGCGACCCACGCCGGGGACGACCAGCTCGGTTTCGGCATCTCGGCGATCGGCGCGGTGGCCGGCCGCTACGTGCAGAACGCGCGCACGCTGGACGAGTACTACGGCGCGCTCGATGCCGGTAGGCTGCCGGTGCTGCGCGGCCATGTCAGCGACGCCGACGACCGGCTGCGCAAGGACGTCATCGGCGCGCTGATGTGCCACGGCGAACTCGATACCGCCGAGGTCGCGTGGCGGCACGGTATCGACTTCGACGCCAGGTTTGCCGCCGAGCGCGCCGAGCTGGCGTCGCTCGCGGAGCAGGGGCTGGTGCGGATATCCGATGAGCGGATCGACGTGACGCCGCTGGGACGGCTGCTGGTGCGACGCGTGGCCATGGTGTTCGATCGCTATCTTCGTGACGAGCGGGCGGCCGCGGCGCAGCCGGGTTCGGATCGCGTGCCGGATTCCAAATCGGAGCCTGCTTCGGATCCCGTTTCAGGTCCCGCTTTGAATCCCGTTTCGGACCCCGCTTCGCAAAGGCCCGCGGCGCACCCACTGCGGCGGATGCCGCCGATATCCCGCTCCGGGGCGGCGCCGACGGTCCGGTACTCGCGCGTGGTCTAGCGCGGCCAAACGCCGGACGTAAAAAAAGCCAGCGGCATGCCGCTGGCTTTTTTGTCCTGGCGAGGCGAGCGCCGCGCCGGTGTCCCCGGTTTTACTTCGAGGCGTTGACCATGTAGTCCGCCGCGGCGATCACGTCGGCGTCGGGGCCGGCGTAGCCACCCTTCGGCGGCATCACGCCCTTGCCCTTCAGCGCGAAGTTGTGGACCGCGTCCATGCCTTCCTTGATACGCGGCGCCCAGGCGGCCTTGTCGCCGACCTTCGGCGCACCGGCAACGCCGGCGGCGTGGCAGGCCGCGCAGACCTGATCGTAGACGCGCTTGCCGACCTCGGCCGAGGCTGCGGCGGGAGCTGCAGCCGTGGTTTGCGCCGGAGCCGCTGCGGCCGGAGCGGGAGCGGGCGGTGCCGCCGGGGCAGCGGCGGCAGGAGCCGGAGCGGCCGCCGCAGCGTCAGCCGCCGGTGCGGCAGGTTCGGAAGCAGCAGCGGTGGTCGCTGCCGGCGCGGGCGCGGCAGGCTCCTGCAGCTTGCCGCCGGCCGAGTTGACCAGATGCACCATCGCACGGTCCAGTTCGTAATCGGAGAAATCGTCCGGCGAGGTGCCCGCGCGCGGGGGCATCGCGCCCTTGCCGGCCATTACCGATTTCAGCAGGCCGTCGTGGCCCTGGCCGAGGCGGGCGCTCCAGTCGCCGGCGGCGCCAAACTTCGGCGCACCGGCCGCGCCGGTGGCGTGGCAGGCCGCGCAGACGGCGGTATAGACCTGTTCGCCGGTCTTGTAGACGCGGGGGGCATTGGGATCGCGCAGTTCGAGCGAGGCAACCGGCTTGATCCGGTCAACCACCGCTTCCGCCGTATCGGTGGAGCCGGCGCCTTCCGGGCCACCGTAGCCGACGAAGCTGACCAGCAGGATGATCACGGTGATCGGCACCACGAAGGCGGCAATCACCACAGCGATCAGCTGCTTCGGGGTCTTGATGGGAGACTCGTGTTCGTTATGGACGTCGCTCATGCTGAACTCTCGATTTTGCAGGAAACCCGTGACCGCTCCGCTTGGCGGCCTTTCGTTGGTCCGTGTCTGGGCCTGACTGCCGCCCCCTCCGCGCTTTCGAGTCTGCCGAGCCTGACAGCCACACCCCATGCCGCCTGGCGCGCCGTCCGAGTGGACGAGACGCAGCCCCGCTTTTGCGCAAATAACGGGCGATTATAGCCGCAAAGCCCCTCCCGATGGCGCGAAAAGCGCCTCGGACGAAACCCGTAGGGCCCGGGAAAAGATGCGCCGGCATGGACGCGCCACGACAAACGCGGTATCCTATGCGACTTTCCGACGACGGCATTCGCCGCAGTCGACCGCGCGGCTCCCGCCGCATCTCGTGCGCCCGTAGCTCAATGGATAGAGTACTGCCCTCCGAAGGCAGGGGTTGCTGGTTCGATCCCAGCCGGGCGCGCCAAAAAAACAAGAAAGTCAGCCGCCCTGCATGACGGCTCGTAGGAATGTCCCTGCCGGCAATTCGTTATTAAGCAAGTTAACACCGCTCGAAGCCGTTCGACGTCTTGGCGCGTTAGCCCGTTAGCTTGTTAGCCGGTCAAGAAGCGTTTCAACCATAGCCTGCGTCGTTGCGCGAGCCGGCGCGGTCTTGCCGACCACCCGCATCCCCTCGACCAGACAGACCAGCAAGCGCGCGGCACTCGCCGGTTCGACGCCGTCTGCCAATTCGCCCGCTTTCTCCGCGCGTTTCAACGTCGCGACAAGTCGTGCCTCGAACTTTCGGAAGAATTTGCCAATTCGAGCATTGACTTCGGGATCGTGGGCAGAAAGCTCCATCGCCGTCGCGACGACCAGACAACCACGTTTGCCGTTGGCGGCGCTCGTGCGATCCACATATCCGGCGAGACACTTGCGGACGCCCGCCATTGCACCCTTGGACGCATCGAGTTCGGCATCGAGTCGAGCCAGCGCGTCTTCGATATAGCGGTCCAATGCGAGCAGGAAGAGGCCGTGCTTGTCCCCAAATGCCGCATAGAGGCTGCCGCGCGAAAGGCTTGTCGCCTCCAGCAGGTCAGGAAGCGAGGTGCCATGATAGCCGCTGGACCAGAAGACGTTCATCGCGCGCTCGACAGCGGCGTCGATATCGAAGCTCCGCGGCCGGCCTCGCGGCACCGCGAGGGAGATGGGTCGTGAGGTGTGTCGTTCCATGCGGGTCATTGTAGACCAAATGGTTTTGAATTAATGCGATGTCATTCCCGGTCGCACACGCGTGCCAGCGTTCGATCCATCGCCACCGCATGCAACGGCTCACGCGCGTGACGCGTCATGTAGTCCTGCCTTGCGCGCGAATCTTGCTCTGCAGTCGGGCTCGGCACGTAGTGTCTTCGCATCGGCAAGCGCTTGAATCGAGCCTTTCTGTAACCGGTCGAGCCCCGGGCGGATGTCTCTGCTCAGGTCGGAACGAACGTCGTCGGGTGCTTGTTCTGCGCCATGCCATTGGACAAGCAACCCGTACTGCCCGAGCTTATTGGTTTCACCACGTGCGCGCTTGACCATGGTGGTCATGTGGTCGCAGCGTGCATTCTAGACCGAATAGTCTAGAATGCACGCGTCTGTACATCACGCGCATGGCCAGAACCGTATTTCCGATCGCCTCCACCAGCATGCGCACGGCGTCACACGCGAATTTTTGGACTGAACAGTCTTGAAGGTGCGTCCTCCATGTCCTTGATGCAAGTCGCTTGCGCAATACTGGTTCCTCTGCTCTGGGGCTATCAATACGTGCCGATCAAGATCGGACTTTCCGAATTCCCACCGCTCTTTTTTCTCGGCCTCCGTTTTATTGCGATGGCCCTATTGTTGGTTCCGTTTGTTGCCCGGCCGACGCGACAACAGTTGGTTTCAATCGTGAAGGTATCGATCTTTGTCAGCACCCTGAATTTCGGCCTGATGTATACCGGCCTTGGACTGGGGACGGCGACTCATGCGGCGGTTGTGTACCAGCTCTCGACCCCCTTCATCATTCTTCTATCGTGGCCGATGCTGGGTGAGCGGCCTTCGTTGCGCACGGTACTGGGCATACTGACGGCCTTTGTCGGCGTCGTTCTTGCGAGCGGCGGTCGAATATCGGGAGATTCGATTGCCATTCTGTTTATTGCCCTGGCCGCGTTCGCCTATGCGTTGGGAAACGTGATGACCAAGCGGTATGGGCTAAACGACCCGCTGATGCTGCTAGCGTGGATGTCACTATTCACCATCCCGACAACGCTGCTCGGTTCATTGATGTTGGAGCACGGTCAACTGGAGGCCTTTCGCGCGGCCGATCTCCAGGGGTGGATGTCGCTCGCTTACACCGTTCTGATCGGCGGCATTGCCGGATTCGGCATGTGGTTCTGGCTGATTTCGCAATGCACGATGAGCCGCGTTGCGCCGTTCAGTCTCCTGATGCCGGTGTTCGGAGTCCTATCGAGCGTGCTGTTTCTTGGTGAGCAGTTAAGCATGATGTTGATCATCGGTGCAGTTCTCACCCTCATCGGCGTGGCTGTCTCTCAACGCACGACCGCGCCGCCCTACGCCGAACAGGCAACTCGGTCGCACCAAAACTCAACTCAACAACAGAAGGTCCATTGATGGCAACATTCGTTCTGGTTCACGGCGCATTTCAAGGTGGCTGGGTCTGGGCGCGAGTGGCACAGAAACTCCGGCTCGCGGGTCACGATGCTTACACGCCGACCCTCACCGGGCTCGGCGAGCGAGCACACCTGGCAAATCGGGCAATCGATCTCGACACGCATATTCGCGATATCGTCAATGTGATCGAATACGAAGAGCTGAACGACGTGATCCTGTGCGGCCATTCGTATGGCGGCCTGGTCATCACCGGCGTGGCAGGGGAAATTGGCCACCGCATTCGCACGCTCTTCTACCTCGATGCGTATGCGCCGTCGGAAGGCGAGTCACTGTTGTCGATCAACGGGGCAGCAATGACGGAGGCCGTCATTGCCCAGGCCAGCTCGAATAACGGAATGATCGCGCCGATCCCGGCTGCTGCATTCAATGTGAATGCCGCGGACGCGTCCTGGGTCGATTCGAAGTCCGTTGCCCAACCGCTGGAAACGTTCGTCCAGCCGGTTCGCTTCGGTGCGGACTCCGTTCCGGTTGCCAACCGTACATTCGTTTACGCGACGGCCAACGGCGGCGACTGGTTTGCATCAACGTACGCGCGTCTGCGCGACGATCCACGGTGGAACGTGCATACAGTGGAATGCGGCCACAACGTGATGCTGGACAAGCCGGAAGAACTGGTGCCCATGTTGCTGGCCCAGGTTCCCGCGTAAAACCAATACAGTGGTGGTGCGGGCGGTCGAGGTCGCAAGTCGGTCGGCCAATAGAAATTCGCACCGCTTCTGGCTCTCAGGGCGACCTTGATCTCCCGGATTGGCGAAGGCCAGCGGCCATACCGGGAATCCCGATCCCATCGCCTGACGGGCCGATGTCACGAAAGGGCTTCCCGAGAAATCAGGAAGCCCTTTTGTTGAACGCCGCCGCGCCAGGCATGTCGGCGGACTGGTTTCAGGTTCGCGTCACGAATTCGCTAACTGCTGTGGCGAATCCGACGGGCTGCTCCTCGGGAACGTAATGACCACAGTCGTTAATGATGACACCCGACACGTCGGTCGCCGCACGCTTGAGCGTCTGCATCGAAGATTCGCCATAACCCCACTGTGCGCCGATGGCCAGCGCAGGCATCGGAAGCGGTGTAGTGCTCCAGATGGCGCTGTCTCGCCGGTCGAGCGGAATCGTCCGGTAATAGTCGAAGGAGCAGCGCAAGGCTCCGGGCCGAGCCAGCGCCTGAGCGTAGACCTTGACGTCATCCTCGCTGACCGACTCGGGATCGAATACGCCAACGGTTTCACGGCGCATGAAGTGGTTCACGAACAGGTATTCTCGACCTTGCACGAGCGCTTCCGAAATATCGCCTGCCATATTGAAGCCGAAGTGCCAGCTGCCGCCACGCGCGACGTCCATCGCCTCTTCCTGGCCAAAACAAGGAAGACTGCTTTCGCAGAAGACGAAGTGGCTGACCTCTTCCGGCCACTGCGCAGCGTAGGCATACCCGACGTGTCCACCCACATCGTGACCGACGAGCGCGACCTTCTTGATGCCCAGTGCCTCGATCAAGTCGTGGATGCGTCGAGCAACAGTCTTTTTGTCAAAACCGGAACTTGGTTTCGAGGAATCGCCAAAACCAGGAAGGTCCGGTGCGATGACATCGAACTGCTGACTGAGCAGCGGCACGACTCGCCGCCACGCCCAGGAAGTTTGTGGCCAACCATGCAGCAGTAGCACGGTTTGCTTCGCGTTCGCCGCGGTGCTGCGACGATAGGCCAGGCGTACATCGTGCAGACGATGAGAGCGAACCTGAATGTTTTCTGGGGACATCTTCATTCTCCTACGAAACCGGCAGCAGCATTGTCGATCGGCAAGTGGGCGTGCCCGGCTGCGAAAAGACTTTTGATGGAAATGGCGATCATGCCGAGCGCCATCGGCACACAAAGCGCAGCGAACACTGCGTTGAAACTCCAGCCAGTCGAAAGCAGGACGCCGCCGATAGCCGCGCCAGTGATGGCCCCAAATCGACCGATGCCCTGCTCCCAGCTGGTACCCGTGGCACGCACCGAGGTCGGATAAAAACGCGCGGCCAGAGCGACATAGCCGACGTTCAGGCTGTTCATGCAATAACCCATCAGCGCGACCAGCACGCTGGTAGTCACGAACGTGCGCTCCGTAGCGCAGATGGCCAGCGCACATAGCCCCGCGGCCAGGTGCGTTGCAGCGAGCACCTTGTGCGGTGAATTGCGGTCCATGAACCAACCGACAGCCAGTGAACCCAATGCGCCGCCTACCTGGCCGAACGTCGCGACCAGCGATGCGTCACGCAGGCTCATACCTGAGTCCTTGATCATCAGCGGCAGCCAACTGTTGATCAGGTAGAGCGTAAAGAGCGTTGCGAACACTCCTGACCAGAGGCACAGGGTTCCGACAACATACTGGCGCCCGACGATGATCGCCACCTTGCCTTTATCGCTATTCCGAATGTCATCCGAAACGAAGGTCACACCTTCACGCACGACATCCGGTGCGATCTTGCGCATGATGTTCTTGACCATCGATTTCTTGTCGGGACGTGTGGCCAGGAACCGGATCGATTCCGGAAGAGCAAAAAGCATCACGATGCCGAATGCAATGGGCAGTACGCCACCGGCAACGAGCACGGCGCGCCAACCCGATACTTCGATAAGGTAGTTGCTGACCACGCCACCGATGCCGCCACCGATAGCAAAGCCTGAATACACAAACGTGATCAGAAGATTCCGGTGCTTCGCCGGTGCAAATTCCGCTACCAGCGTAGCGGTGTTCGGCATGGAAGCTCCCAGACCAAGACCGGTCAGAAACCTCAGCAGCGCGAGCGTCCACAGATCGGTCGAGAAAGCCGAAGCGAGACTGAAGAAGCCGAACAAGAACACTGAGGACACGACGACTGTCTTTCTGCCGACCCGGTCGCCAATCGGACCTGCTGTGAGGGCACCAATGGCAAGACCGAAAAGACCGCTCATGAAAACCGGCGACAGTTCACCGGGCGCTATCTTCCAATCCTCCACCAGCGCGGGCGCGATGAAACCCACAGACGTGGTGTCCAGTCCGTCCAGCATCAGCACCAGCAAGCCCAATAGAACCACGCGGATTTGAAAGCGGCTTAGCGGCCTGCTGTCGAGGACCGTCTTGATGTCGATTTCTGATTCGGATTTCATTGAAATGTCTCCTTCGTTCTTTTTTAACTTTGTGCCCGTCAGCCGCAAAATTGGAACATTGCATCGATGAAGTATTCAGGCTGTTCTTCTGCAATGAAGTGTCCTGATCCCGGTACGGATACGGTTTTCACGTTCGCCGAAACCGCTGCAAGTCGTTGACCGACGCGTTCGGCCCAGCGCTTTTCCCCACCCATTCCGAGCACTGGAAGATCTGCAGGCAGCGGTCCGGCGTTGCGGTTGTCGACGACGTCCTGCGGGAACTGACGGTACATTTCCATCGCACATCGGAATGCCCCCGGGTGCCGGTATGCATCGACATACTCGGTCATATCCTGAGGCGCGATAGCACCGCGACGGAATGCCTGGTGATTGATAAACGAACTGATGTACGCGTGTTCGCGGCCACCGACGATCAGCGCTTCGGGCAGATCACGCTTTTGATGAAACGCGAAGTGCCAGACATGCGGGTCGGACACGACCTGATCCCAGTCCCCGATGCCTGGAATGGTCACGTCCATGACGGTCAGCGATCGCGCCGGATGCTGAGTGGCATAAGCATAGGCAACCATCCCGCCGATATCGTGACCCACCAGATGCGCCGGGCCCGCCTGCAGGCTCTCGACGAGCGCATGAAGGTCAGCAGCGAGTTCGCGTTTCGTATAGCCGCCTGCAGGCTTGTCCGACAGACCAACGCCCCTGAGGTCCGGCGCAATGACCGTGTACCGCTCGCCCAGTCCGGCGAGGACACGGTGCCAGCACCACCAGTTTTGCGGGAACCCGTGGATCAGCAGCATCAACGGTGCGGTACGCGGTTCGCGGCCACCAAGCACGTAGTGCAGATTCACCCCATTCACGATGGCGGCTTGATGCTCGAACGACGCTGGTAGTTGAACAGTGGTCATGGCGATATCTCCTTTACTTCGGATAATTGGCGGCGATGTGTTTGAGCGCTTCGGCAGACGCGTTCAAATCGTCGATCGGCGTCGACGAAATGATTTCGAGAACAGGGCTTGCCGAGATTCCCGCATTTCTTACAACGTCCATGATTTCCTGGAAGGGCACGGTGCCAAGGCCGATGCGGTCATGACGCCACCGGGTGCGCGTGCCGTCAGAAAGGTGGAATTGCCCGATGCGATTGCCTGCCCGCTTGATCGCCTCGGCCTGATTTTCCCCAACGAATTCGGCGTTCGACACGTCGTAGGCAATCAGGAGTCTTTCGTCAGGCAGTTGATCCAGGAACGACAGCATTGTCTCGGTCGTGGGGATCGGCGTTTGCGGGTGAAGCTCAACGAAGATCTTCTGGTCCAGGTCCTCTGCGACACGGAGAAGCTGCTCCAGGCTGTCGCGAAGGCGAAGCGCCGTATCGGTGCTCGACGGAGGGAAAAGCGAGGACACCCGGCCAGGGACCACAACCGTGGCCTTCGCACCGAGGTCGGACCCGAGCTGCATCGTGCGCGTGTAGACCTCGATCGAGTAGCGCCGGAATTCATCGACACAACTCACCAGGTTCAGATCGAGCGCCGGAAGGTTCAGCGATTCGATGCGAAGACCTTCGGTGCGAAGGCTATTGGCCAGAATCCTTCTTTCGCCGCTCGAGAGCGCATCGGGCCAAAGATGGCCAGGGACGACGAGAACGTCGAAATCATTGAGGTCACACGCCTGCATTTTCCGCATGGCAGCCAGTGCAGTGTCTTGCCACATGAATGAAAAAGTGCTGCCACCAAATCCTCGTGTGAGTGGTTCCATCTGATCCTCGTGATTGTGTTGAGACGGTCGAGACGCGCGCGCACACGCTGCCTCAACCGTAAGGTTTGTCATCCTATCGCGCTCGGGTTTCCTATGCGGAACTCATCGTCCCATCGGGTCATTCATCCGGACTGCACCTTTTGTCGCTGCTTTCAACGCAGCGCTTAAAGCAGGCTGTCTTGACATTTTGAACACATCCGATAGTATTGTTCCCATATGGAAACAGCAGAAAACATCAGACTATGCCTGCAAACACAACGTCCGGTACGGCGGCAAGTACCGTAAAGTCAGCCGACCGTACTCTCGACCTCCTGGAACTTCTTGCTCAATGGGGCCGGGAGATGTCCCATGCCGAGATAGCCGAAGCGCTCGACATTCCAAAAAGCAGCCTGACCAAGCTCATCCGCAATCTCACGCAGCGCGGCTATCTTCGTTTGGTTCCCGAGACGCGCGGCTACCGGCTCGGAGACGCAATCCTCAAGCTCGCGCAGCAATCGAACCAGACGCGCAGCTTGATCGCGTGTGCGGAACCTGTCCTGGCCGACATCACGCAGCAGACTTCCGAGTCGTGCGCTCTTAACCAGCTCAAGGGCGACCAGATAGAAGTCGTCGCCACGGTCATCAGTCAACAGCGTCTCCAATCTCATATGCGTCTTGGCGATCTTGCGCCGCTTTATGCGGTGTCAGGCGGCAAGGCCATACTTGCCTACCTTCCGGACCAGATGCGCGATGAATACCTGCGCTCACTGACGTTCGAACGCTTCACCAAGAACACCATGTCCACCAAGAAAGCGTTGCTCGCGACGCTGGAAGATGTACGCAAGCAAGGATTCGCGACTTCCAGCGAAGAGTTCACGCCGGGCGTCTTTGGTATTGGCGTACCTATCCTGTCGGCAAACGGATTTCCACTGGGATCATTGAATATCGCGATGCCGACAGTACGTTATTCGACCGAAGTCTGTGAACGCGCGGTTGCCATCCTCAAGGCCGCAGCAGCAAGAATCCAGCGTCAGTATTTCGGCGGTTGAACGTCATTCAGGCCGATTACCTTCGTAAGCGTTCCACAGCAGCTTTTCAATATCTCCGCGCACGCTCTCGTCGATCGTGCGTGGATTCCAATACGGCGCGTTCAACACAAGGTCGACAGCGTTGCTGATATCGGCGCCGGTCATGGCACTGATGTCTTTCAAAGCCATCTTGATGCCATTGGCCTTGGCAAGGTCGAACAGTCCTGCCGCCGCACTCTCGCTGGTGCCCAATGCGCGCCGAATACGTTGACACGCTTCCCCGATGGCCGGTGTATTGAACGCAATGGCGTGCGGCAGGATCAGCGCGTGCACTTCGGCATGCGGAAGATTGAACGTACCGCCAAGCGTGTGGCACAGCTTGTGGTGCAGCGCCATCCCGACGTTGCCCAATACCGAGCCGCACAGCCACGTCCCGTACAGCGCATCACCACGTGCGTCCTCGTTGTGCGGATTGGCACGAATGAGCGGCATCGACGACGCCAGCGCACGGATACCCTCTTCAGCCATGAGACTGATCACCGGATTTCCATCACGCGCGTATAGGCCTTCTGCTGCGTGCGCAATCGCGTTGACAGCGCTCGCCATGCTCAGATCGACCGGCAGGCCGACCGTCAGATCCGGATCGTAGATGACCGTCTTCGGCAAGACGCGCAGATCCTTGCCGGTACGCTTGAGGTTGTTTTCGGTCATGCCCCAGATCGGCGTCATTTCGCTGCCAGCGTACGTCGTGGGCACCGCAATGATGGGGAGCGCCGTCTGGAGCGCCATCGCCTTCGCAAGGCCGATGGTCGATCCGCCGCCAATCGCGATCAGGCCGTCAGCGTTGAGCGCCTGCGCGAGCTCCACTGCCTTCCTGACAACCTCGACCGGCACGTGCATCACTGCTTCGGTGAATACGCCTGCCGCGCGATCCCTGCCCAGAGTTTCAGCCACATTCAATGCCCATGAGGCTTGCTGCGGCGTCGATAGGACGATGGCCCTGCGGATGTGCAGCGCAGCGACTTCTTCACCCAGCGACGCTACGCCCCGGCGGCGAAAGACGACTCGGCCTGGCTGGCCCGTGTAGACGAAATCCTTCATTGTGAATCCGGGGCCGGGTTGAGCACAAAGTCATATTCGACGACATAGGAGCCGTCGTCCTGCCGTTTCCAGTCGGCGATCAACGACTGGCGCACGCCGAATACGGCATCGGAGTCCAGGTACGGATCGTCGCTGCGGAAGACGTGCGTGACCAACGTTTGATAGCCTGGCGCTTGGACCATGAAATGCAGATGCGCAGGCCGCCACGGATGACGGCCCATTGCCTTCAGCAAATCGCCGACGGGGCCATCGTGCGGAATCGCATAAGGCACGGCCAGAATCGACTTGAAGTCGTAACGGCCCTCGGCGTCCGAATGCAGAATGCCGCGCGCGCGAGCTTCACCGTCTGGGTGTTGCACGTCGTACAGTCCATCCTCGTCGGACTGCCACACGTCGAGGCTCGCCCCTGCAATCGGTTCGCCGTGCAGACCGCGAACCGTGCCACGAACCACGCACGGAATACCACGCGCACCGCACGAGATGTCCGCGCCGAGCTCGAAATGCGGGGCACCATCGACGTGAAACGGGCCGAATACAGTGGCTTCCGTGCATTGCGCGGGCTTGTCGTTGTTCATGGCAACGGTGAGCATGGACAGGCCGAGCACGTCGGACAGCAGGATGAACTCCTGACGCTTGTCGTCGGTGATGTGACCGACGCGGGTCAGGAACTCGATGCCTTGCGTCCATTCGGCTTCGGTCAGCTTCACTTCACGGGCGAAATCGTGCAGGTGCTGCACGAGACTCGTCATGATGACTTTCAGACGCGGACTCGGCGTGTTCTTCTGCCGCTCCAAGACGGCGTCAGTGATCGTTTCGGCGTTGAGGTTGCGCATGTTTGCCTTCCAATATTTCGAATCGTGAACGGCTGCGCGGAAGCCGTCCGATAGCGGTGCGCCGGTGCCGCACAGTGCCTTAGCGCGCCAGCTCGCCGCCTGCGAGCCAGTCAGCGCCGCGGCGATACAGGTCTTGCACGCCGTCACCGTTCAACATGGGCATGTCCATCTTTACGTCGTAGCCAAGGCCGCACTGGATATAGGCCAGATGGCGGTAGCCTTCCGGCATCCGGGCGAGGCGTTCGGGGTCAAACACAGGCGCTTCGTTGGGGTTGATCGGATCGACGCGATCCTTTTCGTAGATCGGCTGGCGGTGCAGCATCTTCCACGCACCTTGGTGCTTGACCATGAAGTCGTAGAAACGGCCCGTGCACAGCACATCGCACGAAACGCCTTCGACCATGCCGCGCTGGGAGATCGTCATCTTGGTTTGTGCAATAGCGCGGTCACCGTTGACATCGATAGACGAGCCGCCCAGGAAATGCAGGATCGAAACGCCCTTCGCCCAACCTTCCTTCGTCACGCGAATAAATTCCGAGAACGAACCTTGGAACCACGTAGCCATCATCACGCCATCCGGATGCCAGACGCTCGCGAAACGCTCCCAGTCGCCGGCATCGCGCCAGACAGCCCAGTTCTCAATTACCTCGCGGATGGCCAGGCGCTCAATCATCGGATCGTTCATCGAGATTTCCAGTTTATGAGGGGGAACACGTTTACATAGTGATTCCTAGGCGGGAACGAGTCAAGCTAATTTTCGTCCGTCGTTCACAGATGGAAACTGCGCGATGAAAACGCATTGACGGACGAAGCTGGGGTTTTTACAATGGCTGGGATGTCCTATGCAGGAACATGTTCCCATTCATATCACAGCAGGATTGACATGACCCAAGAGAAACGAGTGCCCGACACTCCAGTGAACGCGCTGACGCGTCTGTTTTTCATCCTGGGTTCGCCCATCGGGCACGTTAAGGCGCCCGAGGTATGGAGCACGCTGATGCGGCGATACGGTGTGAACGCGCTGATGCTGCCGGCAGACGTTTCGCCGTCGAATTTCGATGCCGCGTTGACCGGCATCAAGCTCACCGAGAACTTTGACGGCGCGATCTTCACAATGCCGCACAAGGTCGTCGCGATGAACCACGTGGACGTTGTGACGGAACGCGCGCAGCGTATCGGAGCCCTGAATCTCATGCGAAGACGTGCGGACGGTCGCTGGGAAGGGGACAACGTCGACGGCGCGGGTTTTCTCGCGGGCTTGCAGGCAGATGGCGTCAACATCGATGGGGCCAACGTGCACCTGAACGGTTGTGGCGGCGTTGGCCGGTGCATTGCATGGACGCTCGCGATGGAGAACATTGCGAGCCTCAATATTCACGACATCGATCGATCACGCGCGCGGGAGCTGGCAGATTCGATCGCCGCCGTATCCGCGGCGCGGGTGACTACCGGTTTGACCTCGTTGGCTGGAGTCGATATTGCGATCAATGCCTCTCCCATCGGACTGCAGCACAGCGACCCGTTGCCGTTCTCCGTTGAGGAACTGCCGTCGCATGCAGTCGTTTGCGACGTGATCATGGAGCCCTTCCTTACCGCGTTGCTCGCGTCTGCGCAGCGCCGTGGACTCCACGTTCATCACGGGCGCAACATGATGAATCACGCCATGCCCATTGCCGCCGAGTTTTTCGGCTTGCCGTCGTCGTTCGACTGGAATGGCGAGGCGCTGTAGGGCAAGCGCCGAGGGATGGTCGACACGGGGGGCTGCACCGGCAACTTCCGTAACCAGCCCTCCGCCATCCTCCTGACACCACGCTGTCAGCAGCCCCCTCGCAAACTGCGGTCTCCCTTCAACGACCACCGAGGTGGCATCATGCAAAACGTTCTGATCAACTGGCTGGAAATTCCCGTCGTCGACATGGGTCGGGCTGTGCAGTTTTACGAGCGGGTATTCGAGACGAAGCTGCGGCGGGAAACGATGAGCGAGATCGACATGGCAATCTTTCCGCATTCCCATTCCGGTGGCGCGCTGGTGGCCGGCGAGGGCTTCAAGCCGAGTACCGAGGGAAGCTTGCCTTATCTGCATACGCCAGCGCTCAACGACTTGCTGGGCCGAGTTGCCGCGGCCGGGGGCAAGACCGTCTTTGGTCCGATGGAGCTGCCGGACGAGATCGGCCGGATCGCCCATATCATCGACAGCGAAGGCAACAAGATCGGCCTGCACGAGCCCGTGCCGGCCAACCGCTGATCCTGGCCAGACTGGCCTGACTGACCCCCTCACTCACGCCGATGAGCCGCCGCGCCGACCGCCTGTTCCAGATCGTCCAGGTCCTGCGCGGCCGCCGCCTGACCACCGCGGCGCTGCTGGCGCAGCGGCTGGGCGTGTCGGAGCGGACGGTCTATCGCGATATCCAGGCGCTGTCGATCTCCGGCGTGCCGATCGAAGGCGAGGCCGGGATCGGCTATCGGCTGCGGGCGGACTTCGATGTGCCGCCGTTGATGTTCTCCGGCATCGAGGTCGAGGCGCTGGTGGCTGGCCTCCGGATGCTGAAGGCCTGGGGCGGCGGCGCGCTCGCCGCCGCGGCCGATCCGGCGCTGGAGAAGCTGGTGGCGGCGCTGCCACCGACGCGCCGGTTGTCGGCGCAGCAGAGCCGGGTCTTCGCGCCGGCCTATATGCACGACAGCAAGGTTCGCGAGGCCTTCGACGTCGTCCACGGCGCCATGGGCGAGCAGCGGCTGCTGCGGCTCGATTACTGCGACGCGCAGCAGCGGCTCACGGAACGCGTGGTGCAGCCGCTGGGCCTGTTCTTCTGGGGCAATGTCTGGCTGCTGGCCGCCTGGTGCACCGCGCGCGAGGACTATCGCAGCTTTCGCCTGGATCGCTGCCGGGCGATCCGCATGCTCGACGACCGTTTCCACGAGACGCCCGACCGTTCGCTGAACGGCTTCCTGAAAGCCGTCAAGGCGACCGGTTACTGAGGGGCATGCGGAGCCCCGGCAGCGTTCTCCACCAGACGCCCGACCGCTCGCTGGACGGCTTGCTGAAGGCGGCGAAGGCCACCGCTTGCTGAGGAGCGTGCCGTACCCCGGCAGCCTTCCTGTGTTCGGCGCTACACTTGCCGGCTCGATGCACGCCGGCGTCCCGCCGGCGTCGACCCATATCCATCCCGTTCAGGAGAGATAGCCGTGAGCCCGTCCCAGGTCACGATCCGCGAGGTATTGACCGGCACCGCCAAGCCTTATGGCGGGCCCGGCAAGCCCGGCAAGCAGAGCGCGATCGACAAGCATCCCGTCGGCGCTCCCGTCGCGGTGGGTACGCTGGGGCTGCAAGGCGACGAACAGGGTGACCGCCGCATCCATGGCGGGCCGGAGAAGGCGGTCCATTGCTACCCGTGGCAGCACTACGCCACATGGCGGCAGGACATCGGCCCGTTGCCGGTGCTGGAACGCGCCGGCGCGTTCGGCGAGAACCTGAGCTGGGCCGGCGGCGACGAGCAAGACGTCTGCCTCGGCGACGTGTGGCGGATCGGCTCGGTGACCCTGGAGCTGTCGCAGCCGCGGCAGCCGTGCTGGAAGCTGAACGTGCGGTTCGGCCGCGACGACATGTCGGCGCTGGTGCAGCAGAGCCTGCGTATCGGCTGGTATTTCCGCGTGCTGGAGCCGGGCAAGCTGCAGGCCGGCGATGCCGCGGTGCTGCTGGAGCGGCCGCATGCCGACTGGTCGGTGGCGCGGCTGGCCGGCCTGGTGCGCGACCGCGAGACCGATCCG
Organism: Cupriavidus gilardii; assembly: GCF_008801915.1. Classification (GTDB taxonomy): domain Bacteria; phylum Pseudomonadota; class Gammaproteobacteria; order Burkholderiales; family Burkholderiaceae; genus Cupriavidus; species Cupriavidus gilardii. The sequence continues at coordinate 84,565 of NZ_VZOV01000011.1, forward strand.
GAACTGCTGGATGCGGTGCTGGCGTTGCCGCTGGTCGATTCGTGGCGGCGCCTGTTCGAGCGCCGCCGACAGAGCGGGGCAATCGAGGACTGGACCCCAAGACTGCGGGGATAGCCGAGCGCATCGCGGAGTCCGGCCGCTCCGGCCGCCGGAACTTTGCCCAACGCGCGGCGGACTGACCTTGAAGCGCGCCGTCACGCCCCCAGTTGACCGACCATGCCCGTCGCCATCCCCCACCACGAATACCAGATCACCGCGATCCGCGCCCAGGGGGCGGGCGGGCAGAACATCAACAAGGTGTCGAACGCGGTGCATCTGCGCTTCGATGTCCGCGCGTCCTCGCTGGCCGACGACCACAAGCAGCGCCTGCTGCAGCTGCACGACCATCGCATCACGCGCGATGGCGTCGTCGTGATCAAGGCGCAGCAGCACCGCAGTCTCGAACTGAACCGCGACGAAGCGGTCCGGCGGCTGCACGAGCTGGTCGACAGCGTGGCGGTGCCGCCGCCGGTGCGTCGACCGACGCGGCCGACGTTCGCGTCGAAGCTGCGGCGGCTGGAAGGCAAGACGCAGCGCAGCCAGATCAAGGCCTTGCGCGGCCGGGTGGCGGAGTAGGGTGGCGGCGCGCCCCTTCGCCCTCTCGTCTTCTCGTCCCGGGACCTGCGCCGCTCGCACCGCGGCGCCCTCGCATCCCTCGCATCCCTCGCACCCCTCGTCCTCTCGTCCTCTCGTCCTCTCGTCCTCTCGTCCTCTCGTCCTCTCGTCCCCTCGCACCCCTGGTCCGGCCGCTTGGCAGAAATCCACGGATCGTTGTCCGAAGGCCAGGCAACGGGACTCTTAAGCTCGGTGGCATCCCCGCGAACGACAGGAAATGCCGAGGAAAGTCCCGATGAAGCCGATGTCCCCGATGTCTCATGCCCGCGTGCTGGCGATCTGCCAGGCGCTGTTCACGTCCGCCCTGTCGGTCGACCTGACGCTGACCGGACTGGTCGGCTACACGCTGGCGCCCGACAAGGCGCTGGCCACCGTGCCGTTCGCACTGATCACGGTCGCATCGGCGGTCACCGCGATCGCGGCGGCCTTTCTGATCGAGCGGCTCGGGCGGCGGCTGGCCTTCTGCCTCGGCGGGATCGCCTGCACCGCGGGCGGCCTGATCTCGGTCTGGGCCATCGCCCATCACGATTTCCTGGCCTTCTGCGCCGGCACCGCGCTGGTCGGCGTGTTCCAGGCCTTTGCGCGCTTCTATCGGCTGGCCGCCGCCGATGCCGCGCCGGCCGCCGACAAGCCGCGTGCGATCTCGGCCGTGCTGACGGGCGGCGTGGTGGCCGCGGTCTGCGGACCGGCCATTGCCGCCTGGTCGACCGACCTGATGAGCCCGCTGCCGTTCGCCGGTTCCTATGCCGTGGTGGCGGCCTTCGGCGTGGCGACGGTGCTGCTGCTGGCGTTTGCCTATCGCGAGCCGCCTCCGCCGCCGGCCGGCAGCAATCCGGATTCGCAGTTGCCCGCGCGTCCGCTCGGCCAGATCGTGCGCCAGCCGGTGTTCCTGGCGGCCTTCGCCAACAACGGCATCGGCAACGCGGTGATGATGTTCGTGATGACGGCCACGCCGATCGCCGCGGTCGCCTGCAACCACACGATCGCGCAGGGCGCGCAGATCATCGAATGGCATCTGGTCGGCATGTACGCGCCATCCTTCGTGTCGGGCTGGCTGCTGCAGCGCTTTGGCAATCCGGCGATGCTGATGGCCGGCATCGGGCTGTCGGCGCTGTCCAGCGTGATCGCGCTGGCCTCGACCTCTCTGCCCGCGTTCTATGCCGCGCTGCTTTGCCTGGGCGTGGGCTGGAATTTCATGTTCGTCGGCGGCACGACCCTGCTGACCAGCAGCTATCGCGATGCGGAGCGGGCGCGGACGCAGGCGGTGGCCGAGTTCTCGACCGCGGTGCTGACCGCCGCCGCGACGCTGGCGGCGGGCCAGATCCTGCACCACTACGGCTGGGATGCGGTGAACCTGGCGGCCTTGCCGGCGCTGGCCGTGGCGCTGCTGATCACGCTGGGCTGGCAGCGGCGCAGCCGGGCGCTCGCACCGGTATGATCGGCCGCATACCGGCCTTTACGCTCGCCTTGGCGAGAACCTTGCCCCGTTCGCCAACCAAGCCCACCAAGCCCATGCCCAGCCATCTGCATTCCGTCTCGGACACGCCACGCGTGGTGTTGATCGTCGCCCCGGACCCGGCGCAGGAGCTCGACGTCACCGGCCCCACGGCGGTGTTCGGGCAGGCCAACCGGCTGTCCGGGCGGCCCAATGCGCCCTATCTGATCCGCATCGCCAGCGTCAGCGACGACGCGGTGATCCGCACCGAGAGCGGCATCCGGCTGCTGGCCGACGCGCCGTTCCACCGCATCGCCGAGACGCTGCCGGGCCCGGTGGACACGCTGCTGCTGGCGGGCGGCGCCGGCCATGCGGCGGCGGCCGACAATGCCGCGCTGATCCACTGGCTGCGCGAGATGGCGCCAAAGGTGCGCCGGCTCGGCGCGGTCTGTACCGGCGCCTTCGTGCTGGCGCGCACCGGGCTGCTCGATACGCAGCGCGCCACCACGCACTGGCGCCATGCCGAGAAACTGGCGCGGCGGCATCCGCGCGTGATGGTCGATGCCGATCCGATCTGGATCCAGGCCGGGCGCCTGTACACCTCGGCCGGCGTCACCGCGGGCATGGACCTGTCGCTGGCGCTGGTCGAGGACGATCTGGGGCACGCGGTCTCGCTGGCGGTGGCGCGCGAACTGGTGCTGTTCCTGCGGCGGCCGGGCAGCCAGGCGCAGTTCTCCAGCGCGCTGCAGGCGCAGGCGGCGCAGAGTCCGGAACTGAGGGAGTTGCAGGGATGGATTGCCGACCATCTGGACGCGGACCTGTCGGTCGGCGCGCTGGCCGAGCGTGTGTCGATGAGCCCGCGCAATTTCGCGCGGGTGTTCGCGCGGCAGGTGGGGCAGACGCCGGCCCGCTACGTCGAGACGCAGCGGGTCGAGGCGGCGCGGCGGATGCTCGAACAGAGCGACCGCCGGCTGGAAACGGTGGCGCGCATCGCGGGATTCGGCAGTGCCGACGGCATGCGGCAGGCCTTTCTGCGCCATCTGCGCACCACGCCGGAACGCTATCGCGCCGCGTTCCGTGCGCAGTCCACGCAATTGCAGATGCAGACGCAGACCGGGGCGCCGCGGGAACCGGTGAACGCGGCCGCGTGATGTGGCCGCGGCCGGTCCCGTGGACCGGCTTTAGCGGGTGCCTTGCAGCGCCGCGATGCGGGCCTCGATCGGCGGATGGCTGGAGAACAGCGCCATCCCCGACTTGCCGCCCGAGATGCCCATCGCCTGCATGTTCTGCGGCAGGCCGTCGGCTTCCATGCCGCCCAGGCGGCGCAGCGCCGCGACCATCGGCGACGGCGTGCCCATCAGGCGCGCGGCGCCGGCGTCGGCGCGGAATTCGCGATAACGCGAGAACGCGGCGACGATGATGCTGGCGAGGATGCCGAACACGATTTCGCAGACGATCACCGTGACCATGTAGCCGATGCCGGGGCCGCTCGACTCCTCGTCGTTACGGCGCAGCATCGAGTCGACGAAGTAGCCGACCACGCGGGCGAGGAAGATCACGAAGGTGTTCACCACGCCCTGGATCAGCGTCAGCGTCACCATGTCGCCGTTGGCCACGTGCGCGACTTCGTGCGCCAGCACGGCTTCGGCCTCTTCGCGCGACATGCTCTGCAGCAGGCCGGTCGACACCGCCACCAGCGAGCTGTTCTTGGTCGCACCGGTGGCGAAGGCATTGGGCTCGCCCTCATAGATGGCGACCTCGGGCATCGGCAGGCCGGCGCGCTGCGCCAGCTTCTCGACGGTCTGCACCAGCCACAGCTCGGTGCTGGTGCTCGGATGGGTGATCACCTGCGCGCCGGTCGACCATTTGGCAATGGTCTTGGACATCAGCAGCGAAATGAAGGCGCCGCCGAAGCCCATCAGCGCGGCGAAGGCGAGCAGCGTGCCCAGGTTCAGGCCATTGGCGGTCAGGAAGCGGTTCACCCCGAGCAGGCTCGCGGTGATGCTGAGCACGATCATGACGGCGAGGTTGGTCGCCAGGAAAAGCAGGACGCGTTTCATCTTGGTTCAGTCAACAGGGAAAAAAGCGCGGACAGGGCCGCATGGCGAAGGCCCGCGAGCCATCGCGGGGCTTCGGGTTCGGGATCGGCGGATGGCCGGGGTCAGCCGCGCGGCGGGCGCGGCAGCAGTGGCAGGTCGGGTTCGGGCAGCCGCAGCGCGGCGTAGGCGGGCGGGCCGGTGCGGCCGCCGGCGTCCGTCATCGCGGGCGCCGAGGGAAGCAGCAGTTGTTCGGCCAGATCGGCGCCGGACGGCGCGGCTTCGCCGGCATCGGCGAACGGGGACGGCGCGGGGGCGCCACAGTCCGATGCGGGGTCGGCGCTGGTGCTCGACCAATCGGAAGCGCCGGCCAGCACCGTGTCGATGGTTGCGGCGACATCGATCGCTCTGGCGGCCTCGACCGATTCGATCGCATGCACGGCCGCGCCGCCCGCGGGCATGCCGGCGCCTGCCCAGCCATGCAGCGGCAGCAGGGCAAGCAGCAGCGGCAACAGCGACAGCCGGAGCAGCCGCTGCAGCGATCGCACGAAGGTGGCGGAGCGCAGCACGAGGTTCCCGTGGGGTATCGAAAGCAATCCGGGCCAGCTTCTCGGGCCGACCCGGTTGAGCGATTCTACCCGAGATGCGAACGCGTCATTCGTGGTCCTGCCAACGGCATCCCGTGTCGACCCCGCGAAGCCGGCGACCCGGCGGCTCGTGCGACTCGGCCCGATCCGCTCGCCGCAAGGCGCACCGCGCTGAACTACACTGGCCCTTGAAAACCCTGTAACTGCTACAAGGTAAGGTGCATGAGAATCGGAGAACTCGCCCGCCAGTCGGGCTGCGACGTGGAGACGATCCGCTACTACGAGCGCGAAGGGCTGCTCGATGCGCCCCAGCGGGAGGACAACGGCTATCGCCGTTACGGCGACGCGCATCTGGTGCAGTTGAACTTCGTGCGGCACTGCCGCTCGCTGGGCATGAGCCTGTCCGACGTGCGCCGGCTGCGCGATTTCGCGCGCGATCCGAGCGCGGCCTGCGACGGCATCAATTCGCTGCTGGACCGGCAGATCGAGCAGATCCACGCCCAGCGGCTCGCGCTGGAGGCGCTGGAGAGCCAGCTGCGGGCGCTGCGGCATACCTGCGAGGAAGGTCACCGCGCCAGCGAATGCGGCATCCTGCAGAACCTGCAGCAGGCGGCAGGCGGTGGACCCTGCGAGTGCCACCGCACCGAAGCCGGCCACCCGCACTGAGCCGCGGCGGTCCGGGGGCGCGCCGCTTTGCCGGTGCTGTGCTAGCATCCCGATAACCGGTCACGCGATTCGTCGCGTCCGCTTTTTTTTTGTGCAGCCGGTTTTAGTTTCCGAACTACGACCTTCGGGGCCGCGGCCACGGAGCCGCATCCCCAAACCGAACCCAATGCCGATGTTCGCTCGCCGCTTCGTCTCGTTCGCCCAGGCCCGCCGCCTTGCCCGGCTGGCCGGCGTGCGCGTGGCGCGGCAGATCGCGAACGCGGCCCGGATGCGCGCACCGCTGATGCGCGCACCGCGCATGGCGGCCGGTCTGGCCGCCGTCCCTTCCCGCCGGATCACGCGCCGAATCTCCGCCCCGCTTGATCCCGCCCGGTTCCCAGCCTAGCCGCACCGCAGTCGCGCCGGGCCAGCCGAACCGGGCCCGAGCCTCCTTTTCCGGATCGTTTTCCCGCCACGCGCGCCGCTCGCAGTAGCCGCACGCCGGGCGCCCACCGGCACCATCGCCGCACGGACGCCGATCCGGCCGAATCCAACAGACAAGCAAGACCAGCGCGCCGAGCGGCGCGCCAGCCATACAGGAGCCGCCATGACCGTATCCGCTTCGCTGCAGCCCACGCTGTACCTGACCGAACTCGACGTGACCCGACTGGAGCGCATCGCCAGCCGGGCCCCGGCCAACGGCATCGCCGAGATGCTGGACGACATCCTGGCCCGCGCGGCGATCGTGCCGCCCGAGGCGATCCCGCAGGACGTGGTGACGATGAACTCGTCGGTGCGCTGCGCGCTGGAAGGCGACCCCGTGCCGCGCCAGTGGACGCTGGTGTACCCGGACAACGCCGATTTCGAGGCGGGCCGGATTTCGGTGTTCTCGCCGGTGGGCCAGGCGCTGCTGGGCGCCCGTGCCGGCGAGACGGTCAGCTACCGTCTGCCCGATGGCCGCGAGCAGCGCGTGACGGTGCTGGAGCTGTCCTACCAGCCCGAGGCCAACGGCCAGTTCACGCTGTAGTCCGGGCTGCAGCCTGGGCTGCAGTTCAGCCGAAAGGGCCGGCGGCCCGTGCCGCGGCGCCGCGCGGGGCGCCGCTGATTCCGCCACGTTGTCGTTTCACGGCGCACAACTCACCGTTCGTCGCAGGCCCATTTGTGGCCGCAGGACCAGGGACTAACCTTCAACCCGTGCTCACATGGCGACATAGATCGCTCAGGGGCAGCAGGCAGCTGACACACAAATAAAGCTCAGTTGAAGGAGTCCCAAATGATCACCAGCCGTATCATCGGCGGCGCATTGGCCGCCATCGTGGCTGCGACCTCGGCGGTCGCCGTGGCCGCGCCCGCCACCTCGAGCAAGGTCGGCAAGTTCGACGTCTATGCCGATGCGCTGCGCGCCGGCAAGTTCAACACCTTCACCGACGGCGCCCGTCAGGGCAAGTTCGATACCTTCAGCGAAGGCGCCCGCCAGGGCAAGTTCGATCCCTATAGCGAAGGGACCCGGCAGGGCCAGTTCGACAGCTTCAGCGAAGGCGCCCGTGCGCCGAGCGGCGAGATTGCCGCGAGCTCGCTGGACAACGCCCGCAGCGGCGACGGCTCGCTGTACGGCTATCGCGTCTGACCCGCGTCTGACGCCGGACCGGCGCCGCGTGCCGGGTGGCCACGGATTACCCCTCACGCCACCGCCACGCACGCGCGCCGGCCGCACCGGTTTATCTCCCACCTGCCCGGTTGACCTCCTTTCCTCCTTCTCTCTCTCTCCGGGTGGGTGTTTTTTATTCCGCAGTCCGTTGCCTGCCGAGCGCGCTGGCCGTTACAGCTGGCGCGCCGCGAAGGCGTCGCAGCGCCCGATATCGGCCGATTCGAGTCCGCGCCGCAGCCAGCGGACGCGCTGCTCGCTGGTGCCGTGCGTGAAGGCTTCCGGCACGACATAGCCTTGCGACTGGCGCTGCAGGCGGTCGTCGCCGATCGCGGCGGCGGCCTGCAGTCCCTCTTCGATATCTCCGGGTTCGAGCAGCTGCTGATTGGCGCGCTGCGCGGCCGCGGCCCAGACTCCGGCCAGGCAATCGGCCTGCAGCTCCATCCGCACCGACAACTGGTTGGCCTGCGCCTCGCCCATGCGGCGGCGCGCGCTGTCGACCTTGTCGGCCACGCCGAGCAGGTGCTGCACATGGTGGCCGACCTCGTGCGCGATCACATAGGCCTGGGCGAAGTCGCCGGCCGCGCCGAAGCGCTTGCGCAGTTCGTCGTAGAAGGCCAGGTCGATATAGACCTTCTGGTCGGCCGGGCAATAGAACGGGCCCATCGCGGACTGGCCCATGCCGCAGGCGGTCTGCGTGGCGCCGGTGAACAGCACCAGCGTCGGCGGCTCGTAGCGCCGGTTCAGCTCGGTTTCGAACAGCCGCGACCAGGTGCGCTCGGTGCTGCCGAGCACCTTGCGGACGAACACGGACATCGGGTCGGTGGCGGGCGGGCCCTGGGTGGCCTGCTGCTGCGGCGCATCGGACTGCTGCAGCACCGAGGCGCCCTGCATGATCACGGTCGGATCGATGCCGAAGAAGTAGGAGGCGGCGAGGGCAACCAGGATCGTGCCGATGCCGATCGTCTTGCCGCCGGCGCCGAAGCCTCTGCTGCCTCGCCGGTCTTCCACATGTTGGCTTTCGGCTTCGTCGTCAAGGCGCATGGTGGCTCCGCTGGTTCATGTACGCGGCCACGGGGGAACGGGCAACGGCGCCCGGCCGCGAAGTGCCGCCAAGTATAGCAATGGCGGCACCGCGCGGGATTGCCGGAGAGCGCCCCGGCTTATGCGGGCACGGCGCTGGCGGCCTCGACCGCGACGCTGGCCGGCACCCTGGTACCGCCGACCTCCGCCACGCGCAGCAGATTGGTGGTGCCGCCCTGGCCGAACGGCATGCCGGCGGCGATGGTGATCTGATCGCCGGGCTGCGCATAGCCTTCGGCCAGCGCCGCGCGTGCTGCGGCATCGACCATCTCGTCGACGCTCTGCACATCCGGGCTGACCGTCGAATGCACGCCCCAGGCCAGCGCGAGCCGCCTTGCGATCTCGACGTGCGGCGTGATGCTGACGATCGGCGCGCACGGCCGCTCGCGCGCGGCGCGCAGCGCGGTGGCGCCCGACGACGTGTAGGTCACCGTCGCCGCCGCGCCGATGATCTGCGTGACCTCGCGCAGCGCGGCGCAGATCGCGTCCTGGCGGGTCGACAGCGGCGCCTCGTGCTGTGCATCGAGCAGATTGCGATAGAGCGGATCGCGTTCGACCTCGGTGATGATGCGGTTCATCATGGCGACCGCGGGCACCGGGTGGCGGCCGTTGGCCGATTCGGCCGACAGCATCACCGCGTCGGCGCCGTCGTAGATCGCGCTGGCGACATCGGACGCCTCCGCGCGCGTCGGCACCGGCGAGTCGATCATCGATTCGAGCATCTGCGTGGCGATCACGATCGGCTTGCCGAGCTGCCGGCAGACCCGCAGGATGCGCTTCTGCACGCCGGGCACGCGCTCCGGCGGCAGTTCCACGCCGAGGTCGCCGCGCGCGACCATCACCGCGTCCGACACGCGCACGATCTCGTCGAGCTGCTGCAGCGCGGCCGGCTTCTCGATCTTCGACAGCACGCCGGCGCGCGTGCCGATCAGCTCGCGCGCCTCGACGATGTCCGACGGACGCTGCACGAACGACAGCGCGATCCAGTCGGCGCCGAGCGACAGCGCGAACTCGAGATCGCGGCGGTCCTTGTCGGTCAGCGCGGGAATCGGGATCACCGCGTCGGGCACGTTGACGCCCTTGCGGTCCGACAGCGTGCCGTGATTGACCACGCGCGTGGCGATGCTGCCGGCGGACACCGACTCGATCCGCAACTGCACCTTGCCGTCGTCGATCAGCAGCGACTGGCCCGGCGCGGCGACGCGGAACAGCTCCGGATGCGGCAGATGCACGCGCGTCGCATCGCCCGGGGTCGGATCGCTGTCGAGCACGAAGGGATCGCCTGCCTTGACCGCGACCTTGCCGACCGCGAAGGTGCCGATGCGCAGCTTCGGCCCCTGCAGATCGGCCAGCACCGCGATCGGACGGCCGGTCTCTGCCTCGACCTGGCGCACGGCGTCATAGCGCTGGCGATGGTCCTCGTGCGTGCCGTGGCTGAAGTTGAGCCGGAACACGTCGGCGCCGGCCTCGAACAGCTGCCGGATCACCGCGATATCGGTGCTTGCCGGTCCCAGCGTGGCAACGATCTTGGCTTTGCGCTGGCGTCTCATGGTGTCTCCTGTTGCGGTGATTGCAGTGGTGCGGTGTTTGCAGCGATCGCGTTGTTCGCGTTGTTGCGGTGGAGGGCGGCACGCTGGCGTGCCGGTGGCGATTCGATACCGTTGCTGTTGTGGTTGTCGTTCCCGGCAGGCGCGGCGGCGTCGCAGGGCCATCGTCAGAGGATCAGCATCGCGCGGAAGTCGTTGACGTTGGTGCGCGTCGGCCCGGTGACGATCAGATCGTCGAGCGCGGCGAAGAAGCCGTAGCCATCGTTGTCGGCCAGGCGCGCACGGGCAGACACGCCGCGCGCGGCGGCGCGCGCCAGCGTGTCCGGCGACAGCAGCGCACCGGCGTTGTCCTCGGAGCCGTCGATGCCGTCGGTGTCGGCCGCGATCGCATGCACGCCGGGCAGGCCGTCGAGCGCCACCGCCAGCGACAGCAGGAATTCCGCGTTGCGTCCGCCGCGGCCCTTGCCGCGCACCGTCACGGTGGTCTCCCCGCCGGACAGCAGCACGCACGGCTTGCGCCACGGCTGGCCGCGCTGCGCGACCTGGCGCGCCAGCGCCGCGTGCACCAGCGCGACCTCGCGCGCCTCGCCCTCGATGCAATCGGACAGGATGTGGGCCTCGATGCCGAGCGCGCGGGCGCGCGCGGCGGCGGCTTCCAGCGCCTGCTGCGCGGTGGCCAGCGTCACGCTGCGATGGCCTTCGAAGCGCGCGTCGCCGGGTTTGGGCGTTTCGCCGGCGCCGCTCTCCAGATGCGCGCGCACGGCCGCCGGCACCTCGATGCCGTATTTGTCGATCACCGCCAGCGCATCGGCGCAGGTGGTGGCGTCGGGCAACGTCGGCCCGCTGGCGATCAGCGTCGGATCGTCGCCCGGAATGTCCGAGATCAGCAGTGTCTCGACGCGCGCCGGCGCGCACTGCAGCGCGAGCCTGCCGCCCTTGAGCGCGGACAGATGCTTGCGCACGCAGTTCATCTCGCCGATATTGGCGCCGCTGCGCAGCAGCGCCTTGTTGACGGCCTGCTTGTCGGCCAGCGTCAGTCCCGGCGCGGGCGCCGCCAGCAGCGCCGAGCCGCCGCCCGAGATCAGGCACAGCACCAGGTCGTCGGCGCTCAGTCCCTTGACCAGCTCGACCATGCGCTGCGCGGCCTGCTGTCCAGCGGCGTCGGGCACCGGATGCGCGGCCTCGACGACCTCGATGCGCGAGCACGGCGCGCCGTGGCCGTAGCGCGTCACCACCAGTCCCGACAGTTCGCCCTGCCAGTTGGCCTCGACCGCCTGCGCCATCGACGCGGCGGCCTTGCCCGCGCCGATCACCACGGTGCGGCCCTGCGGCGGTGGCGGCAGTTGCGGCGGCAGGCACTGGCCCGGACTGACCGCGGCGACCGCGGTGTCGAACAGCTCGCGCAGCAGTGCACGCGGATCGGCAAGACTGTCGCGACGCTGCGGCGTCAGCAGGGCGGCGTGGGAATCGGAATACATGGCGGTGCGGGATGAGCTTGGGCGGATATCGACACGTCATTCCGGCGAAGGCGGGAACCCAACGGCTTTCGAAGTCACTGGGTCCGGCGCATTCGCGGGGACGACGCCATGGTCGGCCATGACGAGGGCGCTGGTGGCGCGCCCCCGCCGGCCGCTTACTTCGCGATCGTATGGTTCGACATCAGCTCGATCGCGCGGCACAGCGCCGAGTGATCCTGCTTGCCGAAGCCATTGGCGGCGCAAGTGTTGAACAGTTCCTGCGCGGTCGCGGTGTTGGGCAGCGCCACGCCCAGCGCCTTGGCGCCCTGCAGCGCGAGGTTCAGGTCCTTCTGGTGCAGCTCGATGCGGAAGCCCGGGTCGAAGGTGCGCTTGACCATGCGCTCGCCGTGCACTTCCAGGACGCGCGACGACGCGAAGCCGCCCATCAGCGCCTGGCGCACCTTGGCCGGATCGGCGCCGGCCTTCGAGGCGAACAGCAGCGCCTCGGCGACGGCCTGGATGTTCAGCGCGACGATGATCTGGTTGGCGACCTTGGTGGTCTGGCCATCGCCGTTGCCGCCGACCAGCGTGATGTTCTTGCCCATCAGCTCGAACAGCGGCTTGACCTCCTCGAAGGCCTCGGCCGGGCCACCGACCATGATGGTCAGCGTGGCCGCCTTCGCCCCCACCTCGCCGCCGGACACCGGCGCGTCGAGATAGGCCGCGCCCAGCTTGTTGATGCGCGCCGCGAAGTCCTTGGTCGCGATCGGCGAGATCGAGCTCATGTCGACCACGATCTTGCTGTGCGAGGCTTCCTTGCCGGCGGCCTTCAGCGCGGCGGCCACGCCCTTGTCGCTGAACAGCACGCTTTCCACGTGCGGGGTGTCCGGCACCATGATGATCACGATGTCGGCGCGCTTGGCGACCTCCTCGGCGCTGGTGCAGACCGTGACGCCGGCGTCGACCAGGGCCTGCGGCGCGGGGTTGACGTCATGGACGAACAGCGTGTGGCCGGCCGCGCGCAGGTGGCCGGCCATCGGCGCGCCCATGATGCCCAGGCCGATGAAGCCGACGTTGCGTTGGTTTGCCATGGTGAGTCTCCTTGGAATGGTGATCAATGAAATCGGTTCTGTCTTCTGTGTGCTGTGCCCCGCTGCAGCGGTCCGGCCGGATCACTGCACGCCGAACTGCGCGCGCCAGCCCAGGCCGGCCTCGGTGGTCGTGCGCGGCTTGTATTCGCAGCCGACCCAGCCGGTGTAGCCGATCTGATCGAGCCAGCCGAACAGGAAGGCGTAGTTCAGCTCGCCGGTGCCCGGCTCGTTGCGGCCTGGGTTGTCGGCCAGCTGCACATGCTTGATGCGCGGCAGGTTGGCCTTCAGCGTCGCGGCGATTTCGCCTTCCATCCGCTGCATGTGATAGATGTCGTACTGCACGTACAGATTGGGCTCGCCGACCTGTTCGATCAGATCGAGCGCCTGCTGCGTGCGCGACAGGAAGAAGCCCGGAATGTCGAAGGTGTTGATCGGCTCGATCAGCAGGTCGATCTTCTCGGCGGCCAGCTTGCGGGCCGCAAAGCGCAGGTTCTCGACCAGCGTCTCCTGCGCCTGCTCGCGCCTGACGGTCTGCGGCAGGATGCCGACCAGGCAGTTCAGCTGCTGCACGCCCAGCACCCTGGCGTACTGGATCGCGTCGCCGACGCCGTCCTGGAACTCGCCGACGCGGTCCGGATGGCAGGCGATGCCGCGCTCGCCCGCTTCCCACTTGCCTGCCGGCAGGTTGTGCAGCACCAGGTCGAGCTGGAAGCGGTTGAGCCGATCGGCGATCTGATCGGCGTGGAAGGCATAGGGGAACAGGAACTCGACGCCGCGAAAGCCCGCGCGCGCGGCGGCTTCGAAGCGGTCGAGGAAACCGACCTCGTTGAACAGCATGGTCAGGTTGGCAGCCAGTTTCGGCATGGATGTCTCCAGAGTCTGGGTGGGTTTGTCGGTGGGGCCATCGGGGCGGCGGGGGCGATGGCCCTGAAGGGCCTGCCTCCGCCGGCGCGCGCGTCAGGCCGTTTCCGCTTCTTCCTTCAGGATCGCTGCGTCGGCTTCCTCGTCGACGCGATCGTCGATCGGCTCGAACTCGTTGATGTTGTCGATCTCGGTGCCCATCGCGATATTGGTCACGCGCTCGAGGATCACCTCGACCACCACCGGCACCGAGAACTCGGCCATCAGGTCGCGCGCCTCGGCGAAAGCCGGCGCGATGTCCTCGGGCTTGAACACGCGGATCGCCTTGCAGCCCAGGCCCTCGACCACCTTGACGTGGTCGACGCCATAGCCCTCGAGCTCCGGCGCGTTGATGTTGTCGAAGGCCAGCTGCACGCAGTAATCCATGTCGAAGTTGCGCTGCGCCTGGCGGATCAGGCCGAGATAGGAGTTGTTGACCAGCACGTGGATGTACGGCACCTTGAACTGCGCCGCCACCGCCAGCTCCTCGATCATGAACTGGAAGTCGTAGTCGCCGGAGATCGCCACCACGTCCGATTCGGGCGAGGCCACCTTGACGCCGATCGCGGCAGGAATGGTCCAGCCCAGCGGGCCCGCCTGGCCGCAGTTGATCCAGTGGCGCGGCTGGTTGACCGACAGGAACTGCGCCGCGGCGATCTGCGACAGGCCGATCGTGCTGACGTAGCGCACGTCGCGCGGGAAGTACTGGTTCATCTCGCGATAGACGCGCTGCGGCTTGACCGGAACGTTGTCGAAATCGCTCTTGCGATGCATCGTGCGGCGGCGCTTCTGCACCTCGGCGACCCAGGCCTTGCGGCACGGCAGCCGGCCGGCCTGCTTCATTTCACGGGCGACCTCGACGAACTGCTGCAGCGCCAGCTTCGCATCGGAGACGATGCCCAGGTCCGGACCGAACACGCGGCCGATCTGCGTCGGCTCGATATCGACGTGCACGAACTTGCGGCCCTTGGTGTAGACGTCGACGCTGCCGGTATGGCGGTTGGCCCAGCGGTTGCCGATGCCCATCACGAAGTCCGACGCGAGCAGGTTGGCGTTGCCGTAGCGGTGCGAGGTCTGCAGCCCGACCATGCCGGCCTGCAGCGGATGGTCGTCGGCCAGCACGCCCCAGCCCATCAGCGTCGGCACCACCGGCACGTTGACCAGCTCGGCGAACTCGACCAGCAGGTCCGCCGCATCGGCGTTGATCACGCCGCCGCCGCAGACGATCAGCGGCTTGGCCGAGGCGTTCAGCATCGCGATCGCCTTCTCGATCTGCGCGCGCGACGCGGCCGGCTTGTACGGTTGCAGCGGCTGGTAGGTTTCCGGATCGAACTCGATCTCGGCGACCTGCACGTCGAACGGCAGATCGATCAGCACCGGACCCGGACGGCCCGAGCGCATCAGGTGGAAGGCCTGCTGGAAGACCTGCGGCACCAGCGCCGGCTCGCGCACGGTCACGGCCCACTTGGTCACCGGCTTGGCGATCGATTCGATATCGACGGCCTGGAAGTCCTCCTTGTACAGGCGGGCGCGCGGGGCCTGGCCGGTGATGCAGAGGATGGGAATCGAGTCGGCCCAGGCCGAATACAGCCCGGTGATCATGTCGGTGCCGGCCGGGCCCGAGGTGCCGATGCAGACGCCGATATTGCCGGCCTCGGCGCGCGTATAGCCCTCGGCCATGTGGGAGGCGCCCTCGACGTGGCGCGCCAGGTAGTGGTCGATCGAGCCGGTCTTGCGCATCGCCGAATAGAACGGGTTGATGGCGGCGCCCGGTACGCCGAACGCCACGGTGATGCCTTCCTTTTCCAGCACGGCCACCGCCGCGTCCACTGCTCTCATCTTCGGCATGTCTGTCTCCAATGGTGATGAATTTCCGTTGGAGTCGATCCTATTACCGCCTTGGCGCTGCGATAAAGGGAAGAGAGATCAGTTGATTCCATACCTGAGGTTTGGAATGATGTCGTCTGGCGCGTGCGCAGGCGCACCGTCCGCGTTGATTGGCATTCACCGGGGACATGCGTTCCGGCGCATTGCCGGCATAGCGCGCGGCGGATGCCGGCGCATCGCGGCGCGGCGCACAATCGGGCGCGGGAGGAGACAAAGAGTGGACAAACTCAAACAGATCGAAGCCTTCATCTCGGTGGTGGAGCAGGGCAGCATGGCGGCCGCCGCGCTGACCCAGGGCGTCACGCCGGTGATGATCGGCCGGCGCATCAACGTGCTCGAGGCGCGCATCGGGGTCAAATTGCTGCACCGCTCCACGCGCCGCATCGTCGTGACCGAGCAGGGCGCCGCCTTCATGGAGCAGTGCAAGAAGGCGCTGGCGGACCTGGACCGCGCCGAGATGCTGATCGCCGAGGGCCGCCACAAGGCCACCGGCCATTTGATTGTCTCGGCCCCGGCGGCGTTCGGCCGCAAGCACGTGGCCCCGCACGCGCCGGCCTTCCTCGCCAGCAATCCCGAGGTGCAGATCTCGTTCAACCTGACCGACCGTGTCGTTGATCTGGTGCGCGAGGGCTACGATGTCGGCATCCGCATCGGCGGCGCGATCGACCCGAACTTCGTCGCGATCAAGCTGGCGACCAACAAGCGCGTGGTGTGCGGCACGCCGGCCTACTTCGCGAAGCACGGCGTGCCGCGTACGCTGGATGACCTGGCGCAGCACAACTGCCTGGCGTTCAACCTGCAGGGCGGACAGCAGCGCGGCTGGTACTTCCGCCACAACGGCAAGGCCGTCAGCGTGCGCGTGACCGGCAATCTCGACTGCAACGATGGCGAGCTGCTGCACCGCTGGACTTGCGAAGGCCTGGGGCTGGGCTGGCGCTCGACGTGGGAGATCCTGCCGCAGCTGGAGAGCGGAGAGCTGATCACGGTGCTGGACGAATACGCGCTGCCCGACTACGACATCCTGGCGGTGTACCCGCAACAGCGACCCGTACCCGCGAAGATCCGCTTCTTCATCGAGCACCTGAAGACCGAGTTCAACCGCCCGGGCTACTGGACCGCGCGCGCCGGCGGCGCGTAAGCATCCGAGTGCCGGCTTCGAAGGGGAGGGCCGATGGCTGCCTGGCTGGCCGACGCCGTGGTGGTGCTGCACCTGCTGTTCGTCGCCTTCGTCGTCGCCGGCGGCGCGCTGCTGTGGCGCTGGCCCCGGGTCGCGTGGCTGCATCTGCCCGCCGCGCTATGGGGCGCCACCGTCGAATGGACCGGCTGGATCTGTCCGCTGACGCCGCTGGAGAACCGCCTTCGGCTGGCCGCGGGCGAACACGCCTATGCCGGCGGCTTCGTCGAGCAGTATCTGCTGCCGCTGCTGTACCCGCAGGCCCTGACGCGCGAGATGCAGCTGTGGCTGGGCGCGCTGGTGGTGGGCATCAATGTCGCGATGTACGCGCTGTGGTGGTGGTCGCGGCGGCGCCGGCATTGACGCGGCGCGCGGCCGACGCGGCCGTCACGCCAGCAGCGCCGTCACCAGGTCCTTGCCGGCCGGCGCCGGTACCTCGTCGAAGTGCAGCGCGCCTTCGACATGGCTCAGGTGGCCGACCATCAGTTCGACCGCGCGTTCGGCGTCGCCGGCGCGGGCCGCCTCGATGAATTCGCGATGTTCGTCCGACGAGCACGCCGCATCCCGGCGCGATTGGTACAGCATCGTGATCACCGCGCTGCGCATCGAGAGCTCGTGCAGCATCTCGGTCAGCACCTTGTTGCCGACCACCTCCGCCAGCAGGATATGGAAGTCGCTGAGCAGCCGGGTACGGGTCTGCGCGTCGTTGCCGGCCAGGGCCTTCCTTTCGGCGGCCAGATGCTTGTCGATCCGTTTGTAGTCGGCGGCGGTGGCGCGCGCGACGAATTCGCGGGCCAGCGCGGCCTCGAGGATGCGCCGCACGGCAAAGACCTCGCGCGCCTCCTCTGCGCTGGGCTTGGCGACGAAGGCGCCCTTGTCGGGCACGATCTGGATCACCTTGTCCTTGGACAGCATCAGCAGCGCCGCGCGCACCTTGGTGCGGCTGACCCGGTAGACCGCGGCCAGAGCCTCCTCGCGCAGCTTGGTGCCGGGCGGCAGGCGGTGCGAGACGATCGCCGCGACGATGTCGTCGGCGATCGCCTCGGCGGTCATGGCAGGGTCGATATGCTCGGGCATGGGGCGCAGCGCGGGCGGCGCGCTTGGGGGAAATGCCGAATTCTATCGTCCCGTGGCTTTACCCGGCACCGGCGCATACCCGGGGGGATGGCCGCCTTCCACGCCGTCCAGGCCGTCGAGCACCGGCGCGCTGAGCCCTTCGTCCAGTTCGGCCGCCGGGATCTGGCCGTTCAGCACGGCATGCGCGCGTTCGCGGTCGATGTCCTTTTCCCAGGACGCGACCACCACGGTCGCGACGCAGTTGCCGATCAGGTTGCCCAGCGCACGGGCGATGCCGATGAACCAGTCGACCGACAGCACCAGCACCAGGCCGATCGCCGGGATCGCGGGATGTGCGGACAGCGTCGCGGCCAGGATCACGATGGCGGAGCCGGGGATGCCGTGCGCGCCCTTGGAGGTCACCAGCGCGACGGCCAGGATGCCGAGCAGATCGGCCATCGACAGCGCCGTATTGGTCGCCTGCGCGATGAACACCGCGGCGAGCGTCAGGTAGATCGAGAAGGCGTCGAGGTTGAACGAGTAGCCGGTCGGAATGACCAGGCCGACCACCGACTTGCGGATGCCCATGAACTCGAGCTTGCGCATGACCTGCGGCAGCACGCTGTCCGACGAGGCGGTACCCAGCACCACCAGCAGTTCGGCGCGCAGGTACTTGATCAGCTTGAACACCGAGAAGCCCGACATCCGCATCACGGTGCCCAGCACCACAGCCACGAACACGACGACCGCGCCGTAGAACAGCACCACCAGGAAGCCGAGCTGCTTGAGCGAGCCGATGCCGTACTTGCCGACGGTGAAAGCCACCGCGCCCAGCACGCCGAGCGGCGCCAGCTTGATGATGAAGCCCATCATCTTGAACAGCGTCTGCGAGAAGGTGTCGATCAGCCTGACCAGCGGCCGGCCCGGCTCCCCGATCAGCGACAGCGCGCAGCCGAACAGCACCGAGACCAGCAGCACCTGCAGCACGTCGCCGGACGAGAAGGCGCCGATCACGGTCGATGGAATCAGCTTGAGCAGGAAGTCGACGGTGCCGCCGCTGGCCACCTTGGCCGCGTTGTCGACATAGGCGCTCATCGCCGAGGCGTCCAGCGAAGCCGGGTTGACGTTCATGCCGGCGCCGGGCTGGAACACGTAGGCCAGCAGGATGCCGAGCGCCAGCGCGATGGTGGTGACGATCTCGAAGTAGACCACCGCCTTGACGCCGACGCGGCCGACCTTCTTCAGCTCGCCGGCGCCGCAGATGCCGGCGACGACCACGCAGAACACGATCGGCGCGATCAGCATCTTGATCAGCTTGATGAACGCGTCGCCGAGCGGCTTGAGCTTGGCGGCGAACTCGGGGAAGGCCAGGCCGAGCACCGTGCCCAGCACCAGCGCGATCAGCACCTGGCCGAACAGCGAGCGCGTGAAGCGGTGGACCGGATGGCGGGGGACGGGATTGGGGGTAGGCGTGTGCGGCCGGCCGGCGCCGGGCAGGGCGGGTTGCTGCATGACTTGTCTCCAGACGGGCGGGTCCGTGTCGGTGTGACGGCTCGCCCTGTTCGATTCAGGACTGCCACCGGCGCCGCTTGTCGGCAACGGTGTCTCGGGTCCGGCACACCTCCCGATACGGGGTGTGAGCTCGCGTGGAAGGCCCCCCTGTTGGGGCGGAATTCACGCCGACGACTGTCTGGACCGGATTGTCCGCAGCGCTTTGTCGGAACCTGGACCGGAATATAGTGCATATCGTTTTTGTATGCAATTTTTGAATTCACTGTGCTAACATGGTTCGCATCGATGCCCCCGGGCGCGCGTCTGCGCCGGGAAACAGCGCAACCCACAAGCACAACAGCAACCGCGCCAGGCGGCCGGCCCAACAGGCTCGCCAAGCCGCAGGCGAGCGCGCTACAGTCATCGCATCCCCGTCCGGGGGCCCGGGTGCCGGCCGACAGCCGGCACGATCCGTTCAGCAGGAGACACGCATGGCAGCATCCACAACGCCCTCCTCGGTGTCCGGCACCGAAGTCGGCGCGCGCATCATGGCCTGGGCCGACGCCCTCGCCGTCCACACCGAGCAGCCCGGCATGCTGACTCGCACTTATCTGACCGAAGCGCACCACGGCGCCGCCGCTCAGCTCGCGGCGTGGATGGAAGCGGCCGGCATGACGGTGCGGCGCGACGCCGCCGGCAACGTGATCGGCCGCTACGAAGGCACCGAGCCGGACGCGCCGGCGCTGCTGACGGGTTCGCATTTCGACACGGTGCGCGATGCCGGCCGCTACGACGGCAATCTGGGCGTGATCCTGCCGATCGCCTGCGTCGCCGAATGGCATCGCCAGGGCAAGCGCTTTCCGTTCGCGATCGAAGTGGTGGGCTTTGCGGAGGAAGAGGGCGTGCGCTTCAAGGCCACGCTGCTCGGCAGCCGCGCGATCGCCGGCACCTTCGACCAGAACGTGCTCGAGAACGTCGACGACAGCGGCAAGACCATGCGCGAGGTGATGCGCGCGGCCGGCTTCGATCCGGCGGGCCTGCCGGCCGCGGCCCATTCGCCTGACAAGGTGCTGGCTTTCGTCGAAGTGCATATCGAGCAGGGGCCGGTGCTGCTGAACGAGAACCTGCCGGTGGGCGTGGTGACCGCCATTTCCGGCGCGACCCGCTTCATCGTCGAGCTCGACGGCCTGGCCGGCCACGCCGGCACCGTGCCGATGGACATGCGGCGCGACGCGGCGATGGCCGGCGCCGAGATCGGCCTGTTCATCGAGCGCCGCTGCAGCGGCTCGCCCGGGCTGGTCGGCACCGTCGGCCAGTTCAACGTGCCCAACGGCGCCGCCAACGTCGTGCCGGGCCGTGCGGTGTTCTCGATCGATATCCGCGCCGGCGAGGACGCGGTGCGCCAGGCCGCCGTCGCGGACGTGCTGGCCGAGATCGAACGCATCTGCGCGCGCCGCAAGGTCCGCGCGCAGGTCCGCAAGACCCACGAGGCCGCCAGCGTGCCGTGCGCGCCGTGGCTGCAGCAGCAGTGGGCGGCGGCGATCGAGCGCCAGGGCGCGCCGGTCCGCCTGCTGCCGTCGGGCGCCGGCCACGACGCGATGGCCATCGCCGCGATCGCCGACGTGGCGATGCTGTTCGTGCGCTGCGGCAATGGCGGCATCAGCCACCATCCGACCGAGACCATGACGGTCGAGGACGCCGCGCTCGCCGCGCGCGTGTTCAGCGATTTCGTCGAGCACTTCAGCGCCCGTCCTTGACTTCGGCCCTTGCCGGCCGCCCTGATTCCGAACACATTCCCGCGCCGAGCGCGCCCACAAACGACAAGCGAAGAGCCATGACCGCACGAGACAACATGAATCCCACGCAAACCACGCTGACCAACTTCATCGACGCGCATCGTCCCGCGCAGGAGGCCTTCCTTGCCGAGCTGGTCAAGGTGCCCTCGGACAATCCGCCGGGCGACTGCGACGCCCACGGCGCGCGCGCGCGGCAGCTGCTCGAAGGCCTGGGCTTCCAGGTCGAGGCGCACAAGGTGTCCGACGAACTGGTCAAGGCCGCCGGCATGATCAGCGCCACCAACCTGATCGTGCGCAAGACCTTCGGCAATGGCGGCCCGACCATCGCGATGAACGCGCACGGCGACGTGGTGCCGCCGGGACTGGGCTGGACCAAGGACCCGTACGGCGGCGAGATTGCCGACAGCGAACACGGCCCGGTGATGTACGGCCGCGGCGTGGCGGTGTCGAAGTCGGATTTCGCCACCTACACCTACGCGGTGCTGGCGTTGATGGAAGCGGAAAAGCAGGGCGCGAAGCTGAACGGCACCGTCGAGCTGCAATTCACCTACGACGAGGAAACCGGCGGCGACATCGGCCCGAAGTTCCTGCTGGACCAGGGCCTGACCAAGCCCGACTACGCGATCTCGGCCGGCTTCTCGTACGGCATCACGTCGGCCCATAACGGCTGCCTGCACGTCGAGGTCACGGTCAAGGGCAAGCAGGGCCATGCCGCGATGCCGCATACCGGCGTCGACGCAATCGAGGCCGCGACCCATATCCTGCAGGCCGTCTACGGCCTGCGCGCCGAGCTGGCGACGCGCAAGTCCAAGGTGCCGGGCATCGACACCGCAACGCTGAACGTCGGCCTGATCAAGGGCGGCATCAACACCAACGTGGTGCCCGACCTGGTGACGTTCCGTATCGACCGCCGGATGATCCCGGAAGAGATCGGCTTCGACGCGGAAGGCGAGATCCGCGCGGTGGTCGAGAAGGCCGCCAAGGACCGCCCGGGCATCGAGGTCAAGGTCGAGCGCATCATCCTGGCCGAGCCGCTGTCCGAACTGCCGGGCGTGGAGAAGCTGATCGGCGCGCTGAAGAGCCGCGCCGAGGAAGTGTTCGGCGTCGATATCCCGGTGCACGGCGTGCCGCTGTACACCGACGCCCGCCACTACACCAGCCGCGGCATCCCGACCGTGCTGTACGGCGCCGGCCCGCGCACGCTGATGGAAGCCCGCGGCCACAACTCGGACGAAAACCTGCGGCTGAACGACCTGAACCGGGCCACCAAGGTGGTGGCGCTGGCGTTGTCGGATTTGATGTCGTAACTTTTCCGGCGTGTCGGCTTACTGGCTGCATACCAAGGGCCGACCGGACAACCGGCGGCCCGTATCGTGCTATCATCGACCGGTCTTAAAAGCCTTCTGCCGCTTCGGTGAAAGCCAAAGGCCAGCGGAAGGTCCAGCCCGAGCTTGGGTTGGAAAGGCTTAGCAACTAGCGGGGTGTTTGCATCAAAAGCTAAGCGCCGCCTCGGCCCTGCCGAGGTCCCACCTGGAGTGGGATATCCAAGAGAGACCCCGCAACTATTTCCGGACGCCCCCTTTATCAAGGGGGCGTTTGCTTTTGGAGACGCTCTTCTTGCCCCCGGCGTTTCTATGCGATCTGGGGGCCAGGTCGTTAGGGTCGCGCTCTTCCCAGACGCATGCGAGCAGCTTGCGAAAGCTGAAGGGTTTTTTCAGCACCGGCTTGTCGTAGTACAGCACGTCCTCGGGAAATGCGGTCTCGACCCGCACCCGGATGAGTTTCGGCTCTTCCGGCGGGGCGTGCTTCTGGATCCGCATCATGACGTAGTAGTTGATCGTCGTGTGTATTGCGTCCGCCTCGTCATCCACCAACTCCACTTGCACAAAATTGTTGCCGGCTACGCTCCAGACACGGGTCTCGCTTCGGATCAGCGCGCTCATGATTCGCGGCAGATTCAGGGACAGCCGGTAACGGCGCGGGCAAAACATGCGGACTTTGGCGCCATCACGAATCAGATATCCGGCTGGTATCTCCTCGCGCAGCGCGTCGATAGGGCGACGACTGTAGCAGTGGTTCGTGTAGGCGATCTCGACGCGCATTCGCTTAACTTGTCCGCCCCGTAGCGGGACGTCGACAACGGTGCGATATGGTGCCAGATGAGAGATGTCGAAATCAGTGCCTGCAATCTTGATGTAGGTCGGCATAAGGGGCGGCACCGACCGCTGGACCGGTGGGCCGGCAGCCAGCCTACCGAACCGCCCCGCCTATTACTGTCGCAGTTTGCCGAGAACTGACGCTGGCGAGCAAAACACTACGGCTGGACAGGGCCGGCGTTAGAGCGGCATTGCCAACCGTTTTGACCCACTCCGATCACCGCGCCAGAATCTCTTGAGGCAACGCCGTCGCCCCCGCCCCCAACGCCCTCTGCATCAGCGCCGTATCGATCCACTGTCCATGCTTGAAGCCGACCGCCTCCAGCCGGCCGGCCATGCGAAAGCCCATGCGTTCGTGCAGCGCGATCGAGCCATTGCCCTCGCCGCCGGCGGGGCAGGCGATCACGGCGACCATCTGGCGCCAGGGGCCGCTCTCGCAACGGGCCAGCAGCGCGGCGAGCAAGACCGCGCCGATGCCGCGGCCGCGGTGGCGCTCGTCCAGGTAGATCGAGTCCTCGATGGTGTGACGGTAGGCGCTGCGGGTCCGATAGGCTGACGCGTAGGCGTAGCCCGCGACGACCGGGCGGCCGTCGCTCTGCAGTTCGGCCACCAGATAGGGCAGGCCCTTGGCCAGCACGGCGGCGCGGCGTTCCCGCATTTCCTCGAGCGTCGGCGGTACTTCCTCGAACGAGGCGCGGCCGTGCAGCACGTGGTAGGTGTAGATCGCGTGGATTGCCGGGAGATCGTCGTCGGTGGCATCGCGCACGGTCGGCGCGGCAAGGTTGGCCTGGTTCGTGGTCATGGGCTGCTGTAGTACGGATGGGGACGCGCGGCGAACCGGTTCGCCGGCGCTGCTTGTATAGTCCGTCGTGTTCGAAGATGGCAACGTTTGCGTTTCGAGGTGACGAACCGATGATCAAGATTTACCACAATCCGCGCTGCTCCAAGTCGCGCGACACGCTGGCGCTGGTGCAGCAGGCCGCCGAGCGCCTGGGCGAACCGGTCGAGGTGGTCGAGTATCTGAAGACGCCGCCGACGCTGGCCACGCTCAAGCAACTGCAGGCGCTGCTCGACGTGCCGGTGCGGCAGATGGTGCGCGACAACGAAGCCATCTACGCCGAGCTCGACCTGGCCGATCCCGGGCTCAGCGATACCGAGGTGCTGCAGGCCGTCGCCGATCATCCGATCCTGCTGCAGCGGCCCATCGTGGTGCGCGGCCAGCGCGCGGCGATCGGCCGGCCGCCGGAGAACGTCGCCGCGCTGCTTTCCTGACCTCCAAATAGAAACCGGCCTCCGTGTGGAGGCCGGCCCGGTGCTGGAGGCGCGGTAGCTTCAGGCGGGTCGTTATTGGACACCCAGCCAGTGCATGGCCTCCTGACCGAAAGCGATGGCCGCCAGCACGATCAGCAGCAATACCAGCGCCACGGTGCTGACATAGACCGTGGCCTTGGCGATGTCGGCTTCATCGTCGGCGGGGTGGGAGTGGGCGACACTGTGCGCGTGCGGTGGCCGGTGCAGCCGTTCGGCCAGATGCCGCCAGTGAAGATCGGGATGGAAACGCATGATCGACACCTCCTCGACAGGAACGCGCGTCAGGCGGTCTTGACCAAAGCGGCGGACCGCCATGCATGGCAAGGCCGCCGCAGTTGCGCACGGCGCGGCGTCGGAACGGCCATGCACGCTTTTACTATAGGCGATGGCGGCATGGCGGGCGCCGCAGCGTGGCGCCGGCGCGACCTAAGGGTCAACCCTGCTGCGCGAGGTCGTCGGGCGGTCCGGGCGCGTCGATGGGTTCGGCCGGCGCTGCCGGCACCACGGGGCCGATCGCGGCGAGGGCGGCTTCGCGCTCGCGCAACGCGGCCAGCATGTTGCAGAACAGCGCGCCCTGTTCGAGCGCGTCGTCCAGGGCGACATGCGTATGCGGCAGCGGGTCCTTCCAGGCGTCCGGCAGCGCGGCCTTGACGGTGCGGCGGTAGCGCAGTCCCGTCAGCGAGAAACCCAGCGTCTTGATGTCGAGCGCGGCCCAGCCGAATGGCGAACGGCCGGCGAACCGCATCATGTACCAGAACATCCAGGTGAAATCGAAGCCGGCGGGGAAGGCCACGAACACCGGCTTGCCCGGCAGGCTTTCGACCCATTCGACATAGCGCACCATCGCCTGCTCCGGCGGTTGCAGATCGCGCCGGCACGCGGCCCAGGCCTCGGGCTCGGACTCCCACCACTTCATCTGCACCGGGTGGCCGACGGCACCCGGCAGCGTTTCCAGATTCGCCGAGAAGGTGCCGAGCACGGTCTTGTCGGCCAGCATCGCCACCGAGGCGAACGACAGCATCGAGTGCGGGCCGGGGATCGGACCGTCGGCCTCGACGTCGGTGCTGACGTAGATTTCGGGGCGGGTGTCGGGGGCCTGTTGCTTCGCCATGGTCGGATGCCGCGGTTAGCCGACGTCGATCAGATGATCGGCGACGAAGGGGTTGTCGCGCCGTTCGTCGCCGAAGGTCGAGACCGGTCCATGGCCGGGCACGAAGGTCACGTCGTCGCCCAGCGGCCAGAGCCTGGTACGGATCGAGCGGATCAGGTCGGCGTGGTTGCCACGCGGGAAGTCGGTGCGGCCGATCGAACCGGCGAACAGCACGTCGCCGACGATGGCCAGGCGATGCGGCCGGGAGAAGAACACCACATGGCCGGGCGTATGGCCGGGGCAATGGTAGACCTCCAGCGTTTCTTCGCCGAACTGCACGGTATCGCCCTGATCCAGCCAGCGATCGGGTTCGAACGCCTCGGCGTGGCCAAAGCCGAAGCGCTTGGTCTGCTCGGGCAGCTGGTCGATCCAGAACTGCTCGTCGCGATGCGGTCCTTCGATCGGCACGCCGAACTCGCGCGAGAGCGCGGCGGCACCGGCGCAATGGTCCAGATGGCCGTGCGTCAGCAGGATCTTTTCCAGCGTCACGCCCTGCTCCTTCAGCGCGGCCTGGATCCGGTCCAGATCGCCGCCGGGATCGCAGACCGCGGCGCGCCCGCTGCGCTCGTCGATCAGCAGCGAGCAATTCTGTTGGAAAGGCGTGACGGGAATCAGCAGGACTTTCATCGTCGGGCAGGTGGTGCGAACGCGCGGAGGCCGCGGCCGGTGGGGTGGATCTGGCGTCATGGCCGAGTGGACGGCCTGTGTCGTCGCATTGTAGCGTCGGCCTTTGATAGACATCGCCGGGTCAGAACTTTGTGGCGAGTAGTGCCTTTTCGTTGCGTCGAGGGCAACGGCAGGGATAGTCCGGAGAATCCCCGCAATCCGTTGTCAGTTCGGGGATTGCGAGCAATTGCACGCCGTAGCCAGACAATTCGTAACAAAATCACTGTAAATCGCGCGGACGACCGATGTTAGACTCGCGCGATGCTTTGGCCGACCCACCCCCTGACCCATGCTCGCCGCGCGCTCCGCTACGGCTTTCACGCCGTCTGCGCGTTGACGCTGGCCGCCTGCGCGGTGTCGCCGAACGACAATCCCGATGGCGCCGCCGCCGACCAGAATGCGGCGCCGACGGCTGCCACGCCCGCTGCGAAGCAGGCGCAGGCGCGCAAGTCCCGATCCCCGAACCAGGACAATCGCGCCGCCGCCGGCAACGAGCCGTCTACCGCCGCCAATACCGAAACGCCGGCCCCGACCGGGTCGTGGCGCCTGTTCAGCTGGGGCGACGACGACAGCAGCGACAGCGAGTCCGCGTCGCGCGGTACACCGCGCGGCTCGTCGCTGGAAGGCCTGCGCGCGGATATCGGCACCTTCGAGCAGCGCGGCACGGCCTCGTGGTACGGCAAGCAATTCCATGGCCGCAAGACCGCCAACGGCGAGCGCTTCGACATGGGCGCGATGACCGCGGCCCATCCGTCGCTGCCGCTGGATAGCTGGGTGCTGGTGCGCAACCTGCGCAACGACAAGGTGGCGGTGCTGCGCATCAATGACCGTGGCCCGTATCACGGCAACCGCGTGCTCGACGTGTCGTATCGCGCGGCCAAGCGGCTCGGCTTTGTCGACCGCGGGCACACCCAGGTCGAAATCCGCCGGCTGTCGCGCACCGAACTGGCCGCGCTCGGGCCGCTGCGCGAACCGGGCATGGACGATGGCGCCACCGATGGCGGCGGCGACGGCGTGGACGACGACACCGCGGCCAGGCCGGTCAAGCCCAAGCGCGTGGTGCTGAAGACCCGCAAGACGGCCAGCAAGGCGAATGCTCGCTGAGGCCGGATTCCCTTTTCTCGCCTCCTTCCTCGCGCACCGGCGCGGCTCCGGCTGCGTCGTCGCCGCCGACCCGGCGACCCGCGGCATCGGTGTTTGCCTCGGTCACCACGTTGGTCTCTTCGCCGGTTCCACCCGGCACCTTCACCGGAGCGCCTGAGCGGCGCGGACCACGATGCCGGCGCGCATGGCTCCGCCTCGCATCTTTCCGGTCTGCATCCTTCCGACCTTATTCCTGCTCGCGGCGCGCCAGCGCCATCCGATAGAGCGCCTGGGTATCGGCCCCGGTGATCGCCGCGGCCAGCTTGGCGGCGCGCTTGGCCGGCAACTCCTCCAGCAGCAGCCCCAGTACCCGCTGCGCGTTCGCGTCCAGCGCGGCCTCGCCCTTGGCCGGTGCGCCGGCTCCCTCGATCACCAGCACGAACTCGCCCTTGCCCCTGCCCGCATCGGCGGCCAGCCAGGCCGGTGCGTCGGCGACCGTCATCGTCTCGGCCTGCTCGAACAGCTTGGTCAGTTCCCGGCCGATCAGCAGCCGGCGCGCCGGCGGCAGCTGCTGCGCGAGCGCGGCCAGCGTGTCGGCAATGCGGTGCGGCGCTTCGTAGATGACCCAGGCATGCTCCAGCGTCGCCAGCGCGGCGATCGCGTCGGTGCGCGCCTTGGCCTTGCTCGGCAGGAAGCCGGCAAAGGTGAAGCGGCCGGCGCCGGTGTCGAGCATCTCGCCGGCAACCGACAGCGCGGCGATGGCGGCGCTCGGTCCGGGCAGCGGCACCACGCGATGGCCGGCGGCGCGCACCGCTTCGACCAGCCGCGCGCCGGGGTCGGAAATCCCGGGCGTGCCGGCATCCGAGACATAGGCGATGCGCTCGCCCGCCGCGAGCCGCTCGGCCACGCGCGCGCCGGCCTCGCGCTCGTTGTGCTCGTGCACCGCCAGCAACGGCCGCTGCAGACCCAGCCGCGACAGCAGCTGGCCGGTATTGCGGGTGTCCTCGCAGGCGATCGCGTCGGCAAGGCCGAGCACATGCAGCGCCCGCAGCGTCAGGTCGGCGAGATTGCCGATCGGCGTGGCGACGACGTACAGCGTGCCGGTGGGATAGGACTGGCCGGTTGCCAGCGAGATCCAGTCAGTCATGCTTGAGAACTTCCGTTGATGCGCACATTCAAAACCTCGGCACGCGACCCGGCACGCGGTTCGGCCACAGAGCGGGCCAAGGACGGCACGAAGGACACGGCGAAAGCGCGCGGCGAACGCGCCGAGGCGCGGGCGCTGGCCTATCTGCAAGGCCAGGGCCTGGCGCTGGTGGTGCGCAATTATCGCTGCAAAGGCGGCGAGCTGGACCTGGTGATGCGCGCGCCCGATGGCACGCTGGTCTTCGTCGAGGTCCGTTCCCGCAGCAGCGATGCGTTTGGCGGCGCGCTGGCCAGCATCACGACGACCAAGCGCCAGCGCATCCTGCAGGCGGCCAATCACTATCTGGCGACGCTGGACCACGCGCCGCGCTGCCGGCTCGATGTGGTCGCGATCGGACCGCGGCGGCTCGAATGGCTGCGCGATGCGTTCGGCGCGGGCGAGCCGGAATGACCGGGCAGCGCTTCGTCGCCGGGCGCTTGCATGGCACGGTGGCCGCTGCGGCCAGGCTGTCCGTCATAATGCGCGTTGCGGCGCACGGCCGACCGGGCATGCCCGAGCGCGGCACAGGCCGCCGTGCCGGCTGCCGATCCTCTTTCGCATTACCGCTACAGCAAGGAACGCATGAAGACTTCGCTTTTTTCGCGCGACGCGCTCGCTGAATCGACGCCGGGCCGTGCCCAGCCCGTCCGCGGCGCCAGCCGATTGGCCGCCATCGCCCGCGCCGCCGCCACCGCCACGCTGATGCTGACGGCCGCCACGCAGTTGAGCGGCTGCTTTCCGGTGATCGCCGGTGCCATGGGCGCCGGCGTGATGAGCGCCACCGACCGCCGGCCGACGTCGATCCAGGCGGTCGACCGCGGCCTGCAGCTCGAGATCGAAAACACGCTGGCGACGCGCTACAGCGGCGCCGCGCGCGTCAACGTCACGGTGTTCAACAAGAAGGTGCTGCTGACCGGCGAGGTCAAGGACACCAGCCTGCGCCAGCAGATCGAGCAGTACGTCCGCGGCCTGCCGAACGCCCGCGAGGTCGTCAACGAGCTGGAAGTCGTGTCGTCGCCATCGTTCGCGGCGCAGAGCCAGGACGCCTTCGTGACCAGCAAGGTCAAGACGATGCTGATGACGGCCGAAGGCGTGCCGTCGAATTCCACCAAGGTCACCACCGAGCGCGGCGTGGTCTATCTGATGGGCCTGGTGACCCGTCCCGAGGGCGATCGGGCCACCGAGACGGCGCGCAATGTCGGCGGCGTCAGCAAGGTAGTCAAGGTATTCGACTACATCGACGAAACCGAGCGCGCCCGCCTGGACGCGGCCGCATCGTCGCAGAACGCGGCGCCGGGCGAACCGGTCGGCGGCACCCCGGCACCGGTGCAGACCGCGCCGGGCTCCGCGGCGCCGACCGCCCCCGCCCCCGTCGGCGCCGACCTGTCTTCGCCGGTAACAACGTCGACCACCGCGCCGACCACCGCGCCGACGACGTCGCCCGTCCCGGGCTCGGTCAGCCTGCCTCCGGGCCGCAACCTGCCGTGATTCCGTCCTGAGCCTGCCTGACCGCACAGGCGCGCCGGTGATCCTTCGATCCGGCCCGGCGCGCCTTGCTCCGTCCCTCCGCCGTCCGGCTCCCTCCCGCCGCGCCTCCGGCTGACCTACGCTGGTGTTGCGGCGGCCCAATGGCGTTCGCCGCCCGACTATCTGCGAAAACCGCAGTACGCCCGCGCCGGTTGATGTGATAGGGTTGCCCTGCCTTGCGCGTCACACACGCGCCCGACCGGCCTGTCGTTCGTCCGGTCCGCGCCGCGCGGCCGATCGATGCGCCGAGGTGCCGATTCGAGGAGCGAGACCATGAAGAACAACAATCCCCCGCGAACCGCCGCGGCTTGCCTGGCCGCCATGGCGATGCTCGCGATGGCGCCGGCCAGTGCCGCCGATGCCACGACCGAGCAGGCCCGCAACTGGGCGGCCGCCTGCGCCGCCTGCCACGGCCCTTCCGGCCGTGCACCCGCCGGAAGCCCGGTGCCGGGACTGGCCGGCCGGCCGCAGTCCTATCTGATCGAACAGATGCAGGCGTTCAAGACCGGCAAGCGCGAGGCCACGGTGATGCACCAGATCGCCAAGGGCTATACCGACGAGCAGATCGCAGCGATGGCGAAGTGGTTCGCCGCGGTCAAGTAATGCGGTCCCAGGAACGAGCAAGGGGAGGCTGACATGCAACGACGCAAATTTCTCGGTGCGGCCGCAGCCGCCGCGGCGGTCGGCCCGGCGACCCTCGGCACGCTGCTCGGCGGCTGCGCCAGCGCCGGCACGTCCCGCGCCAGCGGTGGCAAGGTGGTGGTGGTCGGCGGCGGCTACGGCGGCGCGACCGCCGCGCGCTATCTGCGCGAGTGGAGCGACAACACGATCGACGTGACGCTGGTCGAGCCGAACCCGACGTTCATCTCCTGCCCGCTGTCGAACCTGGTGCTGGGCGGCAGCAAGCGGATCGAGGACCTGACGATCTCCTACGATGCGCTGAGCCGGCGCCACGGGGTCAAGGTCGTGCGCGACACCGTCGCCGCGATCGACCCGTCGAAGCGCCAGGTACGCCTGGCCAGCGGCGCCACGCTGCCGTACGACCGCCTGGTGCTGTCTCCGGGCGTCGACTTCATGCCCGACGACGTGCCGGGACTGAAGCGGCCCGGCGGCGACCAGATCCTGCACGCATGGAAGGCCGGCCCGCAGACCGTGGCGCTGCGCCGCCAGCTCGAAGCGATGCGCGACGGCGGCACCTATGCGCTGACGGTGCCGCTCGCGCCTTACCGCTGCCCGCCGGGACCGTACGAGCGTGCCTGCCAGGTGGCGCACTATTTCAGCCAGGCCAAGCCGCGCAGCAAGGTGCTGATCCTCGACGCGAACCCCGACGTGACATCGAAGGCCGCGCTGTTCAAGCAGGTCTGGGCCAGCAAGTACAAGGGCATCGTCGAATACCGGCCGCAATACCGGACCGTCGATATCGACCCGGCCACGCGCACGCTGAAGTTCGAGGTCCAGGACGACGAGCGGGTCGACGTCGCCAACGTGGTGCCGGCCCAGCGCGCCGGCGCGATCGCGGTCAATACCGGGCTGGCCACCGCCAACGGCCGCTGGTGCGAGGTCGATTTCCTGACCTTCGAATCGAAGGCCGTGCCGAACATCCACGTGCTCGGCGACGCCATCCAGATCGCGCCGCTGATGCCGAAGTCCGGCCACATGGCGAACCAGCACGGCAAGATCGCGGCGGCCGCGATCGTCGCGCTGTTGTCGGGAAGGCAGCCCAATCCCGAGCCGCTGTACAACAACACCTGCTACAGCTTCACGTCCGATCGCGAAGTGATCCACGTCGCCAGCGTGCATCGCTACGATCCGCAGAAGAAGACGATGGTGACGGTGCCGGACTCCGGCGGCGTGTCGACGGCGCCCAATACGCTCGAAGGCACCTACGCGTTCGCCTGGGCCAACGCGATCTGGGCGGACGCGCTCGGATAAGCCCGGATAAGCGCCCGGATAAGCGCCCGGGTAGCGCCCGGGCAGCGCCGCGCCAGGCGAGGACTCGGCAATGCCGGCATCAAGCCACCGCAAATGACGTGACGGCTGCGGCGTCGCGCCGCGGCTTGCTGCTTGCGCCGGCATGAATCTCCTCGCGTGCGCCATAGCGGCTGGTGCATACGCGGCTCCATGTGTCGATGACGGGCGAAATGCGGCAATACTGCGCGACGTAGTTCTTGTTCGGATGCGTGCGCAGCAGCGGCTGCAACGGTTTGGTGTCGCCGTCCGCCGCGATGGCGTCCCGCGCCGACTTGTCGATGGCGGTCGCGATGACCGAGTGGCCCCAGACCAGCTGCAGCGCACTGCGCGACAAGGCCGTGCCGGGTTGCGCCTGCTTTTCCACGGCAGTGCCCGTCAGAAACGCCGTCACCTTGCGCCCGTTTTCCGGGCTGATGCGCCAGCCGTTGCCGAGCGGATCCATATGAAGCAGGTCCAGCAGGGATAGTCGTATCCGATCGCTGGTCGGCTTATCCGACAGCACGAAGTTCATCGCGCGGTGATATGCCCCCAGGCCGCACGCGACGTGATCGTTCGCCAGGATGGCCGCGTCCTCGCTCGTCGCCACGGTGTCGCGCAGCGCTATCCACAGTCGCGGCACGCGGTCCTGGCCCGCACGGTCGATGGCAAAGGACGAGTGCGCCCCCTGAATCAGGAAGGGCAGCACCCGCCTGCGGGCATCGCTGAACGACATGCCGCGGATTTCGTTGGCCAGTGTGTCGGCAATACGCTGGATGGTCGCATCGTCGTCCAGCATGCGGCACAGGCCGGCCACCGCGCTTCCCTGGTGCATCGGATCACCGGTTTCCGCGAGAGAAAGAATGTGCCGGCTGGTGCTGCACAACGCGACGAGCCGCCGAATGTTGACGGCGTCGCGCCACGCCGCTTCGGCGACGATCGGCACGGAGATCGAGACGGCAATACGTTCGAGCGCGGAGCGATCGCCCTTTCGGCCGGCCGTCCGAATGCGCGCCAATGCCGCCGACGCGTCCCGGATGACCTCCATGGAAGCCGCCATGCAGGCAATGTTCTCGCTTGCCTCGGTTCGCTTTCCTTGCCCGATCGAATCCACTGCGAGTCCATAGAGGCTGTCCACGTACCGGAACGTGTGGAACTGTGTCTCGGTCAGCAATACCTGGCCGTCCAGGCCGATGCCCCGAAACACCTTGTCGAACAGTTTCCTGCAGAGGCTGCGCTGTTTTTGCACCGCTTCATCGAGCTCTGCAATGGCGCGCGTCGGCCGCTTTGCAAGCGGCGGCGTCAGATAGCGCAGACGGCCCGAATAGGGGCCGATCTGCACGGCGCCCCTTGTTTCGAAGTACGGCGCCGTAGAGCCCATCGCGCCGGCCGCGTCGCCATGTGCGGCGGCTGCCGTGCCTTCGGCGGCTTGCAATAGCGCCTCGTGGGAACTGGGAGTCGGATAGATCCGGGCCATGTTTCGGTGCTCCTTCGTCGTGGTGGAGGAGCGCAATGTATGGGCGCCGAGTACCGCGGCTCGATCGTCGAATGCCGCGGACTTTAGCAAGGCTGCGAGCATGGCCTCGACTCTCACGACGCTGCGGGGCGGCGGCCACATGACTCGAGATGGCCCGAGATGGCCGGCGTGGCCTGAGCGCCACCATCGCCGCAGGCGGGGTAAACGATATATGCGTCATCACGCATATACGCATATAGTGAATCGCATGAACGAACTGGACCGCGTCTTCGAACAGGTGTCGCATTACTTCGCGCTGCTGGCCGAGCCGACGCGGCTGAAGATCCTGCACGCGCTGTGCGACGGCGAGAAGCCGGTCGGCGCGGTGGTCGAGACGGTCGGTTCGTCGCAGGCCAATGTGTCGCGCCACCTGAACGCGATGTTCCGCTCCGGCGTGCTGGCGCGGCGCAAAGAAGCGAACCTGGTGTACTACGCGATCGCCGACCAGAGCGTGGTGGAGCTGTGCCGGACCGTGTGCGTGCAGGTTGCCGCGCGGATCGAGGACGACGCGCAGCAGGTCGCGATGGTGGACCGCTTCATGCCCGCGGAGCCCAAGCGGCGCACGGCCGCACGGCGCAAGCCGGGGGCTGCCGCCGCGGCGCGCTGAGCGCGGCAAGCCGCGAGCAGGACCAGGCGCGCATCGGTCCCCACCGGCGCGCGCGACCCAATACGAACAAGGCATGCCGACCGCGCCCGCACCGGAGCGCGGCGAGCGGCCGGAGGAGACCGAACGTGCCGGACCGCAGTCGCCCGGGCCGCATCGTGCCCGCGCCGGAACACTTCGTCAGCGCCGACCTGCGGCAAGAGATCGGGCGCCACGGCATCGACAGCCGCCGGCGCGATCTGCTGCGCGGCAGCTTTCTCGCGGCGGCCGGCGCCACGGCGGCAGCGGCGGGCCTGGGCAGGCCGGCGCGCGCCGCGGCCGCGGATAGCGCAACCCACGGCGCAGCCAGCAGCGCAACCAGCAGCGCAGCCGAAGGCGATCCCGCGATCCTGAAACCCCAACCGTGGGCCACCTCGCTCGGCCAGCCGGTCGCCGCAAGGCCCTACGGCCAGCCTTCCAGTCACGAAACCGCGCTGATGCGGCGCGAATCGCCGGGTTTGACGCGCGTCTCGGCGGCCTCGGTCAGCTTCGTGCCGCTGCAGGGGCTGTTCGGCATCATCACGCCCAACGGCCTGCATTTCGAGCGGCATCACCAGGGCTGGCACGACATCGACCCGACCCGCCATCGGCTGATGATCAACGGCCTGGTCAAGGCCCCGCGCGTCTATACGATGGACGAGCTGATGCGGCTGCCGTCCGTGTCGCGGATGCATTTCATCGAATGCGGTGCCAATACCGGCATGGAGTGGGGCAATGTCGCGGTGCCGACGGTGCAATACACGCACGGCATGCTGTCCTGCTGCGAGTTCACCGGCGTGCCGCTGCGCGTGCTGCTCGACGACGCCGGCGCCGACCAGCGTCGCGGCCGCTATCTGCTGGCCGAGGGCGGCGACGGTTCGGCGATGACGCGCACGATCCCGATGGAGCTGGCCGACGAGATCATCGTCGCCTGGGGCATGAACGGCGAGATGCTGCGGCCCGAGAACGGCTACCCGTTGCGGCTGGTGGTGCCGGGCGTGCAGGGCGTGTCGTGGGTCAAATGGCTGCGCCGGCTGGAACTGGGCGACCGCCCCTGGAACACCAAGGACGAGACGCTGCACTACGTCGACATGATGCCGGACGGCATGCTGCGGCAGTACACGTCGATCCAGGAGTGCAAGTCGGTGATCACCACGCCGTCGGGGGGCCAGCGCCTGACCGGCAAGGGCTTCTACAACGTCAGCGGACTGGCATGGTCGGGCCGCGGCAAGATCCGGCGCGTCGACGTATCGGTCGACGGCGGGCGCAACTGGCGCACCGCGCGGCTGGAAACGCCGGTGCTGTCCAAATGCCTGACGCGCTTCAATCTGGACTGGATCTGGGACGGCTCGCCGGCGATCCTGCAGAGCCGCGCGATCGACGAGACCGGCTACGTGCAGCCGACCATCGCGCAGCTGCGCGCGGTACGCGGCACGCGTTCGATTTATCACAACAACGCGATCCAGAGCTGGCTGGTCGCGGCCAGCGGCGAGGTGTCCAATGTCCAGGTGCGATAGCGGCAATCCGGCCCGCGCCGGCGCCCGCGCGGGCTGGCGCCGTGGCGCCATGCTGGCCGGCCTGCTGCTCGGCATCGCGGGGGCGGCGGTCCTGCCGCAAGCCGCGCAGGCCGAGCCGAAAGGCGCGGCGCGCACCGACAGCAAGGACAGCAAGGACACCAGGGCGGCCCGCGCCCAGCTCGGCCGCACCGCCACCGCCGCCGAACTGAAGGCCTGGGACATCGACGTCCGCCCCGACTTCCAGGGCCTGCCGCCCGGCCGCGGCACCGTCGCCCAGGGCCAGGCCGTCTGGGACGCGCGCTGCGCCTCCTGCCACGGCGACTTCGGCGAATCCAACGCGGTCTTCACGCCGATCGCCGGCGGTACCACGGCGGCCGATATCGCCAGCGGACGGGTCGCGGCAATGACCGGATCGCAGCCCTACCGCACCTCGCTGATGAAGCTGAGCACGGTCAGCACGCTGTGGGACTACATCCACCGCGCGATGCCGTGGGACAAGCCCAGGAGCCTGACCGTCGACGAGGTCTACGCGGTGACCGCCTACATCCTGAACCTGGGCGATATCGTGCCGGCCGACTTCACGCTGTCGGACGCCAATATCGGCGAGGTCCAGCGCAGGCTGCCGAACCGCAACGGCATGACCACCCAGCACGGCCTGTGGCCGGGCCGCGGCAAGCCGGACACGCGCAATACCGCCTGCATGTCCAACTGCGCCGGCAAGGTCGAGGTCAGTTCGCTGATCCCGGAATACGCGCGCGGCGCGCACGGCGACCTGGCGGCGCAGCAGCGCAGCTTCGGACCGGTGCGCGGCATCGCCACCGGTTCGCCGGAGGACGAGGCGAAGCCGCCAGCCGCGCAGCAGGCCAAGGCCGAGGCCACCACGGCGGCTGCTCAACCCGTCGGCGCAAGGCTGGCCGGCCAGTACCAATGCCTGGCCTGCCACGCGCCGGACCGCAAGCTGGTCGGCCCGTCGTTCCACGAGATCGCCCAGCGCTATCGCGGCAAGGACGCCCACGGTGCGCTCGCACAGAAAATCCGCGGCGGCGGGCAAGGCGCGTGGGGACCGGTGCCGATGCCGCCGCAACCGCAGGTTCCAGAATCGGATATTCAAGCCATGGTGAAGTGGATACTTGAGGCAAAATAGCGTATTGGGCCGCCTGGCGCCTCCATCGAAGGGGGCCGGGCCGGACCAATACGCCGCCGTGCCGGGCAGATCCACTGCCACACGGCCGTGCCGTCCCCACGGCTCATTCCAGTTTGGAGAGGAGAACAATGAAGCAGTTCGTGATCGCAGCCATGATGCTGGCCGGTGCGGCCTCCGCCCACGCCGCCGTCGACGCGGCCAAGGCCCAGGAGATCGCCACCAAGAACGCCTGCATGGGCTGCCACCAGGTGGACAAGAAGCTGGTCGGGCCGTCCTACAAGGAAGTCGCCGCCAAGTACAAGGGCGACAAGGGCGCCATGGCGAAGCTGACCGACAAGGTCAAGAAGGGCGGTTCGGGCGTCTGGGGCCCGGTGCCGATGCCGGCCAACCCGAATATCAGCGAAGCCGACGTGAAGACCGTGCTGGAGTGGGTCCTGGCGGGCGCACCGGCCAAGTAATTGCCTGGTGAGGGGCCGGCGTGCCGGCGGCGATCGCAGTCGCGCCGCGGTAGCCGGCCCGAAGAAGAACGGCAGCAGCTACAGCAGCACAAGCAGCAAACGGGCGGCGATGCACCGCCCGCGCCAGGCCGCCGGCCTGGCGGCCAAACGAATACCGCGGGGCGGGTAGAAGCAGGAGTGCACGACACCATGAACATCACAAGACGAGAGATGCTGCGGGTCAGCGCCGTCGTGTCGCTGATGGCGGCCGCGGGCCTGATCGGCGAGGCGCAGGCGGCCGAATGGAACAAGGCGGCCTTCGAGGGCAAGAGCGTCAATGACGTGATCAAGGCGCTGGGCGGCGGTGCGCCGGAGAAGAGCGGCGCGATCGCCTTCAACGCGCCCGATATCGCCGAGAACGGCGCGGTGGTGCCGGTGGCGGTCACCAGCAATCTGCCCGACACCGAGCAGATCGCGATCCTGGTCGAGAAGAATCCCAATACGCTGGCCGCGGACTTCGTGATCCCGGCCGGTACCGAGCCGTTCGTCTCCACGCGCGTGAAGATGGGCCAGACCTCCGTGGTGCATGCGGCCGTCAAGGCCGGCGGCAAGTGGTATGTCGCCTCCAAGGAGATCAAGGTGACGCTGGGCGGCTGCGGCGGCTGACAAGCCGAGCGCGGATTCCGCTCCCCCAGACTGCCCATCGCAACAGGAGAACGTCATGGCAGACCCGATGCGCGTACGCGCCACCGAGAACGGCGGCGTGGTCGACGTCAAGATTCTGATGAAACACGATATGGAAACCGGCCAGCGCAAGGACGCGTCCGGCAAGACCATCCCGGCCTGGCACATCCAGACGGTCAGCGCCCAGTGCAAGGGCAAGGAGGTCTTCCACGCGAACTTCGGCCCGGCGGTGTCCAAGGACCCGTTCCTGAACTTCAAGTTCAAGGGCGGCGCCAAGGGCGACAAGGTCACGGTGACCTGGGTCGACAATCGCGGCGACAAGCGGACCGACGAGGCCACCATCTCGTGATGCCGGCGCGGGCGGCAGCTTGCCGGCCGCTCTGGTAAGGTGCCCCTTCGGTAGCCGGGTCGGCGGCCGCGCACGAGGCGCGGCGGACACGGCGGAAGGAAGATCATGCGTCGAGCATTCTTTGCAAAGGCGGCCGCCGCGCTGGCGGCGGTCGGACTCGGGAGCCGGGCCGCGGCCCAGACTGCGGCCGCTCCCCGCAGCGGGGGCGGGCGCCACCGCGTGGTGTACCAGCTGTCGGAAGGCAACGACCAGGCGGTGCGCGCGATCGGCAATCTGCGCAACCATCTGGCCGGGGCGCCCAATACGAAGATCGTCGTGGTCGCGCTCGGCTATGGCGTCGATTTCCTGGTCGAGGGCGCACGCGATGCGCGCGGCAACACCTTCGATGCCGCGGTCGGCGCGCTGGCCGGCATGGGCGTCGAGTTCCGCGTCTGCCGCAACACGCTGACCGCGCGCCAGATTCCCGAGAACAAGCTGCTGCTCGAGACGAAGATCGTGCAGGCGGGCGTGGTCGAGATCGCCCGGCTGCAGCAGGACGAAGGCTACGCCTATATCAAGCCGTAGCGGGATGTGTGGCGCCACGTGCGGCACGATTCGCGCATCGAACGATTGGCGCATAGAACAACAGCGGCCCGCCTGGTCGGCGAGACCGAGAGGAGAAACCCCATGAGACCGAACCGACGCCGCCTTGGCTGGCCCGCGCTGGCCGTCGCCGGCGCCGTCGCGCTGACGGGCGCGATGGCCGTGCAGGCGCAGGGCGAGAGCAATACCACCGACGAAATCGCCAAATACCGGCAGATGCTGGCCGAGGGCAATCCCGCCGAGCTGTGGGAAGCTGCCGGCGAGGAACTGTGGAAAAAGCCGGCCGGGCCGAAGAACGTATCGCTCGAGCGCTGCGACCTCGGCAAGGGCCCCGGCGTGACCAAGGGCGCCTACGCCGAGCTGCCGCGCTACTTCGCCGACGCCGGCAAGGTGATGGACCTGGAGCAGCGGCTGGTGTGGTGCCGCACGACGCTGCAGGGGCTGACCGAGCAGCAGGCCAAGGCCACGCCGTTCTCGTCCTCGGGCAAGCGCTCCGACATCGAGCGGCTGGTGGCCTTCGTCACCGGCGAGTCGCGCGGCGTCAAGATGAACGTCAAGCTCGACCATCCGGAAGAAAAGCAGGTCTACGCGCTCGGCAAGAAGATGTTCTATTACCGCGGCGGCGCCTACGACTTCGCCTGCGCGACCTGCCATGCGGTCGACGGCCAGCGCATCCGCCTGCAGGACCTGCCCAACCTGCTGACCGACAAGGGCGCCCAGGCGGCCTACACCACCTGGCCGGCCTACCGCGTGTCCCAGGGCGAGGTCCGCACGATGCAGCACCGGCTCTACGACTGCCTGCGCCAGCAGCGCTTCCCCGAGCCCGCCTACGGCTCCGATGTGATCACCGCGCTCACGATGTTCCTGGCGCGCAATGCCAACGGCGGCACCTACGACGGCCCCGGCCTGAAGCGCTGAACCAGGGGGAGAGCACGAACATGATCCAGAAAAAACAATCGCGGTGGGGCGCCGCCGTTGCCGCCGCAGCGGTCGGCGGTGCGCTCGCGATGCTGGCGGCGCTGGCGATGGCGCAGGATGGCGCGGCATCGAAGGGCAAGGCCACGCCGAAGGCAGCGGCCAATATCCCGCCGGTTTCCGATGGCGACATGAAACGCCTGATCGCCAACTCGTTCAGCTCGAAAGGTCCTGCCACGCTGCAGGGCGTGCTCGAGCGCGACGAGATGCAACAGCTGTGCAGCGATTATCCGGACCGCAGCAAGGTGCCGGCCGCAGTGGCCAGGAAGATCGAGGCCGCCGAACAGCAGAAGATCCGCTATCCGGCCGACAACCGCTGGCTTGGCGACTGGAAGGAAGGCGAGAAGGTGGCCCAGCTCGGCCGCGGCATGCAGTTCTCCGACCCGCCCGGCGGCGTCAACGGCGGCAACTGCTATGCCTGCCACCAGATGACCAAGGCGGAAATCTCGTTCGGCAATATCGGTCCGTCGCTGTATCAGTACGGCAAGCTGCGCGGCAACTCCGAGGCGGTGCTCAAGTACACCTGGGGCAAGATCTGGGACTCGAACGCCTTCGCCGCGTGCTCCAACATGCCGCGCTTCGGCCATAAGGGCATCCTGACCGAGCAGCAGATCCGCGACGTGATGGCGCTGCTGCTGGATCCGGCCTCGCCGGTCAACCAGTAAGGGGCGCGCGATGCGGGCCACGGCGGTGGTGACGGTCGGCTGGCGGCAGAGGCTGCATGGCGCGATGCTCGCCGCCGCGGCGGTCCTCGCACTGACAGTCGCCACGCCTGCCGCCGCGCTGGAAGTCGGCGACACCGTGCGGCTGCCGGCGGTGCAACTGCTGGATGGCCGCACCGTGCCGCCCGAGCACTGGGCCGGCAAGCCGCTGGTGGTGCAGATCTGGGCCTCGTGGTGCCCGTTCTGCGCGCTGCAGAACCCGCGGCTGCAGAAGCTCTACGACAGCACGCGCGGCACGCCGCTGCAGGTGCTGACGATCAGCATCGACAAGGATCAGAAGGATGCCGTCGGCTATCTGCGCCAGCGCGGCTATACCTTTCCCGCGGCGATGGACACGCCGGCGCTGCGCGCCGCGATCGGTCCGCGCAAGGGGCTGCCCGAGCTGTACGTGATCGACGCGAAGGGCAAGGTCGTCCAGAAGGAAGTCGGCGAGATGCTGGAGGAGGAGGTCGCCGCGCTGGCGAAGTACGCCAGGCCCTGACGCGGCGGCAACGCGGGCCGTGCCCGGTGCTGCACCGGACGGCACGGCCGCCATCGAGAGGAAACGACAATGAACCGACGCGAGTTCCTGCAGGTGCTGGCCATCGCCAGCGCCGCGGGCATGGCTTTCCCCACGCGCGACGCACAGGCGGCACAGGCCGCCGCCAGGCTGTACGACGTGCCGCGCTTCGGCAACGTGCATCTGCTGCATTTCACCGACTGCCATGCGCAACTGCTGCCGGTCCACTTCCGCGAGCCCAGCGTCAACCTGGGCATCGGCGACTATGCCGGCAAGCCGCCGCACCTGGTCGGCCAGGCGCTGCTGAAGCACTACCAGATCGCGCCGGGCAGCGCGCAGGCGCACGCCTTCACCTACCTGGATTTCACCGAGGCCGCGCGCCGCTACGGCAAGGTCGGCGGCTTCGCGCATCTGTCCACGTTGGTCAAGCAGCTGAGGGCCAGCCGTCCCGGCGCGTTGCTGCTCGACGGCGGCGATACCTGGCAGGGCTCCGCGACCGCGCTGTGGACGCGCGGCCAGGACATGATCGATGCCGCGCTGACCCTTGGCGTCGACGTGATGACGGCCCACTGGGAGATGACGCTGGGAGCCGAGCGCGTGCGCGAGGTGGTCGACCGCGACTTCAAGGGCAAGGTCGCCTTCCTGGCCCAGAACATCAAGACCAAGGACTTCGAAGACCCGGTGTTCGAGGCCTACACGCTGCGCGAGATGAACGGCGTGCCGGTCGCCATCATCGGCCAGGCCTTCCCTTATACGCCGATCGCCAATCCGGGCTATCTGGTGCCGGACTGGACCTTCGGCATCCAGGAAGAGAACCTGCAGCGCATCATCGACGAGGCACGCGCCAAGGGCGCGCAGGCGGTGGTGCTGCTGTCGCACAACGGCATGGACGTCGACCTGAAGCTCGCCTCGCGCGTGCGCGGACTCGACGCGATCCTCGGCGGCCACACCCATGACGGCGTGCCGGCGCCGGTGCGCGTGCGCAACGCCGGCGGCACCACGCTGGTCACCAACGCCGGCTCGAACGGCAAGTTCCTCGGCGTGCTCGACTTCGACGTGCGCGGCGGCAAGGTGGCCGATTTCCGCTACCGGCTGCTGCCGGTGTTCGCCGACTACCTGCCGGCCGATCCGGCGATGGAGGCGCTGATCCGCAAGGTCCGCGCCCCCTACGAGCAGAAGCTTGGCGAGGTGCTGGCGGTCAACAAGGAACTGCTATACCGCCGCGGCAACTTCAACGGCACCTTCGACCAGCTGATCCTGGACGGACTGATGGACGTGCAGGGCGCCGAGATCGCGTTCTCGCCGGGCTTCCGCTGGGGCACCACGCTGCTGCCCGGCGAGGGCATCACGATGGAACGGCTGATGGACCAGACCGCGATCACCTATCCGTACACCACGGTG
Source organism: Cupriavidus gilardii (assembly GCF_008801915.1). GTDB lineage: Bacteria > Pseudomonadota > Gammaproteobacteria > Burkholderiales > Burkholderiaceae > Cupriavidus > Cupriavidus gilardii. The sequence continues at coordinate 126,523 of NZ_VZOV01000011.1, forward strand.
ACGCAGATGAGCGGCGAGACCATCAAGACGGTGCTCGAGGACGTCGCCGACAACCTGTTCAATCCCGACCCCTACTACCAGCAGGGCGGCGACATGGTCCGCGTCGGCGGCCTGCAGTACACCATCGACCCGGCCGCGCCGATGGGCAAGCGCATCACCGAGATGCGCCTGAAGGGCAAGCCGATCGAGGCCGGCAAGACCTACAAGGTCGCCGGCTGGGCCCCGGTCGCCGAGGAAGCCCGCCACAACGGCGGCCCGCAGATCTGGGACCTGATGGCCGGCTGGCTGCGCCAGCGCAAGGAAGTGGCCGCGGCGCCGCTGAACCTGCCGTCGGTCAAGGGGATGGGCGGCAATCCGGGCATGGCGGCTTGAAACCCCGGGCGGCGGGCGCGCCGCCCCGGCTTGAAATCGCCGGGAAGCTCACGCTATAATCGCCCGCTACGGGCCGATAGCTCAGCTGGGAGAGCGCTGCGTTCGCAATGCAGAGGTCGGGAGTTCGATCCTCCTTCGGTCCACCAAATACAAAAGGGCGCGGATTTTGATCCGCGCCCTTTTTTGTATGGGCCTGCGGCAAGGTCTGCGGGTCAATGCCGGTCTGAGAGGTGGCTCGGATGGACAAGCAGGCGTTGCATCAGCAGTTCGCGTTGTTTGATACCGAATCGTCGACTACTGCGCAAGATACGAGTGGAGCGACATCCCCTACGGGGCGGTTCAGCAATTTCGTGGTCTACGTTGACGAAAGCGGCGACCATGGCATGCAGACGTTGGACCCTCACTATCCGCTCTTTGTCCTTGCGTTCTGCGTGTTCTACAAAAGGCACTACAGCGAAAAGGTCGTGCCGGCGCTCCACAAATTCAAGTTCAACCACTTCGGCCATGACTCGATCGTGTTGCATGAACACGAAATCCGAAAGGAGAAGGGCGAGTTCAAGTTCATGAGTCGACAGCACAAACAGGCGTTCCTATCCGAACTCACCGGCATCATTGAATCCAGCAATTTCATCCTGATCAGTTGCATCATCGACAAAGCGAAGCTGCGTGGAAGGGGCGAGGACGGTAATCCTTATCACATGGCGCTGGGATTCTGCCTGGAAACGCTTTACGAACTGATGCTCGAGAAGAACCAGGATGGCGCGCTTACCCACGTCATTGTCGAATGCCGGGGTAAAAAGGAAGACAACGAACTGGAGCTCGAATTCCGGCGTATCTGCGACGGGGCAAACCGGTTTGGAAGGACGTTGCCATTCGACATCGTCTTTGCCGACAAGAAGGTCGATTCACCTGGCCTTCAACTGGCGGATCTTGTGGCGCGCCCAGTCGGTATGAGTGTGCTTCGCCCGGGACAGGAGAACCGCGCGTTCGAGGTACTCCGGCGCAAGTTTTTCTGCAGCGGAGGCCGTGAGCGGTTGGGCGAGGGCATCGAGAACTGGGGTCTGAAGATTTTCCCACCCCAGGAAAGCGAAAGGCCCCGATGATCTCACCGAGGCCATGACGCCGACCGGGAACTCCCAGTCCACTTGCGCGCAGTATATGCCAATGCGCCAGCGATTTACAACGTAAGCTTGTAACCTTGGCTCCTTGAACGACTTACCGCATTTGCCTGGCTGACGCCGCCGCTACCGGCCGCCCCCCCGCAACTTCCCCGTCCCGGCCGACCGCCTCAATCAACGCCGCCGACGCCGCCGACACCAACCCGGCAAATATCACCTAAGCACAGATCTGCCAAGGCTTGCCCGCGCCCGACTTCAGCAGCGCGGTGGCGATGATCGGCGTGATGCCCGATGCGAAGATGCCGGAGAGCTGGTAGACAAAGGAGAGCCGGTATAGCGGGCCTCGGCGTCGAGCAGCTCGCAGAACAGCGCCGCCTCGGGCCCGCAGACCGCGGCGTAGAAGATGCCGAACGGCACGATGATGGCCAGCCACAGCAGCATCACGTTGCCGACGCCGTTGAGCATCAGCCAGAACGCGGGGAAGCCAAGCACGCGGTGATCAGCGATCCCCAGACGTAGACGCGGGTACGCCAGATCCGGTCCGACAGGTGGCCGAAGAACGGGATGAAGAAACACATGACGATGGCCGCGGCCATCACGCCGGCCATCACGCCGGCCAGCGCTTCGGTGCGGCTGAGTCTGTTTCCAGGGGCTGATTTCCACGTCGGCTTATCTCCGATGCCGTCCATGGCACGTCGACTATACTTTTCCCATCGGAGGACAAGCGATGAAAGCCACTGTCAGGAACACGGTCAAGCTGATCCGCAGCGATCCCGAGAGCGACAAGGCGCTGCGCGAGTTCATTGCCACCGGGAAGCTGAACTCCACCAGGACGTTCAAGATCCGGGACGCCGCCAACGGCGTTGAGCGCGAGGTCAAGCTGAAGCTGATTCCCGCCCAGGGCTGACCTTGAACATCGCGCTGCCCGCGATCCTGCTGTTTTTCCTGGTCGCGCCGGGCTTTCTTTACCACCACTACAGCCAGGCCAGAGAGGCGCGCGAAGCCGACATGACGCCCTTCGGGGCGACGGCGATCAAGTCCATCGTGCTGGCGCTGATCGTGGATGCCGCGGTCGGGCTCGCCGCCACCGAATATTTCGGCTACCAGCTTTATCTCGGCGACGCCTTGCGCATGCTGTCAGGCGGTACCGCGGCAGCCAGCGTCCCGCCGCACCGCTATGAATGGCTGAACGAACACCCGTGGCCGGTGTTCGGTTTCTTCGCCGGGACGTTTGGCCTTGCCTTCGCGCTGGCGATGCTGCGCCGGTGGCTGGTCAGCCGATTTCACCTGGACCATCCGAACAGCTGGGCGAGCGGTTTTTTCCGGCAGCAGGCGCCCTGGTACTACCTCTTCAGCGGCATCGATTCGGGCATCAGCGACGGCGCGATGGTGGTCGTCAGCGCCGTGGTGCCGATGAAGGACCAGTCGTATCTCTACACCGGCCTGCTGGAGGATTTCGAGTTCAAGAGCGACGGGGAGCTCGAGCGGATCATCCTGTCGGCCGCGTCCCGCCGCAAATTGACCGACGACCGTGGGCGCGGCCTGGAGGAGCACGGGCGCTTCTACCCGATCGAGGGCAATCGGCTGGTGATCCGCTCCAGCGAGTGGACGACCTTGAACGTCAAGTTCCTGGTCGAAGAAAAGGCCGAAGCCTCGGCTCCGGCCCTGGCCGACGATTGACGTTTAACGCATCGGCCTGGCAGGCGCCGCGGCCACCCCTGACGCCTCGCGTACCTCACCGGTCCCCGAGGACCGCCCGATCAACGCCGCCGACACCGCCGACACCAGCCCGGCAAACATCACGTAGGCACAGATCTGCCACGGCTTGGCCTCGCCCGACTTCAGCAGCGCGGTGGCGATGATCGGCGTGATCCCCGAGGCGAAGATGCCCGAGAACTGGTAGACGAAGGAGATGCCGGTATAGCGGACCTTGGCGTCGAACAGCTCGCAGAACAGCGCCGCCTCGGGACCGTAGACCGCGGCGTAGAAGATGCCGAACGGCACGATGATGGCCAGCCACAGCAGCATCACGTTGCCGCCGCCGTTGAGCATCAGCCAGAACGCGGGGAAGGCCGAGCACGCGGTGATCAGCGATCCCCAGAAGTAGACGCGGGTGCGGCCGATCCGGTCCGACAGATGACCGAAGAACGGGATGAAGAAACACATGACGATGGCGGCGGCCATCACGCCGGTCAGCGCCTCGGTGCGGCTGATCTTCACCGTCTGGGTCAAATAGCTGATCGAAAACACGCCGAAGACATTGAAGAAGACGCCGTCGATATAGCGCGCGCCCATGCCCTTGAGGATATTGCCGGGATAGCGCCGCATCATGTCGACGAAGGGAATGCGGGTCTCGGCGTTGCGCTGCTTGACCGCGGTGAACTCGGGCGTCTCCTTGATCGACAGCCGGATATACATGCCGACGAAGACCATGCCGGCCGAGATCAGGAAGGCCACGCGCCAGCCCCAGCTCAGGAACTGCGCGTCGGTCAGCGTCAGCGACAGCAGTGCCACCACGCCGGAGGCCAGGCACAGGCCGATCGACAGCCCGATCTGCGGCAGCGAGGCATAGAAGCCCTTGCGGCCCGGCGGCGCGTATTCGTAGGCCATCAGCACCGCCCCGCCCCATTCGCCGCCGAGCCCGATGCCCTGCAGCACGCGCAGCAACAGCAGCAGGATCGGCGCCCACAGCCCGATGCTGTCGTAGGTCGGCACCAGGCCGATCAGGAAGGTCGAGATGCCCATGATCATCAGCGTGATCACCAGCATGCTCTTGCGGCCGACGCGATCGCCGAAGTGGCCGAAGATGACGCCGCCGAGCGGCCGCGTGACGAAGCCCACCGCAAAGGTGGTGTAGGCCAGCATGGTCGCGACCACCGGATCGCCGGCCGGGAAATACAGCTTGTTGAACACGATGCCGGCGACGACGCCGTACAGGAAGAAGTCGTACCACTCGATGGTGGCGCCGATCACTGCGGCCATCGCGACCTTGCGTACCGCCTGCTCGTTGGGGCTTGCCATGCTTGTCTCCTTTGGATGGACGGCGCCCTTGGTGGAATGAGTATGCGGGCGCTCGCGCTGCTGGGGCTCGGCCTTCGGTTGCGCAGCGAACCGAGCCCGGGTTCGCTGCGATATGCGTGGGCGGCGCGATGGCGGGCCGGGGTCAGACCGGCTCGGTGATGCGGCGCTCGGGTTGGCGCTCGGTCCCGGCCTCAGCCTGGCGCTCGGTATCGCGTTCGGCTTGATGCTCCGGCACGCGTTCGACCCGGGCAGAACCGGCCGCCGTCGCGCCGACGATCTCGCTGACGGTCTCGGCCCGCGCATCCTCCCGAATGAAGTCCGCCGCGCGCTCGGCCATCATCACCACCGGCACATTGGTGTTGCCTGACACCAGCGTCGGCATCACCGAGCAATCGATCACCCGAAGACCTGCCACGCCATGCACACGCAGCCGGTGATCGACCACCGCGAGCGGATCGCTGGCCGGGCCCATCTTGGCGGTGCCCGACGGGTGGAAGATGGTGGCGCCGTACTCGCGGCAGAAATGCAGGATCTCGTCGTCCGACTGCACCGCGTCGCCGGGCCGGAACTCGGCCTGCATCAGCGAGCGCATCGGCTCGGTCTGTGCCACGCGGCGGGCGAAGCGGACCGAGGCGATCGCGCTGCGCCGGTCCAGCTCGGCCGACAGATAGTTGGGCTGCATCGACGGCGGCGTGAACGGATCGGTCGAGCGGATCCGGACGGTGCCGCGCGATTCGGGCCGCAGCTGGCAGACCGAATAGGTGCAGCCCGAGAACGGATGGACCTGGCCCCCCGCCATGTCGGCCGACAGCGTCGCGAAGTGGAATTGCGTGTCTGGCGTCGCGCTTTCCTGCGGCAGCACCCGGCAGAACATCGCGCCCTGGTTGATGCCGATCGCCAGCGGCCCTTGCCGCCACAACAACCATTCGAGCCCCATGCGGGCCTTGCCGAACAGCGAGCGCAACTGGTCGTTGGTGGTGATCGGCCGCGCCACCTGGTAGATCAGCCGGATTTGCAGATGGTCCTGCAGGTTCTCGCCGACGCCGGGCAGCGCGTGCACCACCGGCACGCCGAACTCGCGCAGCAGGGCCGATGGGCCGATGCCGGACAGCTGCAGCAGCTGCGGCGACTGCAGCGCGCCCGCGCACAGCAACACTTCGCGGCGCGCGCGCAGCACGTGCTGGCGGCCGTTCTGCATATAGCGCACGCCGACCGCGCGCCGCCCTTCGAACAGGATCGCGGTCGTATGCGCGCCGGTCTCGATGCGCAGGTTGGGGCGCGACTGTGCCGGCCGCAGATAGGCCACCGCGGTCGAGCAGCGCCAGCCCTTGCGCGTGGTCAGCTGGTAGTAGCCGACGCCTTCCTGGTCGCCGGTATTGAAATCGGCCTTGTGCGGCAGGCCGAGCGACTGGCCGGCTTCGATGAAGGCATCGACCAGCGGATGGCGCCGATCGATCGAGGTCGCGTTCAGCGGCCCATCGGTGCCACGCGTCGGGCCGGGGCCGAGGTCGTTGTTCTCGAGCTTGCGGAAGTAGGGCAGGCAGTCGTCCCAGCTCCAGCCGCGATTGCCTAGCGCGGCCCAGTGGTCGTAGTCCTCGCGTTGCCCGCGCACGTAGATCAGGCCGTTGATCGCGCTGCTGCCGCCGAGCGTGCGGCCGCGCGGCCAGTAGATGCGCCGGTTCAGCATGTTCGGGTCGGGGTCGGTATGGAAGCCCCAGTTGACCTCCTTGTGGAACATCGTCTTGCCGTAGCCGATCGGGATATGGATCCACGGGCAGCGGTCCGGCGGTCCGGCCTCGAGCAGGCACACCGCGTGGCGGCCATCCTCGCTGAGCCGGTTGGCCAGCACACAGCCGGCCGAGCCGGCGCCCACCACGATGTAGTCAACGGTTTGCGACATCGTCGCTGTCTCCTGGTCGGGTGTTGCGGGCAGGGTTTGTCCGAAGCGGATTGGCGCCGGGGCCTGCGAGCAACGTTCTTATAATGGAACGACTTGTCCCGATTTTATTTGCCGACCCGAAAATGAAAAGGCAATACGCGTGGAGGCGCGGAAAGTGAAACAGAACGTGCAAATTCCGTTTCAGAATCGCAGTGCAGCAGATAGCGCGTCGGACCCCCGGGCGGCCGAGGAGGACGCGCGCAGCCTGCGGGTGCTGATGGTGCTCGATGCGCTCGCGCGCGCCCAGCATCCGCAGACCTTGGCACAACTGTCGCAGCGCCTGCACGTGCCCAAGACCACGCTGATGCGCTTGCTGGCGGCGATGGAGCACGCCGGCTTCGTGCTGCAGATGCCGGCCGAGCGCGGCTTCGTGCCGGGACCGCGGGCCGCGGGGCTGGCGCTGCAGACCTTGCGCAGCCCGCCGGTGCTGCGCGAATGCCGCGCGATCCTGGGCCGGCTGGTGGCGGCCCTCGGCGAGACCTGCAATCTGACCGCGCTGGACGGCGATCGCGTGCTCTATGTCGAACGCGTCGAAACGCACGAGCCGCTGCGGCTGCAGCTGTCGCCGGGCATCCATGTGCCGCTTCACTGCACCGCCAGCGGCAAGCTGTTCCTGTCGGCGATGAGCCGGCTGGAGCGGCAGCAGACGCTGCAGCGGCTGGTGCTGACGCGCAATACGCCGCGCACGCTGGCCGACCTGTCGTTGCTGGAGGCCGAGCTCGACCGGCTCGGCGCCCGCGGCATCGGCGTCGACAACGAGGAATTCGTGCGCGGCATGACGGCGGTGGCGGTGCCGGTGCGCGAGTTGGGATCGGAGGCGAACGGCACGGCCGCTGCCAGCGCGCGCCCGGTGCTGGCGGCGATCGCCTGCCATGCGCCCACCGCGCGCGTACCGCTGGAGGGGCTGCTACGGGCGGTGCCGGTGCTGCAGGAGGCGGCGCAGCAGATGGCGCGGGTATTACGGACTGAATGACCAGCGCGCCGAGACCAGCGAACCGCTACACACCCCCTTGCCGCGGCACCCACACCGTGAAGGTCGTCCCTGTCCCTTCGCGCGACACCACCTCGATATCGCCGCCATGCAGCATCGCCAACTCGCGCGCGATATGCAGGCCCAACCCGAGCCCCTCCGATTCCGTCGCGGAGCGTCCCGAGCGGAAGGCGTCGAACAGATGCGGCAGCAGATCGGGCGGGATGGTGCCGCCGTTGCTGACCGCGACCGTCACGCGTGCATTGCCGCCCTCGATGCGCACGCGCACCGGCACCGCGGCGTCGCCATGCTGCAGCGCGTTGCCGATCAGATTGGCCAGCACCTGCGACAGCAGCCCGGGGTCGACCGTGGCGACCGTATCGCCGAAGCGTTCCAGCAGCAGCCGGCCCTTGCCGTGCCGGCTCTCGTGTTCGTCGACGATCGCCGCGCACAGCGCATGCAGGTCCTCGCGCTGCAGCGAGGGCTGCATGCGGCCGCCGTGCAGCCGCGCGACATCGAGCAGCTGATCGACCATGCGCACCATGCGCGTGCCGCTGCGGCGGATGCGCTCGACCGCGGGCGCGGTCTTCTCGTCGTGGCAGAAGCGCTCGAGGAAGGAGGTCGAGGCCAGGATCGCGGACAGCGGCGTGCGCAGGTCGTGCGCCAGCACCGCCATCAGCATCTCGTTGGCCTTCAGCAGCCGCTGCGTGGTGGCGAGCTGCTCGGCCAGCTGCTGCTTCTGCCGCGCCAGCTGCACGAACACGTCCACCTTGGCGGCCAGGATGTTGGCGTCGAGCGGCTTGTAGAGGAAGTCGACGGCGCCGGTCGCATAGCCCTTGAAGGTGCGCTGGCTGTCGTAGCCGGCCGCGGTCAGGAACAGGATCGGGATATGGTTGGTCCGGGTGCTGCCGCGCATCAGCTCCGCCAGCTCGAAGCCGTCCATGCCCGGCATGTGCACGTCGAGGATGGCCAGGCCGAACTCGTGCTCCAGCAGCAGGTCCAGCGCCTGCGGGCCCGAGTTGGCATGCATCAGTTCGACATCGGGCCGGGCCAGCACGGCATCCAGCGCGGTCAGATTGCTGGCGATGTCGTCGACGGTCAGGATCTTGATGGGATCGGACATGGCAGGGTTTTCAGTGGACGGCAAGCCGAAGCCGGCTGCCGATCGCTTCCAGGGTCAGCACCTCGTCGACCGCGCCGCGCGCGATCGCCTCCGCCGGCATCGTCTCGGCCGACGCGGTATCCGGGGCCTGCACCCAGGTTCGTCCGCCGCAGCGGCGGATGGTCTCGAGCCCGCGTGCGCCGTCATCGTTGGCGCCGCTGAGCAGGATGCCGACCAGCGCTTCGCGCCAGGCGTGCGCGGCGGACTCGAACAGCACGTCGATCGACGGGCGCGAGAAGCGCTCGGGCGGATCGACCGACAGCGCGAGCCGCACGCCCTGTGCCGGTGCGCCGCCATGGCCGCCGCCGTGCGCGCCGTCGCGTTCGACCAGCAGGTGGTAGTCGGGCGGAGCCAGGTACAAGTGGCCGTGCCGCACCGGCATCTTGTCCTCGGCCTCGCATACCGGCAGCGCGCAACGCAGCGAGAACAGCTGCGGCAGCAGGCTCGGCGTATCGGGCCGCAGATGCAGCACCACGATCAGCGCCGGCCGGAAGGCCGCCGGCAGCATCGGCAGCAGCACGTTCAGCGCCTCGATGCCGCCGGCCGAGCCGCCGATGACGACGGCCTCGGGCGATGGTTTCAGCTCCGCGCGCGGCGCGTACGGTGCGTCGTTCATGCGGCGCTCATCGCTTGCGGTACAGCCTGTCCGAGGGCATCACCGCTTCGAAGGCCTCGGCGTGCGCGCTGAACTGCAGTGTCTCCTTGCTGCCCAGGCCCAGAAAGCCGTGGCGCACCAGCGCGTCGCGGAACAGCCCGAGCGCGCGGTCCTGCAGCGTACGGTCGAAGTAGATCAGCACGTTGCGGCACGAGATCAGTTGCGCTTCCTGGAACACGCTGTCGGTGGCCAGGCTGTGGTCGGCGAACACCGCCCGCGACACCAGGCCGGCGTCGAACTTCGCCTTGCCATAGGCGGCGTGATAGTAGTCGCCCAGCGAATGCCGGCCGCCCGCGGCCAGGTAGTTGCGGCCGAAGCCGCGCAGCCGCCCGGCGTCGTAGACCCCGGCGCGCGCCTCCGCCAGCGCCGCCGGATTGATGTCGGTCGCATAGAAGGTGGTGCGCTCGTGCAGGCCCTCCTCGGCGAACAGGATCGCCAGCGACCACAGTTCCTCGCCGCTGCTGCAGCCGGCCACCCATACCGTGATCGACGGATAGGTCTTGAGCACCGGTGCCACATGCTCGCGGATCGCGCGGAAGTACGACGGGTCGCGGAACATCTCGCTGACCTGCACCGTCAGGTACTGGAACAGCCGGGCGAACAGCGCCGGATCGCGCAGCATGCGGTCCTGCAGCTGCGACAGCGTGTCGAGCTTCAGGTCGCGCAGCGCCTGCGACAGCCGGCGGCGCAGCGAGGCGCGCGAATAGCCGCGGAAATCGTGCTGGTACTTGCGGAAGATCCCCTCGAGCAGCAGTTCCAGTTCGATATCGAAGTCGTCGGCGGGCACGGCCGTGAACGCATCGTCCGCCGGCACCTGGCCGGACGACGGCGGGGCAGGAGGGGTCAGCGTGCGTGCAGCCATACCCGGCACAGCGAAAGCAGCTTGTCGATATCGATCGGCTTGGCGATGTAGTCGTTCGCGCCGGCCAGCAGGCAGGCCTCGCGGTCGGACGACATCGCCTTGGCGGTCAGCGCGATGATCGGCAGCCGCGCATGGCGGCCATCTTGGCGGATGTGCCGCATCGCGGTCAGCCCGTCCATCTCCGGCATCATGATGTCCATCAGCACCAGGTCGATATCGTCGCGGCCATCGAGAATTTCAAGGGCCTGGCGGCCGTTGCGCGCGATCTCGACCTGCGCGCCGAGCGGCTCGATGACCTTGGACAGCGCGAAGATATTGCGCGCATCGTCTTCGACCAGCAGCAGCCTGCGGCCCTCGAAGGCGTCGTCGCGGCTGCGCACCGCGCGCAGCATGCGCTGGTGTTCGGGCGGCAGCGCCGATTCGACGCTGTGCAGGAACAGCGTGACCTCGTCGAGCAGCCGCTCGGGCGAGCGCGCGCCCTTGATGATGATCGACTTGGAATGGCGGCGCAGCTGCTGCTCGTCCTCCGCCGACAACTGCCGGCCCGTGTAGACGATCACCGGCGGCATCGAATACGAGGCATCGGCCGCCATCTGCTCGAGCAGGTCGTGGCCCGAGCCGTCGGGCAGCGCCAGGTCCATCACCACGCAGTCGAAGCGGCGCTCCGACAGCCGCGCCAGCGCCGCGGACACGGTGTCGGCCGTGACGATCTCGATATCGGCCGATTGCAGCAGCGCACGGATGCTGTCACGCAGCGTGGCGTCGTCCTCCACCACAAGCACCGTGCGCATGCCGCCGCGCGCCATGCGCGCCTCCAGCTCCCGGATCACGCTGGCAAGGTCGTCGCGGCCGCTCGGCTTGAGCGTGTAGCCGATCGCGCCGCGATGCAGCGCCGCCTCGGCATGGTCGCTGATCGACACCAGATGGGTCGGGATATGGCGCGTCGCCGGGTCGCGCTTGAGCCAGTCGAGCAGCGTCAGTCCCGAATGGTCGGGCAGCGCGACATCGAGCAGGATGCCGCAGGGCTGGTATTCGCGCGCCAGCTCCAGCCCCTGCTGGGCGGTGGTCGCATGCAGGCAGTCGAAGTCGAGCTCGTGGGCCAGATCGTAGAGGATCTGCGCAAAGGCGACGTCGTCCTCGATCGCCAGGATCAGGCGGTTGCCGCGCGAGCGGCGGTTGCGGTCGTCGTCGATCGGCGCCGGGCCCAGCATCGTGTGCAGCGGCGGCGCGCTGATCGTCATCGGCGGCGCGGTGGGCGCGGTCTGCGGCTGCCTGGCGCCGGCGGCGGGGGCGGCGGCGGAATGGACGGCGACCGCGTCGGGCACCGGCGCCGGCTGCGGTGACGTGAGGGCCTCGGTCACGTCGATGCCGCCCTCGGCCGCGACCTGCGCCGCCGCTTCGAGCACCGCGGCCGGGGCCGGCGGCACCGACGAGACCGCCGCCGCCGGCGCGGCCGGGCCGACGAATTCGAGCGGCAGCGTCAGCGTGAAGGTGCTGCCCGCCCCCGGCTCGCTGTCGACCGTCAGCGTGCCGTTGAGCAGCTGCGCCAGCTGGCGCGAAATCGACAGTCCGAGACCCGTGCCGCCATAGCGCCGGCTGGTGGTGCCGTCGGCCTGCTGGAAGGCCTCGAAGATGATGGCCTGCTTGTCGCGCGGGATGCCGATGCCGGTATCGCGCACCGCGAAGCGCACGCCGTCGTCGCCATCGCGCGTGACCGACAGCGCCACCTCGCCGCGCTCGGTGAACTTGAAGGCGTTGGACAGCAGGTTGCGCAGGATCTGCTGCAGACGCACGTTGTCGGTGACCAGCGTCGCGGGCAGGCCGGGCGCGCGCTCGATGCGGAACTGCACGGACTTCTGCGCGGCGATCGGCGCGAAGCCTTGCGCGAGTCCGCCGACCACGGCCTCGATATCGACCGGCTCGGGCTGCACCGTCAGATGGCCGGCCTCGATCTTGGACAGGTCGAGGATGTCGTTGATCAGGTTCAGCAGGTCGGTGTTGGCCGAATGGATGGTGGCGGCATAGCGCACCTGCTCCGGCGTCATGTTGCCTTCCTTGTTGTCCTGCAGCAGCTTGGCCAGGATCAGCGCGCTGTTCAGCGGGGTCCGCAGCTCGTGCGACATGTTGGCCAGGAACTCGGACTTGTACTGGTTGGCGCGCTCCAGGGCCCGTGCGCCGGCGGCGAGCTCGGCCTGGTACTGCAGCAGGTCGCGCTTCTGCGCCTCCAGCAGCTGGGTGTGCTCCTCCAGCTGGACATTGCTCTGCTCGAGCTCGGCCTGCTGCGTCTCCAGCCGCGCCTGCGATTCCATCAGCGCGCGCCCGCGCTCTTCCAGCTCCTCGTTGGAGACGCGCAGTTCTTCCTGCTGGACCTGCAGTTCCTCGGCCTGGCGCTGGGTCTGCGCCAGCAGCGTCTCCAGCCGGGCGCGATACGTCGAGGCGGTCAGCGCCACGCCGGCCGCCTCGGCGACGCGGCCGATCAGTTCGACGGTATCGTCCAGCTTCGGCTGCGCGCTGGCGAACGCCAGCTCCACCACGCCGACCACATGGCCGTCCGAAGTCAGCGGCGCGGCCACCACCGCCTGCGGCACGTCGCGCCCGAGCGCCGAGCCGATGCGCAGATAGTGCGACGACAGCCCGCGCGCCATGAGCGGCCGGTTTTCGCTGGCGGCCTGTCCGGCCAGCGTCTCGCCCAGCGCCAGGTGCTCGGGGGTGTCGGCCGGCGCGGCCCAACCGGCGAGCCGCTTCAGGCCGCCGTCCTCGAGCCGGTAGACGACGCCGGCCTGGGCCTGCGCCAGCGGCACCAGGGCGCGCAGCAGCGCGGTGCCGACTTCGGCAGGCGTATCGAGCCCGCGCGTCTGCTGGACCACGCGCACCTGGCCCTCCTGCAGCCAGACAAAGCGGCGCATCTGCAGCTGGCTGGCGATATAGCGATAGATTGCCGCGGCGAGGAACCACATCACCACGGTGCCGCACAGCCGGTTGATCAGGCCGACGGTCGGATCGCCACCGCCCGGCGAGAAGATATAGCCGGCCGCCATCAGCAGGGTCGCCCCGGCGGCCGTCCATAGCGGCATCATCGGCCGGTCGACGAACACGCACAGGCAGATCGGCAGCAGATAGAAAATCCACTCGGCGACGCCGAGCGGGGTCAGCAGGTCCGCGACCAGCAGCGCGGCCAGCAGCACGGGAATGACGAGCGTACGCAGCAGATCGCTGCGCGCAAGGGATTGGGGCATGGGCGACCGGGTGGAATGGGAAGGCGGTGGCGCCGGCGCAATAGCCGCCCGGTGCCTGCGCATGACGCCCCATGCTACCGATCCGAGTGACGTAAAAAAATCAGACAAAATCCGACATGCCCGCCATGCCGGAAGCGCGACGGGCTATGGCAGTATGGCGCGATGGCGGCGCCACTCGCGGTCCCCGCCGCGGTCCGCGGCGCCTTGCCGACTCTCCACCCCCCCAGGAGTCCGAACCATGCCGAGTTTCGATCGCCGTACCGATGCAGGCCAACTGCCGCAGGGAGACCGCTGAGATGGCCGGTGCCAGCCTGCTTGCGCTGCTCGACGATATTTCGACGATCCTGGACGACGTCGCCACGATGAGCAAGGTCGCCGCGCGCAAGACCGCGGGCGTGCTCGGCGACGACCTCGCGCTGAACGCGCAGCAGGTGACCGGCCTGAAGGCCGAGCGCGAGCTGCCGGTGGTGTGGGCGGTGGCGCTCGGTTCGCTGCGCAACAAGGTGATCCTGGTACCGGCGGCGCTGGCCATCAGCGCCTTCGCGCCATGGGCGGTGACGCCGCTGCTGATGATCGGCGGCGCGTTTCTCTGCTACGAGGGCTTCGAGAAGCTGGCCCATCGCTTCCTGCCGGGCCACGCCGAGCCGACCGAGCGCGCTAGGGAGGCGGTCGAACGCGCCGCGCTGCGGCAAGCGGCGTCCAATCCCGCGGTCGACCTGGTCGCGCTGGAAAAGGAAAAGATCAAGGGGGCGGTCCGCACCGACTTCATCCTGTCTGCGGAGATCATCGTGATCTCGCTCGGCACCGTCGCCAACGCGCCGTTCGGCACCCGGCTGGCGGTGCTGACCGCGATCGGCCTGCTGATGACGGTCGGCGTCTATGGGCTGGTGGCCGGCATCGTCAAGCTCGACGACGCCGGCCTCTATCTGAGCGAGCGCGGCAATGGCTTCGCGCGCCGCGTCGGGGATGGCCTGCTGCGGCTGGCGCCGATGCTGATGAAGACGTTGTCGGTCGCCGGCACCGTCGCGATGTTCCTGGTCGGCGGCGGCATCCTGGTCCACGGGCTGCCGTGGGCGCATCATCTGGAAGAGAGCGCCGCGCAATGGCTTGGCGGCATTGGCGGCGTCGGGCCCTTCCTGTCCTGGCTGGGACCGCTGCTGATCAATCTGGTCGGCGGCGTGATCGCCGGTGCGATCGTGCTGGCCGGCGTGATGCTGGTGCAGCGAGGCCGGCGAGCGTTGCGGCCGAGTTCGCACTGAACGCTGCAGGGGTGGCAATGGCGCCCTGGGGATAACTCCGGGGACAACCCTGTGCCCGTCCTGTGCGCCGCACGAGGGACAAGCGCTGGGCAGCTTGTGGGCCAGCTGTGGAGCCCGCACGGAAAAGTCCGGCCCGTTCCGAACCCGTTTCCGCGGGGGCGCAGGGTTATCCCGTATACGTCGGGTTTTCCCCTGGGATTTATCCGGTCCGCCAGGCCTTGTGCCGCAAGGGCGCGACGCCCTTATCCACTGCCGAGGGCGCCGTTTACCTACTACTACTATCTACGTATACGTAAACAATCTTTAAAGACCATGGGGCACCGTTGCGCGAGGCGGAGGCTGGTTGTGCGTTTGCGCACGCTATGCACGTCGCCGCAGCAGCCGCAGATACGGCCACGGCGGCCGTCGGTCAACGCGGCACCTTGAAGGCCGCCCGTTTACGCTGCGCTTCCTCGCGCGCCCAGCAACCCTGCTGGTGGTCGTTGACCATGCCCATCGCCTGCATCAGCGCATACATCGTCGTCGGCCCGACGAAGCGCCAGCCCCGTTTCTTCAGGTCCTTGGACAACGCCGTCGCCTCGGGGCAGGTCGTCATCGTGCGCAGTACCTCGGGCGTCAGCACGGCCGGCCGGCTCTTCGGGTCGGGCTCGTAGCGCCACAGATAGGCGGCCAGCGACGACTCCGTCTCGAGCAGCTCGAGCGCGCGCTGGGCGTTGTTGATCGCCGCCTCGATCTTGCCGCGGTGGCGCACGATGCCGGCATCGCCGAGCAGCCGCTCGATGTCGCGCTCGCCGAAGCGGGCCACCTTCTCGACGTCGAAGTTGGCGAACGCCTTGCGGAAGGCCTCGCGCTTGCGCAGGATCGTCAGCCAGCTGAGCCCCGCCTGAAAGCCCTCGAGACACAGCTTCTCGAACAGGCGGCGGTCGTCGTCGACCGGATACCCCCACTCGTTGTCGTGGTAGTGGCAATAGTCCTCGAGCGTGCCGCACCAGCCGCAGCGGGGCAGCGGCGTGACGGGCGCCGGTCCGGCCTGCTTCGGTCTGGTGGTGGCGGGCATGGTGGTCATCGTCTCTCCGTCGTCTCGGTAGTCTGGGTTGTCTCGAGGGCGTTGATCGGCCGGGGCTGGCGACCCGGCAGGCAAGCCGCCATGTTAGTGCCACTTCGCCCCCGCTGGCAGGGGACCACGCCGCAACGCTGAATTTCAAAATATTTGACCGACCCGTCCGCAACGCTTCACGCCCGGGCGGTGGGGATTTGTCAAACTAGGCCGGTATTCCACGAACCCACGATGTCGAAAGGACCCCCCATGCTGCCCGCGCTCTATGTCTCCCACGGCTCGCCGATGCTGGCGATCGAACCCGGCCCGGTCGGCCCGGCGTTCGATGCGCTGGGCGAGCGCCTGCGCGCCGTGAAGCCGCGCGCGGTGCTGGTGATCTCGGCGCACTGGATCTACAGCACGCTGGCCGTGACCACCGCCGAGCGGCAGCAGGCGTGGCACGACTTCGGCGGCTTCCCGCCGGAGCTTTATGCGCTGCGCTACGACGCGCCGGGTTCTCCCGCGCTGGCGGGGCGCGTCAAGGCGCTGATCGAGGCCGCAGGCATCCCGGGCGCGGGCTTTGTCGCGCTGGACGAAGCCAGGCCGCTCGATCACGGCGCCTGGCTGCCGATGCGGTATTTCTTCCCGAAAGCCGACGTGCCGGTGGTGCAGCTGGCGCTGAACCCCTACCTGGACCCGGCCGTGCAGATCGAGATCGGCCGCGCGCTGGCGCCGCTGCGCGACGAGGGCGTGCTGGTGGTCGGCTCCGGCAGCTTCACGCATAACCTGCGCGAGGTGTTCGGCGAGGAACGGCCGGTCCAGCATGGCGGCGCGGCCGAGCCCTATGTCGAGGCGTTTCGCGGCTGGATGGTCGAGGCGCTGGACGAGGCGCTGCGCAGCGGCGATACCGCGCGCATTTCACGCTACCGCAGCGAGGCGCCGCATGCGCGCCGGGCCCACCCGACCGACGAGCATCTGCTGCCGTTCTTCGTCGCGCTGGGGGCCGCGCTGGGGCCCGTCGGCGCCAACGCAGGCCCTGCAAACGCTGGCTCGCCTGCCCCCGCCAGGGCGGCGGAGGTCGTGCGCGCGACCGACGCGGTGACCTACGGCGTGCTGGCGATGGACACCTTCGTCTTCGACGGCATGGGCGTGGCCGCAGCGGCTTGAGTATGGTGGCGGCCGGCTAGGCCCCGGCCGGCGGCGCCCCCAGCATGCCGCGCCGGCGCAGCGCATAGGCGAACGCGCCCAGCGCCGCCAGCCCCAGCAGCACCATCGCCCACAGCATCAGCCAATAGCCGCCGGCCGCGCTCCACATCAGCGCGCCGAGCCACGGGGCGATCGCCTGCATCAGCAGCACCGGCGTCATCATCAGTCCGTTCAGCGTCGCATAGTGGTGCCGCGAGATCAGCTCGGGCATCGCCATCGCGCGCAGCATCGTGTTGATGCCGTTGGCGCAGCCGTACAGCACCGCGGCCAGCATCAGCCATTTGCCATGGCCCAGCGCCAGCGTCAGCAGGCCCAGGCACATCACCAGATAGACCGGCATCGCGATCCTCACAGGCTGCCGCGACGGCATGCGCGCCATCGCCAGGCGGCCGATCACCTGCGCCGGTCCGATCAGCGCGGCCACCATCAGCTGTTCGCCGACCGGCAGGCCCTTCTCGTTGAGCATCGGGATCAGGTGCGCGCCCAGCAGCGAGGCCACCACCGCCAGCGCGGTGAAGGCGAGCACCACGGCCCAGAACACCGGATCGCGCAGCGCCAGCGTGGCGATGCCTGGCGAGCCCGCGCCCAGCGGCGCGACCGGCTGCACGCTGGCATAGGTCGGATGCGGCCTGAAGCGCAGCCTGGCATGCAGCGGCGCGCAGACCAGCAGGTTCAGCGCGGCGAAGATCAGCAGCGTGCCGCGCCAGCCGATATGCAACACCAGCCATTGCGCCAGCGGAATGAAGATGGTGCTGGCAAAGCCCGCCACCAGCGTCACGATGACGATCGACTTCTGATAGCCGTCGCCGTAGGCCTGGCGCAGCACGACAAAGGCCGGCTCGTACAGCGTGGTGGCCATCGCCAGGCCGAGCGGCACCCACATCAGCAGGAACAGCGTCGGATTCGGCGTCCAGGCCCACAGCATCAGTCCCAGTCCGGCCAGCACCGAGCCGCTGCCCATCACCCAGCGGGCCGGTGCGCGGTCGAGCAGCCGGCCGACCGCAAACGAGCACAGCGCCCACACCAGCAGCCCCAGTGAATAGCCGCCGGCCAGGAACGGCTTGCCGTAGCCGAGCGTCCGGCTCATCGGCTCGATGAAGACGGTGAAGGTGAAGTACAGCGTGCCCCACGAAATGGTCTCGGTCAGGCCCAGCACCCACGCAAGATGGCGGGGCGGTTCGGACCAGGGGGCGGGATGGGGCTGTGGCTCGGTGGATTCCGCCGCGCCGGTGGCGCTTGCCGCGGCAGGGGCGGAGCCGGCGGTGTCGGGGCGCGGACCGGAAGAGAGGTCGGGTGTCGTCATGGCATGCGCCGGGGAGGCCGGCGCCGTGGCCACCGATGCGATGCCGGCGGCGCATGTTAGGGGGAAACCCGATTGTAGCGGCGCTCCGGCGCCGCGTGCGCGGGGCGTTGCGCCGCGGCATCGCGCGTCGGCCCCTTTGCTCGTCCAGGCGCTATGCCCTGGTGTCGGGCGGTCCCTTCAGCTCGATCACATTGCCATCGGGGTCGCGCAGATAGATCGACGGTCCGGTGCCCTCGGCCCCGTAGCGCGATTCGACCGGTCCCGCTTCGACGCCGTGCGCGTGCAGATGGGCGGTGATGGCCTGCACATCGAAAGGCTCGACGCGCAGGCAGAAGTGGTCCAGATTGCGGCCCTCGGGACCGGGTGCCGCGCCACCCGCCTTGCCGAGCGGGCCATCGAGCGAGACCAGATCGATCAGGCTGGCGCCGGCGCGCAGCTGCGTCAGCCCCAGCTTCGGCTGCTCGCGCTCCAGCGTGCAGCCCAGCACGTCGACGTAGAAGCGCAGCAGCGCCGGCACGTCGGCGCTTCGCAGGACCAGATGATCGATGCCCCGGATCGTCAGCATGGTGTCAGTGCGGCGGCATTAGAGGCAACACTACAGGCGGCGCCCGTCGAACGGGATGACCTTGAGCTTGTCCAGGTCGATCCCCTCCAGGCAGCGCGCATTGACCGCCGCCGTCGGCTTGCCCTTCGGATCGATGGCTTCGCCGAACGGGCCGCAGCCGCACACCGGGCAGAAATGGTGGGCGATCTTCATCGTGTGGAAGCGATAGGTCGAGTAGTCCGACTCGGGCGTCTTCAGGTGCAGGCGCTCGCGCGGCACGAACCACAGCAGATGGCCGCGACGCTGGCAGATCGAGCAATTGCATGACAGCACGGCGTCGATCTCGCCCTCGACCTCGAATGCGATGCGGCCGCAATGGCAGCTGCCCTGGTATGGCATGGTGTTCTCCTCGGTTCCGTGGAAGGTGCCGCGGGTCGCTTCAGCGGGTGGGCTCCAGCCGGCGGGTCCGGGCTGGTGGCGGCGATTGTCGGTATCCCGACAGTGTAGCGGCATCAACCGGTGTCACAATGCCGGAATCCCCAAGAGCGCATCAGCGCCGACCCCACCAGGAGACCACCATGAGCGAATCCCACCAGGCGCCGCGTGCGCGCTTCAGCCATATGGAACAGGGCACCCGCGAAGACTGGGCCGCGATCTCGGCCGAGTTCATGCCCTATGCCGCCGCGCTGCCCGACCGCGTGCTGGCCCATCTGCGGCTGCTCGACGGCGATTGCGGCGGCTTCCCGATCGACCGGCTGACCCACTGCCTGCAGACCGCCACGCTGGCCCACCGCGACGGCCGCGACGAAGAATACGTGGTCTGCGCGCTGCTGCACGACATCGGCGACACGCTGGGCAGCTACAACCATCCGGACATCGCCGCGGCGATCCTGAAGCCCTTCGTCAGTGCCGAGAACCTGTGGATGGTGGAAAAGCACGGCGTGTTCCAGGGCTACTACTTCTTCCACCACCTGGGCCTGGACCGCAACCTGCGCGAGCAATTCCGCAGTCAGCCCGAGCTGTTCGAGCGCACCGCGGAGTTCTGCGCGAAGTACGATGCGGCGGCCTTCATGACCGACTACGACACGCTGCCGCTGTCGTTCTTCGAGCCGATGGTGCGGCGCGTGTTCGCGCAGCCGAAGAACTCGATGTATGTGAAGAAGGGCGAGGACAAGCTGGCGCAGGTGGAGTAGGGCAGCGACGGCATCCCGCGCCGGTTTTCTCCCCCTCTCCCACAAGTGAGAGAGGGGAGCCAGCCCGCGGGGATCCAGGGTAGCCTCAAGCCGCCTGCTGCCCCTGCGCCGGATTCCTGAACTGCGCCAGCAGCGTCTGCCAGCGCGAGCGCGCTGCCTTCAGGTTGTTGGCCTTGACGTGGCCGAAGCCGCGGATGTCGTCGGGCAGGCTGGCCAGCGCCACCGCGGTGCCGTGGTTGGCGGCGTTCAGCCCCGCCGCCAGCTCGTCGAGCAGCGCCCGGTACTCGCCGATCAGCGCGCGCTCGGTGCGGCGCTCCTCGGTCTTGCCGAACACGTCCAGCGGACCGCCGCGCAGGCCCTTGAGCCTGGCCAGCAGCTTGAACATCGTCATCGTCGACGGGCCGAAGCGGCGCTTGATCAGCCGGCCCTGCTCGTCGTGCCTGGCGATCATCGGCGGCGCCAGCCAGAAGTTCAGCTGGTAGTCGCGGCCCGGCTCGCCCTCGAACTGGTTGCGCAGCTTGTCGAGGAAGACCGGATCGGTATAGAGCCGCGCGACCTCGTACTCGTCCTTGTAGGCCATCAGCTTGGCGAGGTTGCGTGCCACCGCCTCGGTCAGCGGCAGCGGCTTGCCTGCACCCACCAGCGCGCTCTCGGCCGCGCGCACGCGATTGACCGCATCGCGATAGGTCTGGGCATAGGCCGCGTCCTGGTAGGCGGTCAGGTGCTCGGCGCGATGGGCGATCAGCTTCTCCAGCAGCGCGCCCGACGAGGTCGGCAGCTTGACCACGTCGGCGCCCTCGGCGGTGCGCTTCAGTTCGCCGGTCAGCGACAGCACATGCTCCGGGTCGTGCGCCATATGGCGGCCCCATTCGAACGCGGCCTTGTTCTTGTCGACCGACACGCCGTTCAGTTCGATCGCGCGCACCATCGCGTCCAGCGACAGCGGCACCCAGCCCTTCTGCCAGGCATAGCCGAGCACCAGCGGATTGGTGTAGATCGCGTCGCCGAGCAGCGCCACCGCCAGCGCGCTGGCATTGACGAAGTCGCATTGCTCGCCGACCGCGTTGCGCACGTCCTGCTCGGCAGACAGACCGGGGAACTGCCACTTCGGATTGCGGATGAACTCGGCGGTCGGGGTTTGCGCGGTATTGACGATCGCGCGCGTGCGTCCGGCCTGCGCCTTGGACAGGACCTCGTCGGTGGCCGACACGATCGCATCGCAGCCGATCACCAGGTCCGCCTCGCCCATCGCGATGCGGGTGGCGTGGATGTCCTCGGGCCGCGCGGCGATCTGCACGTGCGACAGCACGGCGCCGCCCTTCTGCGCCAGGCCCGCCATGTCGAGCACCGTGACGCCCTTCTGTTCCAGGTGCGCGGCCATGCCGAGCAGGCCGCCGATGGTCACCACGCCGGTGCCGCCGACGCCGGTCACCAGCACGCCGTAGGGCTTCTCCAGCGCGGGCAGCGCCGGCTGGGGCAGCGGCGGCAGGTTGGCCATCGACACGCCGTGCGCCTCGGGCTTGCGCAGCTGCGCGCCCTCGGCCGTCACGAAGCTCGGGCAGAAGCCGTTCAGGCAGGAGAAGTCCTTGTTGCAGGACGACTGGTTGATCTTCCGCTTGGTGCCGAGCTCCGTTTCCAGCGGTTCGACCGACAGGCAGTTCGACTTGACCGAGCAGTCGCCGCAGCCCTCGCAGACGGTGTCGTTGATGAACACGCGGCGGGCCGGGTCGGGGAAGCTGCCGCGCTTGCGGCGGCGGCGCTTCTCGGTCGCGCAGGTCTGGTCGTAGATCAGGATGGTGCAGCCCGGCACCTCGCGCAGCTCGCGCTGGACGCGGTCCAGATCGTTGCGATGGTGGATCCTCACGCCCGCCGGCAGCTTGATCGCGGCGCTGTACTTCTCCGGCTCGTCGGTGACGATGTCGATCCGCTTCGCGCCCTCGGCCGCGACCTGGAACGCGATGTCCTGCACCGACAGCTGGCCGTCGACCGGCTGGCCGCCGGTCATCGCGACCGCGTCGTTGTACAGGATCTTGTAGGTGATATTGACGCCGGCCGCGATCGACGCACGGATCGCCAGCAGGCCCGAATGGAAGTAGGTGCCGTCGCCGAGATTGGCGAACACGTGCTTGTCGCCGGCGAACGGCGCCTGGCCGATCCAGGCCACGCCCTCGCCGCCCATCTGGCTGAAGGTGCTGGTGCTGCGGTCCATCCAGACCGTCATGTAGTGGCAGCCGATGCCGGCCAGCGCCCGCGAGCCCTCGGGCACGTTGGTCGAGGTGTTGTGCGGGCAGCCCGAGCAGAACCAGGGCTTGCGCTCGGCCGCGACGCGGGGCGTGGCCAGCGCGCGCTCCTTGGCCTCGATCACCGCGATGCGCGCGGCGATGCGCGCGCGCACGTCGCTGGGCAGGTCGAACTTGTCCAGGCGCGTGGCGATCGCCTTGGCGATGATCGCCGGCGACAGCTCGTAGTGTGCCGGCAGCAGCCAGTTGCTCTGCGGGATCGACCACTCGCCGCCGGCATTGTCCTTCTCGTCGAACTTGCCGTAGACCTTGGGCCGGACGTCGTCGCGCCAGTTGTACAGCTCTTCCTTCAGCGCGTACTCCATGATCTGGCGCTTTTCCTCGACCACCAGGATTTCCTGCAGGCCTTGCGCGAACGCGCGCGCGCCCTGCGCTTCCAGCGGCCAGACGCAGCCGACCTTGTACAGCCGGATGCCGATGCGCTCGCAGGTCTCCTTGTCCAGGCCCAGGTCGGTCAGCGCCTGGCGCGTGTCGAGGTAGGCCTTGCCGCCGGTCATGATGCCGAAGCGCGCGTGCGGCGAATCGATTTCGATGCGGTCGATCCGGTTGGCCCGCACATAGGCCAGCGCCGCGTACCACTTGTAGTCGAGCAGCCGCGCTTCCTGCTCCAGCGGCGGATCGGGCCAGCGGATGTTGAGGCCGCCCGGCGGCATCGCGAAGTCCTGCGGCAGCGCGATCTGCACGCGGTGCGGATCGAGCTCGACCGAGGCCGACGATTCGACCACGTCGGTGACGCACTTCATCGCCACCCACAGGCCCGAGTAGCGGCTCATCGCCCAGCCATGCAGACCGTAGTCCAGGTATTCCTGCACGTTGGCGGGGAACAGCACGGGCAGCCCGCAGGCCTTGAAGATGTGCTCGGACTGGTGCGCCAGCGTCGACGACTTGGCCGAGTGGTCGTCGCCGGCCAGCACCAGCACGCCACCGTGCTTCGACGAGCCGGCCGAGTTCGCATGCTTGAAGACGTCGCCGGTGCGGTCCACGCCCGGGCCCTTGCCGTACCACATGCCGAACACGCCGTCGTATTTCGCGCCCGGGTACATGTTGACCTGCTGCGAACCCCATACCGCAGTGGCGGCCAGGTCCTCGTTCAGGCCCGGCTGGAACACGATGTTGTGGCCGGCCAGGTGCGACTTGGCCTTCCACAGCGCCTGGTCCAGCGCGCCCAGCGGCGAGCCGCGATAGCCCGAGATGAAGCCGGCGGTATTGAGGCCGGCGGCGCGATCGCGTTCCTGCTGCAGCATCGGCAGACGGACCAGCGCCTGCGTGCCGCTGATGTAGATGCGGCCGCGTTCGAGCGTGTATTTGTCGTCGAGGGTAACGTTGGCGAGCGCGCGACGGATGGCGTCGCTGACCGGGGCGGTCAGGGGGGCATTCATGGGTGCTCCTCTTCGGGCATGTTGTCGGGATCGCCGACACACTTCAGTGGTGGGCAGCCGCGGCAGGCCTCTTGTGAAGGCGTTGGCGACCGTGTCTCTGCCCGGCATGGTAGCACCGGCGACGTTGACACGGCACCCTGCGGCGCAGCATCCCAAGCCCCTTCCGGCTCGGCGATTTCCCGAATGGACAAGCCCCGGCGTGTACACTGCACTGCATCCAAGCCCGGCAGCGGGCGGCGTCCGCCGGATGCCCCCCGCCGCGGTGGTGCAACCTCCCACTGCTGGAGCGACCGCTCCCCCAGGACAAACCGATGAATCCAAATCCTCGCCAGGGCACCGCGACCCTGGCCGTTCTGATCGACGCCGACAATGCCGGGCCCGGCATCGTCGAAGGCCTGCTGGCCGAAGTGGCCAAGTACGGCGTGGCCGCCGTCAAGCGCATCTACGGCGACTGGACCAAGCCCAATCTGTCGGGCTGGAAGGAATGCCTGCTGTCGCATTCGATCCAGCCGATCCAGCAGTTCCGCTACACGGTCGGCAAGAACGCCACCGACAGCGCGATGATCATCGACGCGATGGACCTGCTGTACACCGGCCGATTCGACGGCTTCTGCATCGTCTCCAGCGACAGCGATTTCACGCGGCTGGCCTCGCGCATCCGCGAGCAGGGCCTGACGGTCTACGGCTTCGGCGAGCGCAAGACGCCCAAGCCCTTCGTCACCGCCTGCGACAAGTTCATCTACTCGGATCTGCTGCGCGGCGACGTCGGTGCCGACGAGGCGGACGAGGCCGCCGCGCCTGCGCGCCGCCGCAGCGGCGGCGAGCTACGGCAGGACACGCGCCTCGTGCGGCTGCTGCAATCGGCCGCGCAGGCGGTCTCGGACGAGGAGGGTTGGACCACGCTGGGCAGCATGGGCACCCACATCGCCAAGCAGGCGCCCGAATTCGATTCGCGCAACTACGGCTACGGCAAGCTGTCGGAGCTGGTTGCCGCGACCGGCCTGTTCGAGGTCGAGACCCGCAACGGCGGCAACAACAAGACCATCTGGGTCCGGCTCAAGCGCCGCGGCGAGCAGCGCAGTGGCGAACAGCGAGGCGGTGAGCAGCGAGGCGGCGAACAGCGCGGCGGCGAGCAGCGGGGTGGTGAGCAGCGGGGTGGTGAACAGCGAGCCGGTGAGCAGCGGGGAGACAGGCACGACCACGCGGGGCAGGGTGGCCAGGGGCGGGGCGGTCAGCGCGGACGCGGCAGCGCGGCCCCGGAACCGGCACTGGAACCCGCACTGGAACCGGCACCGGCCGAAGCCGCGCCGGCCGTCGGCGAACCCGTGCCCGCGCCCGAGCCGGAGCAGTTCGACGAGCCCGCGGTAGCCGCCGCGACCGAGCAGGCCGGCCATGCCGCCCATGGCAATCCCGAACCCGCGGCGGCGCCGCGCTCGGCGCGCGGCCGCCGGGCCTCGCGCCGTCCGGACGTGAAGCTCAGCGACACGCCATGGCCGATCGACAGCACGGTGTTTGCCGCGCCGGCCGCGGCGGGTGAAGCGCTGGAGGTTCCAGGCGCCGACGCGCCGGCGATGGCCGAGCCGGAGGAACCGGTGGAAACCGCCGGATCGGTGCAGTCCAGCGAGGCCGCGCCGCCCGCACGCAAGCGCCGCAGCCCGGCTCCGCGCAAGCGCGCAGCGAAGAAGTCGGCGGCTGCGGAATAACGCCGAGAAGTCGATCGTTCCGGTCCGCCTCGCGCGGCGGACCGCGCGCTACCTCACCAGCTGATTGATCTCGATGATCGGCATCAGCACCGCCAGCACGATCAGCAGCACCACCACGCCCATCGTCAGGATCAGCAGCGGTTCGAGCAGGCTGGTCAGGAACAGCGTGCGCCGTTCCAGTTCCTGCGCCTCGCCCTGCGCGGCGCGCTCCAGCATCGTCGGCAGATTGCCGGTGGCTTCGCCGGAGCGGATCAGGTGCACCAGCACCGGCGGAAACTGGTTCTGCGCGGCCAGCGCGCGCGCCAGCGACGAGCCCTCGCGCACGCGCGTGGTGGCGTCCTCGACGTTGGCGCGCAGTGCCTCGTTGCCCAGCGTCTCGCCCGCGGCCTGCAGGCTGCGCAGGATCGGCACGCCGGCCGACACCAGGATCGCCAGCGTGCTGGCAAAGCGCGCGGTGTTGTAGCCGCGGATCAGCTTGCCGGCCAGCGGCGCGGTCAGCAGCCAGCGATGCCATTCGAGCCGCACGCCGGGCTGGCGCAGCATGGCGCGGACCGCCATCACCGCCAGCACCAGCACGATCAGCGCGGCCCACCACCATTGCCGCACGAAGTCGGACAGCGCCAGCATGATCACCGTCAGCAACGGCAGCTTCTGCTTGGTGTTGGCGAACACGCTGACCACCTGCGGCACCACGTACGACAGCAGGAAGATCACGATCGCGAATGCCACCACGGTGACGATGGCCGGATAGGTGAAGGCCAGCCGGATCTTCGCGGTCAGCGCGTTGCGGGTCTCGATGTAGCCGGCCAGCTTCTCCAGCACCAGGCCCAGGTGGCCCGAGTGCTCGCCGGCGGAGACCAGCGCGCGATAGATGTCGGGGAAGTCGCGCGGGTGCTGCGACAGCGCGACCGACAGCGCGCTGCCGCCCATCACCTCGGCGCGCACGCCGGCCAGCAGCTCGTGCACGTAGGCGCGCTCGGCCTGGTCGGCCAGCGCCGCCAGCGCTTCATCCAGCGGCAGGCCGGCGACGATCAGGCTGGCCAGCTGGCGCGTGAACAGCGCCAGCTCCTGCGTCGACAGCCGGCGGCCGAAGCCGACCGCGCTGCCGCGCGCGGCCTGCGCCGCGCTGCCCAGCGCATCGACGGTCAGCGGGGTCAGCCCGCGCGTGCGCAGATGGGTGCGGGCCTGCTTCGGGCTGTCGGCCTCGATGACGCCGCGGTCGGTCTTGCCGGCGGCGTCGACGGCTTCATAGCGGTAGGCTGGCATGGCTCAGGTCACGGGGTTCGGTGGCACGGACCTCGGCACGGGGCGCGCTCGCAAGCGTTCCATCCCGGCTTCAATCGCGCTTCGATCGCGCTTCAATCGCGCGTCACGCGCAGCACCTCTTCCAGCGAGGTCGCGCCGCTGTCGATCCAGCGCTGCGCGTCGCCGCGCATCGTATGCATGCCGTTGGCGAGCGCGGTCTGCTTGATTTCGGATTCGGGCGACTGGCGATGGATCATCGTGCGGATGCGGTCGTCGACCACCAGCAGCTCGTAGACGCCCATCCGGCCCTGGTAGCCCGATTGCCCGCACTTGTCGCAGCCGACCGGGTGCCACAGCTTCTGCAGCGGCTTGCCGTCGGCCAGCAGCGTCTCGGCTTGCGCCGGCGTTACCGCGATGGTCTCCTCGCGTTTGCACTGCGGGCACAGCCGGCGTACCAGCCGCTGCGCCAGCACGCCGAGCAGCGACGACGACAGCAGGAAGGGCTCGATCCCCATGTCGACCAGCCGGGTCACCGCCGAGGCCGAGTCGTTGGTGTGCAGCGTCGCCAGCACCAGGTGGCCGGTCAGCGAGGCCTGCACCGCAATCTGCGCGGTTTCGAGGTCGCGGATCTCGCCGATCATCACCACGTCCGGGTCCTGGCGCAGGATCGCGCGCAGCGCCTTGGCGAAGGTCATGTCGATGCGCGCATTGACCTGGGTCTGGCCGATGCCGTCGAGGTCGTATTCGATCGGATCCTCGACCGTCATGATGTTGGTGGTGCGCGCATCGAGCCGCGACAGCGCCGCGTACAGCGTGGTGGTCTTGCCGGAGCCGGTCGGGCCGGTCACCAGCACGATGCCGTGCGGCTGGCGGATCAGCTCGTCGAAGGCGTGCAGCGTGGCGGGCGCCATGCCGAGCTTGGCCAGGTCGAGCCGGCCGGCCTCCTTGTCGAGCAGACGCAGCACGGCGCGCTCGCCGTGGCCGGTCGGCAGCGTCGACACCCGCACGTCGACCGGCCGCCCGCCGACGCGCAGCGTGATGCGGCCATCCTGCGGCAGCCGCTTCTCGGCGATGTCGAGCTGGGCCATGATCTTGATCCGCGAGATCAGCGCGCCGTGCAGCGCCTTCTTCGGCCGCACCACGTCGCGCAGCGTGCCGTCGACGCGAAAGCGCACCACCGAGGCCGATTCGAACGGCTCGATATGGATGTCCGAGGCGCCTTCGCGCGCGGCCTGCGTCAGCAGCGCGTTGATCATGCGGATGATCGGCGCGTCGTCCTCCGATTCGAGCAGGTCCTCGACCGCGGGAATGTCCTGCATCAGCCGCGACAGGTCGACCTCGCCCTCGACTTCGCCGACGACCTGCGCGGCGGTGCCGTCCTGGCGGTTGTAGGCGTCGGACATCGCCCGTTCCAGCGCTTCGGGGTCGAGCACGCGCAGATGCAGCGGGCCGTGCACGCGCGCGAGCTCGGCCAGCGCCGCCGGCGAGGTCGCGCGGCTGACCCAGACCTCGAGCCCGTCGGCGCGCTGGTGCGCGACCAGCAGCCTGGCCTCGCGCGCGAAGCCGTAGGGCACCAGGCGCGCCGCGATCGGGGAGGACAGCGGCGTGTCGACGGGGCTCGCGGCGGCGTTGGCGTTGGCCGGGGCGCCGGGCGCCGGCGCGGCCGGGCCGGGAAGGGAAGAGGGGACTGTCGCCATCGTGATCGCCTGTATGGTCTGCCCGCGTTCAGGCGCCTTCGCCCTGGTTCGGCGCGCGCGAGGTCGGGCCCGGCGGCGGCAGCGTCTGCTCGAGCGGCAGCGGACCGGGCACCGGCCCATTGTTGCGCGGATCGACGAACGGCGCGGCCGGCGCGTCTGCGGGCGGCAGCACCGGCGTCTGCGTGTCGCGCATCATCATGTTCGGCGAGACGAAGCCCTGCTGCTCGCCGCGGATATAGCCGTAACGGTCCTGCGTGATGCGGTCGGTGGCGCCGGAGGTGCGCATCACGTAGGGGCGCAGGAACACCAGCAGATTGGTCTTCGCGCGCGACTTGTTCTCGTAGCGGAACAGCCCGCCGATCCACGGCAGGTCGCCCAGGCCCGGCACCTTCTGCACGCCGTCGCCGTAGTTGTCCTCGATCAGGCCGCCCAGCACGATGATCTGGCCGTCGTTGACCAGCACATTGGTCTCGATCGAACGGACATTGGTGGTCGGGCCCTGGATCAGGTTGGTGGTGCCCGGCACCACCGACGACGACTCCTGGTAGATCTGCAGCTTGACCAGGCCGCCATCGGTGATCTGCGGCTTGACCCGCAGCGTGATGCCGACATCCTTGCGGTCGAACGTATTGAACGGCGTGCCGCCGCCGACCGCGTTGTTCTGCGCGTAAGAGCCGGTGGTGATCGGAATGTTCTGGCCGATCAGGATCTTGGCTTCCTCGTTCTCCAGCGTGATCAGGTTCGGCGTCGACAGCAGGTTGACGCTGCCCTGGCTGCCCAGCGCGCGCAGCAGCGCACCGAGGCCCAGCGCGCGGTTGACCACGCCCAGGTTCAGGCCGCCGATGTCGGGCACCAGCCCGGCCGCCCGCTCGATCCCCGCGGCGCCGTTCTGCGAGATGTCGTAGACCGCGCCGCTCAGGTTGATGATGTTGCTGCCGCCGGTGCCGAAGTTGGTGCCGGCGAAGAAGTTGTTGTTGCCGCCCGCCGAACTGAGGATGCCTTGCCACTGGATGCCGAGCTCGGCCGCCTGCGTCGAGGTCACCTCGACGATCATCGACTCGATGTAGACCTGCGCGCGGCGCGCGTCGAGGTCGTCGATCACCGCGCGCAGGCTGCGGTAGACCGCTTCGCTGGCGGTGATGATCAGCGAGTTGGTCGACGGATCGGCCTGGATGATGCCGCCGGTGGTCGGAATCTGGTTCGGCGCGAACGAGGCGGAGAAGGCCGAGCCGGTTCCGCCCGTGCCGCCGCCGAAGCCGCCGCCGGTGCTGCCGGTGCGGCCGTAGCCGCCCATGCCGGTCGTGCCGCCGGTGAACTGGCCGGTCGGCGCGGCGATGTTCTGCGCGCCGGCCATGCCCGCCGCGCCACCGGCGGCGCCGGCGATCCCGCCGATGCCGCCCTGGCCCTGCTGGGCGACGTTGAAGCTGGCATCGGCCGCGACGATCGCGCGCAGCGTCGGCGCCAGCTTGACCGCATCGGCGTTCTTCAGCGGCACCACCCAGATGTTGCCCGGGCGCGCGTGCGGCTGGTCCAGCTTCTCGATCAGCTGGCGCGCCTGCTGCAGGCGCGCGCGGCTGGTCGCGCGCACCAGCAGCGCGTTGCTGCGCGGCTCGGCGACGACCGAGGTGCGCAGGCTGGCATCGACCGCCGGACCGGCCGCGCCGCCCGGCGCGCCGCCGGCCGCGCCCGGGTCGAGCAGGCGCTGCAGCACCACCGCGGCATCGCTGGCGATCGCGTATTTCAGCGGGATCAGCTCGACCTCGCCCGACGCGGGCGCGTCGATTGCCGCGATGATCCGGCCGATGCGCCGCAGGTTGTCCGCGTAGTCGGTGATCACCAGCGTGTTGTTGGCCGGATAGGCCGTGATCGTGTTGTTCGGCGCGATCATCGGGCGCAGCACCGGCACCAGCGCGTTGGCCGACTCGTAGTTCAGCCGGAACACCTGCGTCACGACCTGGCCGCCGCGGCTGGCGCCGGCGCCGACCACGGTCGGCGAGCCCTGCAGCTTGGCGTCGGCCTCGGGCACGACCTTGGTGAAGCCGTTGGCCTCGACCATCGCATAGCCCTGCATCCGCAGCACCGAGCCCAGCGTTTCCAGCGCCTGCGCCCGCGACACCGGCGCCTCGGTGACCAGATTGACGGTGCCCTTGACGCGCGGGTCGATCACGAAGTTCTTGCCGGTGGCCTGGCCCACCGCGCGCACGACCGCTTCCAGGTCGGCGTTGACGAAATTGAGCACGACCTCGTCGCGGTTGCGCGGCGTAATGTCGGGCGGGGCCGGCACGGCGGGGCTCGCCTGTCCGGGTGCCTGCGCCCAGAGCGGGGCCGGCGCCATCAGCGACAGGGCGCACAGCGCCGTGACGGCGCGCGCGCAGGCGGTGGGCAGGATGGGGCGTCGGTCTGTTGTCGTCATAAGCGTCGGTTGGTTGCGCGGCCCGGTGCCTGGCGCGGTGCCTGGCGTCGTGCCAAGCGTCGTGCCTTGCGCCGGATCAGAAGCGCAGCCTGGTCACATTGTTCTCACGTCTTCCCAGCAGGCTCAATAGGGAGGCCAACTGATTGGCGGCGTCGGGGTCCGCGTGGGCGGTGCCCTCGAAGCGTGCCTGACGGCCCAGCGGTCCGCTGCCTTCCAGGTGCAGCGGCCCCGCCACGGTCGAGAGCCGCAGCATGCCGGTGGGGCCGGTCCAGTCGATCTCGGCGCGGTAGCTGCCGAGCGGCCGCAGCCGGCTGACGGCCGATGATACTTGGTCGATGCGAAGCGTCAGGTGGCCGTACAGTCGGGCCGGCCGGCCGCCGCTGCCCGCGTCCGCGCGGAAACGGCCCTCCAGCGCGCTCCAGTCCAGCCGCATCGCGCCGTCCGGGCGCAGCGTGTTGAACGGCGCGCCGATCCCTTCGAGCAGCGAGGCCGGCAGCCGCAGCGATCCGGACTGGGCGCGCCAGCCGGACGGCGTCACCGTGACCGCGACCGGCGCCGGCATCGCCTCGGTGTGCTGGGCGACCAGCCGCAGCGAGCCGGTCAGCAGCGGCCAGAACGCGACCTGCCACTGCAGGCGGCCGGGCAGCACCGTGGCGGTGCGGCTGCCGGCGCCGGCGGACAACGCCAGCGTGGCGCTGCCGCGCCACAGCGAGCCGGCGGCATCGGCCAGCAGTACGCGGCCCTCGGTGCGGCTGGCGACCGCGTCGGCGATCCAGGCGGCCGGCAGCGCGGCAATCATCGTGACCACGACCGTGGCCAGGCCCAGCAGCGTCCAGCGCAGCAGGCCACGGCGGCGGGCGGGCCGCGGCTCGCGTCGCCGCAGGCGCAGCGCTTCCAGCCGCGCCATCAGCCGCGTCCGCCCGGACGCTCGGGGCCGGCCCCGGGTCCCTGCAAGGTGGCGGTGACGTTGACGATGGCGGTGGCGCCGACGTAGACGATGCGCGCGTCGGTGACCTTCAGGCGCTGCTGCTGCCGCACGTCCGACAGCCAGGCCGCCACCGCGCCGAACGGCACCTTGTCGAGCTGCACCTGGATCGTGTTGTCGCCGGTCGGTGCGACGCGGCTGGGGCTCAGGCCGTGCTGGGCGAGGCCGTCGCGCAGCGCCTGCACCAGCGCCTCGCCACGCAGTGCCGGCGCAGGGCTGGCCGACAGGCCGCGCGCCTCCTGCGCCAGCGTTTCCATCTCGGCCAGCTGGGCGCGCAGTTCGGGCAGGCTCTTCTGCAGCCGCTCGCGGCCTTCGGCGGCGGGCTCCCACAGCACGCTGTAGCCGATCGTCAGCGCCAGCAGCGCGCCGCCGACCGCCAGCAGCGTCTGCTCGCGCGGATTGCGCGCGGTCCAGAAGGCCTCGGCCTGTTCGCGCCAGCGTGCCGGTATGCGCGGACGCAGCTTGCCGAGCTTCGCCGCCAGGCCGGCGGAGGTGGTGGCGCGCATCACGACAGCGCTCCGGGCTTGATGATCCAGCGCGAGCCGGCGGGCGCGGGGCCGCCGCCGGAACGGGCGGGTTCGGCCGGCGCGCGGTCTTCTTCCATCGACAGGCCGGCCTGGCGCGCGGCCTGGCGCAGCGCATTGGTGTCGGTGCCGGGCTTGAGCGTCGCGTGCAGGGTCTTGCCGCGGTATTCGAGCGCCAGCAGCGCGTCCGGCGGCAGCTGACGGCCGGCCTGGGCGAAGCGGTCGGCCAGCGGCAGGAAGTCGTCGGGCGTGCTGCGGCCGCTGGCCAGGCGCAGCTGCTCGACCTGGCGGCGCATCTGCAGCGGCGGATCGACCACCACCGGCATGCGCGGGAAGGCGCTGCGCAGCAGCTGGGTCTGGGCCTGCTGCAGCCGTGCCTGCTCGCCGCGCAGCATCAGCCAGTGGATGTTCAGCGCGGCCAGGTGGACGAGCAGCAGCGCGGCGGCCAGCGCCAGCGGCGCGCGCCACGCGCGCAGGTTCCAGCGGTCGGCGCGGCCCTGCGCGAAGTCGAACTGCGCCAGATCGAGCGCGCTCTCGCGCAGCGCGGCTTGCGCTCCCTCGATCCAGACCGGCCAGCCGAGCGGGCGTACCGAGTTCAGCGTCGGCAGCGCCGCGGCCTTGCGGTCGGCGTACCAGACGCCTGCCGGCGCCAGCGCCTGCCAGGCGGCCAGTGCGTCGTCGCCGAGCAGCAGGCCGTAGCCCTGATAGCGGTCGGTGCGCACGGTCAGCTGCCAGACCGGCGCGGCCTGGCCGGTGTCCGCCTCCCCGTCCAGCAGCGGGGCCGCGGCGGCCAGCGCGCTGGAGGCGGCCTCGAGCGCCAATGTGGCGGGCGGCTCCGACGGCTCGGACGGGGCGGCCGGTTCGGGCGCCGCGGCGGGACCGGCGGGGCTCGATGCGTGCGCGGCGGCGGCCTGGTCCGCCGCCGGCAGCAGCGGCAGGCAGAACTGTGCGGCGAGCAGATGGCGGCGGCGATGGCGGTGCTCGGCGAAGGCGTCGAGCACCGCGCGCAGCCAGGCGCGCTCGGTCACCATCAGCAGGCGGCGGCGCGGACCGCGCGCCGCGGCGGCCGCACTGCTGGCATCGGCAGCGGCTTGCGGGGCCTCCGGCCCGACCGCGATATGGCAGGCCTGGGCATCGGCTGCCAGCGAATCCTCGACCAGGTTCGGCAGCGCCAGCTTGAGCCGGTTCGGCGCCAGCGGCGGCACCGCGGCGGTGGTCACCAGCACGTCGGCGGCGGCGACGATCAGCACCAGCCGGTCGGCCGCCGGCAGCTCGGCGATCGGCGCCTGGCCCTCGCGCAGCAGATGGCCCGCGGCGGGCGCACGCTCGCGCCGGCCCTGGGCGGCGACGGCATCGCGCACCAGCGCGAACGGCATCGCCCCGAAGCGCCAGGGCTGCGGTTGATCGTGGGGGCGATGCGGCAGGCGGACGAACAGGGTGGTGCTCAAGGTTTCCTTGGGACTGCGCGGCAGTAAAGATGGATGGCGGAATCGTCGACGGCGTGGCGGCGCGTCTGCAATCTGGCCCGGTTCCATGCCAGGGCTTGGTCCGGCCCGGTCTCGGCTGTGCCGGCAGCGATCGCCGTTTGCATAGCCGGGTGCCGGTAAATGCCTTTCCGCCAAGGCATCAGCATACCTTGCCTTTGTGGCGGATTCGCGTCAACCGTTTCGGGGACGTGCGGCAGGCCGCGGTGCGGGCGGTTTGCGCGTTCGCGGCGGGCGGCGGCGATCGGCATCCCATCCATCAGCGCAGCTCCGGCATCCGCTCGAGGTCGCGGGTCCAGACCACCTGGGTCGCCTGGGCGCTGCCCAGGATCGCCGCGCGCCGAACCAGCGAGACCTGCATCCGCACCGCCCGCTCGTGGCGGATCAGCCCGTAGATCAGGAAGTAGTGCGAGCGCGTCTCCAGCGCGGTGCCGACGCCGGCATCGGCCTGCGGCGCGATCGCGCGCAGCTGGGTCTGCAGGTCGCCGACGTTGTTGAAATAGGCTCGGTCGCGCTGGCGTACCAGTTCGCGGGCGCGATCGAGCGGCAGCTTGTCGATGACCGCGGCCAGCACCTCGGGATCGGCGGTGTTGGCGTTGACCGGCGTGCGGTCGGGCAGCAGGTCGACGAAGGGTTCGAGCACCGGCAGCATGTCGGGCTCGTAGCCGGGGATGGCCATCAGGTCGGCCAGGCTGTCGGGCGGCCGCGGCGCGGCGCGGCCGGCGCCGGCCCGCTCCGCCTCGAGCAGATAGCGCGCGGTCGCCTCGGCCAGCCCCTGGTTCAGCCCCAGCACGCGCAGCAGGCGCCGATAGGCCGCGAGCCCGGCCGGGTCGATGGTCACCGAGATGCCGCCGTTGGCGCCCGCGCTGGTGGTGACCAGGTTGCGCAGATTGAAGCGGGCCTGTGCATCGAGGATGCGGCCGGACAGGAACGAGGTTTCGCCGGCGCGGTCGGTGCGCAGCGCGGCGCCGAGGAAGTCCGACAGCCGCGTCTCGGCGATCGGCACCGCCCACGGCTCGCCGAGATGGTCGACGTTGGAGCGGCGCAGGTCGTCGCGCAGGATCAGCCGCGCCCAGTCGACCGCGGCGCGTTCGATCCAGGCGGCCTGGGCCACCAGCCGCTGGTTCTCGACCGAGCGGATCTGCACCTGCTGGCGCCACAGCAGACCGGACACGACGACGACCGCCAGCGTGACGATCAGCAGCGCGGTAACCACGGCGGCGCCGCGGTGGCGGCCGGCTCGCGGGCGCACGGAAGGGGCGCGGAAGGTGCCGTTCATCGCGCTCATTGCCCCGTCATGCACAGCTTGTCGAAGCGGCGCGGCGTGTCGCCGTCGCCCATCCGCGCCACCACCACCAGTTCGAGCCCGCGCAGCGCGCCGGCCGGCACGCCGATCTGCGCATTGCTGGCCGGTACCGCGCTGGCCGCCCCGATCCGCAGCGCCGCGCGCAGCTCGCCGCTGGTATCGCGCCAGCCGCCCGGCTCGACCCAGGCGCGCGCGGCCAGTCCCTCCGCGTTCGGCACCAGCGGCCGCACCAGCTCGCCGCCGCCGCCGGGCTGCCGCAGCGCGATCAGCGCCGCCTGCACCCCCTGGCGGTTGTCCAGCGGCGGCGAGGCGGCGCGCACCACGGCGCCGTTCTCGACGCGGTATGCGACCACCTGCCACGCACCGGGCAGTCCCGGCTCGCGGCGATCGCGCACCAGCAGCAGCCGGCCGTCCTCGAGCTCGACCGGGCTCTGCTGCAGCGCCTCGGGGCGGGCCAGGTTCTCGCAATCGGTCTGGAACTGGCCGTACAGCAGCTTCAGCGCGTCGAGCCGCTGGTCGTGGTCGACCAGGCGTTCGCGGCCGCGCGTCATCGCGTCCAGACCCCGCCAGCCCATCACGGCCATCACCGCCAGCAGCGTGATGGCGACCAGCATCTCGATCAGCGTGAAGCCACGCGCCTCAGAGCAGGTTGCGCGTTTCATTGGGAACGATGGTGACCAGCCAGGCGAGCCGCACCGAGCGGTCTTCGGCGGACGGGTAGACCGCGATTTCGACGCGGCGGAAGGCGGGGTTCGGGGTCGGCGCGACGGTCTGCTCGCAATAGAGCGCGATGCCGCCCTGCGGGCAGGGCGCGCCGCGCGTGCCGGGTTCGGGCCAGGTCTTGGTCAGGCGCAGCGCGACCAGCTGGTTGTCGGCGCTCCAGCCGGCCAGCATGCGCTGCTGCAGCGAGCCGCCGGCCTCGATCATCGAGCCCATCGCCCGCATCGCGGCGGTCAGCGCGACCGCCAGGATCGTCAGCGCGACCAGTACCTCGATCAGCGTGAAGCCGCGCGGGCGGCGGCCGGGCGTTCCCGCACGAGGGAGGCGGGCGCGGCGGTGCGGAATCATTGCGCGCTGGCGAAATAGCGGCCGGTGCCGTCGCCGGTCACCTCGACGCGGACATTGCCGCGTACCAGCACCAGCTGCCGCGGGGCGTCGATCCATTCGCGGCCGAACACCAGCCGCGCGCCGCCCTGGCCGGCGGCGCCGGCGGTCACCGCGACCTGGTCCAGCGGCAGCCGCCACTGGCCCGGCGCGAAGACGTCGTCGAGCAGCGGCATCCAGCCCGACGGCGTCGCCTCGAGGAAGCGCCAGCCCTGCGGGTCGGCTTCCCAGGCCAGCGGCCGGGCGCGCAGCTGCGCCTCTTCCTGCGCCAGTTCGAACAGGCGGGCGACCTTCTGGCCGTCGTCGAGGATGCGGCCGCGCTCATTGGGCGTGGCGTTGATCGCCACCATCGACACCACGATGCCGGCCAGCACCATCACGACCAGCAGCTCGAGCAGCGTGAAGCCGCGTGACCGTCTGCGCGACGGGGGCGCGGCATGCGAGCGTTGGGTGCGGTGCGGGCCGGTGGCCATGATGAAGACGGGCGTCGGCCGGCGGCGGGACCGTCAGTCCCAGTTGCCGATATCGGCGTCGTTGCCATTGCCGCCGGCCTGGCCGTCGGCGCCGAAGCTGAACACGTCGATCTCGCCGCGCACGCCCGGGTTCAGGTACTGGTACGGCTGGCCCCACGGATCGCGCGGCAGCTTTTCCAGATAGCCGCCGCCCTTCCAGTTGTTGGGGATCGGCTCGGTGGTCGGGCGGGTGACCAGCGCCGCCAGTCCCTGCTCGGTGGTCGGATAGCGGCTGTTGTCGAGGCGGTACAGCTTCAGCGCCTGCATGATCGACGAAATGTCCTGGCGCGCCGCGACGATGCGCGCTTCGTCCGGGCGGCTCATGATCTTGGGCACGACCAGTGCCGCCAGCACGCCAAGAATCACGATCACCACCATGATCTCGATCAGCGTGAAGCCGGCACGGCGGCGGCGCAGGCGGGCGGCGCCGGATTGGCTGGTTCGGGCGAGGGCGGAGCGGGACGGAGTGTTTCTGCGCATCGGGTTTTCAGGCCTAGGTTGTCGACGGAGTCGAAGCCGGCGCGGCGACCGCGTCGCGCACCGGTGGGATGGTCGTCCAGTATACCCGCGGCTTGTGACGCCTCGGTACCGGACAGGCACCGACATCGCCGCTGTCCTCGCGAGGGCGGCGGCCGTCATGCGGGCCGCAAGACAATCGACATGACGCTCTGTTACGCTTGCCGCCATCGACAACCTGCGGCGGCCCATCGCGGACCGCCCGACGCGATCTCGTGCCACTGTCCCTGCCATCCGCTTTCCGTTTCGATGCCGGCGCCGCCTGGCTGCCTCGCGTCGCCACGCTGCTGCTATTCGTCGCGCTGTGCGCGCTGGCGACGCGTTGGGTGCTGACGTTCAGCGCGATGGATACGATCCCCGTGCCCAAGACCGCCCGCGTCGCGCAGACCGAGGCGGTCGAGACCGGCGCCATCGCGACGCTGTTCGGCGGCAGCCCGCAGGCCGGCGTGCGCGACGTGCAGTTGCTCGGCGTGATCGCCGACCCGGCCGGCGGCGGGGCGGCGGTGGTGTCGATCGACAACGGCCCGCCGAAGGCGTTGCGCGCCGGCGCCGCGCTGTCGCAGCAGATCCGCCTGGTCGAGATCCGCGACCGCGCGGTCGTGATCGAACGCAATGGCGCGCGCCAGACCATCGCGCTGCCGGCCCGGCCGCTGGCGGCGCGCGGCACGCCGCCGCGCGCCACGCCGGCGCCATTGGCGACCCCGCCGTCGGGCGCGGCC